>JAZRXD010000049.1:0-2871 GCA_045600045.1 Bacteroidales bacterium
TATCGTAAAGGACATATTGTTTGGTTTGAGGAAAAATGGGAACAGGCCGAGGATTGGACTAAATATTTCTTGGAAGAAATCCTTAAAAAATCAAAGCCTGCACAAAGAATAATTGAGGAGAAAAAAGAGCAAGAGCAAGCACAAGTTGCAGAAACCCTTACGCCTTACGAAACCTACATAAAATTGCTTCAAGACAAGTTTGGCAACTTGCTAGATGCCAATGCAACTTCACTGTTAGAAAGTTACCTGCCTAAAAACTATCAAATGTTAGACTATCAGATTGAAGCATCAAAGCAATGCATTGATATTATGCACACTCACGGCGGATTCCTGTTAGGTGATGTCGTTGGTTTGGGCAAAACCATTGTTGGTGTTTTGGCTATCAAATACTTCCTTGAATCGGAAGAAAACGACGGACGTGAAAAAAATGTGCTGATTATTGCACCGCCTGCAATCAAAAGCAGTTGGGAACGTACCATTGAAGATTTCGACAAAGACCGTGCCGACAAGATAATGCCTTCCGTCGATTTCATCACTACAGGCAGACCCGCCGACGCCAAACGTGAATTAGGTATGGATATTGCCGAAATCAAAAATCAGTACCTTGAATTGCAAAAACAACTATACACAGTGGCATAACTTGCACATTTACTAAAGGACTTAACTCGACAAATAGTTTCCACTATGAAACCACAAGACATTATTTCCGAAGTTGTAAAAACCGAAAAGACAGCAGAACTTGTTCGAAAGGCCATTCCCATTCTAATACATTGGGCACAAACAAAAACAACAGGCTCTTACAAAGAATTGTACAATGCATTAGGCTACAGTACATTTTCGTATATAGGTTCTGTTTTAGGTTATATCCAGGATACCATAGACAAACTTGTTGAAGTTTCGAGCAAGAAAATACCAAGTCTTAATGCATTAGTTTATAAAGACTCTACAGAATTGCCGTCTGAAGGATTTGACTACGTATATCCAAATTACAACACATTAAACCCAGTTGAGAAAAAAACTTTCATTGAAGGTCACAACCAAAAAACATTCGATTTCCCCAATTGGAATTGGGTTCTACAAGAATTATCACTAACACCTTATGTCGGTTGCGGAAATGAATATATCGAAAAAACTCGCGCTTCAATAGCCAAAGGACAATATGGTAAAGGTGGCGAAGGTGCCGAACACAAAACGTTGAAAGAGTACGTAAAAAACAATCCCAATTCAGTGGGTATCAAATATGCAGTTCAGGCAATAGAGGAACATACGCTTTTATCAGCAGACCGAATAGACGTTTTGTTTGTTTTGAAAGACGGTGCCCAAGTTGCCGTTGAGGTCAAGCCCTCAACGTCGCCTGAAGATGATATTGCAAGAGGCATTTTCCAATGTGTAAAATACAAGGCTGTAATGGACGCCGAGTGCAAAGCAAATGCTTCTTTCTGCAATAACAGCACATTGCTTGTTATAGCAGGCGCTATGTCAGCACAAAACAAGCAAATTGCCAAAGAACTCAATATAGCATACATTGAAAACTTTAAAATCAACAAATAGATTCCTATTATGAAACAATACAACCGTATAATGTTAGGCAAGGGTGGCTGTTTCTCTGCCGATTGCCTTAAAGGAAACTATATAGGCTGTGACTTCCTTCCGTCACAAGACCTTACAGACCATTTGAAAGATAACGTCAAGGATTTCAACAAAGAGTTTGTTCCTGTGTTTTTAGACTGTCACCCCGAAAAAACAAAAGTGTCAGCAGGTCTATCTTGTGGTTTTCTATGGACTATTTGTAAAGGTTTGAAGATTGGAGATACTGTTCTTTGCCCTAATGGGAACGGCGCTTATATGGTTGGCTCTATAACAAGCGAATACTACTATAAGAATGGTGAAACGCTTCCACATCGTAGAGATGTTAAGTGGTTAGACATTGTTATTGCAAGGGGCGCTATGAGCCAGAAACTAAAGAATTCATCCAATTCTATTGGCACCTGTTGCGACATTACATCCTACGCCGAAGAAATTGAGGCTTTAATAACAAATGCAAAAAAATTCGATAGCCCTCAACCTGCTACAGTTTCAACAGTCAAGAAACAATATTTAGAGAGAGATTTGCATAAAATTCTATGTGACTATTTAGCCAATTATCCACGTCCTGTTTATGCCAAAACAATATATCACGAAAAGTCAAGCAATAATAAGGACAGTAATCAAAAATGGGTTCATCCTGATATTGTAGGCGTTCGTTTTGCCGATTTCAAAAAAGAAGGCACTTCGTCACTTCAGCGTGAAATGGATCCCGACAAGAGAGCACAAATTTTCTCTTTTGAAATGAAGCGCAACATTGATAACGACTACGATTTGAAACAATACTATTTCCAGGCTGTTTCTAATTCAAGTTGGGCTAACTATGGATATTTGGTCGCTTATGAAATTGACGAAAGTCTTGATGAAGAAATTGAACGTCTAAACTCTGCTTTTGGTATCGGTGTAATACTATTAAACGCGAAAGCAGAGGACACAAAAGTGTTGTTCCAAGCAAAAGAAAGGCAACTCGATTACAGTACCATTGATAAACTTTGCAACCTAAATTCTGATTTCAATTCTTTCATCAGCGCATTAAATACAGTGCTTAAAGCCACAAATGATTTTTTTGAAGTATCAATGGCCAGCCTAAAGTCCAAATGCGACGAAATCTTTAAAGACGAAGAAGAACTTGAAGCCTATTGCAAAGAAAAGGGAATACCGTTCTAATATTATATAGAAGCAGAAATACTACAAGTCTAAAATGAAATAAATCAAACAATGCAAAAAACAAATAGTTCAAAAGTAAAAGCCTTATACAAGGAACATAAATTACTTATTATCTTGTTT
>JAZRXD010000050.1:0-15649 GCA_045600045.1 Bacteroidales bacterium
GGCGATATTCTTACGTAAACTCTCTGATTGTCCCAAGTGTAACGTAGTATGTTGTGCGCTTAAATCAGTCTCGTTTCCGCAGTAGTCTGTTGCCGAAATCTTGTAGCTCCACTGACGATTCGCAACATCTGCTTCCTCGTCCTCGAACACACTAATTTCACTATAAGCAACAGTTCCGATTGAATCCCAAGTACCTGTTTCTCTCGTTTCGCGATATATAGTGTAGTAGTTGATTTGGTCGGTTGCTTCGCGAATCCAAACAATCAAATTATGACCAGTCTCCTTGCTGACCGTTACCAAAGCAATTTCTGGTTGTTGAATCGACATTTCCAACTCTTGCGAAAGTGAAACCGAACAACCATTTTCAGGATTTTTGACAATTACGGTATAAGTGCCGATTTCTGCGCCAATTAAATCTTTTTCGGTTGAGCCATTGCTCCACAAATATGTGTAGTCGCCCTCGGCCTTCAAAATGATTCGGCTTTCCTTGTCGCAGCGAGGATTTTCAACCGTGTCGATTGAAACAATGATTTCGTCAGGTTGACTTACAGTGAATGTTTTGTACGATTCGCATCCGTTTTCATCCGTAATCAAAACTTGGTAATTGCCAGCGGCGATACTTTCTAAACTGTTCGTTGTACATTCAGAGTTAATCCATTGATACGTGTAGTTGGCTTCGGCAGATAGTTCAATTTTTCCGTCTTCCAACCCATAGCAGCTTACGTTCTTTATTGTTGGTTCAACCTGGATGTTGCAGTCATATTCCACAACGGCATTTGCAGATAGAGTCGCTTTGTTCCCGTTTGTAAGTTTTGCTGTTACCATAATGTCTGCCTTTCCGATATACGGGAATGTTGTCAAGTATAACTTGTCTCCGTTGATTTGTGGAAGAACGATGTTAGGGGCTGAGCTTGAAACGGAGTAGGATATTTCACCGTTTTCGCTAGGGGCGAACAATAGGGTCAGGTCGATAGGCTCGATTTTTTGATTTGTCTTCAATGTGTCGATTTCAAGTGAGCCGATAGTGTAGATAACCTCTTTTTCTTTGAAATTTGCTGTCAGTGTGATGTTGTCCTTCACAAGAATCTGAATCAACGAGTCTTGCATTGTACCTTGGAATAGTTCGATATTTTCTCCTGTCCAGTTTACAAATTCATATCCTGCATCGGCTTTGGCCGCTAATGTTGCATATGATTTATAATTGTACATGCCGGCTCCTTCAACATTTCCCATTGATTTGTCTGATTCAGCAACAACCTTGTAACTGTTTACTGTCCAACGTGCATAGAAGAATTTATCGCCGAAGTCATTTGCTTCGATTGTCTCAATAATTGCTCCGTCATAATTTGAGTTGTTGTACCATCCAACAAATGTATATCCTTCGCGAGACAATGTATTTGGCAATTCAATAGAACTTCCAAATGTGTATGTTGTCGCATAGTTTTGGTTGATTGAGCCTTGGTTAACGAAATAGGTGATTGCATACTCGTTGGCATTCCATTTTGCATAATATGTTTTGTTGCCGTATGCGTCAAGTGGAATAGTCAAAACAGCGTCGTTCTCGAAATTCTCGTCTTCGTACCAGCCTGCAAATGTACTTCCTGCCTTAACAATATCAATTGGCAGAGTTGCACCGTTGCTATATGTATATGCGACAACATTGCCACTGTTGATTGTGCCGCCATTTGTTTTCAAAGTTACCATGAACGAATGAACCGACCATTTTGCAAAATAAGATTTGTCGCCAATGTCGCTTGGATTAATAGAAAGGATTCTTTCTCCCGTTAAACTTGGATTGTCGAACCAACCAGCAAACTCATAGCCAAATCTTGTCACATTGGTTGGCAATATGGTTGTCGTTCCGTATTCGTAGCCCGTAACATCATTGTCTTCAATTACTCCGCCGTTAGGATTCGTGGCAACTTTGTAGGATTGAACGTCCCATTTTGCATAATATGTTTTTGCACCGTTTGCGTTATTAGGGATAATCGCAATAGGTTCACCTTTCAGCAATTCGTTGTCATACCAGCCAGCAAATTTATGTCCGGCTTTGGTAACATTTGTTGGCAATGATGCGGCAATACCGAATGTGTATGAAGTAATATTTCCTGCATTTACTGATCCTCCGTTTGTTTCAAGGTTTACAGCATATATTGCAGGAGTCCATTTTGCATAATATGTTTTGTCGCCATATTCCTTAACGCCAATTGCCATAGTGGTTGCACCATCGTAGTTGGAATTAATGTACCATCCATCAAAAGCATATCCCGTTTTGGTGACGTTAGTCGGAAGAGCTGCACCAACACCATACACGTAGTTTTCAATCATTCCGTCTAGAATGGTTCCTTCGTTCAGAATCAAAACAATATTGTAAGTGTTTGCAGTCCATTTTGCCCAGAATTCTTTGTCACCTGTAGCGTCGAATGGGATAGAAGTAATGGCATCTTCTTCAAGTTCTTCGTTATTGAACCAACCAGCGAAAGTGTAACCTGTTTTTGTAACGTCGGAAGGAAGTTGTAATCCATTTCCAAATACGTATGATGCCATATTTCCGTTTATTGTCCCACCGTTTGCGTTGTAAATCACATTGTAGCTATTTACTTTCCATTTAGCCCAAAATTCTATATCGCCAAAGGCTGTATCGGGAATTTCTGTTAGAGCCGTTCCGATATAGCTTGCGTTATCGTACCATCCGTCAAATGTATTTCCAGTTTTTGTTATTTGAAAAGAAGAAGGTAATGTAGTAGCCGTTCCGTGTATGTAGCTTGTTACGTTTCCTTCTAAAACAATGCCGTTGTTAGTGTTTAATGTTACGGCGTATGCTGAATTTGACCAGCCTGCAAAGAATGTTTGTTCTCCAGTAGCAGTTGAAGATATGACGCTTGCGACCGCACTTGTACATTCTTTATCGGTGTACCAACCAGTGAATGTGTAGCCGTCTCGTTTTACATTTGTAGGAAGACTCGCCACTACACCGTAAGTGTATTTTGTGATAATGTTACCATAGATTGTTCCACCTTGTGGATCCAATGTTACATTGTATTCATTGGCAGTCCATTTAGCCCAAAAGTTTTTGTTTCCTACTTCGTTATTTGCAATAGAAGTAATTTCTGAACCCGTATAATTTGCGTTGTTGTACCAACCATCAAATGTGCAACCTTCTTTTTCAACATTGGTTGGAAGAGTGATTTCTGCTTCTATTTGATATGTTGCATCGTAAGTTTCGTTGATGACACCTCCATTTGCATTGTAGGTGATTGTATAGGTGTCTTTCCCCCAACTTGCTGTATAGGACTTGTCTCCAAACGCATCTGTTGGAATTTCAAGAACGTCATTTTCTTTAGAATCTTTCCAACTAATAAATAGGTATCCTGTTTTTGTAACATCGGTAGGAAGAGTGGCTCCAACACCATAAGTATATGATGTTACGTTGTTTGAATTGATATTTCCTCCCTGAGCATCCAATGTTACTTTATAATTGTTTGCAGTCCATTTTGCCCAAAAGTTTTTGTCTCCGATTTCGTTGTTTGCAATTTCGGTCTTAGCACCGCCGTCGTAGCTTGAATTATCGAACCAACCGGCAAATGTGTAGCCCGTACGTGTTACATTAGTCGGAAGGGTCGCTCCCGCGCCGTAGGTGTATGATGTAACATTTCCGTTGTTGACTGTACCATTGTTTGTTTGTAGGGTAACGGAATATGTCTTTGCCGTCCATTTTGCCCAAAATTCTTGGTCATTAGTTGTGCCTTTTGCAATTTGTGTTATTGCTGTTCCTGTACATGCTTCGTTGTTGTACCAACCGGCAAAAGAGTAACCGTTTTTTGTTACATCTTGTGGAAGAATAGTAACAACATCATAAGTATAATGTGTAAGATTTCCGGAATTTATTTCGCCGTCATTTATATGTAATTTCACCGCATAATTTTTTGCAGTCCATTTTGCCCAGAAATTTTTGTTCCCAAAGTCATTTTCCCCAATTTCGGTTTTAGCACCGCCATCGTAACTTGAATTGTCGAACCAACCAGCAAAATCGTAACCATATCTTGTAATTTCATTTTTTGATGGCAATGTAGTGCCAGTGCCAAACATATACGATTTTACATCTTTGCCATTGTCGATTGTTCCGTCATTTGCGTACAATGTAACGGAATATGATTTTGGAGTCCATTTTGCATACAATTTTTGGTTCCCAAATGTTCCTTGTGAAATTTGCGTAATAGGAGAGCCTGAAAAATTTTTGTCCAAGTACCAACCTGCAAATGTATATCCGTCTTTCAGTACATCAAGAGGCAATAATGTTAACACATCGAAAATATAATTTTCAACAAAGCCGGAATTAATCTCGCCGCCGTTTGTTTCATATGTTATAGAATATAGTTTTGGACTCCACTTTGCATAGAATGCTTTTGTTCCGCTTTCGTTTTTTGATATACTTGTTATGGTATTTCCCATAAAGTTTGAATTGTCGTACCAGCCATCGAAATCACAACCATTTTTTGTGACATTGGAAGGAAGCGAAGTTCCCTCTGTTTCAAAATACAATGTTGCATATTCTTCAGTGGTGGTTCCTCCATTAAAATTGTGTACTATTGGATAACTATTCAAAACAATTCCCAATCTTGCGGAATCTTCGCCAAATCGTTTTAGGTACGGAAAGTATTTGTATTTCTTTCCGTCTATAATTTGCGGTTCTTTATAACCCCAGTATGTGGAACCTAACGAATTGACTTTTGAAACGGAACATATATCAAGAGTTTCATTTTGCTCTATCGATGAAATATTTAAACAATGCGAAGTTGAACCTATTCCTGCAATCATGCCTTTAGAATGAACACCAGTATTGGTGATGGGTCCATTATTTAAACAATACGCGACAACATCACCTGCACATCCACAAATGCCGCCAACCTCTCCGTAGGATGCGGTTATAGAACCTTCGTTCCAGCATTGTTCAAGAATAGCATAAAAAGCATATGCACAAATGCCGGCAACATAATCGTGTCCGTTTACTTCTCCTTGATTATAGCAACCGGTTATAGTTGGACACACATTGTGCGAATGGTTGTATTCTTCTTCGTCTAGCGAGAACATGAAATCAAAATATTCCCTGTCATCGTTGAAATCTTCTGGACTTGTTTCGTAATAAAGTTTCTCCCAAGTATCCCAATCGTAATCTTCGTCACGTACACGTTCTTCGTATGTGTATCCGCATATACCGCCTATATAGTTCCATCCACTCACGTTGCAGTAATTATAACAGTCTGTAATTTTGCAATCGCCATCTGCTTCACCACAAAGGCCTCCCACGTAGCTCCCTCCCTTAATTTTCCCGTCCTTGAGTATTATTTTGTCTAAAACAGCGTTTTTTATACTGCTAAATAATCCGCAATAATTTCCACCGTCAACATAAATGCCCGAAATGGTTCTGTGGCGACCATAATATTCCCCGGTAAATGTACCAATCGGACTCCATTTTACCGTTGGTTCTTCCAAAAAAATCCCTTTGTTGTCGAAATTGCTGGATTCTGAAATGTCGTTAATCTGCACATACACGCCCGAAAGATTGTTTTTAACGTTTTTCAAATCATCAATGGTGCGAATGAATGTACACTGTTTCCAGTCGGGAGATTCTGCTGTGCCAACATTGTAATAGCTTGTTCCGCCATACACTGGTTCTCCAAGGCCAATTATCGACGGATACACACAGGTGCGTTTGGTTGCAAACTCATTGTCGATTGGATATATGTTGGCATCGGAATAACTATTGGAACCAGCGTTCCAAATGCTTGTGCTAAAGCCTGATGGTAATGTTCCGTTGCACAATTCTGCAGTGGTTAATTTTGTGCCTCCTGTGCAGTTTGAATTATTGGCGTCGTAATAGTTGTTTGTCTGTCCTTTTTCGGAATATCCTACAATATTGTCCCAATTTGTTGACCTGCAGTCGTTTAAAAATAATCCGACATTTATGCAATACGAAATCGGTGCATGACCAGCATTTCCGGCAATACCACCAACGTATTTCCCCGAAGTTGTTACCTTTCCTGCGTTGAGACAATTCTTTATTGAACTTCCATTAGAGTATGTTTTTACTTGTCCTAATATACCTCCGATATTATCTCCTGTTCCTGATATATCTCCTGTATTGAAGCATTTTTCAATAGTTGGGTCTCCTTTATTGTATCCTATGATTCCGCCTATAGTATTGTCTCCGACAATATCTCCATAGTTTGCGCAAAGGGTTATAGAAGAATTATCCTGCTTGTATTGATTTAATTCTCCGTACCCAATAATTCCACCAACATTGCTGTTGCCCACAATTTTAGCGTAGTTGTAGCAATTTGAAAAAGTTTGATTGTTACATGTCGCTGTGTTATCAACAGCACCACAAATACCACCAACGTGGTTTTTCCCTTTAAAGTAACTATCTTTTATTGTCAGATTTTTTACGCTTCCTGTGCAGTTTGCAATAAAACCAATATTGTCGGAATTTGTGTTGCAGTACAATCCCGAAATAGAGTGGTTGTTGCCATCAAATATTCTCGAGAAATTTTTCGGATTCCAAACTTTTAGATTTGCAGATTCGTAGTCACTTCGCAAATCGCCGTCCACCAAAACGGAAGAATTTACTACTATGTCGTTCGTTAAAACAGCATTGTTATTTGAATAATTTTCAAAGAAATCATATAGATCAGTTTCGTTTGCAATGGCATAATATCCAACAAAACTTGTTGTTAGATTGTATGACGAATAATTTGACTCTGTAATTTGTACAATGGCAAATAATTGTGCCGACGAACATAGTGCAGTCAAAGCACTGATAAAAAATCTTTTTAATGACATCTGTATATTTTTCATTTTGTTGTCGTGTTTGAAAATCGAATGTGTCCCGAGAAAAACATGTTTTTAAGGCGTTCGAACCTTACAAAAACACCGCAATTTCTTGTGACGCCAAGGAAATTTTAGGGTCGCAAAGTTAGAAATTATATTAAATTTTTATATACGAAAAGAAATATTTTTTTTGGTTTTTGTGCGTTTTTTCCTTTCGAAAGTAATCTATAGGAGAAGGTTTGAATCACGCATTATATTCAATATTCAATCATTCTATTTTTCCATTGTACAGGGCGTAGTTTTGCAAGAATAGGAATGAGAGTTATGTAGAGAAAATAGACACATTCAAATGGAAGAGCAAGCCAAATGTATTTTGTTGATTTATAATGCTTTCTCGTGGTAATGAACAAAATTATGTCGGCAACACATTTGGAAAGAAACAAAAGCGTGAAAGCAATAAATAATTGTATGTTGCCGAAACATGCTGCGATAGCGGTGATTGTCATTGCAAGACAATATATATATACAATGGCGGCTACGAAAATAGAATCTTTGTCTTTGTAGCCAGTTGCTTTTGAAGCCCATCGACAACGTTGTCTCAAAAACTCGGGAATGTTTTTTGGCACAAATGTTTGAATTGACGCATTTTGATTAGGAACGAAAAACACTTTTTTCGGGTTGAGTTCCTTAGCTTTATGAAGAAGAAAAACATCGTCACCCGATGAAAATAGAGTGTTTGTGTCGTAGGCTTGTTTGTAAAATGATTTAGTTATACACATATTTGCTCCGTTGCAACTGAAAGGGTGTCCGATTGTAGCCAATCCGTTTTGCACGCCAAGAATGCCGATAAAATCAAGTGCAACGCATTTTTCAATTATAGTTGAGTGATTTGTGATTGCAGGAATAACGTTCCCGAAATAAAGATTTCCGTTGTGTTTGGTGGAAAATGCTATGTGTGTTTCAATCCAATTTTCGTTGATAATACAATCTGCATCGGTAAACAAAATAAATTCGCCTTTTGCTTGTCGCAGAGCCAGTTGCAATGCTTGTTTTTTCCCTTGGGTTTGTTCATCGGCAGAAATGGCAATTAAATTCTCGTGTCGTTCTGCAATTTTAGATATGATTTGCAACGTGTTGTCGCTCGAATGGTCATCGGTTACAATAATTTCAAAACAATCGTTAGGATAGGTTTGCGCAAGCAAAGAATTAATAGTGTTTTCGATGGATTTTTCCTCGTTTCGAGCTGCAATAACAACAGAACAAAACGGATAGGAATGTTTTGTTGGCAAGCTGTTATTTTTCTTCATCCAGCCACGAATGGAAAATAAAATGAGAATGAGGTAACAATACGCTATTAAACTTGCAACGATAAGGAAAATCATTGATGATTATTTTTGCAAAAATAGAAAAAACAGTGTAGGTAAATTCTGTGAATTTTTATATGAGTATCTTTTTTTCGTTGAATTTTTTTTGCAATTCCAACATTTTGTCGCGCAGCAAATCCGTTTGCTGTTGAACGTATTCGGCAGTCATACCTTCTGTTGGTGGTTCCAATCTGAAAGGTTTTGATATCATCATTTCGCAACGTTTCGTTAACTTGTAGGGACCGTTGTTGTAAAGCAATACAATCGGCACTTGTGTCATTGCCGCAATCATCGTCACACCCGAATGGAATGGCAGAATTTCATGGTTTTGTCCGTGCCGTCCTTCTGGATAAATCGCTACACATTCTTTGTCAACTTTCAAAGTTTTGATTGAGTTGTGAATCCAGTCGGTTGAAATGGTTTTTCTGTCAATTGGAATACAGCCGGAATTGCTCAAATACCAATGCATAAATTTGTTTTGCTCAAAACGGTCTTTGGCTGCAAGGTGATGCAAAGGCTGCGGACGAAAAACGTAACTGATAACCGTTCCGTCAACGTGGGCAATGTGATTGCAGACCAAAATGCTCGGTTCTGCAAAACATGCCTTTGTAGTGTAATCATCTTCAAAATAAATTTCTGGATTGTATAAAATCCGTGCTAACGGATACACTATCCCCTCAAGGATTTTGTATGTTATAGATGGTTTTGACATTTACTTGACGACAGATAACTTTTATTTTGTAGATTTTTCAATGTATTCAACAACTTCGCCTACCGTTTGGAATGGAGACTGGGTTGAAAATTGAAATCCAAATTTTTGTTCTATGGAAATCGACATCAAAATCATTGATAAAGAGTCGATTCCTAAATCTTCCATTAATCGAGTGTCGGCATTTACGTTTGTCGTGTCCATATTCGGTTTGATTTTACTCAAAACATCTTTCAAACCAGCTAATATTTCGTCTTGTGTCATAATATTATTGATTTCGTGCGATTTTTAAAGAACCTGTACGTTTAAAATCTTCTTTTCTAATTGTGAATTTTGCAACTCTGTGTGTTGTTGGTTGTTGTGCATTAACATCTTCGACAACTTTTTTGAAGAAAGCATACATTTCGTCGTCGCTCTTGTCTTTGAATGCTTCAATACGAGGCAAGATTTCAAGTGAAATGGCAGGAACTCCGTTGATTTCATCTTCTTTTGCCAAACAGTCTTTCAACGCGTCGCATTTATAGAATGGTTCTTCAACACTTTCAGGAGAAACGTTTTCGCCATTGGCAAGAATAATCAAGTTCTTGATTCTTCCGGTAATATATACGAATCCGTCTTCGTCAACATAGCCAAGGTCACCAGTTTTAATCCATCCGTCGTCAGTCAATGTTGCTTTTGTATTTTCAGGATCGCCGTAGTAGCCATGGAACACGTTGTCGCCGTGAATCCAAATTTCTCCGTCAACAATTTTTATTTCTTGTTGGTCGTAAACTTTTCCAACAGAAGTAGGATGGGTATCGACATCTGCATTACCAGTAGTTAGGTTTGCTCCTTCCGTCATTCCGTAGCCAAATACGAAACTAACACCTACATTTTCGAATGCGGTGATAAGTCTTGGAGGAACGTTTGCCGCACCTGCAACAATTTGTTTTAATTTTCCGCCCAAGAATTGTGGTCCGTACATATTAACAAGACCCATAAGTACGTCGCACAAACCAGGAACCAAAACAAGTGTTGTTGGTTGAATCATAGGAATTTTTCCAATAGTTGCTTTAATGTCTTCTGCTGCGTACCATTCTGCTCCAGTATAAAATACAGACATTGTGCTTTTTACCAATCCAAATACGTGGCTAAGTGGCAGGAAGCAAATGTATTTTTTATAATCTAATTGACTTCCAGGGGCAAAACATCCATTGAAAGAACCTCTCATCAAAGCTCTGTGAGGAAGAACGGCACCTTTGGGCGCACCAGTTGTGCCACCAGTGAAGAATATTGCAGCTGGATCTTCTTTGTCAACCGAAGCAACAGGAGCTTCTTCATCAGCCATCGAAGTCGATGAAATTACTTGGCAAGGAGCTCCGTTGGCTCTGTCTTTGAATTCGTCGCGAACGGCCAAAACTTTAACACCGAAACGCATGCAGCAACCTACGACAGCCTGTGCTGGTAGTTGCGCTGGAAGGTTGATAGCAACGTAACCGGCTGAAATTGCAGCAAGGAACATTTCAATTGCGTTGATAGATGTCAGTTCCAAAATAGCAACTTTGTCGCCTTTTTGCAATCCAAGTTTGTTTAAATATGCACGGCGGCGAGCAATGCGTTTGCTCATTTCCGCATAAGTGTACGAATTGTTTTGGTCTGATACAGCTGGACGGTCTGCCCATTTTTCAGTAATCCAAGTTACGAATTCCGGTACTGTTGGAATGTATTTGAGTTGTGCCAACTCTTCTGCCGGAATCATGTCATAAAAATAATTATTCATATTGATGTGTTTTATATTCAAAAAGCGATACCAAAGTTCGTGTTTTTTTGCTAAAAGGTTGGCCTTTTTTGAAGCGAAATCTTCCGAAATGTCTATTTTATTAGTTTGATTGTAGTTAACATATTGGGACATTGGTGTTTGTATAATTCAAAAAATAGATTTTTCCTGTAAAAAGCTTGTGTTTGTGACGTAGATTTTCTGTCGTTTATCAAGTCAAATCGCCAAAAAAGACTATCTTTACCAAAATTTTGTAGAATCAATGTGGGTTAAATTAGCTCGTTTTATATTAAAGAATAGGGTAGCAATTCTTATAGTATTGTCTGTGTTAACATTAGGTATGGGCTACGAAGCTACCCGGGTAAAATTGTCGTATGAATATATTTCAATGTTGCCTCAAACAGACAGCTCTTATATCAAATTTACACAATTTAAAAAAGATTTTGGCTCCGATGCCAATGGACTTATAATTGGATTGAAAACAACTCCAGATGAGTTGCTCGATTTGCCGAAGTTTAACGCATTTTTAGAGTTGTGCGACACCATTCATTCGTTGGAAGGTGTTGACAACATTATGTCGGTTGGACAAGCAATGCAAATTGAAGGTTCTCAAGTAACTAAATTTTTCAAGGAAAAACCTCAAACACAAGAAGAACTTGACTCTATCTCGCAATTGATTATGAATCAACCTTTGTATGAGGGTATGTTGTGGAGCGACGATAAATCAACATTTGTAATGATGCTTACCATGCGTCAGAAAATATTGGATAGTCCTGCCCGCGAAGATTTGATTGCGCATATAGAATCTCTTGTTAATGAATTTTCGGCTAAAGAATCTGTTGAGACATTTTTCACGGGAATGCCATATATCCGCACCCAAACCTCGTTGAAATTGCAAAACGAATTGGTTATGTTTATTGTTCTTGCAGTGTTTGTTTGCGCGCTGATTTTGTTCTTCGTATTCAAATGTCTCAAGAATGTAATGTTTTCTATGCTTGTAGTTTGCGTATCGGTGATATGGGTTCTTGGATGGATGGGCATGTTCCATTTCGAGATTTCGGCAATGAGTTCAATGTTACCTCCTCTAATTATTGTTATCAGCGTTCCGAATTGCGTGTTTTTCTTGAATAAATATCATCAGGAATTTTTGGCTCATGGCAATAAAATAAAAGCCTTGCAGCGCACAATTTACAAGGTAGGGAATGCGGTGTTCCTTTCGAATTTAACAACGGCAATAGGTTTCTTTACGTTTATTTTTACTGATAGTCCAATGTTGAAGGAATTCGGTATTGTCGCAACGCTTGGAATTATGGGCGTATTCGTCTTCTCACTGTTGATACTTTCTACGATTTATAGTTTCATTGGAATTCCGCAAGAAAAAGATTTGAAACATCTTGAAAGCAAGATGTTTACGAATGTTGTTGATTTTATTTTGCGTTGGACTGGAAACCGTCGTCCTATGATTTACATTGCAACGATAATGTTGTTGGCTGTGGCTGTGTTTGGAATGACAAAAATAAAGTCAACCGGATATGTTGTTGATGATTTACCTCAGGATGACGCAATTATGCAGGATTTGCGATATGCGGAAGAAAAATTCAAGGGGGTTTTGCCTTTGGAAATTCAAATTGAAGATACAGCGAAAATCAATTTAATGAACGACAAGGCTTTCTTAAAGAAAATGCAACGTTTAGTTGATAGCTTGAATACCTATTCTGAAATTGCAAAACCTCTGTCAATCATTGATTTTATTAAATTTGCTTGGCAATCGCACAATGGTAATGATCCTGAGTTTTATACTTTGCCGAATTCAACTGATTTCTTCTTTAAAAACAAAATGAAAAAATTAGTGAAAGGTTCAAGCGAAGGGCTTGGTTCATTGCAATATTCAATGGTAGATTCCACAGGAACAAAAGTCCGTATTCGTTGTAGTGCACAGGATATTGGTACAACCCGAATGGATAAATTGGAAAAAGATTTGCGTGCAGATCTTGATTCTATTTTCCCTACCGACCGGTACAAAACACTTATAACCGGTACAAGTTCTATTTATTTCAAAGGAACTCAGTATTTGTTGAAAAACTTGGTTGTCAGTTTAATTCTAGCAATTATCATCATTGCATTTTTTATGGCTTTGTTGTTCCGTTCAAAACGAATGGTGTTAGTCTCGCTTATTCCAAACTTGTTGCCGTTGTTCTTTACCGGCGCGTTGATGGGATTTATAGGCATACCAATAAAAATGACGACTATTTTTGTGTTTAGTGTAGCTTTCGGTATTTCTGTTGACGACACGATTCACTTGTTATCGCGTTATCGTCAGGAATTAAAAGCTTCGGATGGTGCAATTAGAGAATCTGTTTTAGCTTCAGTTCGCGAAACTTCTCCAAGTATGATTTCAACTTCAATAATTTTGTTCTTTGGCTTTATGGTATTCTCGTTCTCTGAATTCGGAGGAACTCAAGCAATGGGAATTTTGGTTTCGCTTACATTATTATTTGCAATGTTGTTCAATAATTTGTTATTGCCAAGTTTGTTGTTGACATTGGATAAGAGAATAACGACTAAACATTTTCAGGAACCTTTGTTGGATATCTATAACGAAGATGAGGATATTGAATTGGAAGATTTGCAAATTGAGTAGTCTATGAAAACATATATACTTGTAACTGGAGGTGCAGGCTTTATTGGTAGTTGTTTGGTAGAACGGTTACTTAAAAATGAGGATTATTATGTTGTTGTTGCTGATAATCTTTCTACGGGTGACAGAAAAAAATTACCGGTAATTGAATCTTCTCAATTTAAATTCATTAATTGCGATGTGAATGATTATCAAAGCATTGCTTCGGTTATGCAATCATTCCGTTTTGATTATGTGTTCCATTATGCGGCTATGGTTGGTGTTCAACGGACTCAACAACATCCGTTGCAAGTTTTGGAAGATATAAAAGGGATTAGTAATATCTGTAAATTGTCACGAGTTACAGGAGTGAAGAGATTGTTCTTTTCTTCATCATCTGAGGTTTATGGAGAACCATTCGAAATTCCGCAACGTGTTGATACAACGCCATTGAATTCGCGTGTACCTTATGCTGTGGTTAAAAATGTAGGTGAAGCATATCTTCGTTCGTATTACCAAGAATTTGGATTGGAATATTCTATATTCCGTTTTTTCAATACCTACGGTCCTCGACAAAGTCTTGATTTTGTAATGAGTAAATTCATTATAAAGGCAATGAAAAACGAAGATATCACTATTTATGGTGATGGAAATCAAACTCGTACATTCTGCTATATTGATGATAATATTGAGGCTTGCGTGAATGCATTTGAAAACAATATGCTGATTAATCAAGTAGCAAATATTGGAGGCGACAATGAAATCAAGATAAAGGATTTGGCAGAAATCATTGTTCGAAAGACAAATTCTTCTTCTCGAATTGTAAACGTTCCGCCATTGAAAGATGGAGATATGAAACGCCGTTGTCCAGATAATTCATTTATGAAAGAACAGTTGTTGAAAAGACCATTAATTTCGCTGGAAGAAGGGATTGATAAAATGTTGAAACAAGGCCTTTTTGACATGAAAAAACAATAATTATTGTATGAAAAGTCTCGAATCGTATCAATCATTTATCAATTCAGCATTAGAACAAAGATTGGCAAATCCAGATTTTAAGGAACCATCAGGTTTGTATGAACCTTGTAAATACATTTTACAAAATGGTGGCAAACGTGTTCGGGCTTCGTTGGTTTTGATGGCGTCGAAAATGTTTTCTAAAACGTTTGAGCAAGCGATTCCTGTTGCTTTGGCATTTGAAACATTCCATAATTTTACATTGATTCATGACGATATAATGGATAAAGCACCAATTCGTCGTGGTATTCCTACTGTTCACGTCAAATGGGATGAAAATACTGCAATTCTTTCTGGCGACGCTGTAATGATTATAGCATATCGTTTTTTCGAAGAATCTGGCGAATTTGTTCCACAATTGTTTCGCTTATTGAATAAAACTGCAATAGAAGTTTGCGAAGGTCAACAATACGACGTTGACTTGGAGGTCGCTTCGTTGACCGACAAATTTGTTTCCGAATCGATGTATTTGAAAATGATAGAGTTAAAAACATCGGTCTTACTAGCAGCCTGTTTGAAAGCGGGTGCAATTGTTGGTGGTGCAAGTAAAGAAGATTCCGAAAGATTATACGAAATAGGTCGATTGATTGGCATTGCATTTCAGTTACAGGATGATGTGCTTGATACGTACGGTGACGAAAAGACTTTTGGTAAAAAAATAGGTGGCGACATTCGCGTAAACAAAAAGACGTATTTATTGATAAAGGCTTTAGAATCATTGCAAGGGAAAGACAGGGAAGATTTGGTAACATTAATGACAGAACCTTGTTCCGACGAGAAAGAGAAATTTTCGAGAGTGGTTGCTTTATATAATGAGGCAAATGTAAAAGCTCAGACAATTGAAAAAATCTCGACTTATTTTGCTAAAGCTGTACAAATTTTAGAACAAGTCCAAATAGAAGATTTGCATAAACAAGAATTACGCTTGTTTATGAATGAATTGTTAGGACGCAAATATTAATCCATAAACATTTTGTTAACTCTGTAATGTTATATAATAATGAATAGCAAAATATGATTTTTTGTATAGTCCTCAAAGGAAGTAGAATGTCACAAAATAGTGTCATTTCGTAACGTTCAAATTCGTTATTCTTAAAATACGATTTTTTCAGATTGTCAACAGGGCTAATTTTGCTTTGAAAACATATTTTATTAGAAAAAAATGTGTATTTGTGAATTTTAATCCGTTGACAATCAATAAATTGGTGATTTTTATAAAAAAAACATCTAAAAAAGTTTGCAAGAAAGAAAAAGTGTGTACATTTGCACACCCCAAAAAGGAAAGGTCAGAGGTTGAGGGAAGCGGGGTGAAGAGAGTACATTGAATTAATAGTTTAAGCCGAGAATAGGGTAAGACA
>JAZRXD010000051.1:0-114939 GCA_045600045.1 Bacteroidales bacterium
GGATAGGTTTTCATTTGGAATTTCATTGGGAATAGAGTATAAATTTAAGTAAACTAAGAATACAAAGGGCAAATTTGTCTTTCTGTAAACAAATATTAATGCACAACGGGTATTCTATTCACATTTTATATATTTGCAAGTTTTTTAAAATATCTATTGCAATAATATGATTTTTAACTCTTTAGCCTTTTTGGCTTTTTTCCCATTAGTTTGCGTAATCTATTTTGTATTGCCAAGCAAATTTCGAAATTATTTCTTACTAGTTGCCAGCTATTATTTCTACATGAACTGGGAACCTATGTATGCTTTACTCATTTTTGCTTCAACGGCAACTACATATGGTTGTTCCTTACTTTTAGAAAAAGTTTCCAAGCAGAAGAAAAAAATAGTTCTTGCACTAAGTTTATTCCTCAATTTTGGCATTCTTTTCACATTTAAATATTACAACTTCATAACAGAAAGTGTCTTTGCAATTTTGCAATATGCGGATATTCGCTGCGAAATGCCAAAATTCACGTTGTTACTTCCTGTAGGAATCTCATTTTATACATTTCAGGCTGTCGGATATACTATCGATGTATATAAACAAAAAATTAAAGCAGAACGAAATTTCTTTACCTATGCTTTATTCGTTTCTTTCTTTCCTCAATTAGTCGCAGGACCTATTGAACGGGCAAAAAATCTTTTGCCACAATTTTCTGAAAAACACACTTTTTCTGCAGATAGATGTCTCTCTGCTCTGAAACTCATGCTTTGGGGCTATTTCATGAAATTGTGTATTGCCGACCAAATTTCATCGTATGTCGATGCTGTATTTAATAATGTAGAAAATCATAATGGTACATCAATGCTGGTTGCCGCCATGTGCTTTGCTTTTCAAATTTATTGTGATTTTGCCGGTTATTCTTTAATTGCAATTGGAGCGGCAAAATTTCTGGGCTTTAATTTGATGGAAAACTTTCGTCGTCCGTATTTTTCGGTAAACTTCAAAGAATTTTGGCATCGTTGGCATATTTCTCTTTCTACATGGTTTACCGATTATGTGTATATCCCACTTGGTGGAAATCGTGTGAAATACACACGACATTTGTTTAATTTATTGGTCACTTTTTTGATAAGTGGGTTATGGCATGGTGCAAATTGGACATTTGTATTATGGGGTGCAACTCATGGCTTATTACTTGTTTTCGAAAATATCTTTTGGAAGCTTTTTGGCAAACGCGAAATACATCATTTGGCATATCGCATTCCTAAAATGTTTCTCGTTTTTGTTGTAGCTAGTTTTGCGTGGATTTTCTTTAGGGCCAATACAGTGACCGACGCGTTTATTATTTTTAAATGTATATTCACAAAACCCGGGCATTTGTTTATTAATACTCCAGTTGTGAGCCAAGCTACTATTTCTTTTGTAATACTTTTATTTAAAGAAATTATTGATGAATGGGATCTGCCAATTCATTTCCTAAATTCTAAACGAACATGGTGGAATATTACATGTAGTATTTTACTTGTTTGCTACATTATGTTAATGGGATCACTTGAAGGCGAGCAATTTATTTATTTCCAATTTTAGAAATATGAAAAAAATCATGTTGAAATTTTTGGGTATTCTTGCAATTGTTGCAATTTCACTTTTTGCAATTGACAGAGTTGTTGGTATTGCAGGTGAAAAAATAGTATCCGAGTTTTCTCCAAGTACAAGTTTCGGCATGATTCACCATGGATTGTTCGCCGTTGAAACTGATGCACTTATTGTCGGCTCTTCTCGAGGAAAATTACATTATGATCCCAATATTTTGACTGATAGTTTAGGTTTAGATTTCTATAACATTGGGAATAATAGTTATCGTGTAAACATGAACTGCTGCCTAATCAATACTATTCTTGACCGTTATTCACCAAAATTAATTATATGGGAAATTTCTTCAACGGATTGGCTTATAACCTTCACAGAACCCTATGAAGAATACTTTCCTTATTACAATCGTTTACCATACGTAAAGCAAATGTGCAACGAGCAAAAAACGAACTGGAACGACCGTTTGAAAATGAAATCTAACCTATACTGTTACAATTCTATGTTCGGGAAAATGTATCAGGCATATCCAAACAACAAAATGCTCGACAATCGAGGCTTTCGTAATACACTAACTCTCTCTTACATGAAAGGGAAGAGTTTATATACAGAAAAAAAAGATACTTCAACAAATTTCGAAAGGAATTCAGCAAAAGTTCGACAAATTTTAGATCGAGCAAAGGAACAGAATGTTCAAATTGTTTTCCTACTTTCTCCTCGTGCTTTTATCCCTAACCCTGCAACCGAGCCTGCGTATATGGAGTTTTTGAAAATAGTTGATGAATATGATGTTCCCTTTATAAACAACGAATTTCATCCATATTTTTTGGATAATTTGGAACTCTTTTATGATAAATGGCATTTGACATTAGAAGGTGCAAAAATATATACACGCATAGTTGCGCAACAAATGCGTGAGCTAAACTTGAGCGTTCTTGCCGAAAACAAATAAGCGGGGTATTGATAAAGAATTGAATCTTCGATAGTAGAGACAATTTTGTTTTTGGGGAAGTGTACATCGGCAATAATTCTTTTCTTTAAAAAAGATTGTACATTTGTGAACTTAAACTTTTCTGGAAATGAAACGAACAGCTATTCTTACTTTTTTTATCCTATCGACATTGTTTGGTTTTACCCAACCTAAAAACATTATTTTTGTAATGGCCGATGGTGTGGGGTTCAACCATGCCCAAATCATGCAAAACAATAAAAGTTGCCCTCTTGGCAATTTCCCTGTGAACTACGCTGTGGCAAACTATCCGAGCTATTGGAGCACCCTCGACAAGGAGAAAGATGTGGAATATTTCCGTGGCGACTATCACGTACGCCGTGTGTGGGAAGAATTCGACTATGCCGATTCGTTACCTATCGATCCTATAACTGCAGGTTCGGCTCTCGCCACAGGTGTTAAAACCGCCTACGAAGCTGTGAGTTACGATATGGACGGCACTGAACTCGAAACTATTATTGAACGTGCCATCGAAAAAGGCAAGTCAACTGCTTTGCTTACTGACGGCGACTTGTTCGGCAATAATGCAGTTTTCCCGTTCGTATGCCATTCACCCGTTGCCAACGATGATGACGATTACGAAAATTTGTTCTTTTCTATGGTGAACAATTCACAAGTGAATCTTGTGGCTGGTAGTGGAGTGCTAGGCTTGGAAAATTCTAATTGGAGTTTTGTCGATAAAATGGAGGATTTCCCTGACGACTTTTCAAAACAAGTGTTGTTCTCAACCGAAAACTTCGCTTTGACCGACGAACTCCTCAATTCTTCCCTTGAACTTCTTAATAAAAACAACAACGGATTTGTGGCTGTGGCCGAATTTTCTAACGTGATTTCTCAGTTTGGCTGCAAGAGCTTTGAACCAACTGTTGGTGCTTTGGATGACATTTCGCGTCGTATAGAGACAATCTACAATTGGGTGGAACAAAACAGTTCGTGGGACGAAACTCTTATGATTTTTGTCGGTTCCTACGAAATAGGATATTTAGCCAGTTTGTCATTCGACAAAACCAACCCTATCACACATTATTTGTCGCAGTCGCCAACCGATATGCAGTATTTCGGCGGGTATCCTACCAATTTGCTTACGCCAATGTTTGCAAAAGGAAATGGTAGCGAATTGTTTCATAATTACGTCGATGAAACTGACTTTGTGTTGGGAAGTTACATAAGCAACAGTGAAATAGCACAAGTGATTTTCCGTTGCATGCCTAACGAGGTGAAACAACCCAAGAACATCATTTTTATGGTGAACGATGGCTGCGGCATCAGCCCAATCAAAGCCGCCGACTACTATACTGGCACTACTGCTTCGTACGAAAGTTTCCCTGTGCAGTTATGGAACTGCACCCATGCGTCGGTTTCCTCAAGTAACATTACTTCCTTGCAGAGTTGGAACAATACATACGAATCACGTCTTGCGTGGACTGGCAAAGACTATTTATGGGGCCGCAAAAATGCTACTTGCTCGGGTGCTTCGGGAACAGCTATGGCTACCGGTAAGAAAACTTACTACTATTCTTTGGGTGTTGATGTGGAAAAAAATGCACTCAAATCAATCGCACGTTATGCTAAAGAAATGGGTAAGGCTGCTGGCGTTGCCACCAATGCGCCATACTACGACGCCACTCCTGGCGCTTTCTTCACCAATGGCGTTTCCCGTGAAAACTACAATGATTTGTCGCGTCAGGTTATCATAGAATCGAATGCCGATGTGGTGATAGGATGCAGTCATCCTGAATACGACAATAATGCGCAGCTCAAGAATCAACCTGATTATTCAAAAATAGGCGGCAAGGAAATGATTGATGGTTTGCGTGCCGGAGTAACCGAATATCAGATAGCATCGAATTCTGGTTGGAACACCGTCCGCGATATCGATGGCGATGGTGAACCCGATCCATGGACATTTGTGGAAGATAGTGCCAATCTTGTGAAATATATGGAAGGTGAAACACCTAAACGTTTGTTTGCTATGCTTCCTGTGGATGGTTCTATGCAGTTCTACCGCGATGGTATCAATGTGAAGGAGGTTCACTACGACGATTGGAATGCGGGAATGCCACAACTTTGGCAGATTGCCAAAACGGCAATCAACTGTCTCGACAACAACGAAAATGGATTTTTCCTTATGATTGAAGGCGACATGGTTGACAATTCAGGACATAAAAATTATCCAGGACGACAAATCGAGGAACAAATCGAATTCAATCGTACGGTCGATAGTGTTATTTCGTGGATTGAACGTAATAGCAGTTGGGACGAAACGCTACTTATTGTTACGGCCGACCACGAAACGGGTTTTGTCGCTGATCCTTATTTGAAAGAAGACTCCATTATGCTGAAGCATTGGCAAATTATTGATAACGGTGTTGGAAACATGCCGGGACTTGCGTTCTATGCTGTAGATCACTCAAACCAACTTGTGCCTTTGTTCGCCAAAGGTGCTGGCTCCGAAGTTCTTTACAACTATGCCGACGAGTGGGATTATGTTCGTGGCAAGTATCTTAATAATTCCGAAATTGGACAGGCCATGTTTCAATTGTGGGACGGACAGGCTTGCTCGGTAATAAACGAAAGCCCCCAACAAAACTTCACCGATACTATTTTTGTGGCACAGTCGCAGGATTTTGAATTCTTTATTCCTAAAGATTTCGTAACCGACAGCGAAGATGAACCTATCATTAAACTAAAATCAGGTCCATCGTGGGTGAATTTCGACGAAGAACGATTTGTTTTGTATGGTACTACAATGAAACGTCTTGGCACATCAATCATCACGTTCACGGTAACTGACGGACAGACAACAGGTGCCAGCATTTCAATAGATTTCTATTTGAAAATATGTGTTTATAAGGAAGAACAACCCGAAGCCGTTGGAGAAATTGCTTCGGAACAAATTGCGGTATATCCGAATCCTGTAATCGAAAAAATAACGGTAAAAAGTGATTCCGATAACGGTACGATTCTTGTCCGTTCCATCGACGGACGCATTGTCAAGGAAACTGCAATCAAAGGTACTCTTACCGAGATTCCTGTTTGTGGTTTGCGTGCGGGTGAATACTTGATTCAAATTATCGAAAACAATAATGTCACGACCAAGAAAGTCATCGTTCGTTAGTGTTGTCATTCTTTTAGCATTGACTCTGCTGTCGTTGCATTGTACGGCACAGAAAACTTTTTCGGGCAAAGTGTACGATGTCGACTCCAAGGAGCCGTTGTCGTTTGTGAGTGTGTGGATTAAAGGCACCAACGATGCTGTTTTCACACAAATCGACGGTTCGTTTTCCATTGGTCCCATAAAGTATTCCGATACGGTTCAGATTACTGCTCTTGGATATAAAGATTTTGAAATAATAGGACGGGACATCACAGCAGACGAAATGTCGGTACAGATGATTCCTGCGGCAATACAAATCGATGCCATAACAATCCACCCAGGCAAGAATCCCGCCATTCCTATTGTTAAAAAGGCCATACATAATCGCCGCGATAACCGACCGGAAAATGTTAAGAACATAGAACTGATTCAGTATAATAAACTTAACTTTAGCTTGAGTGGCATCGACAGTACGGTATTCAACGTAGGCTTTTTCCGCAAACATCCCGACGTGTTGGTTAAAACTAACGACTACGACGATACCTATAATGTGCCGTTGTATTTTTCGGAATATATGAACTACGAGAAACGTAGCGACAATAAGAATCCCGAGGTTCAGGAAATCGTTAAGAATCAGCATGGAAGTAGTTTCATTGAGAGCGACATTGTTACTAAATATGTTTCGTCACTCGACGAGAAAATGTCGTTCTATACCAACATACGGTTCTTGTCTAAGGATTTCATCAGTCCGATTTCGGCACAGGCTCTGATGTACTATCGCTACTATTTGGACGATTCCCTTGTTGATGGTGGCCGCACTTATTATCGCTTGCGCTATCGTCCGCGTAATGCTCAGGATTTGGCGTTTTATGGTTATATGATTATAGAAAAGGAGACAGGCGCATTGGCCGAAATCGATGCTACTTTGCAGCCGTCGTCCAATTTGAATTTCGTGCGTAAATTCCGACTTTTTGAGAAATTCCAGCTCACTTCCGAAGGACAATGGTTCAATCGTCAACAGAAAATGTCGGTGGAATTTGTTCCTGAACTTTCCAAGGATACTGCTTATAGGGCTATCAATACGCCGCTTACGGCTATTAAAGCAACCACGTTCATAATCGATTCGTTGCAAATCAACGATTATTTGGAACATCGTACTGTGCCCGGCCGTTTCAATCTTCGCAAGAGCGACTACGGCCATCGCGACACATCGTTTTTGTCGCAATACCGTCCCGACACCTTGTCGAGTCTTGATTTGGTAACACAAAAAGCTATAGAAAAAACCAACGACATTCCAACAATCAAGGCCGCCAACAAGCTGATGAATATGTTCTTGTATGGCTATTTCACTATTTGGAAAATTGATTTTGGACCATATCTGTATTTTGTGCAAAGTAATAAAATAGAAGGAACACGTTTGAATTTGTGTGCCCGTACATCCAAATCGTTCCACGATAAAATGATGTTTGGCGGATATTTAGGATATGGCTGTAGAAACCATAAATTTAAATATGGATTGCAGTCTTCTCTACGCATGCCAACAACTAAGTATGGAGCCATTCATCTACGCTATGATCAAAACATCTATCGTATAGGTGATTTTCGGCAACCTTTGGATTTTGTTCGTGAAAATGTGCTTGTGCAATCCGACGACAACTTGCTTTCGGCCTTGCTTACCCAAAGCGAAAACGATGCGGTGTATTTTGTGAAACGTGGCGTTGCCTCCTACGAACAGCAGTTGAATAGGAACTTTACCATAAAACCATGCTATACGCAGGCGACACACTATAATCCACCATTCTTTAATTTTGACACGGTGAACCAGTTGCCTAAATTCCACACGTATGATTTTAGTTTTGATGTGCGCTTGTCGTTCAAGGAGGAAGTCTCAACCGACCATTTCCGCCATATGTACATCACTACACGGTATCCGGTATTCCATTTTAATTTTATGCGTGGGAAATACAATATGGATGGCACGTCCGATTGGTACAATCAGTTCCGCTTGGTAGTGAACCACAATATTTTGCTGGGTGTGGGTAAGATTGACTATGTTGTGGAAGCTGGCTATATTTCGAATGCGGTTCCGTTCCCGTTGCTCGAAATACATAGAGGAAACGAAACTGGCGGTAGTGGCCAATACTATTTTAATCACATGAATTATATGGAATTTGCCAGCGATGCATTTGTTAATCTATACGTGGAATATGGCCTGAACGGCTTCTTCTTCAATAAGATATGGGGTTTACGTAAACTCCAACTCCGCGAATTGCTTACGTTCAAAGCTTGTTATGGTCGACTGCTGAATGATAACAATGCCGTATTGTCATTGCCAAGCGAAACATACGAACTTTCCTATCCATATATGGAAGCAGGAATCGGTATTACAAATCTTTTGAAGTTTGTGCGATTGGAATATATTTGGCGTTTGAATTATCTCGATCATCCGAATCTTAACAGCAAACAAGGGCTGTTCATCCGCTTTAATTTCGAATTCTAAATGTTTGTATATTAGAATGTTTTCGCTATTTTTGTTTCTCAATTAAATAGTATTTCTATGAAAAAATTGTTATTTGTGCTTGCATTGTGCTGTGGCTTTACCGCTGCAAATGCTCAAAAAGCATTGTTGGATCGTGCATTGAACAATGCCGTGAATGCAGCAGAAAAAGGTGTAAGTAAAGCTGTTACTAAAAAGGTAGAATCGATTGCCGAAAAACAAATGGAGGCATTCCTTAATAAAAAATTGAGCGCATACGAGCAAAAACTTGCAGAAGAAAGCCGTAAATATCAAGAAGCTCTCGGAGCATGGACAGATTCGTTGGTCGCAATGTCGAATGTTCCGTTCGAAGATGAATATGTATTTAACACGTTAGTCAATACAGATATTGTTATGACAAGTGAAACAGATGAGCAGGAAACAATGAAATGTACATACTATTTGAACAAGGATGCTCAATATTATGGTTTTGGAATTGAAGGTATGATTTCCGTAGTTGACTATAAAAACTCTGTAATGGTTTGTTTCTCGACAAACGATACAAGTAAGGTTTATTTCGCATACAAATGTGCATCGGAAAACCTTCTTACGGCAGAAGTCTTGAATCCAACTCTTGGGACAAAAACAGTTTGTGGATATAGCTGCGAAGGATATTCAATAAAAGATGTTTATTTTACTGGTGAGTGCTGGGTTTCGCATAGCTCTGATTTAGATGGACTCTACTCGAACAAATATATCGAATCAGTTACGTCGAAAGGATTCCCTCTTTTGTCGCAAGGAACCATGACCAACGAAAGCGGTCAAAAAGTGAAATATGTTTCGGAGGCGAAAAGTGTGAAAACCAATGCAGGATTTAAGCTTCGCAAAGCCGACTATAAAAACATGTTTGAAGAATAGATGGTCCCCCTCGCTTGGAAATATAGATGTTTTCCGTATGTTTGTAGTGAAATATAGAATATGACACTACTTATAACATACTTACTCATAGCATTAGTAACTTCATTTTTGTGTTCCATTTTGGAATCGGTGTTGATGTCAACTCCTATTTCGTATATTACTATGCGTGAGGAGGAAGGCAGTAAAAGCGCTGTGGTTTTCAAAAAATTTAAACAAGAAACCGATCGTCCGCTTGCGGCAATTCTTTCTTTGAATACTATAGCCAATACAGTTGGTGCCGCTGGTGTGGGAAAACAGGCTGCGATAGTTCTCGAAAGCGTTCCGTTTGGAATTATTTCGGCAATAGTTACGTTGTTGATACTTGTTTTCTCCGAGATTATTCCTAAAACCATTGGCACATCATACTGGAAACATTTAATGCGTTTTACGGCTCGTGCCATTAGCGTGTTGATAGTGTTGATGTATCCGTTTGTGAAACTTATTCAGTTGATTACAAAAGTAATTACTCCGAAGGGTAACGAATTGACCGTAAGCCGTGAGGAAGTTTCCGCAATGGCAAATGTTGGTGAGGAAGAAGGCGTTATTGAGGAAAACGAAAATAAGATTATTCAGAATATCATCAAACTTGATAATATTAAAGCATTTGATGTTATGACGCCGCGCGTTGTGGCAGCCATTGCGCCCGAATCAATGACTTTACGCGAATTCTACGATAACGATGACTATCTTCATTTCTCGAGAATACCATTGTATGCAGAATCTAAGGAATATATTACAGGATACGTTCTTCGAAGCGATGCGTTGGAAGAATTGGCTGAAGACAATTTTGATGCGACTCTTGGTAGTTTAAAACGTGACATATCATATTTCAACGAAGAACAGTCAATTAGTTCCGTATGGGAAGATCTTTTGAAGAATAAAGGTCAAATTGCTGTAATGATTGACGAATACGGATGTTTTCAAGGAATCCTTACTCTTGAGGACATTATTGAAACTATTCTCGGTCTTGAAATTATAGACGAAAATGATGAGGTCAGCGACTTGCAACAATATGCCCGTGAACGTTGGCAGAAACGTCAGAAACAAAACAAAAACTTCCGTGCCCTTCCTGCAAAGGGACAGGATTCCAAACCAGATTTCAAGGAAGATTATTTATAGAAGTCAGGAATTAGGATATTTATCACTACTCCAATGTCTTCAATATTTTCTGCAAATCTTCCGGAGTGTCAACGCATAGGTTCTCGTAGTCGGTAACCGCCGTATTGATTCTATAGTTGTTGTCAATCCAGCGGAGTTGTTCCAGACTTTCGGCTTTTTCCAACGACGATTGTGGAAGTTTTGTTACTTCAAGTAATACATTACGTTTATATGCATAAATTCCTATGTGTTTGTAATATGTGCGCTTGTTTACCCATTCCTGTTGATCTTTGCAGTCTCTTAAATAAGGAATCGGCGAACGGCTGAAGTAAATAGCGTGTTCGTCTTCTGCAACAGCCACTTTTGGCTTGTTAGGATTGAATAAATCTTGGCTGTCGGTTATTTTTTTTACCAATGTTGCAATTTGTGTCGAAGGATCTTTTTCGAAAACATTTGCTAATAGTAGGATTTGTTTTGGTTGTATGAATGGTTCGTCGCCCTGTACGTTGATAACCACATCGAAAGTGTCTCCGTTAGGAATTGTTTGAATGGCTTGTGCCAATCTGTCGGTTCCACTTAAACAATCACTTGAAGTAAGTACTACATTCCCGTTGAATTGTTTTACTTTCTCTTCGATACGTGTGTCGTCGGTCGCAACCCATACATCGGGAAATGCTTTTGAGGCATTCTCATACACATGTTGAATCATTGGTTTACCTTGAATCATGGCAAGCGGTTTCCCTGGAAATCTTGAAGAACCGTAGCGTGCAGGAATTATTACGATTGTTTTCATACTCACAATTTTAATATGATGCAAAAGTAAACTTTTTCGCTTTTGTATATTAATTACGTTTGTATTATTGTTAAAAATATAGATGAGGTATAATTCATTCGAATAAAATTACCTATTCCTCTTTATTTCTTACTTTTGTAAAAACAATTTGGCAAATATGACAAAAAAGGACTTTCTCGAAATTCTATCTAAACGAATTCTTGTACTTGATGGTGCTACTGGCACTATGATTCAGCGATATAACCTTTCTGAAGAAGATTACTGTGGAACGCGTTTCGCGGCTTCGTCAGTTCTTCTTAAAGGCAATAACGATATGTTGAGTTTGACAAAACCTGAAGTGATTCGTGAGATTCACCAAAAATATCTTGAAGCTGGAGCTGATATTATTGAGACTAATACGTTCAATGCCAATAGAATATCACAGTCCGACTATAATTTGCAGGATTTTGTGACCGAAATAAATACGGCGTCGGTATCAATTGCCCGCCAGATTGCTGATGAATTTACCAAAAAGAATCCTGCTAAACCTCGTTTTGTGTGTGCGTCAATTGGACCTACAAACAAAACGGCATCAATGTCGCCAGATGTGAATAATCCAGCTTTCCGTGCTGTTGCTTTTGACGATTTGGTGGAAACTTACAAAGAACAAGTAACGGCAATGATTAAAGCAGGTGCCGATATTCTTTTGGTTGAGACTTGTTTCGATACGCTGAATGTAAAATCGTGTTTGTTTGCAATAGACCAAGTTCAATTTGAGTTAGGAACAGATCTACCTGTTATGGTTTCGTTCACGATTGCCGATGCAAGCGGACGAATTTTGTCAGGACAAACTCTCGAGGCGTGCATACGTTCAATTTCCCACGCAAATATTGTGAGTATCGGTCTGAACTGCTCGCTTGGAGCTAAGGAAATGACTCGTTTTGTGAAAGAACTTTCCGAAAAATGTCCATTTTGCGTGACGGCCCATCCTAATGCTGGTTTGCCAAACCAATTTGGAAAATATGAGCAGACTCCGGAAATCATGCAAGGATATATCCGTACGTATTTGGAGAATTCGTATGTGAATATTATTGGTGGCTGTTGCGGTACAAACGACGAACACATTCGTAAGATTGCGGAAATAGTCGGTAATTATTCACCACGACCATTACCTCAAAAAAACAATACAATGTATTTGAGTGGACTTGAACCACTTACGGTGGAAAAAGATAAGAATTTCATCAATATCGGAGAACGTACTAATGTCGCTGGTTCGGCAAAATTTGCCCGTCTTATCCGTGAAAAAAATTACGATGAAGCTTTGTCTATTGCACGTGCACAAGTGGAAAATGGCGCTCAAATCATCGACGTGAATCTTGATGATGCTATGTTGGATTCAAAAGCAGAAATGATTCATTTCTTGAATTTACTTGCCTCAGAGCCTGAAATATCACGTGTGCCAATAATGATTGACTCGTCGAAATGGGAAGTCCTTGAAGCAGGTTTGAAATGCGTTCAGGGAAAGTGTCTGGTGAATTCATTGAGTTTGAAGGAAGGCGAAGAGTTGTTCTTGAAAAAAGCCCGTCTGGTGAAAAAATATGGCGCAGCAGTTGTCGTTATGGCTTTTGATGAACAGGGTCAAGCTGACACATACGCACGGAAAATTGCTGTGTGTGAACGTGCATACAATTTGTTGCTTTCTATCGACTTTCCTCCGCAAGATATTGTATTCGACACCAATGTGCTTACAATCGCTACCGGTATTGCCGAACACGATAATTATGCGAAAGATTTTATTGAATCGGTTCGTTGGATAAAACAACATCTTCCATACGCAAAGACAAGTGGCGGAATCAGTAACGTATCGTTCTCATTTAGAGGAAATAACACGGTCCGCGAAGCAATGCATTCCATCTTTCTCTATCACGCTATCAAAGCAGGTTTGGATATGGGAATTGTAAATCCGGGAATGTTGCAAGTTTATGATGAAATTCCTACCGAGCTTCGACAAAAAATTGAGGCCGTTGTCCTTAATACGTCTTCCACAGCGGCAGAAGAACTTGTTGAATACGCAAGTACAATCAAGCAGGCCGAAACAGCGACAGTTAAACATGATGATTGGCGAAATGCTACAGTTGAACGTCGTTTGGCGTATGCGCTGATGAAAGGATTGCCAGATTTTTTGGAAGAAGATTTACAAGATGCTCGTGCTACATATCCTTCATCTTTGTCAATTATTGAAGGTCCTTTGATGGGCGGAATGGGAGAGGTTGGAACGTTGTTCGGACAAGGAAAAATGTTCTTGCCGCAGGTTGTAAAAACAGCTCGTACGATGAAGAAAGCAGTTTCAATTCTAGAACCATACATAGAACAAGAAAAACAACAGGCACAATCAACTTCGGCAGGAAAGGTGTTGCTTGCTACGGTAAAAGGCGATGTACACGATATTGGGAAAAATATAGTAAGTGTCGTACTTGCCTGCAACAATTTCGAAGTAATTGATTTGGGCGTTATGTGTCCAACGGAACAAATAGTTGATGAGGCAATTAAAAACAATGTGGATTTCATTGGTTTAAGTGGGTTAATTACGCCATCACTTGAAGAGATGGCAAACGTAATTAAAGAATTGGAACATCGTCATTCTCATATTCCAGTAATGATTGGTGGTGCAACGACATCGAAAGTTCATACGGCAATAAAACTCGCTCCTTTGTATTCTGCACCAGTGATTTACGTGAGCGATGCTTCGAAAAATGCTGGTGTTTGTTCTGCTTTGCTTTCGTCGAAAAAGCAAGAATTTATAGATAAGTTGAATGCTGAATATGAATTGATTAGAAGGCTTTACTTAAACCGTAATATTAATGATGCGATTACTCTTGAGGAAGCTCAACAGAATAAGTTTAAATTTGATGTTTCTACATCATATATTATTAAGCCTCAATTTATTGGAAATAAATGGATAAATAATATTCACTTAAAGAAATTGATTAAGTATATTGATTGGTCTTTCTTTTTCTCTGCTTGGGGCTTGAAAGGAACGTCGTATCCAGCGATTTTGGAAGATAAAGAGAAAGGAGAGGAAGCTCGCAAGTTGTTTGCCGATGCACTGGCTATGTTGAATAAATTCGAAAGTGAAAAATTATTGACTCCAAAAGCTGTTGGTGGATTTTATCCAGCAAATTCAGTTGGCGATGATATAGAAGTGTATAGTGACGAAACAAAACAATCTGTTCTCGCCACGTTCCACAATTCTCGTCAGTTGACGTTGCAGCCAAATGGTAATCCAAATCTTTGCTTATCTGATTTTATTGCGCCAAAAGACTCTAATACAATTGATTATATTGGAATGTTTGCCGTAACTGCTGGTTTGGAAGTTGATGCGTTGGTTCAATCATATCAGAAATCGGGTGATGATTATTCTGCACTTATGGTACGCACATTAGCAGATCGTCTTGCTGAAGCGTTTGCCGAAAAACTCCACTTTGAAGTTCGTAAACGTTATTGGGCATATTCACCTGATGAGGAAGAAAACATCGAAAAGATTTTGAAAACATCGTATCGAGGTCGTCGTATGGCAATTGGCTATGCTGCTTGTCCTGACCATAGTCAAAAAGAAATTATTTTCAAAGTGTTGGATGCGACTAAACAAATCGGCGTAACACTCACAGAATCATATATGATGAATCCAGTTTCGTCGGTATGTGGATTGTACTTTGCACATCCTGAGATTCAGTATTTTGGAGTGTGAATCTTGAGTTCTTAAAATAACCTTCCAAAATCTAAAAACAACGCATAGAAGAAAATTGCGAAAATAATTGCCATTCCTATCATTTGTGCTTTCATCAAGAATTTTTCGCTTGGCTTTCTGCGAATTATCAACTCTACTATCAAAAATAGCAAGTGACCACCATCCAAACCTGGAATTGGCAGAATATTCATAAATGCCAAGATAACAGAGAACAAGGCAGCCAATGACCAAAAATTTCGCCAATTCCACGTTTCGTCGTACATTTTTCCCATTGAAACGAAACTACCTACTTGCGTTGAACCTTCTTTTGTGAACACCAATTTGAATTGTTTAACATAGAACGTCAGTGTTTTTACTCCCATTTGGATTCCTTTGGGAATTGACTCAAGCAAAGAATACGTTTCTGTCACAATTTCAAATTGATCGTATGCGGTTTTTGTATAAGCACCAATTTTCCCTTCTTCAGAAATTGTAATTGGAATTTTTTCTTCAAATCCATGACGCAACACAGTCAATGTTACCGCTTTACCTTTAAAATCTTTAACATTCAATGTAAATGACTGAAATAATTCGGTTGAAATAGAATCAATTGCCAAAATTTTATCCCCCACACGTAAATCAGAATTTGCTGCTGGCGTATTTGGCATAATGGAATCTATTACAAACGGAAAACCTTCCATCAAAAAGAATGAATTTGGATTTGCAATTATCTGTCGTCCAATATCTTCTGGAACAGACAGTTCTACTTCGCGACCACTACGATTTACTGTAACAGTTTTTGCATCGTTCAACAAAATATTAGTTACTGCATCAGCCAAAGTTTTTGGTTCCTCGCCGTCAACGCGCAAGATTTTATCGCCATTTTGAAAACCCATATTCAATGCGGTTGAATCACAAAAAACACCATATTCTAAGTTTTTCAATGGCAAATACGAATGTCCCCAAGAATACGCCATAGCTGAATAGATAATGATAGCAGCAATAAAATTAAACAGCACACCACCAATAATAATCATAAAGCGCTGTCCCCACGGCTTTGAACGATATTCCCATGGTTGAGGCTCAGATTTCAATTGATCTGTGTCCATTGACTCGTCAACCATTCCCGCAATCTTACAATAGCCGCCAAGTGGCAACCAACCAATTCCGTAAGTAGTTTCTCCCTTTTGAAATTTAAACAACGAAAACCATGGGTTAAAGAAAATATAAAACTTGTCAACTCGCGTTTTCGACAATTTGGCAAACGTAAAATGTCCAAATTCGTGAACAAGAACTAAAAGAGTGAGAGTAAGTATTAATTGTAATGCTTGCATTATGCCTATAATATTGTTCTCTGCAAATGTACTAAAAATCCATCATTTAGATAATATAGCGTTCAAAAGTACTAATGTTCAGAGCCATCTCTAAATTAATTCTTGTACCAAAAGTAAGATTTCCTTAACCTTACTAGAAAACGATATTCAAAGAGAAGAATCGTTCATACACGCCATTGAGGATACGTTAAATTTAGGTTCTCCATACTTTAAGCAATCATCACGTCGATGTTTTGAGAATAGAAAAATTCAACTTTAAAATAAATAGTATATTTGCAGCAGTTTAACAAAATAAAATTATCTCAAAAACAGAAAATTAACAAACATAATTGAACATTCAAGCTTAATCTCTCTTGAAAATCCGCCAGATTGTTTAATACCCGAGATAAGCATAAGAAAGTTCACGCATTGCGTGAATTGTTTCGTGCTTATGGGTATAGGTTCTTGGCGGGACCTTCAAGAGTAAGATACACAAACAATTCACGTTTTTTATGCATATAGGTCAGCTTATACAAAATGAGATAAAACGTCAAGAACGAACAATGGCATGGTTCGCTCGTAAGTATTGTTGTGATTATAGTACCGTTTACAAATTGTTCAAACGAAAATCTATTAACACCGATGATCTCATACGAATAAGTAAAATCCTTAACCATAACTTCTTTGACGATTTTAAACATGAATTTGAGGAATAGTGTGGAAATTTTTTCCATACCTCTATGGCATTAAAGTCCATAATTGAATACCCATATACATTGTACAATAACTCTACTTTTGCTTAAAATTAAGTTTAACTAAAATTCACAATTATGGAAAAAAAAAGTTTAAAAACATTATCAATTTCTGGACTCATAGTAGGATTTATTGCAATGCTATTTAGCAGTTGGTGGTTAGGTATAGCAGCAATCATTTTAGCTTTTTTGCTCTATCGTAAACAAGCAGCCGATGTAGATGGTAAGAAATACTTCGTTATGGCAATAATTGCAGGAGTATTAGGCTGTATTGGCATTGTAGAATCGGTTATGGATATGATTGAACAAAAGAAAAAAGATGAAATGAAAGCAAAGAATGAAGCTTTTATCTCAAACATGGAAAGTTTCGTCTCGGAATTATCTCCTTTAACTATAGAGGATGTAAATATCAATGGGGATTTTTCTAAATATTTCAAGGTGAAATCGGTAAGTATAGAACCAAAATCTATTGAAAGAGATAATTATTCAAAAAGCATAACAGCAGACGAATTAGAAGAAAGTGACTTTACCCAAAAGTGGATGGTAAAAATGTTACTAGAGCGTTCTGGAATAAAATTATCTTCTAATTCTGACACATATTACACTGGTGATATAAAATTTGTTTTTGAAGATAAGAATGGATATCCTATATCAGAAACAGAAGAAAATAATTATTTGAACGAGGATGATTTCTACAAAACAATTGGACAAACTATAGATTTCGAATATACATTTAAGTTAGGAGAAGGCAAAGAAAAAGATGCTCTCTCTAAAATAAAATCTTTAAAAATAGATTCTGAATTAAAGAAAGGAAGCCATTATAAAGATGAATTAGAAAACCTTCGGAATCAACAAAATGAGGCTGTTAGTGAAACCAATGATAATAGTAGTGCCAACGATTGGGATGATGTATTAAACGACTATGAAAACTACGTAAATGAATATATAGCATTCTATAAAAAAACAAAAGCTGGAGATTTGTCAGCAATGTCAGATTATCAAAATATGATGCAAAAAGCACAATCTTTTGCAGATAAATTACAAAAAGCAGGAAATGATTTGACTGCTTCACAAATGGCAAGGTATCAAAAGATAACAATGAAAATGGCAAATGCAATGAAATAATGTGTTTAACTATAAAAATAAAAAAATGGAAAATGTAGAAAGTAAACAACAATTACCCAATGCGGTTGCGGTATTAGTATTAGGAATCTGTTCTATCCTATTCGGATGTATCTTTGTCGGTTTAATATGCGGCATTATTGGGGTTGCTTTATCAAAAAAGGGCAAACAGATGTATCTGGAAAATCCAAACAAATATGTCAATTATGGTATGTTAAACGCTGGTCGAATAACGTCTATAATTGGAATTATATTTGGCGGATTGTACATCATATATTATGTCATTTTTGTCGCACTACTTGGTGTTGCTGCAGGAGGAATTGGTTTGGAAAATATTTTTGATATGATTGATTAATGCAATTATTACCTTGTGCTTACAAACAGTTATTTGGATTTTCATGTCCAATGTGTGGAGCACAAAGAGCATTAGTCTTATTCCTTCAAGGTCATTGGTTAGAAGGCATGGTTATGTTTCCGCCTTTCATACCAATGACTTTTTCTTTTATATACGTTATCATAAAAAAAACGATCATAAGCCCTTTTACTAATATAGAAATAAAAATATTAGCAATAGTTAATTTGATTTGCCTGCTTATGAATTTTATACTAAAAAATATGGAGCTTTTACCTTCAATCACATAAAGCTCTATCACGTTTAAATAACTCTGTCAAAGAAACGCATTTCTAATGTTCCAAGCCATTCATCAACTCATACAAATACGCAGGACTTTGCACATACAATTCAGCTTCTTCGTCTTGCAACATTGTCATTATGGGAGAGTTATAAACACGCTCCATAGCTTGCTCTGCACTACAATTTGTATCTTCCATCACATACTTTACCAACTCACTTATGACATAGTTAGTTAGATACGTTGCAATTTGATGATGATTTGGCTGACTCATAATATTTCAACAGCAATTTTTGTTAACGATTGTAATGCCCTTTCGGTACCAAAATAATATTGTTGGTCAAGATATTTATCTTGCAATAATTGAGCTGCTTGTTCTGGGGTATAAATTCCCTCGCGATAATTTGTCAATTGTAATACGACGCCATCATCAGCAATTGGACCAATAACAATATCATAATTATGAATAGTAACACCGTCCTTTTGACTACGATTAGAGTCCACAAACAAAAACCATTCTACACTCGCTTTTTTTGGAAAAACTTTAACATTTAAATTAGAACATAAAGCTGATTCGTCAAATTCGTAACTGATGAGTGTTGCCGTTCCACCAAAAAGACGAGTCTTCTTGTTTGCCATACGAATTGCCGTATTCCTATCTGATGTCAAATAAAAACCAGCCCCAAAATCTTTGTGTTTCAAGCCTTTATTCAAATCTATTGTTTCAATATCAGTATTTGTACCATGATATAGTTTCATGCAAGCGTACCTCCATTTTTTTTACAAATAACAAGCAAATCGTCTATAGTTTCTTCCATTGATTGTAGATGTTCCACATCATAAAATTCAACTAAAAATGCCAATCCCTTATGCTCTTTCAAATAACGATACGCAGATTGTCTCGACATATCATATCGTTGTCCAAATGCATATATGCAAGCCGTAAAATATGGTATTTCAAACTTACTCATTTCTATATTGTTTCAATACCCCAAACATCTATTGCGAAAATAAACACAATTTTTGAATACAGTATAAAATCACAAAAAAGATTTTGCGTATTTCATTGATTCTTCGTGTGTTGCAACGTAATTTTCAAGTGTTGGTTCTGCTATGAACGAAATTGTTTGCATTGTTTTTTCAATCATATCAGACATTCCAAAAAACGAAATTTTGTCTTGTAAAAATGCCGCAACAGCAACTTCATTCGCCGCATTCATAATACAAGGCATATTTCCGCCAGTTTCGATTGCCGAAAGTGCAATGTTTAAATTTCTAAATAAAGTACGGTTTGGTTGTTCAAATGTCAAGTCCTTGTATTCAAACAAATTAACACGTGGGAAATCTGCTTTAAGGCGGTCTGGATAACTAAATGCGTATTGAATTGGAATTCGCATATCTGGCATTCCAAGCTGTGCTTTGATAGAACCATCTTCGAACTGAACAGCCGAGTGAACGATTGATTGCGGATGCACCAAAACCTCAATATCTTTTGGTGCAACATTGAACAACCATTTGGCCTCAATCACTTCCAAACCTTTGTTCATAAGCGATGCCGAATCTATTGTAACTTTTGCGCCCATGCTCCAGTTTGGATGCTTCAATGCCTGCGCTTTTGTTACCGTTGCTAATTGTTCTTTGGTAAAACCACGGAATGGTCCGCCAGAAGCAGTCAATAAAATCTTTTCGGGTTTATTGCCACACTGTAATTCTCCGTGCAAGCACTGAAAAATTGCCGAATGTTCTGAGTCAACGGGAACGATGCCTGATTTTGGATGTTCTTTCAGTAATTTGTTGACTAACTGTCCTGCAACGACAAGAACTTCTTTGTTTGCCAATGCAATAATTTTGTCGTGTTTAATAGCATTGATAACGGGTGCAAGACCAGCATAGCCGACCAAAGCCCCCAAAACCATATCAACCGACTCCATTTCAACCACATCGTTCAACGATTCGTTACCAGTGAACACTTTTATCATGTATTTTTCCAAAGCCTTCGACACATATTCGTACTTGTCGGGATTGGAAATGACAACCACATTTGGATTGAATTTGATAGCTTGTTCAATCAATAAATCTGCATTGTTGTGCGCAGTTAAAACTTCAACGGAAAATTCATTTGGATGACGTGAAATCACATCTAACGCTTGTGTTCCAATGGAACCCGTTGAACCTAAAAGAGCTATTCTTTTCATACTAAAAAACAATATAATTTTCGGAATTTACAGGTTTCCCCTCCTGCCATAATTCAAAATGCAAATGCGGTCCAAGTGTCAAATCTCCGGTATTGCCAAGCAAAGCAATTCCTTCGCCAGCAACAACGTGGTCGCCTGTTTTTTTCAACAATTTTGAATTGTGTTTATATACCGAGATAAAATCGTTACTATGTTGAATTATAATTGTATAGCCTGTTTCTACCGTCCATGTGTCAAGAATGACGGTTCCATCCAAAACAGAGTGGATAATACTGTTTTCGGCAGCAACAACATCTGTTCCGTGATGTTCCGAACTGAAATTACTTGAAATAACACCTTTAACGGGTGGATGAAAGAAGAAATTTTCAATTCGAACGCCAGCTGTGTTTGCACGGAAGTTTACGTTAAGAGCTTCATTTTCTTGAATTTCCATGCGTAGCATTGAATCGGCTGGAGAAATGTCGAAGTTCAAATTAGTGTAGTTTTCTGCATTTGAAGCCGCAATAGAATCAATGTTTTCGTAATTTGCAGGATCTTCGCCGTTTAGTATGGTATGCAGAATTTGCATTTTCTGCGCATATAGGTTCATTTGATATTCGAGGGAATCAACAATCTCTGCGTTTCGTTCAATTTTTTCACGTTCTTCCATAACGGGATAATTTGGAATGATGTATTCCTTTAAAGGAGTGTAGGCGATTATCAAATAAACAATAAAAATCAGAACAATTGAAAGTGCTGCAACGACTGTAAACACATTCATTAGAGACAAACGGAATGAAAATATCGTGGCGAATGTTTTTTCGTCAATAATCGACAAATTGTATTTCCTACGTAGCTTTGTCCGATGTTTTTTCTTTGTGTTATCAGTGTTATTACTCATTTTCTATAATTTTTCCGTCTTCCATTTTTATTACTCTATCCGAAATTGCCGCAAGATTGTCATCGTGTGTGACGATAACGTACGTTTGGTGGAATGTGTCACGCAAGCGAAGGATTAGTTGATGTAATTCCGCTTTGTTGTGCGAATCCAAATTTCCCGAAGGTTCGTCGGCGAAAACTACTGCAGGATTGTTCATAATTGCCCGTGCAATAGCAACTCGTTGTTGCTCACCTCCCGAAAGTTCCGCGGGTTTATGCGTCATTCGTTCCGATAGATTCAAAAAATCCAGTAATTCTTTTGCGTGATTTTCTGCTTGTTTGAGATTTTTACCTTGTAATAATGCGGGCAGACAAACATTTTCCAATGCTGTGAATTCTGGCAGAAGTTGATGAAATTGAAATACAAACCCGATGTGATTGTTCCTGAACAGGGCTAATTCTTTCTCTTTTAAAGCGTTGATGTTGGTGTCAAGAATTTGAAGCGTACCTTCATCTGCGTTTAAAAGAGTTCCCATTATTTGAAGCAATGTGGTTTTCCCTGCACCGCTTTTACCTACAATCGAAACAATTTCTCCACTTTCAACGTCAAAATCAATGCCTTTCAAAACTTGAAGGTTGCCAAATGATTTTTGTATGTTACGAGTTTGAATAATCATACTGCAAAGAAAATCAATTTTTGCGAGAAAAAGATATTTTCTCAAATAGTTGTGGCGACAAGAATTTTATTGAAATCGTGTGTCGATGATTCCTAGTGAATCAATGTCGTGTGCCAACATTTTTGTGAAAATTTCGGCTCCGCGTTGATTTAAATGCGAAGAGTTGTAGAAAAACGTTGTGTCGAACGAAAGAAAACAATTTGTGTAGTCAAGAATTTTCGCATTGCATAATGCGGCGTACATCGAAAATGTGTTTTTGATTTCAGCCATTCCTATAACTTTTTGTGTTGCTTCAACATAAGTTGGAGGATAGACGAAAATCATTTTTATAGAATCATTTTTGCAATTCAACAAATATGTCTTAAATAATTGCTCGGAAGTGGAATCTTTGTCGAATTTTATGGTATCAATTGTTTTTAAAATTGTTCCGTCCCATTTGTTGTTGAATGCGTGAAAACCTTTTTGCAACACAATACTATCTTCATTTGAATGAAAAGCTTGCACGCAACAGTTCCAAAGGCCATCGTGGCGGATGTATCTAATAAGTGGAACATACAAGTCTAAAAACGGAAAGTTTTCTTCGGAAATCACAATAGAACGCATTTCAGAATCACGGAAATACGGAAAATATTGATTTTGCTCGTAACCGTTGGTCGCTCCTAATGTTGTTCCCCAATCAACAATTTGAATGATAGCTTTGGGTTTCTCATTTTTACAACGATAATAATTATATCGTGGAATTTGTCTGTCGACACAACTTCCGTCAATTCCTAAATTGTAAGATGAAATGTGCAATGTGCTATCTAAAATTCGAGGTGAAATTTGTGTCCAAGCTCTCGATGAACCCATAACAAGAACGTCGTGTGTCATTCCACCTTGAGAAATCTCGTTCCAAACCGTGTATTTATGATTGTGCGAATTTTTGAGCTTTTGCGAAAGTAAATAGTCGGTTGTGATTGCCACAATAAGTAAAACAATGGCTGAAATGAGTATTTCCGAAAAAAATTTCTTCATTGAAACTAATCTTTCAAAGCAATGAATTTGATCAAGTCTATGAGTGCATTGCGGGCTTCAGTATCTGCAAAAGATTGACAAAGTTCAATTGATTCGGCACAAAATGCTTGTTGCTTTTTTGTTGCGTAGTCAAGTCCGCCTTTGTTTCGTACAAAATCAGCTAATTCTTCCAGCTTTGTTTGTTTATTGCCGTGATGTTCCAATTTGAAAAGAATCTTTTCCCGTTCAACAAACGAGACCTGAGATAAAGCGAACAACAACGGAAGTGTCTGTTTTTTTTCTTGTAAATCGTTATATGATTTTTTGCCCAACACCGATGCCCGTGAGTAATCTAAAACATCGTCGCGGATTTGGAAAGCCAAACCTAATAATTCGGCAATTCGTTCCACTTTTTTTATGTCGTTTTCCGAAGCATTTTTGCTTGAATATGCTCCTGTAACCATTGCCACGATAAATAAAGCGGCGGTTTTTGATTTTATAATTTCGTAGTATGTGTTTTCGGTGTTTTCGAGTGTTTTGGCATGTTCAATCTGCATCAATTCTCCTTCGCTCATTCGTTTTACACCTTGCGACATTATTTCCAACGCTTTGATTTCATTTTTCTCAATTGCGTATAAAAGACCTTTTGCCAAATAATAATCACCTGCAAGAACGGCAATTTTGTTTTTCCATTTCGCTTTGACAGACAATAGATTACGTCGGGTTTCTGAATCATCTACAACATCGTCGTGAATCAATGTCGCGTTGTGCAGCAATTCCACCATGTAAGCTGCCGAAAATGTTGATTCTGTTACGTTGCCAAATAATCGGGCGGATAAAAACGTGAGTGCGGGACGGATTTGTTTCCCTTTGTTCCCAAAAACGTATTTCGTGACGGCGTTCAATAAATTGGTTTTTGACAAAAGGTTCGGTTCAAACATTTTGTCGAATTTTTGAATGTCGTCTTTAATAATTTGAGGAAACGAATATTCTGCCATTTTTTGAAATTCAATTTGTCAAAGATACTGTTTTATTTGGATTGTGAAATTATGATTCGTTATTGGCTGAAAGAATGTTTTTTATGTTTTTCATTTTAATAGTATATTTGTACCGTTTGAAATAGAATAACAATGTTTGAGAATTTATCAGAACGATTGGAGAAATCCTTCAAAATGTTGAAGGGTCAGGGCAAGATTACCGAAATCAACGTTGCCGAAACTTTAAAGGACGTGCGTCGTGCATTGCTTGATGCCGATGTGAACTATAAAATCGCCAAACAATTTACCGAAGATGTAAAACAGAAAGCTCTTGGGCAAAATGTTCTTACTGCGGTGAAACCGGGCGAAATGATGACGAAAATCGTTCACGATGAGTTGACAGCTTTAATGGGCGGTCAGAAAACCGATTTGAATCTCAAAGGAAATCCTACCGTTATTTTGATGTCAGGCTTGCAAGGTTCTGGTAAAACAACAATGTCGGGGAAATTGGCCAATATGTTAAAAACGAAACAAGGCCGCCATCCATTGCTTGTTGCATGCGACGTATATCGTCCAGCTGCAATAAACCAATTGCAGGTTTTGGGAGAACAAATCGGTGTGCCGGTTTTTGCAGATTTATCTGATAGCAATCCTGTAAATATTGCGGAAAAAGCAATCCGTCAGGCAAAATTGAACGGACAAGATATTGTGATTGTCGATACTGCCGGTCGTTTGGCTGTTGACGAAGCTATGATGACCGAAATCACGAATATTAAGAATGCAATCAATCCGCAGGAAATTTTGTTCGTTGTTGATTCAATGACTGGTCAGGATGCTGTGAATACGGCAAAAGAATTTAACGACAGATTGAATTTCGATGGTGTTGTTTTAACGAAACTCGATGGCGATACACGTGGTGGTGCTGCTCTTTCGATTCGCTCAGTCGTAAATAAACCAATAAAATTTGTCGGTACAGGCGAGAAACTCGAAGCAATAGACGTGTTCTATCCAGAACGTATGGCCGACAGAATTCTTGGTATGGGTGATATTGTTTCGTTGGTTGAACGTGCTCAGGAACAATACGACGAGGAGGAAGCCCGCAAGTTGCAAAAGAAGATTTCGAAGAACCAATTCAATTTCGAGGATTTTCTTGCTCAAATTCAACAAATTAAGAAGATGGGTAATTTGAAAGATTTGGCTTCGATGATTCCTGGTATGGGAAAGGCTTTGAAAAATGTTGATATTGATGATGATGCATTCAAAGGAATAGAGGCAATTATTCGCTCAATGACACCAGAAGAACGTGCAAATCCAATTATTTTGAACGGTTCTCGTCGCAAACGTATCGCATTGGGTAGCGGAACGACTGTTCAAGACGTAAATAAACTCATCAAACAATTCGACGAAACGAAAAAGATGATGAAAATGGTTACTGGAGCAAAAGGTAGCCGTATGATGCAGAATATGATGGCAAATATGAAATAGGGATATTAGAAGTCCGTTGTTAGAATTTTGTTGGCAACTGACTTCTGACAACTAAAATCAAAAAGATGGAATTAATAGATGGTAAGAAAGTTAGCGAGTCAATTAAACAACAAATTGCCGAAGAAGTAAAGGCAATTCAGGCTCGTGGTGAAAAAGTGCCGCATTTGGCCGCAATTCTTGTTGGAAATGACGGAGGTAGTGTTACATACGTTAATAATAAGGTAAAAGCGTGTGAACAATGTGGATTTAAGTCAACGTTGAAAACATTCGACGAAAATATCACGGAAGAAACGTTATTGAAAACCGTTGAAGAATTTAATAACGATGATGACATTGATGGTTTTATAGTTCAACTTCCGTTGCCAAAACATATTGATTCGCAAAAAGTTATAGAAGCAATCAATCCAAACAAGGATGTTGATGGTTTCCACCCAATGAATGTCGGAAAAATGATGATAGGTTTGCCATGTTTTAAATCGGCTACGCCTGCTGGCATTCTCGAATTATTAAAATTCTATCACATTGATACTGCAGGAAAACATTGCGTAGTAATTGGTCGAAGCAATATCGTTGGAAAACCGATGAGTGTGTTGTTGAGCCAAAAAGGATGGGATTGCACGGTAACATTGTGTCATAGTAAGACGAAAAATTTAGAAGCAGTTTGTGCATCAGCAGATATTTTGATAGCTGCACTTGGTACGCCAGGTTTTGTGAAAGCAAATATGGTGAAAGAAGGTGCTGTAGTTATAGATGTGGGAACAACACGTGTTACCGATACTACTCGTGAACGCGGATGGCGTTTGTGCGGTGATGTGTTGTTTGATGAGGTCTCTCCAAAATGTAGCTACATTACACCTGTTCCTGGTGGCGTTGGCCCAATGACAATCTGCTCGTTGATGATTAACACATTGCAGGCAGCAAAAGGAAAAAAAGCATAAAAATGTCTTTTGGCAGAATCTCTAGTTAGAAAATTTAATTTTCCTGGTTTTTGATTCCTGAAAACTGACAACTCTAAAATGACTGAGACAAAAGAATTGGTGATTATTGGTGGCCCAAATGGTTCGGGAAAAACAACATTCACGCAAAGTTATGTGGAGTTGCATCCCATGTCTTGTTTGAATGCCGATGAAATTGCCAAGGTATTGAATCCTCAAGATATGAGTAAAGTCAGTGTAAGTGCTGGAAAAATTTTCTTTCAACGGTTGGAAGAATACAAAAAGCGTGGCGAAAGTGTTTTGATTGAAAGTACACTTTCAGGAACGTATTTAACTAAAATGATGGACGATTTCCACAATGAAGGTTATGATGTTACGCTTGTATATGTTTTTCTTTATTCTCCCGAAGTTTGCATTGAACGAATTAAGGAACGTGTGCTGAAAGGTGGACACTATGTCCCCGATAGAGACGTGATACGTCGTTATTATCGAAGCAAAGAAAATTTTTGGAATAATTATAAAAATGAAGCTGATAAATGGTTTTTGATTTATAATTCCGAAAATAAATTTATTCCAATTGCATTGGGAATGAAAAATCAATTCTCAATAGAGAATAAAGATTATTTCTACAAATTCATGTCAAAATTTTAAGATTATGAAATATCGTTATAAGACAGTCGGAACGTGTAGCCAACAGATAGATTTTGAAATAGAAGAAGGAATTCTTAAAAATGTCAGATTCTATGGTGGCTGTAATGGAAATCTTCAGGGAATTGGTAAATTGGTCGAAGGAATGCCGGTAACTGCGGTTATAGAAAAATTGCAAGGCATTCAATGTGGCATGAAACCAACCTCATGTCCCGATCAATTGACAGTTGCACTAAAAAAGGTGTTGGCGAAAAATCAGTAGAAATTGTTGATTAAGAAAAAAAAATTATATTTGCGTTGGTGTTGAATGTGGGAAAGTGTGTAAACAAATTATTTTGTTTTGATTTAAGTATTTGGTATGGAAGTAAAGAAGTTCTCTGACTTGAATTTATACTTAAAAGGCTTTGAAATAGAATCGATTGGAAATCAGGCAGTTCGCAAAGCACAGGAAGAAAACCGCAAAAAAGGAATTCCTTTGGTTTATTCGGTGGACGGAAAAATTTATTATGAATTGGCTGACGGAACTATCACAACTAATAGCCCTTTCAAAACAGACAAAGGGTGATTATTTATTAATTTTAGACTAATCAATTTATTATGAAAAAAATATCAAAAGGACTAATTGTTGCGTTGAGTTTGGTCCCTGCTGTGGGTTTCTCTCAAAAAGTTGTGAATATCGATGTTAAATCGAATGTTCACAGTATCAGTCCATATATTTATGGAACAAACGAATCGTATGATGGAGCAACTGCTGCTCGTTGGGGTGGAAACCGAAGCTCCAGTTACAATTGGGAAAACAATGCTTCGAATGGAGGAAACGATGCGAATTTTACATCAGATAATTTTTATGATTATACGGCAAGTACAACACCTGGACTTCCTATATTAAATGCAGTTAAAACTGCTGATAGTAAAGGTCAGTATAGTTTGGTTTCTTTACAAGCTGCAGGTTATGTTGCGGCAGATAAAAATGGTGTAGTGATGGAAAACCAAATCGCACCAAGTGAACGTTGGATTCCGGTATCATTTCATAAAGAAGCTCCTTATTCATTGACTCCGGATTTAAATGATGGGGTTGTATATGTTGATGAATTGATAAACTATATGTCGGTAAATTTAGGAAGAGCTGGCGATGGCGGTATTTCTGCGTATGCAATCGATAACGAACCATATTTGTGGAATCAAACTCATGCTCGTTTACATCCAGAAAAAACAACTCCAGAGGAATTGATAGAAAAAACAGCAGATTTGTCTTCTGTTATTCGTGAATTGGCGCCTGGAGCAGATATTTTCGGTCCAATGTTTTTTGGATGGACGGATGCTTACCAATGGGGATTGTCAGGTTCTGATTGGATGAATATTTATAATTTAAGTAGAAGAGATGGATATCCGGCAAAATATAGTTGGTTTGTTGACTATTATTTGGATACGTTGTGCAGAATAGAAAAATCAACGGGTATACGTCCTGTTGATGCAATTGCTTTCCATTGGTATCCAGAAACTCAAGGCCCTAAAACTAAAAAACGTATTGTGAACATGGACAATGATGTGAGTGCTTCGGAATTGATAGCCGAGGATATGATTGAGGCGAGACTTCAAGCACCGAGAGCATTGTGGGATTCTAAGTACAATGATGGGTCTTATGTGTCAATTCAAGGTGGTAAAGCCATCATTTCCAAAATAAAAAAATCAATAGATCTTTTTTATCCAGGAACAAAAATAGCTTTTACAGAATTTGAATACGATGCTGAAGATCATTGGTCGGGCGGTTTGACTCTTGTTGATGTCTTAGGCATTTTTGGTCGAGAGGACGTGTATTTGGCTTGTAAATGGGATACATTTAAAAAGTATTCTATTGCTGCATATAATCTTTATTTAAATTATGATGGGAATAATAGTAAATTCGGAACGACTTCGGTGTATGCAATGCAAAACGATACGGCAGCGTTGTCAAGTTTTGCGTCTCTTGATGATGAAGGGAATTTACATATCATTTCTGTAAACAAAACTGGATTGAAACAAAATACAGTATTTAATATAGCGAATGGTATTTATACCGATGGCGTTGTATATGGATTTGGTCAAAATTCGGCAAATATATCTCAATATGACGTTATTGATAAAATCGAAAATTCATCATTCTCTTATGTTTTGCCAGCGTATTCGGCTACACATATAATATTGAATGTTGCTTCGCAATCAAAAATTGTGAAAGCAAATGTTGTCGATCCGAATGTTGATGAAATAAATGTCTATTTTGCCGATGATATACAGCTTGTGTCGGAAAAAGATGCTCGTGATGAATTTTCTGTTTTAGTAGAAGGTGCTACAAAAGATGTGTCGGCTGTTTCTGTTGAAGGCTCTCTTGTTAAAGTGAAATTGACAACTCCAGTTTTGGCAACAGATAAGCAAATAAAAATAACATATAATGGTTCCAATTTAATTGGTAGCTCAAATTTGCCTGTTGCCAGTTTTGATACAGTGCTAGTGTATAATGAACAAAATGATGCTCCAATACACGTTTTGTCGGCTCAGGTTGATCAATTAGGTCGTTATGTGATTTTATCAATGTCCAAGGAAATAGGAGAAGTGAAAGATTTTGGTGGCCTTAAAATGGAAAAAAATAGTTCTGAAGTAGCCGTGAAATCATTAAATGTATCAACAGATTCTCCTTATGATTTGTATGTATATCCTGCAGAGAGAATAATCAAATATGATGACAATTTGATTTCGGGTATTGCAAGTTCGGATCTTTTGGCAAAAGATGGAAGTCAGATACATGATTTCTCAATGAAAATGGAGGGTGGCGCTAATTATGCACCAAAAATTGATTCTATGATAGTGAAAGATAATTATACTATCAAATTATATTTCAGTACGAATATGAATCCGGATCTTGATTATGACAATGTAGGTCTTAATTTGTCTTGTTCGGAGGGTGATATAAAATACACTTCAAAATACACTAAAAATAATAGAATTTTGACGATGACAACTGAAACGCCTATGATGCCAGGAGTAGAATACACGTTGTCTTATATTGATAATTCATTGGTTACTACAATTCATAATGGTGTACTTGAAAGTTTTTCAAAAGTATTGGATAATCAGTTGGAAGATATGGGAGCAAAATTGGTTAATGTTCCATCTGAGGTTATACAATGTGATCAATTTTGGAGTAGAGTTGGTAATCCTGTCATAGAAGATTGTAGTGATACATCAAGCTTGGGAAATGGAAAACATTTAGGTTATATTGGTTTGTTTGATAGTTATTCTTATAAGATAAACGTTGAAGAAGACAGAAATTATACGGTTTATGTGCGATATGCTTCAACTTCTGATGGTGAAATAAATTTTGATATTGATGGAGAATTATATCATTTAACATTGCCGTCGTCAGGAAGTTTTATGAATTGGGTGGAAGCATATCGTGTGATTCCTTTAACAACGGGCGAACATGAAATAAAAGTGATGATTTTGAAATCGGGCTTTAATATGAATTATATTCAATTTAAAGCCGAAGAAAAATCTCCGGTGTCAAAAATCACAAAAACAAATATCCCTGCAAAAGGAGATGTAGTTAGAATGTATTTTGCAACAAATATTGCGACATTGCCATTAGTTGACGAGTTGTCGTTGTCATGTAACGATACTGTGTCTATTCCAATAGTTTCTGTTGATTATAATTCTTCTGCTGTTTTAAATATAAATATCGACACAACAATTTACAAAGGCGATAACATAGTATTACAATTACATTCCGAAACAATAAAAACAGTAGATGGCGGAGAGGTGAAAGATACAGTAGTCGTAGTTTCAAATAAATCAACACAAATATATGTTCCACCAGTAATAGACGCTATTGAAGAAATTGGTAATGACTTTGTTGTGGCTCCAATTCCAGTAAATCAAGGAGAGAATACATATATCTCAACTTCGAAAGATTGTGAAATTTCATACATGATAATCTCATCGGAAGGAAAGGTCGTTGAGTCAGGCAATTTCGTGGGTTATACTTCGTTTGCCCTAACACAAACTGGTATATATACAATAATTCTTAACGATGGTAATTCAATAACAACAAAGAAAATAGTTGTTAGATAGTGTTATTTTTACACTTTTGTTGTATATTTGTTCACTAAATAAAAAATATATTTATGAGAAAAGGTGCTACAATTATTGCAAGTTTGTTTTTCGCGATGGGTTTGTCGGCTCAACAAACAAGTATGCCAACAAATTATTGGACTGAATATGAGTCGAATTATGAATTGTATGATAGTTGGTGGGAAGTTGACGACCAAACCACAAATGTGCAAGGTTTGAGAGGTTTGACGCCAGGAAATGGTTTGATTATGGAACCAGATGCTGCATATAAAATTACATCGGAAGGTGCCGATAACGAAATCATACATATTAATTATGTTAAAACAAAAGATTACGAAAAATTCGGCTTGAGTTGGTTGAATTGGGCGTATTCGGCTTGTTCAAACGACAATTGGCAGTTGGTGAATCCTTTGACTGGCGAAAATTGGGCGGAAGGAGAAAATTGTCATCGTACAGCAAAAGGTTATTCTGTTGATTTCTCCGATCCTGCAAACAGAATAGTTTCTTTTAAATATCAATTAAAGAGTGATGATATTGTAAAACTTCGTGTTGATTTGTGGGACATTAAAGGTCGTAAGACAACAAAATCGGGCTATATCTGCACCGATGAATTGGAAAAAGTTAGTATAGTTTCTGTTACTAATGAAAAACAATGGCAAGATTTTACGATTATCTATACTGATGAATTCAACGAAGCTGCTTATAGTGAATTGGAAGAAGAATTCGATAACGGTTATTTCTATGGAACAACTCCTGGACCTTTGGCTGACGGAAACAATTCTTGGTGGAATGGCTTGCAATTAACTACACCTCAATCATCTTTGAGTTTGCTTTTGGATTCAACAAGAATCATCGGCCTTGAAATGTATATCAATTGCGATGTTACAACTAAAGGTCAAGAAGCAGATTTGTATATAAAAGATCTTACTGTCGGTAATGTGCTCACAAGAAATACTGAGCCAGGTGCAATTGTTGATTACGTTGCTACCGCTATCGAGACTCTTGATAGCAATGGCGAACTAGAACTTGTTAACGGCGTTGTTTATTCAGCTGGTAAAATTGTAGTTCTTGATATGCTTGGCCAAAAAGTGAAATCGGCAAAAGAACAATTGGATATTAATGATCTTCCTGCAGGCATCTATTTTATTCAGGCAGAAGAAGGTACCGCAAAAATTGTTAAGTAAATACTCGATTTAGAAAGGAAATAGAAAGCTCGCCTGTTGGCGGGCTTTCTTTGTTTTGGGAGATTTTTTTTTGTAATTCCAAAATTTGTGTAGTTTTGCACGCCGTTTCGGGACAGATGTTGGTAGGTGTGGTTCTGAAACGAATTGAGTATTAATCTAATAACTTTTAGGTTTTATGAGTTTTATCTCTACAAGTAATGTAAAAGGCGATGTTTTCGGTGGAATTACGGCAGGAATCGTCGCTTTGCCGTTGGCTTTGGCGTTCGGTATTCAGGCATTTGGAGGTGTGAACGATCCAAATGCAAGTGCTGTTGGAGCATTGGCCGGTTTGGTTGGGGCAACAATGTTGGGCTTTTTTGCTGCTCTTTTTGGTGGTTGTCATTCTCAAATTAGTGGTCCTACAGGACCAATGACCGTTATCACAGCTTCGTTGATTTCTGGTATTTGGGCTTCGCAACAAGCTGCTGGAGCTTCGTTTTCCGAAGCTTTGCCAACAATTATTATTTCAATGTCGTTGGCGGGAATGTTTTGCGGTTTGTTCCAAATTTTATTTGGCGTTTGCAAAATAGGTAAATATATCCGTTATATTCCGTATCCGGTTCTTTCCGGTTTCATGAGTGGTATTGGTGTAATCATTATTCTTCAACAAATTTATCCACTTATCGGACTAAAATCACCGGTTTTGGTTGTGGATATGATTTTGGAATTCCCAGAACGTGTTGCAAACGGAATCTCGCTTCAGGCATTGCTTTTGGGACTCGGAACGATTGCTATAATTTATCTTTTCCCATTGATTACGAAAAAAGTTCCTGCTACATTGGTTGCTTTGATTGTAATGACGGTTGTTTCGTTGTTTGTTAACGATTTTCCAGTAAATTTGACAATTGGAGAGATTCCGTCGGGTTTCCCTTTGCCATTTTTTATGAAAGATGGAATTGATTTGTCAGCAATAAATTGGGGAACAATCTTAAAAACGTCGGTGATACCTGGCTTAACTTTAGCTGGCTTAGGATCTATAGATACGTTGCTCACATCGGTTGTTGCTGATAATATCACTAAAACCAAGCACGATAGCAATAGGGAATTGATGGGACAAGGTATTGGAAACGCTGTTGCATCAATGTTCTGCGGAATTGGTGGGGCAGGCGCGACTATGCGTACTGTGGTGAATGTGAAAAGTGGTGGTCGTTCACAAATTTCGGGAATGGTTCATTCTTTATTCTTAATGGCTATTTTGCTTGGTTTGGGTTCGGTTGTGAAATTCGTGCCACTTTCTGTGTTGGCAGGTATTTTGATTTCTGTTGGAGTCGGAATTATTGATTTTAGAGGATCAAAAGATTTACTACGCATTCCAAAATCGGATTCTTTTGTACTTATAATTGTATTGCTTACAACAGTTTTCGTTGATTTGTTGACAGCTGTTGGAATTGGTATGGTTATCGCTTGCGTTTTGTTTATGAAACGTACGAGCGATTATGTTGAGAATTCTTATTCTTCGGAAGAATTAATTGGATTTAATCCGAATTCACCTTGGGCTGACGAGGAAGGTTTCCCACAAGAATTACTTCACAAAGTGTTTATCCAACGTCTTGACGGACCCGTGTTCTTCGGTTCTATCACAAAATTCAACGAGGTGATGCATTCTGTTCCGGAATCTGCCGAAGTTGTTATTATTCGTATGAAACGAGTTTCGTTTATGGACCAATCTGGTTTGTACGCAATGGAAACCGCTGTGAAAGATTTGCAGAATAGCGGGAAACGTGTGTTGATGACAATTATTCAGCCACAGCCAAGGAAATTGATGACAAAATTAAATATCATTCCAGGTATTGTACCAGAAGAAGATACGTTTGAAACGTTCGAAGATTGTACGGAATATATTCGTAAAACGTATTTGAAATAGTCAGGTTTTAATATCAATTGTTAAAAATTGATAATTGAAAAACAAAAAAAATAATTGTAGAGACGTTGTTTTGCAGCGTCTCTTTTTTTTATAAAAAATTTTCTCCCGTTAGTCCAATGAAATCGGGCATCGAAAAAGAAATTGTAAAAATATTGTAACTTTTTGTGTGTCAATTTAGTCTTTGGTTTATACAGTTGAGTTCAAATTATTTGCTTTCTGCAAAAAAATGAATTATATTGCATAATTATAAAAAGTGTCAAAAAGACACTAAGTGTGGAATTTAAAACGTAGTTTTATGAGAAAATTCTATTTGTTTGTGGTCGCTGCATTGTTTGCAGCTGTTTCCTTTGCTCAAGGAACATTGGAGTTAAAAAAAGCAACATGGGGTAGTGGAGCGAGTATGCAGATTTATTATGAGGGTAGAATTCTTATGAATGAAATGTTCCCAGAGTTCACACCGGTAAAAAATCAGGCTTATACTGTACAAATTAAAGGTTTTAAAGCTGATCAGTATGTTGGTGAGTTCCAATTCTCTTTTGTGGATAAAAGTAAAGCTGCAAATTATTGGTTGGATATGTCAAGTGGGCTTATGATTGCGGAAGGTCTTGAGGCAAGTCAGTTATGCAATATTGGCGGCACGAATTTAATTAAAGAAGTAATTGAGTATCCAAGTGGAGATAGTGAATCGGGAGAGTATTATTTGGTTTTCTGCGTATATAATGCTTTCGAAGATGTTGAAGTGCTAAATCTTTCGTATGACGAGATTACAGTTGAACCTTATTTCGGATTGTATGTTGAAGAACATCCACTTGTAGGTTTTGATCTAAAAGTTGGAGGCACGGCTAGTGTTGGTTATTATTTAAAGTATAGTAATGTGACTAAACAATCAATCACATGGTCTTCTTCAGATGAGGGAATAGCAACGGTAAGCACGGGTGGCGTTGCTACAGGTATTGCACCTGGAACTGTGAAAATCACAGGTACAGCTGTTTGTACGGTAAATAGTGCTTGCACATATAACGGCGAAAATTATACCGCTGGACAAGAAGTAACACTTTCAATTGAAAAGGAACTTGTTGTAAGAGAAGCTCCAGATATGATTTTTACTTGGAACGAGAATGGAAAAGATATAGAAGATCTTGGTTTCGAGTCAATGAGTGATTGCTGGCAAATTGTGAAAGATGGTCTTACTTCCAATTCCGCTTCTGTTGGTGATATTTTTAGTGTTGAATTCGAAGGAATGGCAACAGCTTCAGGGTCTATTGAATTTGCATTGGTTGATTCCGAAGGAAAACTTTTGTCGGATTATGTTTCCGGAGGTTCTGTTGTGAAAGGCGAAAAATTTGAGCTTTCCGCTGATATGTTTGTTTCTACAGCTTCGGGCGCGAATCCTTCTTTAGCTATTTCATTTATTCCTTCAAAAGGTAGTGCATACGGAAAGAGAAATAATATAGAGGCGAATGTTGAAAAACTATCAATAGATTACACAGCTTGTTCTGATTATAAACCTGCACTTTCTGTGACAACTACGGAATATAATTATACTATTGGTGACGAAGCTTCACAATTGAGTGCAACAGCTTCTGCAGGTTGTACGTTGAATTGGTATAATTCGGAAAGCGTTGCGTTTGCATCTGTTCCAACTCCTTCAACAGAAGAAACAGGAACAATTACATATTATGTGTCGCAATCAACTGCATGTTGGGAGTCGGAAAAGGTTGCAATTATAGTAACTGTTGCTCCAGAATATGTTGCTCCAGTTCCAGAGGTTGAAGAAACAGAAATTTCTTATTGCCTTGGAGTTTTTTCTGCTCAATTAAGTGCAACTGCGGAAGAAGGTGCTGTTTTGAATTGGTACAATTCAGATGATGAAGCTTTAGAAATGGCTCCAATTCCATCGGCAGATATTGTTGGAACACAGATTTACAAAGTGTCACAAACAAAGAATGGTTCTGAAAGTGAAAAAGTAACAATTACAGTTACTGTTTATGAAAATCCTGTTGTGATATTCGCTCCAGAAGAAACAAGTTTCGTTGAAGGTTCACAAGTGTTGCTTTCTGCTACGTCTTCTTCGGAAGGAACGTATTCTTGGAAATCGGGTGCTGAGCCAATCTCAGGAGCAGAAACTTCTTCATTCAATTTAACGTTCCAAAATGCTGGCGAATATGAAATAGAAGTAACATTGACTTCGTTAATGGGATGTTCAGGTTCTGCTTCGGCAACATTTGTAATTAGCGAACCTGACGAAAGCATCGTTTGCTCGCAAAATGAATATGAAATGTATGTTGGCGAACACGTTGTTGTTGACGCAACAATCAAGTCGGAAACAATTTCAACATTCCACTTGGAAACTTCTGCCGAAGATTCAGCTAAAGTAGAATTGATTGACAAGACAATTACTGCTCTTGCTGCTGGCGAAGTAACAGTTTATGCTGTTGGTGGCGCTAACGAAAAAAGTGGTTCAGAACTTCGCGATAAAATAACTATCACAATCAAGGAATTTATTCCAGGTGTTGAGATTTCAATGCCAAAACAGGTTACTGTGAAAGTTGGTGGCGATACAACATTGATTGCTTCTGTGATTCCATCTATCGCTACATACAACGAAGTTTCATTCATCGAAAAAGATGACGAAATTGTAACAGTAACTGCCGATGGTAAAATTATAGGTAAAGCTGCTGGAACTTCGCTTGTAACTGCATATACCAAAGAAGGTTTGCAAGCTCAAACATTAGTTTACGTTACTTCGAATGATGAAGATGTTGTTAAAATTCGTTTGAACAACGGCGATGATATGATTTACATGAAAGTTGGCGAACAGAAAACTATTCCTTGTCAAATTTCGCCGGTAACAATTAAAGCTAATGATTTGAAATGGTCGAGCGATGATAATGGTGCTATTTTAAATATTTCTGGAAATGGTGTTGTTACTGCATTACAAGAAGGTGAAGTAATGATGAGAGTTTCTTATGGCGCAATAACTACAGCAACAATCAATGTTGTTGTTACAAAATCGTATGCTCCTGTAATTTCTTACATCCCTTCTATTACAATGCAACAACCTGGTGCTCATGCAACAATTGATTTGGCAAAATACGTTTCGGATGATGAAACTGCATTCGAAAATTTGGATATTACATTCTCTGAAAACGAAAATGTTGCTGTCGAACTTTTCGAAACAAATGCAAAATTATCGTTAAAGAATACCGAATTTGCAGGTTTTACAAACATTACAATTGCAGCAAAAGATGAAGACGGTACAACTACTGAAAGAACATTTGCAATTGAGGTTTTGGCAAAAGAAAATGCTGCTCCGGTAATTCTTACCGATACGATTTATATTCCATTCGGAAAATATACGAATGTTGTGATTGCCGATATGGCTTCCGATGATTTCACAGCTTCTTCTAATTTGATCTTCAACATTGTTGAAGAAGTCGAAAACATCCTTGTAAAACAATTGGCTACTTCTTTAAGAATTTCTGCAATGGATGAAATTGAAGAAGGTTTCTTCGATATATTGATTGTTTCATTCAAGGATGCTGATGGCCTTACTTCAGAAAAATCAATCGTTATTTGCGGTTTGCCAGAAGAAACAAACAATGCTCCTGTAATTTCGGCTATCCCACAACAAAACGAAACTGATGCCGCTAAATTCGCTGATATAGATATGGCTCAATACGTATCAGATGACTATACTTCTCCTTCTGCTATTGTTTGGTCTGCTTCGGCTTCGGAAAATGTAAGCGTTAAATTCTCAGGTCAATATGCCGAAATTTCAAATTTGAACGAACATTGGCGTGGTGCTGAAGTAGTTACTTTCACTGCAACTGACCAAGGTGGTAAATCATCTTCTATCGACGTAACATTCTATCGAGAAGTTACTCCATCGGACGTTGAAAAAGAATTTGGCTGGTACGGAAAACCAACTATCAACATTATAACTTCGCGTTACAATGGAACTCCAAGCGAAACATTCACATTGATTGGTACATACTACGGTGCTGAATGTGACGGCGAATGGCAAATCGATGGTGTTATATTGGATGATTCAAAGGCATTGCAACAAACTGTTAAATTCGACGAAGTTGGTTCTTATAATGCTAAATTCATTGTAAACTATGAAGTTGAATCAGAAATTAAGAGTACAGATGTTTCTGCAACATTGAATGTTTATGGTGTTACAAACCGTAATCCTCAAATTTGTAAAGGCAACTCAATCAGTTTGGAAGCTAATTCAGGTGTGGATTCATATAGTTGGAGCACTGGCTCAAGTGAAAGTGCAATTACTATAAATCCTGATGTAACTACGGAATATGTATTGACAATGACAAAAGGTCTTACAATAATGAAAGATACAGTTTCGGTACGTGTTTCTGTTCCTGTTGAATTGCCTGAAGATTCTGTAATGTGTGCTTCTTCTACTTATGAATTGTCTGCAATTGGAGAAGATTTCGTGTCATACGCATGGTCGAATGGCGAATCTACCCAATCAATTGAAATTTCTGCCGAAGTTGCTGATTACACAGTTACAACAATTGATGATATGGGTTGTGAAAGTTCGGCTACATTTGCAGTGACAAAAGTGAACGAATTGCCGGTAATTGAGTTGGGTGACGATCAAACTCTTTGCGACAAAGAAATCGCAACATTTGATGCAGGTGCTGGTTTCAGCTATGCTTGGACTATCCAAAAAGAATCAGGCATGATTGAAAGCGATGCACAATCAATTCAATTGGATTCTTCGGCTTACGTAACAGTTAAGATTACCGATGATAATATGTGTGAAAGCACTGATGTTGTGAATGTCACATTTACATATCCTTATCCAGAGGAAATCGGAATCGTTACATTCAGTAATTCAAGCAAAAACATTATAGTTGCTTGGGAACGTACAGTTGATGTAAATACTGACTTCTATCAAGTTGAACGTCAACTTACAAATTACGAATGGGAAACTGTTGGTGAACCAGTTGCATTTGTAAACGATGCAATTGTTGTTGATGATGCAGCAAATTACGAAAATCGTTCATACAACTATCGTTTGGTAACAACCGATGGTTGCGGAAACAAAGCTTATAGCGGTATTTATTCATCGGCATTCGTTATTATGCCTGAGGTAGAAAAAGGTGGTCAACGTAAGGTGGAATGTTATCCATATCGTTTCCCTGGAATGGAATCGGGTGCTACAGTGTACTTGTATCGCGTGAAAGGTGATATTGATGAATCAGAAACTGCTATTACAAACGAAGAATTTGAAGCTCAATACGAAGAAATTGCTTCATTCGTGGTAGAAGGTACTTCTTATACATGGATTGATGAAGAAGGCGTTTGCCAACCAGGTGATAAACTTCGTGTTGCATTTGATCTTGGCAAATCAATTTCGGAAAAAGCTTTGAAGACAGTTGACGGCGAGTATGTAACAGTTGATTCAAAATCAGAATCAGGACCATTCGCAATTGCTATCAGTAATATTGCTGAAGTAGAAAACGAAGATCCTCAAGCTGTTGAATCATTGTTCTCTGCTGATGTGGTTGTTTATCCAACTGTTGTAAAAGATGTAATTAATATTGCACTTGCAGGAAACGAAACTGAAAATTATCAAATTATGATAGTTGACGCAAATGGCTCTATTGTTGCTGAATCTGTAACAGGTAGCGTAGAAAAGGTATTAGTTCAAATTCCTGCCGCAAGTTTTGCTCAAGGTGTTTACACAGTAAAAGTTGTTGCAAACGGAATAGTGAAATCTGCTAAAGTTGTAAAATAAGTATTGTTTTATTCTAAATTGAAAAATGGGACTGTTCACAAGAACAGTCCCATTTTTTTTGATTTTATAATTTTACATTGAGCTTTATATGCTAATTCTATATTTTTTCTAATTATTTGATAATTAATCGTTTATCTTGTTAATAACTTTTTTTACAATAGAGTAATATTTGTGATGTAAACATAAAAAGCTATCGGCTTTTTTGTTTAATTTTATCTTCCTATGAGTGCAGGGTTTGCTCTGCATTATAAGTGGATTTGAGTGTTAATTAACTATAAAAATATATGCGAATGAAGAAATTTACTCTATTTGTTGTTTCGCTTCTTTTTGTGTTTGGTTCGTTTGCTGGAACTATTAAGTTGACAAAGCAAGAATATAACGGAAATTCGTATTATCAAGGAACATTGAAGATTAGTTTTTCGTCGGGAGTTCCTCAAATTGGTAATGTTTATCGTTTAAATTTCACAGGGGTTACAGCTGACCATTTTATTGGCGAGTTGAGATTGGACATTGCTGATGTTTCTCCATACGCAAATTATTGGACCGAAATGAATCCGCAATATTCGATTTTGGCGCAAAATATCAATCCTTGTGCCGAGGTATTTGCTTCTTCGGTTCGTTTGGGTGTTACTCAAACGGGTATGTATCCAAATTTGGGTTCCTATGTCGTTGTTATTCAAGCTTGGAATGCTATTGAAGGCGTTGATGAAGTAAATCTTTCGGTAAGCGGAATTTCTATGGTAAGAGAATCCGATAATCCTACCGCATGGTTCGAGGATTTCCCGTTAAGTGTGTACGATGTGCAAATTGGTGAAACGTCCGATTTGTCATCAATGATTTCTATGCGTGGCTATAAAGATTTAGGAAAATTCAGTAGTACCGATGGTAATACATATCCAATATGGACTTCTGATGATGAAACAATCGCCAAGGTTGATGAAAATGGTGTTGTAATTGGTGTTGGAGAAGGTACGACTACGATTCAGGTTAAAAAAGTTTTGGAAACCACAGTGGATTATATTGTTCAAAATGAAACCACTGGTTTGTACGAAGTGAAATATGCTGTAGGTACGAAACTTAAAGTTACTTTGAAACATACAGTTAATATCCGCAAGACAGCAAACATCGTTCTTCCGTGGAATGAATATGGAACCGATGTGGAAGGTATTGGTTATGTTGGTATGAGTGACTATTGGCAATATGCCGATAAAGAAGCTGTGAACGAAGCTTTGGAGTCGTATGCCACAGGTTATTCTTCAACTTGGATTCCAACCGAAGGCGATATGTTCTCATTGCACATTTCGGGAACCGCAAATAAAACTGGTACGTTGGAACTGGGACTTGTTGATGGTCGTGCGGAAGTAGATTATTGGGCAGAAATGTCTGATTTCGTAAAAGATTTGTCTGTTGTTGAAGGCGAAAAATTTGATTATACGATTGATTTGCCGATTAAAACAATTAAAAAAGGTGATGTTGATTTAATCGCACCAGATTTGGTATTTGCATTTTTGCCAAGCGAAGGTAGTGTTGCGGGAATCGACAAGGGAATAGAATTTTATTTGGAAGAACATGATTGGACATTTGTTCCTGCTTCGAATTATTCGGTTTCTTTTGAAGAAGGTTCTTCAATGATGTTGAACGTGGGCGATTCACAAACTTTAACACTTGTGCTGAATAATCTTGCCGACGATGGTGTTTGGACATCTTCAAATGATGCTGTCGCAAGTGTAGTTGACGGAATGGTTACAGGTAAAGCCGCTGGTTCTGCTGTAATTACATATCGTGTTCAAGTTTCCGATAAACTTTCGTTTGCCGCTACATGCGACGTTACGGTTAATCAGAAAGGCATTTCGCCAATGCCTATTGTTTCAACCGATACAATTATATATTGTATTGGTTCCGAGGCCGTTGCATTGACTGCCGAAGGCGAAGGTACATTGAATTGGTACGATTCCAAAAAAGTTAAGTTAGACGGGGTACCTACACCGAATACAACAAATGCTGGATATACGACTTACTATGTTTCGCAAACAGTTGGAACCAACGAGGAAAGTGATTTAGCCAATATCGTAGTCTCTGTTCTTGAAAAGTTGGATGCTCCAACTGTCGATGCAACAACAAAAACGGTCTGTGCAGGAACACCTGCAAGTTTTACAGCTTCGGGTTATAGTAATTATGAATGGGTGAACGCAAGTAAATCTGTCGTTTCAACAAATAATACATTACATCAAACCGAAATGTCGGTTGGCACACGCACATTTTCTGTTTATGCTATTGATAAATATGGTTGTAAGGGTGAGGCTACTACTGTAACATTGAATTTGAGTGCAGCTCCATCTATTTCGTTGTCGGGTGATTCGGAAATTGGTGTAGGCGAAGTTTATACAGTAACAGCAAATTCAGAATCAGCCATCAAATCATACGAGTGGATGATTAACAGCATAAAAATGGAAGATGCTACTTCCGCTGATTTCTCAACTTCATTCACTTCGGCAGGAACAATAAAAATTTCTGTCGTTGCAACCGATGAAAATGGTTGTGCCTCCACAACATCAACAATGGTAGCGGTAAGTTCTGCAAACCAATCGCCAACGCCAATAGTTGCAAAAACAAGTTATACATATTGCCAAGGTACACAAAGTGAAACATTGTCGGCAACAGCTACAAGTGGAGCAACATTGAAATGGTATGATGGGTCGTTGAATTTGTTGGAAGAAGCTCCAACGCCTTCAACATTAACATACGGCGAGTCATATTATTATGTGTCGCAAGTTGTTAGTGGTATGGGTGAAAGTAGTAAAGTTGAAATTGTTGTTAATGTTACTTCTGGTCCATTTTTGTCATTGATTGCACCAGCTGCTATTATCCAAGGTGATTCTGTTACGTTTGACGCTACTGCCGGATTCCAGGAAGGTACATTCATCTGGAGAGTTAATGGCGAGGAAATTTTTACCGAAGCATCTTCTACCGGTAAAAGTCAATTGAAAACTAAATTTCCTGAACTTGGTGAATATATGTTGACTGTTGAACAGGCAACATCGGGTTCTTCTTGTAATGGTTTTGCTTCGCAAGTTGTAAGTGTCCGCGAACATCCAATGGCTTATTTCAAACAAAAAAGCTATATTTTGAGAGTCGGCGATACGTTGCACATCGAACCTGAATTCGTTTCGGTAACTGATAGAAGTAATGTCCGTTACAAACTTTGTAAATATAATGGTATAAACATTTCTACTCCGAATGATGGAACTTGTTATGTAATGGCTCCGTCGATAAGTAATGATACTCTTATTCTGAACTTTGAATATTACGATAGGGGTTTGAATACTACCGTTTCATTGTATGATACTTGTGCTATTTCATCATATATGGATGAAACTTCTTTTGATATTCCTGAAGAAATACATCTTCCTACGGAATACTACAAAAATTTCACTGTGAAATCAACTATTCCTTCATATATGTACGATGTGACTTGGGAAGCTTCGACGGAAGGTCTTGCAACAATTACAGGTTCGATGGATTCCTACACAATCACTTCGTTGGAAGGAGTGAAGGAAGGTGTTGTTTTCTTTACGGGGACAGTAAAAATGAGAGACTACGATCAAAGTTGTACGAAAATAATTAAGGTTTTGATTAGCGATACTGTTGGCGTTCCTAGACCAAAGGTAGCTTCAAAATTGATAAATTATTGCGTCGGAGATCCTACCGAAACATTGAGTGCAACTACTATAGAAGGAGGAACTTTGAAATGGGCAAGACCTTGGGGTGAGGTTTTGGCGGAAGCTCCAACTCCTTCGAGTGGAGAAGCACGTGAGGATGAATATGTTGTATCGCAGATAGTTGATGGCGAGGAAAGTCCTACGGTTACGGTTAAAGTCGTTATCAATAGTATTCCTGAAATTTATTTCTATCCGCCAACTGCAGTTTATGTAGATTCTTTGGTGTATATGGAGGTTGGTTCATATCCAGAAGGAAAATATCTTTGGTCAACGGGTGAAAAGGCTGCAAGTGTTAATCAAACATACACTACTTTGGATCCTCAGACTATTACCGTCCAGGCAACAACAAATGCAGGTTGCGTAAATACTGCTACTCAGACTATAAAAGTAAAAGTTGCTCCGTCAACAACTGTTTCGTTCGAAAAATATGAATATACAATGAAGGTTGACGACACATTGACCATTTCTCCGATTTTTGCCGATGAAACCATTTCGCAAACGAATCTTGAACCTTGGTCATCCGAATCGGAAATAGTTTCTTTCGATCAGGAAAATAATAAAATTGGAGGCTTGGCACCTGGCACAGCCGATGTGGTTTATACTGTTTCGTTCAACGATTCTGAAACCGGAGCTTACGGAGATTTCGAAAAATATTTGACTATTGTGGTTAAACCAACTGTTTCGGAGCAACCAACAGTTTCAAAAACTTCTTATTCTTATTGTGTTGGAGCCGAATCGGAAGCGTTGTCGGCTACAGCTTCGGAAAACGGAATATTGAATTGGTATGATTCCGAAAATACAAAATTGGAATCAGCTCCAACTCCAAGTACCGAAGTTGCGGGAACTCAAACATATTTTGTTTCGCAGATTGTTGATGAATTAAAAGAAAGTGAAAAAGTTGAAATTACTGTTACGGTAAATCCGAATCCGGAATTGACGGTAAATTATCCTTCAACAATTTATGTTGATTCTACAGTTACGCTGATTGCAACCACTAATGTTGATTGTGCTTTTTCATGGACTACCGGAACATCAGAACTTGAAAAGAATACTTCAAGTACTTCTGACGTTTCGTATTCTTCCACAGGCTCAAAATCTATTACGGTTCAAGCCTCAGATGAGGAATGTCTTACAACAAAAGATTTTTCAATCAATGTGAAAAATGCACCATCAACAACACTTTCGTTTGTCGAGGAAAATTACTCGATGTATGTGGGCGATGCAATGACGGTTTCTCCTATATTCAGTGATGCAACTATTTCTCAAACAAACGAAACTCCTTGGTCTGGCAATTTCTCTTTCGTTACTGTCGATCAAACAACAAATGAATTCATAGGCGTTGCCGAAGGAACGGAGAATGTAACATATACATTTGATTATCTTGATTCAGAAACTGGCGTAACGGGAACTGTTACTAAAATATTGTCGTTCGAAATCATTATGCCGTTGCCAAATGTTTCGGAAAATCCAACAGTTTCAAAAAAATCGTTTATCTATTGTGTTGGAAACGAAGCTGAAACATTGTCGGCCACAGCTTCTGAAAACGGAACGTTGAATTGGTACGATTCTGAAAATACAAGATTGGAATCGGCTCCAACTCCAAGTACCGAAGTTGCTGGAATTCAATCATATTTCGTTTCTCAAACAATTGCGGGTAAGGAAGAAAGTGAAAAAGTTGAGATTTCAATCTCGGTTTATGCAAATCCAGTTATCACAGTTGATAATCCTTCTGTAGCGTATATTGATTCTACAATAGCTTTGAGTGCTTCGACTAACGAAGCTTGTAAGTTTACTTGGTCGGTTGGCAAATCAAGTGATGAACTAGTTTCTTCAAGTACTCAGACAATTTCGTATGCGACTGCAGGTATAAAAAATATTGACGTTGCTGCTGTAAGCGAATATTGTATTTCTACTCAAGAAATTTCAATTAAAGTTAAATCCGCTCCATCAACAACTATCTCGTTCATAAAGGAAAACTACTCAATGTATGTGGACGATATTGTGACGGTTAGTCCGACATTTAGCGACGAAACGATTTCTCAAACAAACGAAACTCCTTGGTCTGGTGAATTCGCATACGTTTCGGTTAATCAGTCAACAAATGTATTTACTGGTGTTGCCGAAGGAACAGAGGATATTACGTACAGATTTGATTATGTTGATTCAGAAACTGGTGCAACCGGAACTATTACCAAAACATTGACATTCGAAGTTGCTTTGCCTGAACCAAATATTTCGGAAAAACCAACTGTTGAGCAAACGCGTTACGAATTTTGTTTGAACGGCGAATCGGTTGTTTTATCGGCTGTCGCTTCCGAAAACGGAACTTTATATTGGTACGATGCTCTTGGTGAATTATTGGAATCGGCTCCAGTTCCAAATACCGAAACTGTTGGCGAAACAACATATTATGTTTCTCAAATTGTTGAAGGTTATGTTGAAAGTGGTCGTGTCGAAATTACAGCCGTAGTAAAAGCAAATCCTGAAGTTGTTTTGGATTATCCTGCTGTAGTATATGTTGATTCTGCGATAGCATTTACTGCATCGTGCGGAATTAAATCTGTATTTGTTTGGTCTTTAGGCAGTTATACTTCAAATCTTACAAACGAAAGTCGTTTTAGAACAGCATTTACCGATGCTGGAGAATACTCTCTTGGAATTTCTGTAACAACTGAAGAAGGCTGTTCGTTCGAAGTGGATCCTATGATTGTGAAAGCTAAATTTTCTCCAGAAGTGTCGTTTGACGCAGAATCATATTCAGTTCGTAAAGATGGTTCAATCACATTACAACCAAACTTTAATTATTTCGATTCGGAAATTGCTCCGGAATGGACGGTAGAAAATTCTTCGGTTTTGTCGGTTGAAAACGGCGTCGTTACTGGTCTTAACGAAGGAACAACAACTGTGACTTGTTCTGTTGACTATACTGACGAAGAAACAGGAATTAGTAAAATCTATTCTGCTCAATGTTCGGTTGAAGTTGTTGATATAGATGTTCCTAAACCAGTTGTCGCTTCTAAAACGTATTCTTATTGTGTGGGTAACGAGGCGCAGCAACTTATGGCATACGAAAGCGAAGATTGTACGTTGAACTGGTACGATGTTGATGGCTCTAAATTGGAGTCTGCTCCAACGCCAAGCACAGAAATTACAGGTACATATAACTATTCGGTTTCGCAAACATTGAACGGTTTCGAAGGCGATAAAGTTGTTATTAGAGTTGTTGTAAATCCTCAACCTGAACTTTCGTTGAATGTAGCTTCCTCTAAAGTTTACACGAATACCGAAATACCTTTCGAGGCTTCTTCAACTGTTGCAGGATCGTATATGTGGAAAGTTGGAGATATGGAATTTTCTACGTTGAAAACAGCTAAAAAGACATTTCGTGCTGTTGGCGAATTTGATGTTTCTGTTCAAGTAACAACCGACAAAGGTTGCGTTGATTCAGCTAAGGTTGTAATGACTGCAAAACCTGCTCCGATAATTACTTTGGGTAAAACTTCTTATTCGTTGTACGAAGGTGAAACAATTGAACTTTCTGCTTCAATAAAGAATTTCACTCCAACGGAAACTCCTGTTTGGTCTGTGGAAAATTCAACGATTGCTTCGGTAGAAAATGGGGTTGTTTCGGGTTTGAGTGTTGGAAAAACGACAGTCTCTTACTCAACATATTATTTCGATGAAGAAACTCAGATTGGAAATACATATGCTGGCACAGCAACTTTGATTGTGAAGGAAAATGTTGAGGAACTTGTTTGTGCTTTGGATACATTGGAAATGTACGAAGGCGAAAGTCGTATTGTCGAAGCTGAAATCCATTCGGTGTTGTTATCTTCAAATTCATATCATTTGGAGGCTTCGAACGAAAATTTGGTTGACGTAGTTGATAAAATGATTTCTGCCCGTGTTGAAGGTGAACTTGAAATTTATGCGATTTCCGATAAGAATCCTAATCTTCGCGATACGGTTTATCTTATTGTAAATAAATTCATTCCTGCCAAGGAACTTTCAATGCCGAAACAAATTACAATAAAAGTCGGACGTGACACAACATTGCCAGCTACGATTATTCCATCGAATGCAACGTTGAAAAATATTTCGTTTATGGAAAAAGATGACGAAATCATTACCGTTTTGTCTGATGGAACTGTTGTGGGAAAAGCTCCTGGAACTTCAATAGCAACGGCATATACAAAAGAAGGTGTTTCTGCTCAAACACTTGTTTATGTTACGTCTAACAACGAGGATATTGTTAAAATTCGTTTGAACAACGGCGATGAAACTGTGTATTTGAAATCGGGCGAAATAAAGACAGTTTCTTGTCAAGTTTCTCCAACTACAATTAAAGCCAACGATTTACGTTGGTCTGTGAGTGATACCAGCGTCGTGACAGTTTCTCCAAGTGGTGTGTTGACTGCCAAGAAACCTGGCGGTGCATTTATGTTCATTTCGTATGGAATCAAAATCAGCGAACAATTGGCTGTGATTGTAACTAAAACGGTTGCTCCAACTGTTAATTTTATACCGAGTGTTATGATGCAACAACCTGGAAATCCTGTGAAAGTTGCTTTGCGTGACTATGTTTCCGATGATTCTACCGCATTCGAAAATTTGAAATTTGTATTCTCTGAAGATGAAAATATTGCTGTTTCGTTTGAAAACGATTCCGCTGTGTTCTCATTGAAAAATTCAGAATTCATTGGCGAAACTAAAATCACAGTGACTGCAATCGACGATGAAAATTTAAAAACCTCGAGAACTGTTAAGGTTGTTGTGATTGAAAAACCAAACGAGGCTCCATCAATTGTGATGAATAGTGTGATAGTTCCTTATCAAAAATATACACAAGTTGTGATTGCCGATATGGCTGTTGATGATTATACGCCTTCAGCTGCGTTAAGCTTCCGTTACGAAGAAGGAGATAATCTTATGGTTAAGAACGTTCGTAATACGAATTTGAGAATTTATGCTTTTGAAGAAGAATGGTCTGGTGTTGATTCTATCCATGTTTGGTTTACCGATGGTCATGGCGCCGAAACCGAAAGTTACATTCATGTGAAAGTTTTGGCTGAAGATGAAAATATGGCTCCGGTAATTTCTGCCATTCCTCAGCAAATGGAAAACGATACGATATTGTTCCCTGATATTGACCTTTCACAATATGTAACCGATGATTACACGTCGCCTTCATCAATTGTTTGGACTGCCTCGACTTCGGAAAATGTTGCTGTGAAGATTACAGGCTCTCATGCCGAAATAACTGATTTGAATGAATTCTGGCGTGGTGCCGAAATTATTACGTTCACGGCCATGGACCAAGGTGGTTTGACTTCGTCAATCGATGTTACATTCTTCCGTGAAACAAAAACTACCGAAGTTGAGGAAGATTATGGTTGGTACGGAAAACCTATGGTGAATATTATTGCTACTCGTTTCTTCGGAACTCCAGATGAGGAATTCACGTTGATAGGTACATATTATGGTACAGATTGTTCTGGACGTTGGGAAATATCGGGTATCGACGAGTTGAAAAATCCTTCTGATTTGATTCAAATTTTGAATTTCGATACCACAGGAAACTACAACTTGAAATTCATTGTAATGTATGGTGAACAACACAACATTACATCGAAGGAACAAGATATGGATATTTATGGTGTTGAAGGTAAAAATCACGCTATTTGCTACGGCGACACAATTATTTTGAATGCAACCGATGGCGTTGATTCTTATTCATGGAGCACGGGTGAAACAAGCCAGTCAATCGTTTTGAATCCGTTAAAAACAACCGAATATGTTTTGGAAATGACGAAGAAATCTGTTGTCCTTCGCGATACAATTGATTTGCGTGTTTCTGTTCCGGTAAGTTTGCCACAAGATTCGGTGATGTGTGATGGAACTGTTTATGAACTTGTCGCCGAAGGCGATGAATACGAATCGTACAATTGGAACATCGGCAAGACAACCAAGTCAATCAAGATTCCTTCGGAAGTTGCTGTTTATTCGGTTGAAACAGTTGATGATTTAGGTTGCGTGAGCCGCGACACGTTTGCTGTAACTAAAATCAATTCGTTGCCTCCTTTATTCTTGGGACGTGATACATCTGTTTGCGATAAACAAACACTTACTTTGGATGGTGGCGTAGGTTACGTTTATGAATGGGGTATCCAAAAAGAATCTGGTTTGGTATCATCGAACGAACAATCTGTTGTTTTGGATTCATCGGCTTACGTTATGTTGAAGATCACTGATGGAAATATGTGCGAAAGTTTCGATACTATCAACGTTACGTTCACATATCCTTATCCTGAAGAAATAGGTTTGATTACGTTTAACGAATCAAGTAAGAATTTGATTGTTGCTTGGGAACGCACTGTTGATGTGAATACTGAAAAATATCGTGTTGAACGTCTTGTTGACAATGTTAATTGGGAACAAGTTGGAAACGATGTTCCATTCTATTCATATGGTATTGTAGTTGATGAAGCTTCTAACTGCGAACAACGTGGTCAATATTATCGTTTGGTAACAACCGACGCTTGTGGCAACGAAGCTTTGAGTGGCGAATATCGTTCATCATATATGCAACCTATTGTTCATACTGTTGATGGTAAAATTAGTTTGACTTGGTGGACATATCAATCACCTCGCGAAGGTAATGTGCTTGGTAGTTATTTGTTGCGTGCAAAATCACCTGATGAACCAGCCGACGCCGACGAAATTGTTCCGGGTTACGAAACAATCGACGTTTTCCCAAGTCGTGACGACCAAGTTGGTTGGACAGATTCCGAAAATCGTTACAAAACAAACGATATATTCCGTGTTGCTTTTATGCTTGACAAACCGGTGTTTGAGAATGCTTTTATAAATACGAATGGCGATGTGGTTGCGTACCAAACACAAAAATCTGAATCGGGACCATTTGCTATTGCAATTAGTAATATTGCCGAAGTGGAACGTGTTTCTATCGATGATACATTCCCAGCTGAAGTTGTTGTGTATCCAACAGTTGTTAAGGATGTAATCAATGTCGTGATTGTTTCCGACAATGTCGAAAACTACACTGTTGAAGTTCTTAACGAAGCGGGACAAGTTGTTTCCTCAACCGAAACGGGCGAAGTAACTAACTATTCTATACAAATTCCAGCTCAAGGTTTAACACAAGGAATGTATAACGTACGTGTTTCATTACCAACAGCTTCGAAAACTGTAAAAGTGTTGAAATAGCGAGAATTTTTAAGTTATGTGATGTATAGGGTCAGGTATTAAATCTGACCCTATTTTTTTTGATGGATTTTCAAAAATCCTAAAGATTCAATTTCTGTAATCTGTCACTACAAAACCTTTTTTTTCTGCCATTTGTAAGTTTTGGGGAGTAGTTAAGTACATTTTACAATTTTTTTGCTAAAATTGCACGCCTGAAAAATCGCTTCCTCATTATGAGAGAATTAAATATGTGTAAATAATAAAAATAGGTATATGAAAAAGATTTTATTAGTTCTAACCACGTTGTTGTTTGCTTTTGCAACATTTGCTGAAGAAGCAAAATACGTCTATTATTCTTCAGAAAGTAGCGTGATAGTTGGTGTTGGTTCTGGCAATGAAAAACCAAAAGGTGTTGATATTTGGATTTCAATTTATGGTTTTATGGTAGAGGACGCAACAGTTTACGCCGAAGGAAATCTTTCTGCCATTGGCGAAGCGACATTAGTTGATGGTAAATATTATCGTTTAGAACTATCAAATAGTAAAGGAACTACTTCTGGTGAAGTCGTGTATTCTTATACTGGTGGCGGAGCAACTCAATATACTGTACTCGTTGAATTGCACAATGCTGAATTGTTTCTTAATGGGAATCCGGTAAAGCAAGAAGATATAATTCCTGTTATGATTAATAGGCCTTACGAAGTGTCTGTTCGAGTTGACAATGTTGATTCTGTTACTTGGAGTATAATGCCAAAGGATGTGGCGTGTTCAATAACTGAAATGAATGGCGAAACCGATTCTATTGCACAGTTCAAGTTCGAGAAAGAGTACAAAAAAGTTGAATTAATTTGTAACTTATGGACTGGCGATGGAGTTTTTGATGTAAGAACTGTATATGTTGCTGCGGTAGATCCTACTAAACCTACTATTGTTGCGGATACAAATTATGTTTGCACTGATAATGTTTATCAATATATTTCCTTTACGAATTTCGTATCGTTACCCGTGGGTGCTGACGAGTCTTATAAATTAAATTGGTACGATAGAGAAGATGCGCTAAGGGCTGATGCAACTTCTGATTTCTGGCTTGCAGACTATAAAGAAGAAGAATTTGTGACGAAATACGTATCGTTGTCACGCGATGGAGTTGAGAGTAAAAAATATCCGGTTGTAATAAACCTTGTTAAACTTCCGAAGTTAGCTGAAAGTAGTATTCTTCAAGCTTGTGTTGGTTCAGAACAAAAATTATCTCTTACTATGGATTCCAAAGATCCAGATGAAAATTTTATTTGGTATGAGTATGGATCCGACGAAGTTTTAGGAACAGGCAAAACGTTTGAACCTGAAATTACATCAATAGGTGAAAATGTATATTACGAGGTTGAATATAAAAAAGGAGGAGAGAATGGATGCTCGATTAGAGGTTACGTCGATCCAGTTACACTTTATAAGGACACGGTAGTAGTTACTTATACCGAAAAATTGGTTCATGGCGCTCACGTGGTAGAACTTGTTGCTGAATCTAATCCACTATATTCTTGTGGTTGGTATTGTCCTTCTTATAAAAGCATGTGGTCTTCTGGTGAAGATGAATTCGATGAGATCAACGAAGAAATGGGTACTGCTAGAATTAGTTTCACAACACCAGGAACAAAAACTATTTCATGCTTAGTTCAGGCTAGCGATGGTTGTTCTATGACCAAAGATGTGAAAATTACAGTCCCAGATTATTCAAATCAATATACATTCCGCGCTGATAAAATTGTGTTGCAATCTATCGAAAAGTGGAATATACAGTTATACAACAAAGTTGGCAAACTAGCTGACGTTGACTATAAATTGAAAGTAAGCTATTCAAATCCTGAAGCTGAGAAATATTTCTATTTCCCTGAAGATTCAAGTTGTGTAAAGGCAGTGTCGCCAAGCGACGAATCGTATTCTGCTACAATCCAAGCCGTAGATGCTGATTCCGAAGTTTTAGCAACGCTTATCGTTGTTATTCCAGAACACTATACTGCAGTTGTTCAAAAACAAGTAGCAAAAGTCAATCCAGCAGAAGATGATGGCGAATATCAAAATTGTGTGGCTAAATATGAATTTGAATTGGGAAGTGCCTACAATGTAGATATATTGGTAGAAAGTGACGAAGATGTCGTAGTTGATCATTTTGAATATGGTGATTTTGATGTTCTCGAAGTGCGAGATGGTCAAATATTCACATTGGCAGAAGGTGGAGAATATTTCAATGCAAGAATGAGCAACGACTCCGTTATCTCTATGTATGTAAATGTTGTTGCTACGGTTGACAAATGGGCTGTGAATGCCAAAAACGTTGAAATGAATACTGGCACTATATATATGATGAGTGTTAAAAACGTATATGGCGACGAAGTTAGCGAGTTTGTTGATTTTGATTTGATTGAAGGCAACGGTTATACTAGTAATTGTAATTTCTATGCGGCAGAAGAAGCAGGAACTGCTCAGGTTGTCGCTTCCTACAAAGGTGAAATTATCGATACAATTAATTTTGTTGTCAAACAAGGTCATGAATATCGTTTTGAACCATCCTTTGAAGATACAATTTTGTTTACTGGCGATTCTTTGAAAGTTTCTATAGTTGACGAAAAGGGAAATACAATTCCGTTTGCTCAAAATGTTATGTTTGGAGAATCACAATACTCGGAAAACGGAATGTTTTATGCTAACAAAGAAGGTGTGTTCCCTGTTTCAGCTTTCGGATTGGATGAATATGGAAATTTTTTCCAAATATCTCCTATGCCTGAAATTACTGTGATAGATCCGTCATCTTTCACAATAAATGAAACAGAAATAAACGTTTCTCTTTTTGGTTATGAAGAATTTTATTGTGAGTATTTTGGGAAATATGGTTCTTTAATAAAGGAACGTATAACTTTTGCGTTGGATAATACCGATAAACCAGTAGCTTGGCCAGATGAAGAAGAAATAAACCAAGGAGAGGTTTATTATCAATTTTATTATGGATATCTTGGTATAAACGTTGGCTCCGATACTTTGCGAATTTCTGTTGGTGGTAGACAACTTTTTGCTGTTCCGGTTACGGTTTATGAGGCATTTAGTCTTGAGCCAACTGAAGTGAAGAATATGCATGTTGGCGAAGAAATTGATTTTTCATGCAAATATGATGGCGAAGAACTTGGTTCTTCCGTTGTCTCATGGATAGCTGAAGCTCCAATGTCTCCAATCGATGATAATCCACCAATGCCATGTGCTCATTTTGAAGATGGTACTTTATATGCCGATGCGGAGGGCTCGGTTAATATTGTGGCAATAATTAGCAATGCGCCAGTTCTAATTGATGGAGAACTAAAAGAAGGCAACCATATTATTCAAGGACCAAAGGTTACAATTACTCAACCTTCATACTATTTATATTTAGCGTCGGGAACAGAAGATTTGACGGTAAACAAAGATACGGCAACGTACTATGTTTATGATATGAATAGTGACCCAGAGCATGGTGAACCAGCACAAATAGCTTTATTCGATGTTGAACAAAACTTTAATGAATTTGCTCAAATCCAATGGAGTTTCACCGATGATTTAAAAGGAATAAAAGTGTGGGCTACCGGTAATGCTTCGTTAACGGGTATGATGAGATTTTCGGTATTAGAGGGAGATGAAATTATTGAAAATGCAGTCAATAAAAAAGTTAAAGCTACATATAGTGGAATTAATTATGAAGTTGCTTCTATAATGTTCATGTCATTGGATTACAACAATCAGGAATTGTATGATGTCTATCCTGAACCATTCCCTGCTGATTATGAAATAATGGTTGAAGATTCTTCTGTTGTTTCGTTTAAAGAAGGTATGGTTACTGCTTTGGATTATGGACATACACGCATAAATGTAACAAACCAATATGGTCTTGTTGCATATACCGATGTGTATGTAGTGAGCGATATTTTTATGTTGTATGGTCCTAAAATTTTATATGCCGATGGAAATCCATGTAATGAAAAATATAGCGTGTCATATTTAGAAGAAACAGAGTATGGCATTGAAGAAAATGAAATTGTGGAGGCAAAATTTAGATCATCTGAAGAATCGATTCTTTCTTTTGCTGATGGAGTTGTAACTCCTCTTGACGAAGGCACAGTTCAAGTTTATGCTTATATTTCTACGCTTGATGGCGATTTAGTAGTAGCACAAAAATCGGTTACGGTTGTCAAACAAATGAAAGCTCCTGAATTCAGTAACAATATTTCATATTGTGAAGGTTCCGAGCCAGCAAATGTTAATCCAACATACGACTTTGCAACACTTGTTTGGTACGACAACGATGGTGAGGTTGTAGAACAACCTAAATTCTCGGAATTGTCTGCAGGTTCTTATGTATATTATGTAAATCAAAAAACGAAGGAAGATTACATTGGCGAGTTAGATCTGAAAGAAAGCGAGAAAGTTGAATTCAAATTCGAAGTGCTCGCATATCCAGAGGTTCCTGTTTTGAATATGGAAAGCCAAATCGTTTGCTCCGAAGACGAACTTGAAGCATTTTCAGTAACAAACTACGACAAAACTGTTTTCATTAACTGGTTAGTTAATGGCGAATATGTTAAAGACAATAAATCGGAAGAAAATACTTATATGCCTGTTCGCATGGACGGTCAAATGTCTGTTCAAGCTGCGGTAGAATTGAATGGCTGTGTTAGTTATTCTAAAACAGCTTCGGTTGTTGTAAATAAAATTGAAGTTCCACAAATAGAATTCGAAGCTGGTATAAATGAATTTTATGTTGGTGAAGAATTTTCTATTTCAGCAACAAATATCGACGAAACAGAATATGACGTAAAATGGATTATAAACGACAACGAATACGAAGGCTCAAAAGTTAGTGTCGCATTTAATGATGCAGCTCGTTACGATTTTGCCTGCTTCGCAGCCAATAAAACTACTGGTTGTGTTGGTGAAACCGACAGTGCGGTTGTTGTGAAAGCATACGAACAAATGGAACTACCGGGTGTTGAACCAGAATTCCAATCAATCTCATATTGTGAAGGTGACCTAGTTGAATTCCCTGTTTGGACAACTTATGATTTTGCAATATTAAAATGGTATGATGAAAAAGGTAATGAGATTTCAGGTCAAGTTTCAGCTGTTTTGCCAGTCGGTGATCATAAAGTTTTTGTGAGCCAAGCTCCAAATAAAAAGTACGAAGGATATTTAATAGAAAGTGAAAAAGTTGAGATTTTGGTTATCGTTCATCCTCATCCTGACGAACCTTTGTTGAACACTTATGAACAGAAAGTTTGCTCCGAATCGGACATCTTACCATTCGAAGTTACTAACAAATCTGATGACGTAGATTATCAATGGTATGTAAATAAAGGCTATGTAACTTCGGGTACGACAACGTTTTTGCCTAACTTAACGAGCGAAGTATTAAATATTAAAGTATGTGCTGTTAGTAATGGTTGTCCGATTTCTTCACAAATTGCTGTAGTTGAAGCTGTCGCTGCGGTAACTCCACAAATCATATTCGCAAAGGGTTCAAACGAAGTTCTTGTTGGCGAAACTGTTGATTTGTCAGTTCCTGGTGTTGATGATAACAACTATGATATAGAATGGTTAATTAACGAAACGAAATATACTGGTGCTAAGATTTCGGTAACATTTAAAGATGCAGGCACCTACAATGTTGTCTGCTATGCTTCCGAAAAAACTACTGGTTGTCAAGGTCAAGCAGAGGAAAAAGTTATTGTTGATTTCAACGGACAAATTTCTGCTCCATACGTAAAATCTCCTGAAAACGTAGTTTGTTTGACTGCTGGCAGTGCTGTATTTATGGATATTTTTGCTGCTCCAACTTCGGAATTGGCAGAATTAAAGTGGTACGATGAAACAGGCAATGCATTGGAAAAAACACCTGAGGTTTCACAACTTGGAACAACTACTTATTATGTAAGTCAAGTAATCAAAGGTGAAAAACCTATCGAAAGCGAGAAAGTGAAAGTTTCGGTTTCTACATATTATGTTCCAACTCCAACTTTGAATATGTACGACCAAAAATTGTGCGATTCTAAGGAAATTGCTCCGTTTGTTGCTTCATCGAACTATCAAGTTAAATGGTATCAAAACGGACTGGAAGTAGCTACGGGTTCGGTATATTCTCCAATACTTTCCGATGCTGCTAAATCAGAATATAATGTTGTTGCATACGATGAAAAGACAGGTTGTCAAAGTGATGTTGTAACAACTACGGTTACATTCGGTACTCCTGTTGTTCCTGAAATTATTTTTGCAAACGAAAAATTACAAATTGCAAAAGGTGAACCTGTTGAAATGTCTGCAAACATCGATACTGAATCTTACGCAATCGTTTGGATTGTAAATGGTCAAAAATTGCAAGGCGAAACAGTTACAGTTGGTTTCGATGAAGCTGGTTCTTACGATGTAGTTTGTCAATCAATCCAAAAAAATACTGGCTGTTCCGCTGAAAAAACAGCAACAATCACGGTTGAAGAAAGTGTGGTTCCTGTAACTTCTATTGCAATTGATGCTGAATCTCTTGAAATGTATGTCGGTAACAAACAAACACTTGCTGTTTCTGTTGTCCCTTCATTCGCTACCGACCAAACATACACCATGACGGTTGAAAATTCCGCCATAGCAGAAATTCGCGGTAATACGGTTTATGCTTTGGCTGCAGGAACAACATTGGTGAATGTTGTGTCGAACGAAAATCCTGAAGTTTCCACTTCAATTGAATTGAACGTGAAAGATGGTTATGTTCCTGTAACTGAAATCGACGCTCCTAAATATGTTGTCTTGGTTCCTGGTGAAGTAAGAAATTTGGATGTTAAAGTTTATCCTCAAAATGCTACAAACAAAGAATTGACTTATAAAGCTGGTAGCTCATTGTATGAAGTAGATAGTGAAGGTACGATTACCGCTTCGGAAATAAATGAGGGTTTTGCTGAAATGACAATTTCTTCAAAAGATGGTGTTGCTGCAACAGTTATGGTTTATGTAACATCTTCGGAAGAAGACATTGAAGATTTTGATGCTCCTGCTGTTGTGGTGGTAAAAGTTGGTGAATCGAAAACAATATCTTATTCGATAGCTACCGTTTCTGCCAAAGTGAACACTGCTAAATTCGTTATGAGCGATTCAGACATTGCTTTATGCGAAAATGGTGTTGTAACAGGTCTTCAAGCAGGTGAAACTACATTGACACTTACTATAGGCGACATCTCGAAAAATATTTCGGTTATAGTCAATAAATCCGATGCTCCAATTCTTAATTTGCCTAAGGAAATTCATATCTCGAACGTTCGTGAAAATTCTGATTTGAAGAGTCTTGAAATTGGAACAGCATTGATTCCTATTTCAAAATATATTTCTGATGATAACACTCCATTCGAAAACTTGAAGATAGAGGCTGTATCAAGCGATGAAGCAGTTTCTGTTTCGATAGATGAAAATGGTAAATTGTTCGTTAATGCCGGCGAATTTATCGGTACAGTTGATGTTACACTTACGGTAACCGATGTTGACGAATTGACTTCTACAGGTTCTTTCAAATTGATTGTAGAAGAATTAATCAATCAAGCTCCGGTTCTTCTTGTCGATGTAATCAAGGTTAAATACAATCAAAATGTATATGTGAATCTTTCCGACATCGCTTCCGACGATTACACAGCAGTTGAAGATTTGTTGTTCGAATTCAACGCTGAAAAAGTTGAAGTTGAATTGAAAGGCAATGAATTACGTTTGAAATCAACAGAACCGACACTTACATCTGATGTGTTGAATGTGAAAGTTACCGATATGTATGGTAAGGTTTTGGATGGAACAATTGCATTGGAAATTGCTGCTGCTCCAAATCAAGCTCCTGTGATTTCTGCAATTTCTACTCAAGTGGAAACTGATGCAGAACCATTTGTAGCTTTGAATTTGACAAAATATGTTACCGATGATTACACATCTCCATCGTCAATTATGTGGTCGGCAACTCAATCAAATAACATTGCAGTTTCGATTGTTGACGGTATTGCAAAACCTATAGTTTTGAATTCATTTTGGAATGGTGTTGAAGCAATCACATTCACTGCAAAAGATGATGAAGGTTTGACAGATACAGTAGTTGTTTACTATCAACGTACCGTTTCTCAACAGGATTCTTATATGCCAAAATGGGAAGGCGTTCCAACTGTAACAATCTCAACAATGCGTCAAATTGGTGTGCCGGGCGATGCTTTCGTTTTGATGGCAAATATTTCAAGTTTCGATTGTTCTTGGGAATGGAATATTCCTGGTGCCAACGGTATTGATCCAACTTCGTTGATGCAAACAATAACATTCGATCAACCAGGTGTTTATCCTGTTTCGTTGACTGTTACTTCTGCCGATGAAAAATACTCAATCACAGCTGACTTGGCTATTCAATTGACAGTTGTTGGTGTTCAAGAACGTAATCTTTCAATTTGCCAAGGTCAATCCGTTGTCTTGTCTGCTTCGGAAGGTTTGACTTCATACTTCTGGTCAACCGATGAGGTTTCTTCTGCAATTAGTGTACGTCCGGAAACAACAACAACTTATGCAGTAAAAATGAAGAAAGGAATGTTTACAATGACTGATAGCGTTGTTGTAACAGTTTCAGTTCCTGTTTCGTTGATTGAAGATTCTGTAATGTGTGCTGGAACAACTTATGAACTTGAAGCTCAAGGTGATTATGTATCGTATTACTGGAATACAAATTCTCAGGAAAGATCAATCGTGATTCCTGCCGAGGTTGCAGAATACTCGGTATTTGCAATTGATGAAATGCGTTGTGCAAGTGTTGACACATTTAATGTGACGAAGGTTAATGAATTGCCAACAATTGATTTGGGTGAAGATCAAACTCCTTGCGATGGCGAAACCGTAACACTTGACGCTGGTGCTGGTTTCGACTATTTGTGGAGCAATGGTTCAACTGAACAACAAGTTGCTTTGACAGGTTCTACTAACACAATGTGGGTCCGCATTATCGACGAAAATAAATGTATAAACTCCGATACAGTAACAGTTGCATTCAAGTATCCATACGCGGAACAAATCGGTGTTGCAACATTCAGTGAAACAACTAATCATGTGATTTTAGCTTGGGAAAAGACAGTTGATGTAAATACTGTTAAATATAGAATCGAACGCGAAACCGGTGTAACCGACAATTGGGAACAAGTTGGCGAAGATGTTCTATTCAGCGAACCAGGTATAGTTGTAGATGAAGAAGCAAACTTTAATATACGAGCTTACAAATATCGTTTGGTAACTACAGATGGTTGTGGCAACGAAGCTATTAGTGAAGCTCACCGTTCAATGGTTGCAACATATATGGTTCAGGATAATGGGTTGAAGACAGTACATTGGACAGCTTACGAACCAAAGGAAATGATTACTCAATATTTGATTCTTCGTGGAACGGATCCTCTTGCAATGGATACTGTAGAAGAATTTCCTGCAAGTAATTTGTATGAAATTTGGAATGAAACGGATAATTCATTTAAAGGCAGAGACGATATTCTTTATCGTGTAGTGTTCCGTTTGAAATCTGAAGTTAACGAAAATCGTTACAATGATGTTGATGGAAACGAAGTAGAAGTCTCTTCAATGAAAGCTGAATCGGGACCATTCTCGTTGGCTATGTCTAACATTGCTGAAGCAGAACATATCGAAAGCATTCAAAACGTTGCATTCCCTGCTGATGTAGTTGTTTATCCTTCTACAATCACAAATGTTATCAACGTTGCGATTGTCGCTCAAAACGACGAGGACTTCACAGTTTCGGTTGTTTCATCAAATGGACAAGTTGTTAAGACAATTAAGACGGGTGATGTTTCGAAAACATTGTTGCAAATTCCAGCTGATGATTTAACACAAGGTTTGTACAATGTTACGATTTCGGTTGGTTCACAAATGAAGACATTTAAAGTTGTAAAATAATTCAACAATAAAATTTCAAAAAGCCGGGATGAATTTCGTCACCGGCTTTTTTTATATCCGTAGTTGTCAAAAATACATATTTTGACTTCGTTTGTTATCATTTGTTTAGTTATGACATCTTTTTTTCATGCCATTGGCTATTTAAATGTCAATACATTTGCTCATAAAACAATGATATGGATTCTCAAGACAATAGTCAAGTTGGAAAATGGGGAGAAGAAACTGCTGTTGCATATTTGGAATCGCACGGTTATTCTATTTTAGAACGAAACTGGCGTAATAATCATCAGGAAGTTGACATAATTGCTCAAGAAGGAGATACTGTAGTCATTGTAGAAGTAAAAACGCGTACAACGACATTTATAAGCCCTGTAGAAGCTGTAAACAAACAAAAGCAGAAGTTGCTATTCTCTGCAGCTAATTCGTACGTCAGACAAAAGAATTTGGATTGTGAAATTAGGTTTGATATTGTTTCTATTGTTGCAGTAAATGGTTCAGTTGATATAGAACATATTGAAAATGCGTTTTATCCAAAAATCCATTGATTTTGTTCATTTAGTACTATTTGTTAATGATAAATATAAAAAATCTTTTTGTGGTAATGGCAAGGCGTGGTAGTTTTGCTGCGAAAAGAGATACCGCAATGATTCAAAGAATGTTTAACCAAATTTTATATTTATCATGAAAAAGACAAGACTATTTCAAATGCTTATGGGAGCATTTGTGAGTGTGGGAATGAACGCATATGCTGATACGTACAACCCTCAGACGATTTACAAAAAAGGAGACAAGACCGAAATTACGGTAAATGGTGTTCCGTTGTCGATAGTGTATATCAACGACCAACCATCATCGAGTTACACGCCGTCAACTCCCTACGATGCGAATAACTCGTGGTTGTGGAGTGTTGCCGATGATTATACTGGCGAATGGGTTCCGTTCCATTATGTCTATTCTGCCAATAATCCAATTGTGGTTTCGTATGTCGGCAATCAATATAAATTGTTGCAGGAAATGTGGCCTACTTCTTCAACACCATCAGAAGCGGCTGCGGCTAATTGGGGATGGATTTGCTTGGATTGTGCTTCATCATCGGTAGAAACGTGTCCAAATGCGTTCTCTACAGATTATTTCCCTATTTCGTTGGCACAACAAAACAATGGGGCTGATAATACAACTCCGGCAAATGCAAGTGGTGGTGCAGGCATAACTTCTGGCGAAGGAGGTAATTTTGTTTACATAAATCAATTGCGTTCGTGCAATACGCCGTTTGCTTTGTACAACAACGATATTTATTTTCGTGATGCGTGCGATCCTCATTCGGGGATTGGTTATTATGGTGTTTCCGACAATACAAATGTGCCGGCACCTCAAAAACGCTTGTTCGCCGACACCGATACCGATGGACCGGTTTTGTATGGTTGGAATGGTGGCGCATTAGGTATTCGCCAACGAAAAAATCTTTCTGCTGTAAATGGTCCACATATAGAGAAAATTGCGTTGCAATGGACACCAAGTACGGTATTTATAGGAACAGAAAAATTACCGATGTTGCTTACGTCGTACAATACGGTTGCTGTAAAAGGAATGACAGGAACATCGACGGGATTTTCTTTCAATGGAACGGAGAAAACGAAGGCGTTTTCGGTGTATGACGCAACGAATAAAAAAACATCGTTTGTAGTATATGGCAACGGTGTAGTGAATGCAAAGAAAATTTATGCAGAGGAAATAGAAGTGTTGGCAACGGTAAATGGAAACAAATGGCCTGATTATGTATTTTCCGATAGCTACGAATTGAAACCGTTGAACGAATTGGGTTCTTACATTAATGAAAACAAACATTTGCCAGGTGTCCCTTCTGCCGAAACAATGGAAAATGCAGGCGTAAATTTGGCTGAAATGAATGCTACTTTGTTGCAGAAAGTTGAAGAATTAACATTGTATGTTATTGACTTACAGAAACAAATTAACGATATGAAAATAGTCAATGAAAAATAATTAAGTTATGAAAAGATTGATTGTTTTTATACAGATTGTTTTGTTCTGCTCATTGCAAACTTTTGCGCAGTCGGAAGAAGTATTGAAACGATACAAAACAATAATGGATGAGGTTTTTTCGGGAATACCATCCAGTAAAGTCACTACAGGATTGCTTATTGAAAAAGCAATTCCGTACGTAAACCTAAGTAAATATGACGGATCGAAACAAAGTGATACAATTTCATATTCATTATGGAAAAAGTTGTATAAACAGTATTGTTTTGCGCATTACGATTATTCAAATGTGGATTTCAATCAGGATTTTTTAGAAATAGAAGATTCTGAAGATGAAATTCAGATGGGTATGCTTTTGTTTGAATACAATCAAGTAAAGCCCGAGGCAGTTCCCAATGGTCAGATCGTAATGGATAGTGTGCAGGGAAAAATTATTGACAAAACATCTTTATCTACTCAGGTACTTGACGAAAAATGGTGTTTTTCAATTGTGCCTTTGATTTCAGAGATTACTGTTGGTACATATTATTTTTCTTTTTCGGAAAACTATTTCATAGGTAATAGAAAGAATCAAATACAAGAATTGTCGGTTGATTTTGATGATGGACAAGGTTTTGTCCTGGTTGGAATGGGACAAAGTAGAATGGTTATCTATGAAAATCCAGGAGAGAAAACCATAACAGTAAGAGCTAAAGTTTTGGGAACGTATTTTTATGGGAAAGGGAAACTTGTGGTGAATTCCTTATCAGACGTTTCTGATAATATGCTAAAAAGTATGAGTTTCAGTGTAGAACCTGATTTTGGGCCAGAGAGTTTTTGGTCAAATAATATAGAAAGTCAATATGCTTATTATGGAAGATGTCAGAGCGATGGAACGATTAGAAAACCATATTTAATAGTATCTGGTTTTGATCCTATGGATAATAATAGGTTAATTGATGAAGGTGATGACAAGGTTAACTTATATCGAGTCTCAAATAAAAATGGGTATTTGGATCAATTACGAAATGATGGTTATGATATAATAATTTATCGTTCAAAAAATAGTGGAGAATCCATTATTCCAAATGCTTTGAATTTGGTTGATTTTATTCAAAAAATCAATACGGAGAAAACGTCAAACAATGAGTTAATAATCGCTGGCGCAAGTATGGGTGGTTTGGTTGTTCGATATGCGTTAACGTATATGGAATATCACAAAATTGACCATCAAACGAAGTTGTTTATTTCAGTTGATTCGCCTCAGGAAGGTGCAAATATTCCATTAGGAATACAATATATGGTAAAATATCTAAATAGCGATTTGTTAGAATCGATGGACGAGTTAAAAGAAGCAGAAAATAATATGCTAAATAGTGATGCTGCAAAAGAAATGTTGTTGTATCATCATACAGCTACAAGCGGAAAAACAGCTCATTGTTCTGATAAAAGAACAGACTTTGTGAATGATTTGATGAGATTAGGAAATTTCCCTAAAAATTGTCGAACGATAGGATTGTCCATGGGAAGTGGTAATGGTACGAAACAAGGTTTTGCCCCTGGGAGTTTATTGTTGAAAAAGGATCCGACAATGTCCGTGTTGTCACCATTAGGCATTCGCCCAAAAATTTCTTGGGATTTCTATGTGTATGCAGTTCCTGACAAAGAAAGTCATTTGGTTTATGAGGAAGGTATCTATACGAATGTTTGTTATAATGGTCTTTTTATAAAAGAATGTATGAGTCTCAATACAATAACTTCTCGGACGATATATGTTGACAATACAATGCCAATTGATGATGCTCCAGGAAGTATTCGCAATTTGCATAATATGGGCGATTTCCGTGAAAGGAAAGATTTGTTTGGAATTGATTATGTAGATTTATTAGATATTATTGGTGCCGTAGAATGTGATTCTAATCCGGATAATTTTATACCTACATATAGTTCTTTAGGATTACAGAATCTTACAAATCCATCTATAGATATCAAGTCGTATTTATTAGGAAGGACGGATATGATGAAAGTTTCGAATAACATGTTTGTAAAAACAAAGCCTTCGAGTGTGTCGTTATTCGATGTCTTATATGTGGAAGATAGAAACCTAGACCATATATATGATAATGATAAGGTTGGGGTTTTTACTGAAGATATGACGGCAGTAATGCTTCAAGAATCATCGTCTGAAAATTTGTATGTTGAAAATGAAACAGTATTAAATGGCCATAGAAAAGCTGTAGAAGCCCGGACAAATGCTTTTATTGGAAATTCAGTTGATAATTTGGATTACAATAATGGTAACGTGATTGTGGAATCTGGAGCAACTATGTCTGTTCTGGCAAATGAGAAAATTTCAATAGAACCAGGAACAAAGATTAAAAAAGGAGCTTCCTTTTCCGCAAAAATTGGAAATGACACATATTGTGATGAATCAAATATGAATTATGTAAAATCGTATAATATTATAGATGAAGATTATGATGAGGTAATACAGCCAGAAAACGAAATGGTCTCGTTAATCACACAATATTCTGATCCTGTTATTGTTTATCCAAATCCTGTAAAAGACGAACTATGTATTTCATCGAATAAATTGAATAATAGGGTGAATATATACGATGTTAAGGGTAAGAAAATTTTAGCAAGGAAATTTGATAAAAATATAGAAGTTGAATTCTCAAAATTCCCTCTGGGAACTTACGTTATACAAGTTGTTCAAGGGAATGGGCATATAGAAACAAAGCAAATCATTAAAAATAAATAGTTATGAAAAAAATTCTGTATTTCTTACCGTTGTTATTTTCAAGTTGTGCTTCATTGTATATTCCTCCAATGGTTAATGCACCATTGTTTAAGGAGAAAAGCGAAGCACAAGTCGAGTTATCTGTTAGTCCAACAAGTGTATGTGCGTCGGCAGACTATGCTTTTTCGGAACATTATGGTGTAATGATAAATGGTAATCTGTCGTATGGTAATTTTACGGATTACAATGATATTTTCACTTCTAAAGATCAGTCTCGTCGTGATTATTGGGATTTGTCTATATATGGAAAGTATAGTCATAAATATGTAGAAGGGGCGATAGGAAGATTCAACTTGTTACAAAGCGAGAAAACATTCTTGGAAGCGTTTGTCGGTGGAGGTTACGGAATTGCGGACGAAAATAAATATCACAACAAGTATTCGCAAGTTTTTGTTCAGGGCGATTTCGGACAAAGACTTCGAATATTTGATTGGGGAGTTTCATTTAGACTGTCTTCTGCTTTTCATCAATTTGATTGGCAGGATGATTACGGGAAATCCTTCAACGAAGACTATGCTCAGTTTCATGTGGAGCCTATGGCGTTTTGTAGAGTTGGTGGCGAACATTTGAAATTTGTTCCTAAAATAGGTTTGTCGTTGCCAATATCAACATCAAATTTCAGTAATGTAGAAGAAAACATTTTGGATGCTGATTATTATCGAACCACGTTGTTGCATGTTTCTATAGGTGTCCATTATTCGTTTTAACTTGGTAAACATCATGTGGATTATGTATAAAAGTGGCGAAGAATTGATAATAACAGAACCTCGATAAATAACAATTTATCGGGTGGCGGTTAGAGGCCCTCAGGGCTCAGATCAATGTAAGTATATAAAATATTTGTTTTATCCCAAAAGCAATTAGCCATTTTGTGTCTTTATCTATGACGGATTGTTTTCTCCCTATTGAGGACTAATGTCTTAATAGGGAGTTTTGTTTTGTAATAATCAGTAATTTATCGTTAGGGGTAACTCCTTTTTCTTATATTTGCCAAGCTTTTGTCTAAGGCAATGAAGAAACTCGAAATAAAAAGTTCTATAGGTGAATCGGACATATATGTGGGCGAATCGCTCGCAAATGTTTCAAACTATTTGCCGAAAAATCGAAAGATTGCAATCATAACAGATCCGGCCATTCATTCATTGTATGGAAATCAATTTCCTAAAGTTGATTTGGTTATAGAAATTCCTCGTGGCGAAGCAAATAAAAGCTTGCAATCGTTGGATGTGATTTTTGAGCAATTGATTGAAAACGAATTCGATAGAACTTCATTTATTTTGGGAATAGGTGGTGGAATAGTGTGCGATATGAGTGGATTTATTGCCACGATTTTCATGCGGGGAATTGAATTCGGTTTTGTTTCTACAACATTGTTAAGTCAAGTTGATGCGAGTGTTGGTGGTAAAAATGGAGTAAATTTCCGAGGTTACAAGAACATGATTGGAACATTCAGTCTTCCCAAATTTGTGATTTGCGAATTGAATATATTGAAATCGTTACCGATGTCGGAATTGTTGAGCGGTATGGGTGAGGTTGTGAAACATGGGGCGATAGCAAATGAAAAATTATTCTCGTATATAGAAAACAATATTGAAGGTTTGCAAAATTATTCACAAGAGGTTTTGGAAACATTTGTATATGAATCGATTGTGATTAAATCAAATGTTGTTAGTTCGGATGTACGCGAATCAGGAGCACGCAGAATCTTCAATTTTGGTCATACGTTTGGACACGCTGTCGAAAAAATAACGAAAATGCCTCATGGATTTTCTGTTAGTGTTGGTATGGTGATGGCGGCAAAACTTTCGGTTTTGAAGGGGAAAATGAGCAAGACAGATTGCGATAGATTGATTGCTTTGTTGAACAAGTTGAATTTGCCAACAACGTGTCAGGTTAATTCCGATGAGTTGTTGCAAGTAATGAAATGTGACAAAAAACGTGATGGCGATAGTGTACATTTCGTGTATTTGACAGGAATTGGTTCTTGTGAAGTTGAAAAAGTTACATACACAGAATTATCTACCTTGATTAGTGATTTGTGTTAGCATCATAGAAAAATCCCTTGCGAAAATCATTCAAATCGCAAATTCAGCTGAAATGGCTGAAATTCGTATTGATTTGTGCGAAATGGACGAAACTTCTGTTGCCGAAGTGTTTCCGAAAATTCAAAAACCGACAATCGCTACTTGTCGTCCGAATTATTGTGACGATACAAAACGAGCAAGGCTTTTAAAGACTGCGATTTCATTTGGTGCAAAATATGTGGATGTAGAAATTGAATCTTCCGAAATATTCAAGAAAGAAGTGATGGACTTTGCAAAAAATCATGGTTGCAAGTGCATTATTTCATACCACAATTACGAAAATACTCCGGAATTGTCGGAATTACAGTCAATTGTTGACACTTGTTTTACTCAAGGTGCAGATGTGGCAAAAATTGCAACAACAGCAATGAATACAAAAGATAGTGCTCGCATTTTGTCGCTTTATTCAAACTATAGCAATTTGGTTGCTTTGGCTATGGGGAAATTGGGAAAAATTACGCGAATTGCAAATTTGCAATTGGGTAGCCCATTTTCGTTCGCGGCAATCGATGAAAATCATGCAACGGCTGGCGGTCAAATGACTGTTTCTCAAATGCAATTGTTGAACGAACAATTGCAATAATTTATTTGTTTTTTCAATTAAATCAACATGTTGCTAATCGTGAAAACGATAAATGCTGTTATCCAGGCAATTGCAGTAGGATAGAGAATAGAGAATAATACCCAACTTTTTTTTCTTGATTCACTATAAATCGCAGCCAAAGTCGCCAAACAAGGGAAACAGAGTAGTATAAATACCATTATTGCTAGAGCCGACGCTTTTGTGTAAGTTCCATCTTTCAAAATAGAATCTCCTAATGCCTTGCTCGTTCCGTCGTCTGTAATTTCGGCGTCGAAAAGAACTCCAAGCGTACTTACAGCAATTTCTTTTGCAGGAATACTTGCTACAATTGCAATACTTGCTCGCCAATCCAATCCAAGAGGTTTCATTACTGGCTCAAGACATTTCCCGAATTTCCCTAAATAAGAATTTTTTGCATCGATGGTATTAGGAGAGGCTTGTACCATAATTGTTTCTCCATTTGTGTTGATTTCTTCAACCATAGGTCTTGGATAATAGCTTAGCACCCAAATAACGATAGATGCTCCTAAAATGACTGTGCCAATTTTCTTTAGATATTGCAAACATTTGTCCCACATGTGTTTAACCACAGCTAGCGCTGTTGGCATTCTGTATGGCGGAAGTTCCATAACAAATGGGGTTTCATCTTCGCCAAATCTTACGGCTCGTAATAATTTTGCACTCAGAATGGCTGCTACAATGCCCAATACATAAAGACCAATCATTATTGTTGCCGCATGGTTCGGAAAAAATGTTCCGGCAAATAAAACATATATTGGTAATCGGGCACTGCACGACATAAATGGTACAACCATCATTGTGATAATTCTGCTACTTCTGCTTTCAATTGCTCGTGTTGCAAGTATTGCTGGAGCGTTACAACCAAACCCCATCAACATTGGAATGAACGATTTTCCGTGTAAGCCCATTTTGTGCATAAAATTGTCCATAATAAATGCTGCACGCGACATATAGCCGGAATCTTCCATCAACGAAATGAAAAGATAAAGAAGAAGGATGTTTGGCACAAATGAACATACTGCGCCAACGCCACCAATAATTCCGTCAACAATAAGGGAACGTAGTGCGTTGTTTGGCATGATTGCATTCAACCAGTTGGAAATTGCCGAAAATCCTGCATCAATCCAGTCTTGCGGATATGAACCAAGCGTAAATGTAACGTAGAACATTAGCCACATAATTGCAATAAAAAGAGGAAATCCTAACCAGCGATTTGCCACAAGTTTGTCGATTCTTCTAGTATTGCGGTTTATGTCTTTTTTACCTTCGATAAATGTTTCGTGCAAGGCTCCGGAAATGAATCCGTATTTTGCGTCGCTAATTGCTGTTTCAACATCAATGTCAAGTTGACGTTGAATGTTCTCTGCCGAATTTTTTGCGATACCTTCCCATTCTAGATAGCTCTCGCATTTTTTTAGAACATCAATAGCTTCTTTGTCATTCTCAATCATTTTGATGGCCCAATATCGAGCAGGAAATTGTTGAGGTAAATCTTCTGCATTGTGCATTTTTTCACTGAGAGCGACAATTTCTGGTTCCATCACACTACCATAATTGATGTGGACGTGTCGTGCTTCGCGGTTTTTCCCTTCAAAAAGTTCTATTACGGTGTCAAGTAGTTTGTCGAGTCCTTGCCCGTTTTTTGCTATTGTCGGAACCATTGGCGTTCCCATCATGGAACCAAGCTTTTCGTAGTCGAGAACGGCACCGCTTGCTGAAAGTTCGTCGAACATATTTAATGCCACAACAACACGTTGGTTGAGGTCAATCAGTTCGGTTGTTAAATAGAGATTCCGTTCAAGATTTGATGCAACTACCGAGTTGATGATAACATCGGGTAGGGTTGTTTGTAAATGTCGGCGGACGTAAATTTCTTCAGGAGAATAAGCCGATAAAGAATACGTTCCTGGCAAGTCGGTCACGTTAAAGTGATAGCCACGATAGTTGAAGTGTCCGGTTTTAACGTCAACAGTAACGCCACTGTAATTCCCTACGTGTTCGTTGCTTCCGGAAAGAGCGTTGAATAACGATGTCTTTCCACTATTTGGATTGCCGACAAAGGCAATGTTTATGATGTTTCGTTGAGTAGTTTTGTGCAGATTTGTAAAACATTGAGAATTGCAGGCTCCACAATCGCCACAGGCAAAGTAGTTCGGCGCAGTTGCGTCTTCGGCAGACAAATGGGAATCGGCGTCTTCTTCGGAAAGAACGGTGATGAGTTCAGCTTCGCTTCGACGTAATGAAACATCGTAGCCCATAATTGAATATTTTATAGGATCGTTCATCGGCGCATTGATAACCGAAGTAACTTTTTGTCCGCGGACAAATCCCATTTCCATGATTCGTTTACGGAAACCACCATGCCCCGAAACTCTGACTATAACGGCTGTTTCGCCGTTTTTCAATTCTGATAGCTTCATCTGCGTTATTTTACAATACAAACGTAATGATTTACATAAAATCCTCAATTACTATTTTATGGATTTTTCCTGTTGTTGTAAAAATTGCTTCGTTATTTTAATGATTGTTTTCACGGGATAATTTCTATTTTTGCGGATAGAATAGATAATAATGGAAGAATCCAGAAAAATATATTTTGCATCGGATTTTCATTTGGGATTTCCCAATGACGAGGAAAGTAAAGAACGTGAAGCGACTGTTCTTTCATGGCTGAATGAGATAAAACCGTCGTGTGCGGAATTGTATTTGTTGGGTGATATTTTCGATTTTTGGTTTGAATATAAACGTGTCGCTCCGAAAGGATATATTCGGCTTTTAGCAAAATTGGCGGAATTTGTTGACTCGGGTATTCCTGTGAATATTTTTTCGGGAAACCACGATTTGTGGTATGGAGATTATTTGTCAAAAGAAATTGGCGTAACTATTTATAATGAACCACTTGTCAAAGAATATTTTGGCTTCAAAATGCTTATTCATCATGGACATGCATTGGGCAACTACGATAAAGGAATGAATTTCTTGCATTGGATTTTTTCCAATCGCTTTTTGCAATGGTGTTTTAAGTTTGTCCCGGTAAATTGGGCTTTTGGTTTTGCTCATTCGTGGTCTGCGCACAATAGAAACGCAAAAGTGTACGAATCATCGAATTATTTGGGCGATGACAAGGAATTCTTGTTGATGTATGCAAAAGATGTCTTGAAAACGCAGCACTATGATTATTTTATTTTTGGACATCGTCATGTTGCTGTGGATAAACAAGTTGAACCTGGAAGTCGTTATATTAATACAGGAAATTGGATTACAAATTCAACGTATGCGGTTCTTTCGGAAACTGGCGTTGAAGTGAAATCTTTTAAAGGTGGCGATTTAATCGTCCGTTAAAAATCAATTGCGAATTTAACTCCCGAAGGAATCGGTGAAGGATTAGAAAATCCAACTGGTGTGTAATAAAATGCTGGTTGCCAACGCATTGTTAAATCGTCGGAAACGTCGAATTCAAATAAATGAGCTTCGGTGTAAGCTTCAAGAATGTTGATTATATACCAGACTCCTACGCCGATTATACATAAATCACGGTATTTGCGATAGTAATCTCGTCCTTGTTGTACGCTAACTGGCGAATATCCTTCTTCGCCTCGAACTGTCAAAATCGTATCTGCTGGTGGAATTAGACCTTGTTCCAAATATGGATTGCGGTAGTTGTTGTAGGCTGTTTTGAACGATTTGTAATAATCTTGATAAAAATAAAGTCCATATCCAATTCCTGCAAAACCAGCATAAACTATTGGTGTTTTCCACCACGAACCATTATAAATCTGTCCGGCTCCAGGAATGAATGTGGATAGTAAGGCTGCGGTTTTAGGCGAATGCTTTTTTATGGTGTCTAATGATCCTTCTGGTAAATCTTGCAAAGCAACAACGCTGTCCGTTTGGGCAACGACGTTGAAACTGAAAAAACAAACAAAACAGAAAAAAAGTGCTTTCCGCATTATTAATTGATTTTTTCAAGCAAATTGACAATAGCTTCAAGTTCTTGGGAATTCTTGAATGCAATTGAAATTTTACCAGAACCTTTTGTTGTAACGTTTAGCGTAACTTTTGCTTTATTCAATTTATTCGAAATCTTGGCTTGAATAGCTTTTTGTTCGTCGGATTTTGTACTCTTTGGCTTTTTGCTGTCGCTTTTCGCATTGATTTTCTGAACAAGTTCTTCCGTTGCGCGCACCGACAATCCTTTTGCAAGGATTTCAGTATAAACTTCACGTTGCTTTTTCTCGTCATTTAGAGAAAGTAAAGCTTTCGCGTGTCCTTCGGAAATCTCGCGGTTGATAAGTCCGTTTTGGATTTCTGGAGGAAGTTTCAAAAGCCTTAATGAATTGGCAATAGTTGAGTGGCTTTTGCCAACTTTTTTACCTAATTCTTCTTGTGTTAATTTCCCTTCTTCAATTAGTCGTCGGAATGATTCTGAAGTTTCAATAGGATCAAGGTCAACACGTTGCAGGTTTTCTATAAGTCCCATGACAAGTGTTTCCTGGTCGTCCGCTTTGCGAATGTATGCGGGAATTTTGTCTAATCCAACAATTTGCGAAGCTCTGAAACGACGTTCTCCCGAGATGATTTGATAAGAATCAACGCCAGTTTCACGGATTGTGATAGGTGTGATTATTCCAACTTCTTTTATGGAATTCGCTAATTCCTCAATTTCTTGCTCATCAAATGTTTTTCGAGGTTGGTTGGGATTTGCGGAAATTTTAGAAATTTCGATTTCCGAAACACCTGCGTGTTTTACTACATTATTGTTGATAGGTGTTTTCGCTCCTCCAAGAAGAGCGTCCAAGCCTTTACCTAATCCTGATGGTTTTGCTGCCATTATTGTTTCGTTTCTGGTAAGTTGTTTCTACGTAATAATTCTTGTGCAAGATTCAAGTAGTTCTTTGCTCCGATTGAAGTTGCGTCGTGTGTGATGATTGGTTTTCCAAAACTTGGAGCTTCAGCCAATTTAACGTTTCGTTGGATGATCGTGTCGAAAATCATCGTTTCGAAATGTTTGTGAACTTCTTCAACAACTTGGTTCGAAAGTTTCAAACGTACATCGTACATTGTGATTAGGAATCCTTCAATTGTAAGTGATGGATTGAAATTGTCTTGTACAAGTTTGATTGTATTTAAAAGTTGGGTTAAACCTTCAAGTGCAAAATATTCACATTGAATTGCCAAAAGTACGGAATCGGCAGCTGCCAATGCGTTGGAAGTAAGGATTCCCAACGATGGTGTGCAGTCTATAATAATGAAATCGTAATCGTTGCGAACTTTGTCAATTACACTTTTCAAATACATATTGCGATTTTCGTCATTTGCCAGTTCAAGTTCCAAACCAACCAAGTCTATGTTTGCAGGAAGAATGTCTAATTTCTCAATTTCTTCGTAGTGATGAATTGCTTCTTTTGGTGTGCATTTTTCGGCTAAACATTCGTAAATACCCAACATGTTTCCATCGTTAATGTCAATTCCCAATCCGGTTGAAGCATTACCTTGTGGATCGAAGTCAACTATTAAAACAGAATATTCAAGAACGGCTAAGCTCGCACCTAAGTTTATGCTTGTGGTGGTTTTTCCTACACCGCCTTTTTGATTTGCAACTGCAATTACTTTTCCCATTTTTCTATCTGATTTTCTTTTACTGTCCAAAAATACAAAAAAACTATTCTCTCCTACAATGCCATTTTCTCTACATATAGAAAATCAATCCTAATTTGTTGATTTATAGTTATTAAAAAGTTATTAACAATCTGCGGAGGGCGAAATGTTGTGTTCAAAAATTCTTCGTTGTGGAAACAATTGTTATTTTTGTCTGGAAATAAAAAAGATGAAACGTTTTTTATCAATCTTATTCGCAATTTCTTTAGCCATTGGGGCTTTTGCGGAATATAAACCATCAGAAACGGCGGAATTTTCTGTTTTAGTTTGTTCTCCTGGCGAGGTTATTTATTCGCAGTTTGGCCATGCGGCCATTCGCTTGTGCGATACTGCTCAACGTGTTGATGTTGTTTTTGACTATGGCGTGTTCGAGATTGGTGATTTAGTGGAATTCGTTAGTAATTTCATGACGGGAAATATGTACTATCTTTTGGCTACGCGTTCTTTCCGACAAATTTTGGCAGAGTGCGAATATGAAGGTCGTGGAATTGTTGAATATAAATTGAATCTGACTTTTGAGGAGAAAACCAAGATTTGTAAATTGTTGTTGTGGAATTTGAAACTGTATAATCAAACGTATCTATATAATTTTTTTGAAGATAACTGCGCTACAAGAATTTATGATGTTCTTGAAAAGGGAATCCCTGATTTGCAATATCGATATGTTTATAAACCAACAACGTGGCGAGATGTCATTTTTAAATATGCAAACGATAAATCGTGGATTGGTTATGGCATTCAATTAGGACTTGGTTTGCCTGCCGATACGACAATGTCGCCGAAACAAATGACTTTTTTGCCTGATTATTTGGGTAATTGTATTGAATCATCAACAATCGGAGAACGAAATTTAATAAGTTCTTCGTCGCAAATAATGGCGGCAACAAAAGTGTTTACGTTGCCGTGGTGGAACAATTCTTTATTGGTGTTATGGATTTTGTTTTTGTTGTTCGTAGCTCAAACAGTCCGCGAATTTGTGACAAAAAAGCATTGTGTTTGGTGCGATGTTGTACTTTTTGCTTTGGCTGGAATTATAGGTTGTGTGATTTGGTTTATTTCATTCGTCAGCATACATTCTTTGGTGTTCCCGAACTTCAATACGATTTGGTTGACGCCAATTCATTTGGTGTTTGCCATTGTCTGGCTGATTCCTGTGTTTAGACATTGGTCTCGTTGGTATTTTATGTTCACTGCAGTTTGTATATTGATATATGTTGTGATTTCGGCAATCGCAGGTCAATTCATTCCAGCGGCATCGCTTCCTCTTATGCTGATTTTTATAATGCGTGCATTCGCTGCGTTATATTCTTCACGTTTGAAATTAAGTTGATCGATATTTCCCGAAATGGAATTGTTCGGGAATGAAATGCCGATATTCATATTTTTAAAGAAAAAAACAAAAGCCCAATACGTAATTTACGTAATTTACATATTTTTGCGGAAGTGTTAAACATTTAAAATAATTAAATAGTATGTACTCAACAATTATGGTTGTGATTTTTGTTCTAGGTTATTTATGTATAGCTTTGGAACATCCAATTAAGGTTGACAAGGCGGCTTCTGCTTTGTTGATAGGTGTGTTAACTTGGGCTGTGTTCATTTTGTTCAGCGGAACTGATGTGCATGAAGTCGGCGAAGCTTTGAATGAGAATTTGGCTGAAACTGCTCAAACATTGTTCTTCTTGTTCGCTGCAATGACGATTGTAGAAATCGTTGACCGTCATAATGGTTTCAAAATTATTACAGATAAAATTACAGCATCAAGCAAAGTAAAATTGTTGTGGATAATCAGTTTCTTGACATTCTTTATGTCGGCTGTTCTTGATAATTTGACAACTACAATCGTGATTTTGTCGTTGTTGCGTAAGTTGATCAAGGATCAACCAACACGATGGACATATGCGAGTATAGTTGTTGTTGCTGCAAATGCCGGTGGCGCATGGTCTCCAATCGGCGATGTTACAACAATCATGTTGTGGATTGGTGGGCAAATTACTGCTGCTAAAATTATTACAGGTATTTTCCTTCCAAGTTTGATTTCTATGATTGTTCCTTTGATTATTCTTTCTTTCACTATGAAAGGCGAAATCGAACGTCCAGATGCGGAACAAGAATCAGTTTCAATAACAACTCCAAGAGAACAATTAGCATTATTGATTTTGGGTGTTAGCTTGTTGTTGTTCGTGCCTGTATTCAAGACAATAACTCACTTGCCTCCGTTTATGGGTATGTTGCTTGGTTTAGGTGTTATGTGGGCAGTTACTGAATTTATGCACAAAAAGAAATCTGAAGAAATAAAGAAACAATTGACGGTTGTTCACATTCTAAAACGTGTTGAAACACCTACTATATTCTTCTTCTTGGGTATTTTAACAGCAGTTGGAGCTCTCGGCGCAGCTGGTCAATTAGGATTGCTTTCAGAATGGTTGCGTGATGTAACCGGTGAAAATGTATATGTAATTGATAGTATTATCGGTGTTTTGTCGTCAATTATCGACAATGTACCTCTTGTTGCTGCTTCAATGGGTATGTATCCTATCGATCCTTCTTTGGCTGATTTTGCTGTAGATGGAACATTCTGGCAAATGCTTGCTTACTGTGCTGGTACCGGTGGTTCAATTTTGATTATCGGTTCTGCTGCAGGTGTTGCTGCAATGGGATTGGAAAAAATAGATTTCATTTGGTATTTGAAACATATTAGCTGGTTGGCATTAGTTGGTTATTTCGCTGGTGTTGCTGCAATTTATGTTGAATCTTTAATCTAAAATCATGGTTTTGGCATCAATAATGAATTTGTTGGCTGATGTAACGGTAGGACAGTCGGTTCCTGCCGTTGCTGAAGCAGCTGCGGAAGAGTTCTCTTTTTGGAATATGGCCGTAAAGGGCGGTTGGATTATGATTGTTCTCGCAGCATTTTCTATGGTGGCAGTATATATTATTGTTGAACGTGCATTGGCAATTACTAAAGCTGCCAAAGAAGACGTGAATTTCATGAATGAGGTGAAAAATTACGTTTCTCAAGGTAAAATAGAAGAAGCTCATATTCGTTGCCAAGGTACCGATTCCCCAGTTGCACGAATGATAGACAAAGGTATCTCTCGAATTGGAAAACCTCTTGCCGATGTTCGCGAGGCAATTGAGAATGTAGGAAAATTGGAAGTTGCAAATATGGAAAAAGGTCTTCCTATGTTGGCAACAATTTCAAGTGTTGGACCAATGGTTGGATTCTTGGGAACTGTGCTCGGTATGATTACCGCTTTCTATGATATGGCAAATGCAGGAGGAAATTTCAGTATCGCAATGTTGTCGAATGGTATTTATACAGCAATGGTAACGACTGTTGCTGGTCTTATTGTTGGCGTTGTTGCAATGCTTGGTTATAATATTTTGGTCGCACAAATCGGAAAAGTTGTCAATAAATTAGAATTACGTACGACTGAATTTATGGATTTGCTTAACGAACCTGTAATGTAATGGCAATAGAAGCAAGAAATAAAATTGGAACAAGTTTCAATATGTCGTCAATGACGGATATTGTATTCTTGTTGCTTATATTCTTCATGGTAACGTCTACGCAAATTGCTCCGAATGGATTGCAAGTTTCGTTGCCACAAAGTACTTCCCAAGTAAAATTGATTCCTCATGTTTCGGTTTCTATTGATGCTTCGGGACGTTATGCCGTAAATACCGATGTTTTACCTTTTGAACAATTGGAACCTCGCTTAAAACAAGAGTTGTTAGGTCAGGAAGAACCTGCTATCGTTTTACGTGTTGATAAAGATGTTCCAACTGGTGAGACGGTGAAAATAATGGAAATAGCAAATAGAAATCGTTGGAAATTCACGTTGGCAACCCAACCTTGATATGAAAATAGACAAAAATAAGCAGTATGGTATTCTAGGAACGGTTATTGTTCATGGAATCGCTTTGCTTATATTGTTATTGTTTGGATTTGCTCCACCAAAAGTGGAATTTCCGGAACCTGATGGGATTATGGTTGATTTTGGAGAATTGGTGATGGGTGATGATGATGCGGGTGCTCCGAGTTCTTCGGTTCCAGAGTCAGAAATGTCGAATCCGGTTCCTGCAGAAGAAACAAATGCCTTAACGCAAACCGAAGTTCCTTCTATTCCAATTGAACAAGCAGAAAGACATACTGAAGAGATGAAGCCAACTATTTCTCCCGAAGAACAAGAAAGAATCCGTCAGGAAGAAGAATTTAAGGCGAGAATGGATGCTTTAGCTGGCAAAATGAATCAAAGTGCCGGCAATAATTCTGATGGAATGGCTGGAAATTCAACAACAGGTGCGGAATCAGGCGTTGCAGGAAATCCTAATGGAAGTGGCAATTCAGGAAATAAAAAAGGAAATCCGGGTAATCCCTATGGAAATGGAGATGCGGTTAATTTGGTGAAACCAACAAATACGCAAAATTGCGACAACCCAATTGTTTTGACTGTAACAGTTAATTCTCAAGGAAAGGTTGTGGATATTAAGAAAATAGAAACGGCGTTGTCAGAACAAAGTTGCATTGAGGCGGCAAAGGAGGCTGCTCGAAAAACCACGTTCCAACCTGATTCAAAAGATATTCGATACGCAAAAATCACGTATGAGTATACTATGTCAAAATAAATGATATATTTGTATATAAATAGAAGACTATGAAAAAATATCTAATACTTATATTGTCGGTTTTCGTTTTGCTTGGAACAAGCTGTGCAAAAAAAACTGAATCAAAAATCGTCGGAGAATGGCAGTTGGTTTCTGTTGGTGATTGTGGCTGGGCTGATAGTGCAGCGTGGGTCTTTTATTCTGGAGGTGATTTGTCTGTTGAATATGACCCAGTAATGAATGATGGTACAATCAAACAACTAGGTACTTGGGAAGTGTATACACGTTCTCTTGTTACTCCATATCTAGAAGTTGGAGGAAGTGTTGGGGGATTGGATGGTCATTGGAAAATAGAGAAAATCAATAATAAAAAATTGATTCTTCAAAGAATTGAATTTCCGAATGGGGAAACTCAAGGTGCTTTTTTGCGTAGGGAATTTTTGAAAAAATAGTCCTTGTGGCGAAATCAAAAACTCTTTTTGTTTGTCAGAATTGTGGTGCTCAATCCCCAAAATGGATGGGAAAGTGTACTTCGTGTGGTTCTTGGAATTCATTCCAAGAAGAAGTCATAGAGTCTTCGGTCGCAAAAACTTCGGTATCGGTACATTCTTCTGTAAAGCCGATGATTTTGTCGGAAATCAAAACGGAAAAATTAGATCGGATAAAAACTGGAATCCAAGAATTGGATCAGGTGATTGGTGGCGGAATAGTTCCTGGTTCTGTTATTTTGTTTGGTGGAGAACCCGGTATAGGAAAATCGACTTTACTTCTGCAGGTTGCTGTTCGTCTGCAGAAAAAAGTGTTGTATGTCTCTGGTGAAGAAAGTCCTCAACAAATTTATTTGCGTGCTCAGCGTTTAAATGTTCCTTCAAATACTTGTTATATTTATAGTGAAACGAATGTCGCAGCAATCGTTCAGGAAATAAAAGAGTTCCAACCGGAATTGGTAATTATCGATTCTGTTCAAACATTAAAACATCCTGATATAGATGCATCGCCAGGTAGTGTTTCTCAAATCCGTGAAACATCGAATATGCTTATTGAATTGGCAAAGCAAACGCATATTCCAATGTTTTTGATTGGTCATATCAACAAAGAAGGCAGTATAGCAGGCCCTAAAATATTGGAACACATGGTCGATGTCGTTCTACAATTCGAAGGCGATATGCAAAATGTATATCGTATTTTGCGAAGCAATAAAAATCGTTTCGGATCGACTGCGGAAATTGGCATTTTTGAAATGGTTCAAAATGGATTGCGCGAAGTTTCAAATCCATCAGAAATAATGTTGAGTGGCAATCCTGAAAAACTTAGTGGCGTTGCTATTGCATCGGTAATGGAAGGAATCCGCCCGTTGATGATAGAAGTTCAGGCATTGGTTAGTACGGCGGCGTATGGAACACCACAACGTACGGCAAATGGTTTCGATGGAAAACGTCTTAATATGCTTTTAGCCGTTATTGAAAAACGTTTGGGTGTAAAAATTTATACAAAGGATGTTTTTATAAATGTGGCAGGGGGTATTCGAGTTCAGGATCCAGCGATAGATTTTGCAGTTGTTGCTGCAATTTTGTCGTCGTTGTTTGATTTTTATATTCCAAGTTCATATTGTTTCGCCGGAGAAATTGGTTTGACTGGCGAAATTCGTTCTGTGTCTCAATTGGAGAAACGAATAAAGGAATCTGCGAAGTTGGGTATTCAAAAGATGTTTGTCCCTTCGTGCGAAATTTCAAGTAAATCCCAATGCTCTGTCGTGTCTTGTTCTCGAATAGATAAAACTTTTAGGGAGATTTTTCGGAACCAGAAAGAAGAATAACATAATTTTTTTTTGAAAGACCTGCCAAGAATTGCAAAGGTTTTATTACTTTTAGCAAAAATTTAGACATTTAATACTCAATATAATGGAAGTAAAGAAAAGCGATAAAGCGAATCTTGAGGATAAAAAGCTGATGTTCAGAGAAATAGGCTTTGTTGTTGTGCTTTTGGTAATTTTAGGAGCCTTTGAATTAGGTATCAGTGAATCAAATACGGTGATAGATCGTGGCAATATTGTTGCCGAAGATGATATGGAGATGGTTGAGGTGACTCGCGAACCAGAACAGCCAGAACCAGAACAACCAAAACCTGAAATGCCAGAACCTCCTCAGGCAGAGAATATTGAAGAAACAGAAGATGAATCTCAAGACCAGTCTGAGTTAGTGCAAGGAAATAATGATGACCAAAATGCTTCGATAGATGCTCCTCTTGATTTCGGTCCAGATGACGAAATTGAAGAAAAAGTTCATATTCGTGTAGAAAAAATGCCTAGTTTCCCTGGTGGAATGGGAGCTTTGATTCAATTTATCGGAAATAATTTGGACTATCCGCAAGATGCAGCAGATTTAGGCGTGGAAGGAACGGTAGTTGTTAAATTCGTTGTAAATAAACACGGTAAGGCTGTTAATCCAGAAATCTTAAAACCTGTTCATCCTTTGTTGGATAAAGCAGCTTTGGATGTTGTCGCAAAATTGCCAACTTTTGAACCAGGTGAACAAGCTGGTGAAAAAGTTCCTGTATATTTTAACTTACCTGTACAATTTAAATTGGGCAAATAATTTATGGAAGAACTCGAATTAGTGATAGAGGACACAAAAGAGCGAATGGTTGCTCCTTTGACTCGTTTGGATTCTGAATTGTCTAAATTACGTGCGGGAAAAGCATCTCCTGTAATGTTGGAGTCTGTAAAGGTTGATTATTATGGAACAATGACCCCGCTAAACCAAGTTGCCAATGTTAATACACCTGATGCTCGAACATTGGTTGTCCAACCTTGGGAAAAGAAAATGATTGATCCGATAGAAAAGGCAATTATGGCTGCTAACTTGGGCTTGACTCCAATTAACGACGGACAAATTGTTCGTATAAACATTCCTGTTTTAACTGAGGAACGCCGTAAAGAGATTTGCAAACAAGTACGTTCGGAAGCTGAAAATACAAAAGTTGTGATTCGTAATATCCGTCGTGATGCAAACGAAATGTTGAAGAAACTTCAAAAGGATGGTTTGGCTGAAGATATGGCGAAAGATGGTGAAGCACAAATTCAAAAAATCATTGATGCTGCAATTGCGAAAGCCGATGAAAAAGCTGCTGCAAAAGAAGCCGATGTAATGAAAATATAAAGAATAGTATTATTTATTTTAAATAAAAATCCCGATAGAAAGTTCTGTCGGGATTTTTTGTTTAATTGAGTATAAATAAAAAAGATTTGCTGTTTCCAACAAATCTTTCTGAGAGCCTTATGCCGGACTTGAACCGGCGACCCCTTCATTACGAGTGAAGTGCTCTACCACTGAGCTAAAAAGGCGTATTTGTATGCAAAAGTATAAAATACTTTGAATAATGTTTTGCTTTGGTTTAAGAATTTTTTGACCAAAGGAGCTTTTTGCCGAAACCTAAAGTGTTGTCGGTATATTTTGCTTCAAAAATCTTTATATCCCACAAAATTTTGGGCGTAAGTGTGGTAAGTGGGAAACGTTTTATATAAACTTTTTTTGCGTGATTTTCGCTTTCACCTTCACATAATGTCATTTCTCCGGAAAACTGAAGACCTTGAACTTTTCCTACAATTTCTGTTTCCAGCACAACACTGCCGGCAATTTTCACATTTTGTAGTACTTCTTGAATATGTCGTGTGTCGTCGTGTGAAGTGATGATGAATGATTTGTTTTCTTCGTCGAAAGCATAGAAAGCGTTGAAACACCAAGGTTGACCGTCTTTGCTTGTTGCAACTGTAATAACATGGTGTTTCTTTACGAAATCGGTAATTTTAGACGGGAATTCAGCCATTAGTCTTCGTAAATATGTTCTTCAATCAAAGCTTTTAATTCTGCGTAATTGTGGGCTACAGGAAGCTCTGGGAATTCATCTATAACTTTTTGTGGTGGACAGAATAAAATGCCCACCTCGGCTTTTTTTAGCATCGAAACGTCGTTGTATGAATCACCAAAAGCAATGACTTTGAAATTCATGCTTTGAAATGCTTCTACGGTTTTTCGTTTCGGATCGGATTGGCGAAGTTTGTAATTTGTGATTCTTCCGTCTTGTGCAATTTCAAGAGAATGACACAAAATAAACGGATCGTCCAATTGTTTCATAAGAGGTCTTGCAAACTCTTGGAATGTGTCGGAAACTATTACAAATCTGCTGATTTCTCGTAGCCATTTTGTGAATTCCAATGCACCGTCCAAAGGCTTGATTTTTGAGATGACATCTTGAATATCTTGGATTTTAAGATTATGTTCGTCAAGAATTGCAAGACGATACTTCATCAACTTGTCGTAGTCTGGTTCGTCGCGAGTTGTTATTTTCAACTTTTCAATACCAGTTATTTTAGCAACATTAATCCAAACTTCAGGCACGAATACGCCTTCTAAATCAGAGCAAACAACCCACATACGTGTAATTTTTAATTTGATGCAAAATAAATGAATAATTCTGTATTCAACATTCTTTTTACGTACTTTTGCAAAGAATAATTCGAAATAATATGGAAAAAATTGCAGTGTTCCCAGGTAGTTTTGATCCGTTTACGATTGGACATAAATCGGTATTGGATAGTGCTTTACCGTTGTTCGACAACGTTGTTGTGGCTATTGGTGTGAACTCCGATAAAAAAGGATTTTTTCCGTTGGAGGAACGTGTTTCTGCAATTGCAGAATTGTATGCCGGAAATTCAAAAGTTGAGGTTGCAACGTATTCTTCGTTGACTGTGGATTTCTGTAAGTCGAAAAATGCCCGATTTATAATTCGTGGCTTGCGGAATTCGGCTGATTTTGAGTTTGAAAAATTTATTGCACAGACAAATAAACAACTTTCGGGGATAGAAACTATTTTCTTAATGACTCCGCCGGAATACAGCCATATTTCATCGTCGGTTGTACGGGAGTTGTTGTCGTACGGAGCCGATGTGTCGGCATTTCTTCCGAAGAAATGATTTTGTCTATAAATAATGTTCCAACACTATTTTAACTCCTATTCCAATAAGAATTACGCCGCCTAAAATGCCGACTTTGAACGTGAATTTTTTGCCAAAGGAATAGCCGAGAAACAATCCTAAGCAAGAAAAAAGAAAACTTCCGAATGCAATAATCGAAACGGCGGAGATGATTTTGTCGGGAGTTGAGACAAAAATTACGCCTGTGGCAAGTGCATCAATGCTTGTGGCGATTGCAAGCAAAAAAACGGTTTTCCATGCGAATGGATTTCCTTTTGCTGTGTCGCCATCTTCGCTTTTGAATTCCTCGACAATCATTTTCCCGCCTATGAACCCGAGAATGGCAAGTGCAATCCAGTGGCTGTAGGAATCAATAAATTCAGCAAACGAGATTGAAACAAAAAATCCGATTAAAGGCATCAAACCTTGAAAAAGCCCGAAAAAAATCGGCATTTTCCAAGCCGATGAAATTTGTATGTTTTTACAACTTATTCCGGTTGCAGTGGAAACTGCAAAACAATCCATTGCCAATCCGATAGAAAGAAGAATGAGGTCGAAAATTGACATTGTGTAAAATAGTTAAGCAATTAAAAAAACTTGGCGTAAACTTTAAATTTTACCGACTTCTTGTAACTTGTGTAGAACAGCATTTCGTGTGGCGGATATGTGTATTCCTGCGAGTTAAAATATTCTTTCAATTCTTCGTAATTGTGTTTTTTTATAATAAATGTTTTTTCTTCGTAGGGGTATTGTTTTATTTCTATCATGAAATCATCGCTAAAACGAAAGTTCTTGTTGAACAATTTTTCAAAGAATATGTCAAAATCGGGCATCGTGTAATTGATTGCAAGAATGTCATATAATTCCTTCGCGTAACAATATGCGCAGGCTTTTGCAATATTTGGCTCACCGTAGCCGTATTTGCAATTCGGTTTATCGTAGTTGTCGCTACTGCGTAGAAGAATTTTTTTGATAGCTTGAGCCGACGAATCCGGAAATTCTTCCCATAAAGTTGCACAACAGCCAGCAACCAACGGACACGAAAACGATGTTCCGCCGCTAGCATTTTTTATGTCTCCGTTTGCGATTACAATCGTTGGATATAATCCGAGGGCAACAACGTCTGGTTTGATTTTCCCATTTGATGTCGGGCCAATCGAACTGAAGTTAGTCTTTTTTTTGTTACGTTTTATTGCTCCCACGGTGATTATGCTGTCGGCATCGGCTGGTGAAGTGATATATTTCCAAGGTTCGTCGCCGGAATTCCCTGCACTATTCACAAGCAACATTCCTTTGGATGCTGCAATGTCGGCGCCAATCGAGATTCTGACAGAGTTTCCGTCCATTTGCGAATATGTGTGGCTTTGGGTTGAATCGTCGAATTTGTTATAACCCAATGAGGTGGAAATTATGTCGGCTCCTGCACTGTCGGCCAATTCTGCGGCGGCAATCCAGTTGTCTTCTTCCACTACATATTCGGTTTCTTCCTCTTCACTTCTAATTAATATGAAGTTCGCTCCAGGAGCAGTTCCAATGAGTTTTGTTGGATAAAATCCTCCTATAAGCGAAAGAACCATCATTCCGTGGCTTCCTGTTTCAAATATGTTTGAGGAATCGCAAAATGTTTTCGTTCCTGTGATGTCGCGGGTGAACAAAATGCGGTTGTCTTTCCAAAGTCTCTGAAAAACTTTTGCGGAATCAACGTGGAGGAATCCAGCATCAACAACTGCAATAGTCATATTTTGCCCGACATGTCCGTGATAATGTGATTGAATTGTTTTCAGCATGGAATTTTGCGTTAACGAACTTCCGTATATATTGAAAAGTTCCTGTGCTGTTTTTTCGGAAAAAAATGTCTGAATGTCGTTTCCGGTGATTTGTGTGCTGTCTTGTTTTAATTCCTGTGTATTCGCTTTGTAAACAATAGTCGGAGCTACATATTCAACGGATTTTACGAACGAAAGTTTCTTGATTTCGTTGTATGCAAGTTCGGTATCAATGTTGAATATAGCTGAATTAAACCATTTTGAACTATTGCAGAAAATGCCTCCGAAGTCCGAAACCACCGAAATGTATTGCGGAGAAACGGGAATGTCTTGTTCGGTTATTTCTATGTTGAATTTTGTTCTACGATCGATTGCCTTTTGGCTTAAAAAATCTTGCGGATTTTCTATGGAGAACGGCGAATTGTTTTTGTCTTTGAATGTAATACGATATCGGCCTTCGGTAAAATCTTGTGCGAAAGCAATGCCGAAAAAGAATGTGAAACAGAAACAGAATAAAAGCTTTTTCATGGTAAAAAAAAGGCCACTTTTACGTGGCCTCTCGTTTTCTGTTATTACGTTGTTAGTTGAATCCTTTCAATTTGCCTGCGTTTGGCAAAACAGTGATAGCGGAAATTCCGTATTTGTTTCCAATGATTTTTTGTTCGTTGGCGCCAAACATGTAATCAGCAAAATCAAGTTCTTTTGATGTTGAAACCAAAATAGCATTTGCGTTGATTGAGTTCGCATATTCAATAACTTCTTCGGCGAAATCATCTTTTCCAGCGCCTTCAACTTCGGAATATTCAATTTTGTTTTGGTCGAGAATTGATTTCACATGAACCATATTCGAATAGATTTGACGTTTCAAATTAGCGTCATTGCTTTTTTGAATGTACAAATAGAATTTCGATTTAAAGAATTTGTTCATATAAACAGCCCATCCAACTTTTTGTTTGTCTTCGTTTTTGTAGTCGATAGGACAAACAATATCTTCGAAGTGCTCGTTGCGTGGAGGACGTTGAACAACAATAAACGGACAGCTCGAACCTTCAATAACTTTTAATGCCCAGCTTCCAGTGATTTTTTGCAATCCTTTCATTCCGTGGGTTCCCATAAATACGAAGGGACATTGCAATTCGTTGGCAACTTCCTTGATTGTTGTGAAAATGTCGCCTTTCACAGCCATATAGTCAGGAGCGAATTTGTATTTCTTTTGAGCGTCGTCAGCAACTATTTTTAATTGTGCTAATGCGTTGTCTGCATCTTTTTCGTCGCTAATAATGTGTAGCAAAGTAACTTTTGTGCCACCAATTGTGTTGGCGAAACGAATAGCATGCTGCATTGCGTAGTCGGCTACGTTTGAAAAATCCCATGCAACTAAAATAGTTTTCTGTATTTGTTCCATAATTTTAATATTTTGATAACTTTGAAAGCTTTTTCGTACAAAAGTTTGAAAAAGCGAGTTAAAAGTAATAAAAATATTTTTGGTTTCAATTAAACGCATCGTTTTTTTACTATCCCTTTTATGCGGATTTGTAGCTTCGGCACAACAAGCGGAGTTAGGAATACCGTATTATGAAACATATTCTCCTTTTTTTGTTGGTTACGAAGGACCATGGAACGGTATTGTTCAGGACGATGAAAATATTTTGTATTTCGAAAATACTTCGGGCGTTGTTTCCTTTGACGGAACGGAATGGAATTTATTCCCAACGCATGGAATGCCGAAATTGTATCAAAATAAAAATGGCGAAATTTATGTTGCTGCAACCAATTATATAGGAAAAATCAATGTGGAGGATAATAAGAGACGTTCTCTCCGTTCAATTTTAAAAGATAGTACATACACTTTCGGTTCGGTTTCCGATATGGTGGAATGCGACAATAAGTTCTATTTCGTTGCTCAAAATAAGTTGTATTCCGTTGCTGACGGCGTTCCTGTAAAAACCGACGTCGATGTGGTTGTGAAGGAAATTTTCGTGAATCGCAATGTGTTGTACATTGCCACCGACAATAGTTTGTATGAATATGGCAAATATTTGAAAATGTTGATTCAGGTTCCTGTTGCGGTGCTCGATGTTTTGCGGACTGATGGATTCTTTGTTTATGCAACATCGACGGGATTTATGAAAATAACACCCGACAATTCTTTTTCGCCGTTTTTAACCGAGATTGACGAGTATATAAAAAAAGGTGATTTTTCGTGTTTCGCAAAATTGACAAACAATACAATTTGTGTTGGAACAAAATCCCACGGTCTATTTTGCATTGATGCAGACGGAAAAATAATTTTCACGCTTGATGTTTCGAAAGGTTTCCCGGATAATAAAATCCGTGGCGTGTTTGTCGATAAAAACAATTCGGTTTGGGTAACTACTAATTCGGAAATTACGCGTGTCGAAATGAATTCGGCAATTACGTATTTCAATAAATACAATGGCTTGTATGGAAATGTAAAATCTGTTATCCGACATAAGGGTGTTTTGTATGCAGGATCGGATCAAGGCGTTTTTAAATTGAATGCAAGTAGTTTCGAAAAAATTGCAGCGTATTCGTGCAATAAATTAGTTATTGGTCAGGGTGATTTGTTGGCGGCAACGGAGAATGGTCTTTTTAATCTTTCAAAACCAGGTTTCCCGCAGATAAGTCCGAATCCAATCAAAAATACATTTTCCACAGAAGGAAAACTTTTGAGCATTTCGGATTCTTGGGTACTTGCTTGGTTGCAAACGGCAGAATCAAATCTTCAGATGTACAAAATTCCAAAACCAGAAATTGAAATTACATCTATCGCTTGCGAAAAATCGAAAGATTGTTTGATTTTTTTGGGAACAAAAAACGATGGCGTTTGGATTTTGGAACAAGATTCTACACAACAAATCAATCTGAAAAAATGCGATTGGCAAGGTTTGCCAAAAAATAGCGATAGGGTTGAGGTTTTTGAAACAGCGTTGGGATGTGTTTTTTCTACTTCGCAAGGTTTGTATAGATGCGAACCTGAAAATCATTTTTTCTATAAAGATGCTAAAATTCTTGTTTCAACCGATGACGAACAAAAAGCAATGTTGATTGCTCCAATCAAGGAGGATAAAGAAAAGAATTTGTGGATGGCGTTCCATCGCGAAGGTGTTTACGAAAATCAGATTGCAGTTGCATGGAATACAAACAATTCCGAACATTACACGTTGATTACCGCACCGTTTATGAAGGTTCGTAAAAACCACACGACCACAATTTTAACCGACGATAATTATGTTGTTTGGCTTGGTGGTCTTTCTGGTTTGGTCCGAATGGATTTCAACAAAATGTCGGTTAAAAAGACTATCGAAAATGTGCGATTAGCAAGAGTGTTGTTGAACAATGATTCTCTATTATCACAAAAAGATGAAATCGTTCTGCCGTACAACATGAAGTCGATTACATTTGAATTTTCGTCGGTGGAATTCGAAAACCACGACGATGTGTTCTATTCTTTTTATTTGGAAGGACAAGAAAAAATGTGGTCGTCGGCAACGCAGATTACGAAGAAAGAATATACGAATTTGCCAGCTGGTCGGTATGTGTTCCACGTTCGAGCAAAACGTCTTGGCGGTGCAGTTTCCAAAGAAACAACATATTCTTTTGAAGTAAAATCAAATCCTCTTTTGTCTATTTGGGCAATGGGATTTTATATCATTCTTTTGAGTCTCATAATAATTGCGATTTGCGAAAGAGAGAAAAAGTCCATCAAAAAACGTTACGAGAACAAAACGACAAAAGAAGAAGTTTCGTCAGACGAACCTGTTCAGCATAAAGAAGAAAAGGATTTTCTTCTAAACGATGGAATTTCCGAGGAAGGAATCAAGGAAATTCAGTCAACAGGCCGAGTGCATTCCATGACGTTTGATTTGGCGACTGTGTTGTTCTCCGATTTCAAAGGATTTACAAAAATAGCAGAACGCGTTTCTGCCGAATCGCTCATTCAAGAATTGGATAAGTATTTCTCGGAATTCGATAAAATCGTTGAAAAATACAATGTAGAAAAAATCAAGACTGTCGGCGATTCATATATGTGTGCCGGTGGTATTCCGAAAAAGAATTCCACAAATCCGATAGAAGTTGTTGCCGCCGCCTTGGAGATGCAATATCGTTTGTCGGAAATGCAGAGAGACAGTCAAGATGGCGAAACTTGGGGCGTACGTATTGGAATCCATACAGGGCCTATAATCGCAGGTGTTGCCGGTGGACGAAAATTGTCGTACGATATTTGGGGCGATACGGTGAATATTGCCGATGATTTGGAAACAGCTGGTGAAGTTGGCCGGGTAAATGTTTCGGAAAGTACGTTCTTGATGATTCAGGAATTTTTCGATTGTGAATATCGCGGAAAGGTTGCGTTGAAAGGCCATGAGGAAAAAATTGATATGTATTTTGTGAATGGTTTTAAAGCTCAGTTTACGGAAAATCCACTAAAAGCCTTGCCAAATCAAGAATTTACTTATAAACTTGCATTGTTGCGTTTCGAAAGTTTGCAAGAACGTATGTACACGGTTTACGAAGAGAATTTGCCGAAGGTATATTTCTATCATAATCTAAAACATACGATTGATGTTGTAGTCCAAGTTGAAGCGATTGGTCAGGTGGAAGGTGTGAACGACGAAGATATGTTCATTTTGAAAACAGCGGCATTGTTCCACGATGCGGGATTCATGCGAACCTATCAGAAACATGAATTGGCAAGTATTGAAATTGCAAAAGAAACATTGACAAAAGAAAATTATACTCTGGAACAAATTGCGAAGGTTTGCCGTTTGATAGAATGTACAATTATGACGGAAGAACCTCAAAATTTGCTCGAAGAAATTATTCGCGATGCAGATTTGGATTATTTGGGAAGAAATGATTATCTATGCGTTTCGAATGAGTTGTATAAGGAATTGTTGGAGCAGAATCTGATTAAGAAAAATGAATATGAGTGGTATGTCGGACAAATTAAATTCTTGCAGGAACATAAATACTATACAAACTATTCGCGTAGCAGGAGAAATCCAGAAAAAGTGAAACATATTCAATGGTTACAAGAACAAATAACAAAATTTAATAACATAAATTAAAACTTAATAATATGATAGATTGGGCTAATTTACCTTTTGGGTATTTAAAAACGAACTCAAATACTCGTTGCCTATTTAGCGATGGTAAATGGGGAAAGGTTGAGGTTACCGACAGCGAAAACATAAATATGCATATGGCTGCCACTTGTCTTCACTACGGACAAGAATGTTTCGAAGGTTTGAAGGCTTATAGAGGAAAAGATGGTAAAATCCGTTTGTTCCGTTGGGAGGAAAACGCTAAACGTATTAATCGTTCTGCTGCACGCGTTGGATTGCCTGAAGTCCCTCAGGAAATTTTTAAGGAAATGTTGTACACCTTGGTGAAAGAAAATGCTGATTTTGTTCCACCATACGGTACAGGTGCTTCTTTGTATATCCGTCCGTTGATGATTGGTATGAGCCCTCGTCTTGGTATTAGTGCTTCAACCGAGGTTTTACTGATTTTATTCTGCAGCCCAGTTGGACCTTACTATAAAGGCGGTTTCAAACCTATCAAAGTTATTGTTGAACGTGGTTCCGACCGTGCAGCTCCTCTTGGAACAGGAACAGTAAAAGTTGGTGGTAACTACGCCGCAGCTTTGAATATGTCAATCAAATCGCATGAAATGGGTTACGGTGCCGCGTTATACCTCGATTCAAAAGAAAAGAAGTATATTGACGAATGTGGTCCTGCAAACTTCTTTGCTATCAAAGGTGACAAATATATCACTCCGAAATCAACATCGATTTTGCCTTCAATTACCAATATGAGTTTGCAGGCTTTGGCAGCAAAAATGGGCATGACAGTAGAACAACGCCAATTCCCATTGGTTGAATTGACTGAATGCGATGAAGCTGCAGAATGTGGAACAGCAGCAGTTATTTCACCTATTTCTGCAGTTTTCGATCCTGATGAAAACAAAACATACACGTTTGGCGACCAAGTAAATCCAGGAAAAACGTGCGTGAAGTTGTACGAAACATTGGTTGGAATCCAATATGGCGATGTTGCCGATCCGTTCGGATGGATTTCATTCGTTGAATAATATTTGTTTACATTAAATATTGAAAAGGACAGACTGGAAACAATCAGTCCTTTTCAGTTATCGGTTGTTGGATAGTATGAAGTCAAAAGTTTGTCAGTTTTTAATAATTGTTTTCGCTATTAGTTTTATTTCCGCAGGTTTGTTCTATGTGCTTGGTGGTACATACCAATCTTTGATTGGAAACGTATTCGCGTCGCTGTATATGTTCATTCCGATGGTTTCTGTAGTAATTGTGCAGCTGATAAATAAAGAATCTGTATTGAAGGATTTAGGCGTTTCGTTTAAACTGACACGTTGGCTTTTTATTGGTTGGCTTCTGATGCCGATTTTTAATGTTTTGGCAATGTTTCTTTCAACGTTCTTTTTGGAAATGACATACACAACCAGCAATCCTATCTTATTGCAGACAATAGAACAAATGTCGGCCCAAATACCAGACATTGATGCGACAAAAGTGTTGCTTATAATACTTTTTAGTGGATTGACGGCTGGTTTTACCATAAACGCATTGTTTGCCATGGGCGAAGAAATAGCTTGGCGTGGATGGCTTTTGAAGCAATTTGATGGAACCTCGTTCTTGAAAACATCATTGCTGATTGCCGCAATTTGGGGATTGTGGCATTTCCCGTTGATTTTAATGGGACATAATTATCCAGCTCATCCTGTTGCAGGAGTGTTTATGATGGTGGCGTTTTGTGCTGCAATAACACCATTAATTATGTACATAAGAATTAAGGCTCAATCGGTTGTTGCGGCAGCCATACTTCATGGAACATTGAATGCCGGTGCTGGAATATCGGTGATTTATCTTACAAATTACAATGACTTACTTGGCGGATCTGCTGGATTGTCGGGAATTATTGTGCTGCTTTGTTTTGATTTAATACTTTTTGCCTTCGATCGTTGGATAACCAAAGAACGAATAATGACTTCGCCTTTGGCATGAAATACGGTGATACATTTCTTTGAAATAGCAGGAACTCGTAACGACGATTATTTGTACGAGGGAATTAAAATTGTAGATATTCCTTGTTTGTTGCTGGCTAACAGGTTTAATAAGTACTGACTATGTTATTCTTATAAATCCAGCGACAACTGTTTTGGCATTTCAAAATTGAAGGTAATTCTGTGGTAATCGGTTAATCCGAATTCTTGTATTGCCATTTTGTGCTTTATTGTTGGATATCCTTTGTTCGAAAACCAATCGTACATTGGAAATTGTTGGTGGAGTTCGTCCATATAATCGTCGCGGTAGGTTTTCGCGAGAATTGATGCGGCGGCTATTGATAGGTATTTCCCGTCGCCTTTTACCACGCAATCGTGGGGAATATCTTTATATTTTTTGAATTTATTGCCATCGACGATTATGTGCTCGGGAACAATTTTCAGTTGCTCCAATGCTTTGTGCATTGCCAAAATGGAGGAATTCAGAATGTTGATTTCGTCGATTTTATGGTTGTCAACAATCCCGACCGCCCATGCCAACGCATCTTGTTTTATTTGTTCGCGAAGAATTTTCCGCTTTTTGTCGCTCAGTTGTTTTGAATCGTTCAGCAACTCGTTTTTATAGTCCGGCGGAAAAATCACCGCGGCGGCATAAACCGGTCCGGCCAAGCAACCTCTGCCTGCTTCGTCGCAACCTGCCTCAATGCAATTTTCTGTAAAAAATGCTTTAAGCATTATTTTTTCTTTTCGCGTATAAGAATATCGTATTTCGTGATAGCCCAAAATACCCATTTGTCGCCGTACATGCCAAGAGCCATATGCGTTACGTCAGGTGTCATCACTTTCATGCAAGTTTGTGAGTTCTTTTCGAAAATCCAGTGTGTAACAACCGAATCTATCACATTTTTCATTTCTTCGTCGCCATAAACACCATTGAATGAATATCCGTAGCCCACACAGAATGCCATTTTCATTGCCTGTACGAAATTCAATCCGTTTTCGTTTTCGTAGGTGGTTCCTTTGTATTGGGTTTTATTGATTTGGTCCCAAGGTGTTTCGCCTTTTAGATTGACATCTTCGCTGTGATTTTCGAAAAACATTTCCTTTGCATGTGCATTTGCAAGTCGTTCCAAAGTTGTGTCCCATTCAATAGCAGGAACTGGAGCCACATAAACCACTTCACTTGTGTCGCATTCGCAACCTTTTAAACGCCAATTGTTTACGATTTCGAGAGCGTATTTTTTGAAATTTTCGGTTTCCGATGCGAATGGAATAGTATGGAATTCAATGTTGAGCTTCGTCTCCATGTCTTCGAACTTTTTGTTTGAAGGGAAAATCTCTTTAGCCATCGACAAATATCTATACGCATTTCTTAATAATACGCTGTCTTTCCATGTACGCTCATGCGTTGCCGTTGCTCTATATGCCGATGACTGCGAATTGATTAATTCAATCCAGCGTTTTTCAATGTGGCTTACCACGCCTTTGTCTTCGGGATAGAGTTCCAAACCTTTTTGGGAAAAATCGCTGAACAACGTTTTGTCGTCGTCGGTACGTGCGGTGTCGATTGAAATGATTAACGCTTTTTTGAAACCTTCGCTAATGGCGTAGTTCGTCGAGAATTTCGTTTTGTAGTTTTTGATGAGGGTGAACAAATCACTGAACATCCAATTCTCTGCAAGTAAAATAGCACCTTGTGTAAGTGCCACATAATTGTCGTTCGAACTATTTACTTCGGCCGGAGCTTTGGCATAAAGTCGGTCGATTTTTGCGTAGCATTTGTCATATCGTCCGGCATCGGCATCCAATTGCGCGTATTCCAAACCGTTGGATTTTTTTGTTCGGAAAATACTCGACAATCGTTGATTGATAGCTTGCGCTTCGGACGTGTTTGCCGTTTTAATTTTGCGTGCTCTGGTTTCTGCAAAATCTTTGATAATCAACAATGTGTCGTTGTGCTCGTCAAGAATTTCCCGATCTTCGTCTTTAGAACTCAAAATACTTAGATTAGAGAGGCAGTCAAGAAGCGGATTTTTCGAAAAATCTTTGTAGTCGCTTGGATTTTGTGCCATTTCAAAATAAGCGATTGCCTTGACATAGTATGCTTCGAGCATTTCTGGCTTTTTCTTGAGTGCGGCATCGCATTGCTGAATACATTTTACGTACTCCTGTTTGTTGTAAGTTGCATATAATTTGCTCATTTTCTGCGAATAAGCAGAACAGCAAAGCATAAAGAACGAAAGGAAAATGATAATTTTTCGCATTGATAGAGAAAATTTGTTGTCCAAAGATAGATTTTATTTTGATAGTAATGGCTTTTCGTGGATGAATAAAAATTCATATACTTGCATATCAAACGAAAATAATATGCTGGATTGGAATAAATTATTGTCGCCCAAACGATTAGGACTCGAAAACGAAGAATTGCAAGCTCCTGATATTCGTTCGCAGTTCCAACGTGATTATGATAGAATAATCTTTTCGTCGCCGTTCCGCCGTTTGCAGAACAAAACCCAAGTCTTTCCGTTGCCTGGAAGCATTTTTGTCCATAACCGTTTGACGCATAGTTTGGAAGTCGCTTCGGTTGGACGTTCGTTGGGAAATATGATAGCTAATGGTTTAACAGAACGAGGCGTTGACGTTGCACCGAATTTGTTGGACAGTATCGGCACAATTGTTTCGTCGGCTTGTTTGGCTCATGATTTGGGAAATCCACCATTCGGACATTCTGGAGAAAAAGCGATTTCGCGTTATTTTGAGGAATTGGACACGAACAAGATTTCATCGAATCTTACAAAAGAACAATTTCTTGATTTTACGAATTTCGAAGGTAATGCGAATACATTGCGACTTTTAACACATCATTTTGCAGGCCGAAGAAAAGGAGGATTTGCTTTGACGTATGCTGTAATTGGTACGTTGTTGAAATATCCTTGCTCATCGACCGATTTTGTGTCGGGAGAGTCACCATATCATAAATATGGCGTTTTTCAGAGTGAATTGCCTGTGCTTCAGCGAGTAGCAAAAGAACTCGGACTCGAATCGTATAATGGAAAGAAAAACGTTTTTGGACGTCATCCGTTGGTTTTTTTGATGGAGGCCGCCGATGATATTAGTTACCAGATTGTTGATTTGGAAGATGCGCATCGTTTGGGAATTATCTCAACTCAAAAAGCAAAAGATTTGATGTTTGCATTTTTCGATCCGCAGTTGGATAAGATTGCGTTGGAGAATCTGGAGAAGTCGTTGCAAGAAGTTGACGACGAAAACGAACAGATAGTGATACTTCGTTCCCGTACTATCAATAAACTTATAACTGATTGCGTGAATGTATTTTGGGAAAATTATGACGACATAATGAATTCCCGTTTCTTCTCATCGTTGACCGAATCGTTGCACGGGACGTCGAAAACAGCGTTGCAAACATTGTCGGCTTTGGCGACGGAAAAAATCTATAATGCTCGCGAAGTAATTGAGATACAAGTTGCCGGTCACAGAATTTTGAGTGAACTCTTGCAGGAATTTGTAACCGCCACATTGCGAAAAGGCGACACATTGTATACTTCGCAATTACTGCGTTTGTTGCCGTCGCAATTGATTACGGAAAACGAGGATTTTTATTCACAAATATTTTCTGTTGTTGATTTCATATCGGGCATGACCGACGTGTATTCATTGGAAATGTACCGCAAAATCAAAGGAATATCTTTTTCGGTAATTCGTTAATAACTCTGTGGGAAGTTCCAATTATTTTCTTTTGATTATTTGCCCAATAATCATACATTTGCAACTTGAAAGGGTAATGTTCTTAAAGAGTCTATCTAAATGAAAATCAAAAACATATTTGTCTTTTTGTTGAGTTTGCTTTTGGCGACTCAATCTTTCTCGCAAACAGAAAATTTCCAAGAACCAGCGCGTGTGGAGTCATACTTGACGGAATTGTATCCGGAGGCATTTAATTTGACTTTGATGCGTGATGCGATTTTATATTACATCGACAAGGAATTACGCAAAGAACAATATAGAATTCTTCAACCAAACCAAATTTTGCAAAGTGCATCGCAGGAATTCGCCGATTATATGGGAAAAACCGATGAAATCCGCGTGTCGTATGCTCCTGCAAAATATGCTTTGCAACAGCGTATTTTAAATCAGGGCGGTGGTGTTCATCAAGTTGACGAAATAACAATGAAAACTTCGATTCAGCGTGCAAAAATTTCGTTGACGTACGATGAAGTTGCCCAAGATATAGTTTTCCAATTGTACAAACGTAAAGCAATCGACATTCTTCAGGATTCACGCTATGTGTTTGCCGGAATAGGTTGTAGCATCGACAAGACCGGCAAAAAACTATACATTGCGATAAGTGTTGGAAACTACAATTTGATTACAACTTCGAAAAAAGACATAAAAGAATCCGGCTTGAAGTTGACTTCGTCAAATCAAGGAATTGGATGGTATGATGCGAAAGCTTGCAAAGCTTGCTCGAAGTTCAAAGAAATGGAGTCGCTCCGTTCTATGGTGACAATAGAACGTGGGAAAATCTATTTTGAAACGAATGATTACAAAGCTTTCAAAAAGTTGATGAAGGACCCGACTGACGCAATCGCAGTCGATATCGTCAATATGAAACAATATCCTTGTAATGGCGAAAATGTGGTGAACAATCAATTGCCAACACGTGGATATTCAACAAAACCGATCTATGCAAAGGATTTTGATAAATTGAATATTTATTCAGGACGAAATTCTTCGTCGAAATTGCGTTTGTTGATGGGCGAATTGCCGGAAGGTGTTACCGATTACGAATATAATGTTTTAGTAATCAAGGATAAACATCTTTGCAAAACATTGATGCCAAGCTACGACAAGAAAATCGACGGATTCAATATGCCGGAATTGTTGCCGTTCCCGGATACAGTAACTCGCTACAACACGTTTATCTACACACCAAAAGTTGAACGCGATACAATCAGTTTCATCATTCCATTCGAAATAGGTCGTTCACAATATCGTCCGGAAGATATCGTTGCTTTTGTTGATTCAATGAAACAACCAGATTTCAAACCACTTGCATTCATCGTTTCTGCATATACTTCTATTGACGGAAATCCAGAGAAAAATATGCAGTTGCGTGGCGAAAGAATCAACAGTATTGTTAGCTCAATCGCTTCGTATTCGGGTAATTCGGTGCCAATCTCTACACAAAGTAAGGAATCTTGGGATTTGTTCTATACCGATATTGTTGCCACAGAATGGCAATTCTTAAAAACAAAATCCCACGAGGAAGTTCTTGCGTATATTTCCAAAGGGGACAATTTGCGCAAGATGGATGGACTTCTTTCAAAACATCGTTTTGCCGAAGTTCAGATTGTTGTAGAATATGATATTACAACAAATCGTCAGGAACAGGCTTACACGGTTTATGCATTCCACAAAGCTTTGAAGGAATATAATGAAGATCGTGCGTTGGCAATCCAAAAATATATTATGCAACAAGTATTGTCGGGACGTTATCCGAAGGCTGTGATTGATAGAATGCAAGTTCCTGATAAACCAGCGTATGTTGGTTTGCAAGTAAACAAAATGTGGCTGAAATATACAGCAAACAATATGGCAATCGACGAAGCCTTTTTAAAAGAAATGCAACGTTTGAAAGCTTTGAATCCAGAGCATCCATATGTACGTAGAAATTTGGTTTTCGCTCGTTTGAAACTTGAAACAATCGATAATGAATATTATGTAACGGAAATGCAGAAAGATATTGATGATCAGTTGATTTCGAAATTGCCGAAATATGCTATCGATCCGTTGAATTTGGAATTGCAGGTTAAATCGTTGCAGAATTTGAACAAAACCTATAAGGTTTCGAACGAAGAGGAATTTGTGAATGCCGCATTTGAGCGTATTAAGGAAATAGTGGAAATAGACAATTATGATTGGAAAGGCGCATTGAATATAGCTTCGATTTTTGCCGGAATGAACGATTATGACTATCCAGTGAGTGTTATGGCTCCAATGGTGAATATTCCCGATGTGAGCGAAGATTTTATATTCTCGTTCATAGCAATGTGTACTCACACTGATTATATGTATAATACACAAGCATTTGTTGACGCACTTGTCCGTGCTTCCGAAATGAACAAAGCTCGTTTGTGTGAATTGGTTGACACAGGCAAATTGTCGTTCCAAATGTTTGAAAATCCTGAAGTTAAAAAAGCGTTCTGCCCAATTTGTAATCAGTAACAGATGCCTTTTTTTGTAATTGTTATACTGGGTATAATTGTTTCGTATTTATTAGGTTCAATTCCGACATCGGTTTGGGTAGGAAAAATCTTTTACGGAATTGACGTACGTGAGCACGGAAGTGGCAATGCGGGAACAACAAATACTTTTCGTGTGTTGGGTGCAAAAACTGCGATTCCTGTTTTTCTGATTGATGTGCTGAAAGCGTTTGCGGCTGCTTTGTTAGGTCGTTGGGTTGGTGCTTCTTGTTTAACGGAATGGGCTTATATAATGCCGTTGTTGTTTGGATTAGTTGCAGTGTTTGGCCATATTTTCCCGATTTATGTTGGTTTTAAAGGTGGAAAAGGAGTCGCTTCTTTATTGGGTGTAACTTTAGCGGTGACACCAAAGGCTGCTTTGTTTGCATTGGCGGTGTTTGTGGTGGTTTTGCTTATTAGTCATTATGTTTCGTTATCATCAATGTCGGCTGGATGTTCTTATCCGTTATTCGTATTTCTTATAGGAAATTCGCCAATGGTATTTAAATTTTTTTCAATTGCCATTGCCGTTTTGATTTTGGTAACTCACCGCAAAAATATATCGCGCTTGCGAAAAGGGGAGGAAGGTAAGATTTTTTAGGTTTTTGCCATTTATATGGTATAAATCTCTATTTTTGAAAATCTGAATTTCGAAAGCATGAAGCTAAATTTAAGAATATTGTCTCATGGCGTTATAGCTGTCCAGTTGGCTTTGTTTGCCGTTGCCGCCGCCGTTCTATCCATTGCCACCGTATATTTCTTGAAATGCACCAATATTTTCGTGATTGTTGCTATCGTTGCGGTTGTTGTGTTTGCGGTGATGTATTTCGTGTCGCGGTATATGGTTAAGATTTTCATTATAGAAAAAGTCCGTCCGATATACAAAGTGATTCGTTCTGCCCAAATGCCACGTTTTAAGGAATTTTCGAAGAAAGACAATAATCTTATTGAAACAGCAACAAAAGATGTGCAGGAATGGGCAAGTCGCAAAAGCGATGATGAATTGGAGATGTTGAAGAAGCAGGAGATTTTCCGTAAGGAATATATCGGCAACGTCGCCCACGAATTGAAAACACCAATCTTCACCATTCAAGGTTATGTTTCCACGTTGTTGGATGGCGGTTTGTATGATGAATCAATCAATCGGCAATATTTGGAACGAACAGACAAAGTTATTCAACGAATGACATCGATTGTCCACGATTTGGATGCAATCAACCGTTTGGAATCGGGCGATTTGAAGATGGAATATATCACGTTCAATATTGTTGATGTGGTAAATGAGGTTTTCGAGGCGCAAGAATATCTTGCAAAAGAACAAAACGTTACATTGAATGTGGAACTTGCCATGCCCAAAAATATGATGATGGTTTATGCCGATAAGATGAGAATCAACATGGCTTTGTCGAATTTGGTGATAAATGCGATAAAATACAATAAACCAGAAGGTGGCTCTGTTCGAATCCGCTTTTTCGATATGGACAATCGTTTCTTGGTTGAGGTTTCCGATACAGGAATTGGTATTCCGCAGGAATATTGCGAACGTATTTTCGAACGCTTTTTCCGAGTTGATAAGAGTCGTTCCCGCGAACAAGGCGGAACAGGTTTGGGCTTGTCAATCGTAAAACATGTTGTGGAAGCTCACGGAGAATCTATTAATGTAAAAAGTAGCATAAACCAAGGAACTTCATTCTCATTCACAATTAAAAAAGGAATTTGTTAAATCGATGTCTTCTGCTAAAACCATATTGATTGTTGATGATGAACCAGATATAATTGAGATTTTACGATATAATCTCGAAAAAGAAGGCTATAAAACTGTGTCGGCAATAAATGGTCTAGAGGCTGTTTCCAAAGCAAAGGAATTCAAACCTGATTTGATTTTGCTTGATGTGATGTTGCCCGATATGGACGGAATTCAAACCTGCGAAACAATTCGTGGCATTCCTGAATTGTCGAAATGTATTATTGCTTTTTTAACAGCCCGTAGCGAGGATTATTCGGAAATAGCAGGTTTCAACGCTGGCGCCGACGATTATATAACAAAACCTATTCGTCCGAAAGTTTTAATTACAAGAATTCAATCTTTGTTGAAACGTTCAAAGTTGGAAGTTGCAGATAGTCAGAAACTTTGCTATGATGATATTTTGCTTGACAAAGAAAAATATCTTGTTTCCGTGAATGGCAAATCGTTGAATTTGCCAAAAAAGGAATTCAAAATATTGGAAATTTTGATTTCGAATCCGGAACGAGTTTTTACGAGAGAGGAAATTTATTCTCAAGTGTGGGGAAATGAAATTGTTGTCGGCGACCGCACGATTGACGTGCATATCCGTAAATTGAGAGAAAAATTAGGAGAAAAATATATTTATACAATAAAAGGAATCGGGTATGTGTTTGCCCGTCGGTAATATGGCAGAAATAAAAGCTTGCATATTTGACATGGATGGCGTGCTTGTAAGCACAGAAATTTATCATTTTAAGGCATGGAAACGTCTTGCCGCAACAATCGGCATTGATATAGACGAAACGTTCAACGAAAATCTGAAAGGCGTTAGCCGTTCCGTGTGTATTGATTTGATATTGAAACACGGCGGCGTTGAGAAAACGCAAGCAGAAAAAGATGCGTTGGCTGCACAAAAAAACGAATGGTTTCTTGAATATGTGAAAAGCGAAATCACCCCGGCAAATGTTTATCCTGGCGTGATTGATTTCCTTAAATCGTTGAAACAACAAGGATATAAAACCGCTATAGGTTCTGCAAGTAAAAATGCTCCGTTACTTGTGGAAAAATTGGGAATAGCTCAATATTTCGATGCGCTTGTCGATGGAAATATGATTACCAAAGCAAAACCTAACCCAGAAGTGTTTTTAAAAGGTGCCGAATTGATTGGCGTTCCTCCACAAAATTGTGTGGTGTTTGAAGACGCAATCAGTGGTGTGGAAGCGGCGAAAAATGGCGGAATGTTATGTATAGGCGTTGGTTCGCCACAATTACTTTCAAAAGCAGATTTTTGCATTTCGGGATTTACCGAAATGAGTTTGCAAAGGTTGCAGGCGTTTAAGTGAAAGAATAGCAGATTTATTTTTACATTTGCTCCGAATTTTACGAACGATGACGATAAACGAAATCCAAGATGAGATTATTGATGAATTCAGTCTTTTCGACGACTGGATGGATAAATATCAGTATCTCATTGATTTAAGTAAAAATTTACCTTTGATAGACGAGAAATACAAAACCGAAGAATATCTCATCAAAGGTTGCCAATCGCAGGTATGGTTGTTTGCCGAACATACAGACGGAAAAATCTTTTTTACCGCCGATTCCGACGCAATTATCACAAAAGGCATTGTTTCGTTGTTGATTCGTGTGATGTCGGGACAAACTCCACAGGCAATACTCGACTGCGATTTACACTTCATTGAAGCAATCGGATTAAAGGAAAACCTTTCCCCAACACGCTCAAACGGCTTGCTGTCGATGATTAAACAAATGAAAATTTACGCGCTTGCGTTCAAGTCTCAAGAAAAATAGATATGGCAGACGAAGATAAAGAATTGAAACGTATTCAGGATGAAGTTGTTATGACGCTTAAAACCGTTTATGACCCTGAAATTCCTGTTGATATTTACGAACTTGGTTTGATTTACAAAATTGAATACAAACTGCCTATCATAGAAATTGATATGACGCTTACATCGCCGAACTGCCCTATGGCAGAGCCTTTAGTTTATGAAATTCAAACAAAATTAAAACTGATTAACGGTGTTGAAGATGTTGCCGTAAATATTGTTCTTGAACCAGAATGGAATCAGGATATGATGACAGAAGAAGCAAAACTTAAACTTGGATTGCTATGAAACCCGTGCAAATGGTTGACTTATATGGCCAATACATTGCTCGGAAAACAGAATTTGACGAGGCGTTATCGTCTGTTATTTCATCATCAAAATTTATTCAAGGTCCAGAGGTTCTTAGTTTTCAAAAAGAATTGGCGGAGTATCTTGGCGTAAAACACGTAGTTACTTGTGGTAACGGCACAGATGCACTGACAATTGCCTTGTGGACTTTGGATTTGCCGAAAGACAGCGAAGTTATTACCGCTGATTTTTCATTCATTGCAGCTGCCGAAGCCATTGCACGTGTTGGGCTTACGCCAGTTTTGGCCGATGTTGACCTTGATACATTTACTCTCAATCCACAATCAGTTGAAAGATTGATTACACCAAAAACGAAAGCAATTATTCCCGTTCATTTGTTTGGTCAATCAGCACCAATGGACGAAATCATGCGGATTGCTTCCACATATAATCTCAAAGTAATAGAAGATTGTGCCCAATGTTTTGGCGCTGAATATATTACAAATGGCTCAGCAAAAAAACTTGGAACAATAGGCGACATTGGCTGTACGTCGTTTTTCCCTTCGAAAAATCTTGGTTGCTTTGGCGATGGCGGAGCAATTTTTACAAACAATGATGAACTTGCTGAAAAAATACGACGTATTGCAAATCATGGTTGCTTAGAAAAGTACAATCATCTTGAAGTTGGCGTGAATTCACGGTTGGATGCAATACAAGCTGCAATTTTGAGCATCAAATTGAAATATATAGATGGTTATAATACCAGACGACAGGCGGCGGCAAAATGGTATTCGTATAATTTACAATCTGTAGAATGGTTGCAGAGACCTCAAATGCAAAAAAAATCCACCCACGTTTTTCATCAATATACATTGCGGGTGCTTACAAATAATAACAAAGAATTACAGGAATATTTGCAAAAGGCAGGCATCCCGTCAATGATTTATTATCCTAAACCATTGCATGAGCAGGCTTCGTTGAAACAATTTCCTCACGATGATTGTGTGAATTCCACGTTATTGACTTCGCAAGTTTTGAGTTTGCCAATGCACACCGAATTGGATGAAGAACAAATTATCTATATTTGTGGGTTAGTAGAAAAATTCAAATGACCAAAAATTATTTTGTCCACGAATCTTCTTATGTAGATGCTGATTGCGAAATTGGCTCTGGCACAAAGATTTGGCATTTTTCACACATTATGTCGGGTGCGAAAATCGGGAATGATTGTAATATCGGACAAAATGTGGTAGTTTCTCCTAATGTTGTGTTGGGTAACAATGTGAAAATTCAAAATAATGTATCGGTTTATACTGGCGTGATTTGCGAAGACGATGTTTTTATTGGACCTTCGGTTGTTTTTACGAATGTGATTAATCCACGAAGTGCTATTTCCCGAAAAATGGAATACAAACCAACTGTGGTTAAAAAAGGAGCAAGTATTGGCGCAAATGCTACAATAGTTTGTGGTCATACGATTGGCGAATTTGCAATGATTGGTGCAGGTTCTGTGGTTACCAAAGATGTGAAATCATTTGCTTTAATGGTTGGAAATCCTTCTCGTCAAAATGGATGGGTAAGCGAATATGGTCACAAACTCGTTTTTGATGAAAGTAATACTGCGATTTGTCCCGAAAGTGGACAAAAATATATTTTTGATTCAGAGAAAAACGAAGTTAAGAGAGTGAAATAAATCTCTATAACTATCAATAAATCAAAAAAATCCATTAAAAGTTGACTTTGTTTGTTTGAAAGTGTTATTTTTACACCTTGTAACTTTATGCTTGTAATATAGAGTCTTATTTAATAGATAGTTTTGAATTTGAAAAATAGATAATTATGAAACGATTTCTGATAATTTTGGGTTTGCTTGTTCTTGGTGCTACGATGTCGTTTGCACAGACTGCCGTCGTTGCAGGAACGGATTTTAGCCAAAAGGATAAATTTGTTGAAGCTATTGAATGGCGATCTTGGAATTTTTCCACAATAAGCAAATATGGTGCGGAATCTTCCACATCATTTGTGCCGGCGTATGATCAAGTGGCTGATGGCGATGATATTAAGAATGGAAAATTAGGATGGATTATTGTGCCAAATCCTTTTCAATTAGGAACAAATGAAAATGATGAAACTAGTTTGTATCCTGATATTGAAGATGATATGTTCGTGTCATCAATTGTGGGGAAATCAGCAAATAATAATTTGTTGACCATTAACGTGGCTGGTTTGAAGCCTGGGACAGCATATAGTGTGACATTGACTTTTTATTTATTATATCCTTCAACAGGAAATTCTTGGGATCAAAGTTTAGGATTTTTATTTGGAGCTCCCGATGCATACGGAAATATAAACGGAGCAGCTAATTCGGGAACTTTATCGCCAACCGATGTGGGTGTCGCAAAAACATTGACGTATAGTGGGACATTGGCTGCCGATCAATCTTCGGTTGATTTGGAATTGCATTTGGGTTACAATTTCAATTCAAAAGCTGTGTTTGGTATATCCGATATTCAAGTAAAAGGAACGATAAATCCGTTTGTTGTTTCTGGACAAGGTGTGGAAATGTGCCGTGGCGAACAAACATTGTTGAAATTGGATAGAGATTATGGCGAAGATGCGACATATAAATGGGAAAAATCGTCGAATGGTTCTTCGTGGACTCAAGCTTCAACAAAATCAAGTTTGTACGATGAAGTAAAGGATCCAAAAATGTATTATCGTGCTACGGTAAATGGTGTCACAACTTCTCCATTAACTGTTTCTACAATAACTTGTTGCGAAACCGAAGTTGATGGAAAAACCGTTTACTCTTCCCGTGAAACTATTTATTATGAGGATTTTGGTTATTTTGTTGATGACCATGAATATGTTCATGCCGATCCTATTTCACGTACGGAATCTACTTCTATGACACCTTCAAATTATATTATCAATAGAACGAATTGTCCGTTCTCTTTGCCTGCCGGTGCAGGTTCTTTTGATGCAACAGGACAAGTCAACGACGGTTCGTATGCTGTAGTTGTGCCAACAAGTATGGGTTACAAAACCGATTATTGGGCAACGTGGATGAATGGTAGTGGGGCAATCACTCAAGACCATTCTAGTCAGCTTAATGGTATTGATGGAAGTGCCTGTTTGTTTATGAACGTAAAACAAAATTTCTTGGGCAATATTTTCGAACATCAAATCACTGGTTTGTGTACAGGTAAAAAGTTAACATTCGAGTGCTACGTTGGTAATATGTCCGATGGAACTTCTCCAATAATTTCTTTACGAATAAAAGATAAAAATGGAAAGGTTCTTGGTTCTGTAGAAAATTTCTCTCCGGGAAAAGGTGCTGGTTGGCAACGTATTGTCATTGACGATTTGATTTTGAATGAATCGGATATTGTGTTTGAAATTTATAGTGGTTCCGATGGAAGTGGACAAAATTTCTGGGATAAAGGTTGCGACTTGTGTATCGACGATATTAAAATCATGGCTTGTTCTTCTCCTGCGTTGGATTTGTTTTCGAATGTTGATGAATTGGAACGTGCCACTGAGGTTTGTTCCGATCCGTTCACACTTGGTTCAGTTGCAAGTAATTTGTTGGCAAGCTATTATGGTTCATCGTTGCAGTATGTGTTCCAATATTCAAAAACTCCGGATGTGGAATCAAGTTGGGTACAAATCGGTTCTCCTTCAACCAATAGTACATATACCATTGCAAATCCAAAAGAATCTCCGATTTTCTCGAATGTTAAAAATGGCGAGTCAATGTATTTCCGTGTTGTTGCGGCAACTGCAAACACGTTGAAAACGACTTCTACATTTTCGCAAACAAACTATTGTAAGAATTATTCCATTTCTCCGTCGGTTGAGGCAATTATGAATTGTCCTTCGTGTACCGAACCGAAAAAAGTAACGATTACGCCAAGTGGAAAAACAGCATTGTGTCCTGGTGACAAAGTTTCTTTTACTGTTACTGCACAAGACGATGCTTCTACGTTTAATTACACTTGGTACAAAGGGAACGATGTCGTGACAACAAAAACTGCTGCAACATTGCCGTTGAATAATATAGAGGAAGCTGGTGTTTATAAAGTTTTGGTTAAAGATGTGAACTTCCCGACATTGACTTCGTGTCAAACAAGTGCTGAAGTCGAAGTAACTATGTTGGATTATCCAACTGCTTTAATTTCTGGCGGTGGCGAATATTGCGAAGGTGATGCTGTTTCTGATGTTACGGTGAAATTTACTGGAACTGCTCCGTTTAAATATACATATTATGAAAATGGAACGGAAGGCGCTAGTAAAACGGCAACAACAACTTCTGCTGCAATAACACCGTCGAAAACGGTAGCGACTGGCGATACATATTCAGAATATGTTTACACAATGGCAAGTTTGTCCGATGCTAATTGTACAGCTCCTGTGGCTAATCTCACAACTACAACAAGTGGCAAGGCAACTGTTGTGATTGGCGCCGTTCCAACGGCTACAATTACAGCAAATCCGGAAAATGCGAAAGTTTGTGCTCCCGGTTCTGTAGAACTGATGGGCTCTTCGTCGGTGAGCGGTGCGACATTGGCTTGGGGTGGAGTCGGCTCTGGAAGTTCAGAATTTCTTACTGCAAGTAAATCAGGTGATTATACACTGACAACTACAAATAAGATAACGTCATCGTTAAGTTGTAAAAGTAAAACTACTACACAAGCAGTGGAAATAGAAGCGAAACCTATTGTAACTCTTGAAGTTGTTGGTGAAGATGCAGTTTGCAGTGGCGAAACAATTACTTTAAAGGCAACTTCAACAACAAGCAAAGGAACATATACGTGGTCTGGCGCAACAGGAAACGATATGACTGCTACTGTTAGTAAAACAGCAAAATGGCCGAATGTGGAATCGGTTGAAGTAACTGTAAATTACGAAAGTGAAGCTGGTTGTACGGCTGAACCGGTTAGTACAACGGTGAAATTCAATCCTGTTCCAACAGAACCTATAGAATCAAATGTAAAGAGTTATTGTATGAATGAAACTGCTGCCGATGTGAAGTTGAGTGCTGTTGCGGAAAGTGGCTGTAGTCTTGTGTGGTACAATGGCTCTTCAAAACTTTCTGCACCGCCTTCGATTAGCGTAAAAAAACATGATATGTTTAATTATTCGGTTTCTCAAACGTACGAAGGTTGCGAAAGTGACAAAACCAATATATCGATAGTTGTCAATGCCAAGTTGGAACCAGAAATTGTTATAGATAACAAAGAATTGTGTGCTGGCGGAACTACTGAAGTAACGATTGCTGAGGCTAATAAATATACGGTTACTTGGTCGGAAAGTGCCTCTACTTTATTTGATAACAAATCTTCGAAAACACCGACTTTCACGGCTCCAACTTCGGTAAATACCAAATTGGAATACAAAGTACACGTTGCTGTTGCAAATGATGATTGCGATGGTGAGAACGATGCGACAATAACGGTTTATCCGACACCGGTGATTACTATATCTCCTTCTTCACAAACAATCTGTGATGAAACTTCTGCGGAATATATCGTTACTGTAACGGGCGATGATGGTGTAGGAACTGGTTCATGGAGCACGAATGTTACAGCAAACGACAAAAAATCGTCATACTCTGCATCTGGAGCGGTTTCAAATGAAATGATAACGTATGACTATACAAGTAGTCACGGTTGTCCTGCAGTTAAAGCAAACGCAACAGTTACTGTGAATGCGATACCTGTTCCGCCTACAACGATAGATTATTCTAATTGCTTGAATGCTGCCGAGGTTTCTTTGATTGATTATGTGACAAAGAAAACAGGCTCATTGAATTGGTACGGCACGAATGCAACAGGAGGTACTTCGAATCCGTCGGCTCCAGTTCCGAGTACAGCGACGGCAACTACTTCGCCGGTTGCATATTATGTTTCTCAAACAGTGAATGATTGTGAAAGTGAACGTGCTTCGATAGCGGTAACAATCAACGATAAATTGACACCTGTGATTGCATATTCTGAGAACAGCGGAAATACAGAGAACGATGGTGTTGTTTGTGCTGGTTCAGAAATAGGTTTGGCGGTAGCCGGAAATTACCAGAACGTTACTTGGTCAGGTGCCGCAGCTTCGTATATGCCGTTGACGAGTGGCAAGTCGGTTTCGTTCACGGGAACGACTGCTGGTACGTATGCGGTGAACGTTTCCGTAGTTGATGATAATGGTTGCGATGGTTCCGGCGTGGGCTCTGTAACGGTAAATCCTGTTCCTGATGCAACATTATCTACTCTAACGGATGAATGTGAGTCGGAAACGACAGAACAGACGTTGACTGCCAATGTAACTCCTTCAACATTGTCTGGTACGGGAATTTGGACGGGCGACATCTCTAAGAAAACTGAAACGACGGCAGGTTTCACGCCAAGTGTTGCCAAAGCTGGCTTGCACAATATCACGTATAGTTTCATAAGTAGTGATGGTTGCGAAATGAAACAACCTGCAACGAAAAGCGTGAATGTGTTTGCAATGCCGAATATTACGATTACACCGAGCGTTTCTGCCATCTGCGAGTCGGGTGCAAATTCCGGCGACGTTACTATGAAAATGAATGGAACGTATAGCACAACAGGAACAAAGGCACAAACATTTGCTTATTCAAGTTCAACATTAACAGGCGTTGATGCGACGACAGGAACATTTAATTCAAATTCTCAGTCGGAAGGAAACCACACTGTCTCGTTGACTTATACTGACGCAAATGGCTGTCTTGGTACTGCGGAAACTACCGTAAAAGTCAATGCCCGCCCTGTTGCTGATATTACTGAAAATCCGATGGCAATATGCGACTATGCTTCACCGATAACATTGAAGGCAAAGGTTAATTCCGCAGAAGTTTCGGACGGAACATTTACCGGAACTGGTGTCAGTGGGAAGGTATTCACGCCGAGCACACAAATAAAAGGTGCAAATGTTATCAAGTTCAACTACACCGATGCGAATGGCTGTTCGTCTGTCGAAGTTGAGCATACAATTACGGTGAACCATACCGACGCTCCGGAAACGACTCCGGCAAGTGCTTCGAATATAGACGTCACCAATCAGGCTGCTGTTCCTGAATTGTTGGCGACAGGTTCGAATATCAAATGGTATTCGGTTGCCGATACAAATTCTACAATGATACAGTTGGGCGCAAGTTTCCAACCAACATTTGTCGATGTTAATGATGGTTTGGGTGGCGGTTCCGATGGTTTGATGGATGTCGGTACATATACGGCGTATGCGACACAAACGGAGAATAACTGTCAGTCTGTTCCTGCCGAAGCAACATTGACAATTACGGATTGTAAAGCTAAAGCTCCTTCATCTGTTACATATCACGCCTGTGTAAAGAGTGACTACGACACCGAAACTCAGATGGAAATAACAGCTACTTCTAATCAAGATGGAGCTGATAATTTCTGTTGGTTCTTGTCTAGAACGGATATTCCAAATGGAACAGTTGCTACATTAGCGGAAGCACAAGGTTTGGCTAACGCATCGGGAGAAAAGTATACTTTAAATGTGAGTGATTTTGATGCAGAAAAAACAATTACGGTATATGTATCGGAATATTATGCGGCTGACCAGTGTTTTAGTGCCGCCGTGCCAGTAAATGTGATAGTTCATGCATTGCCTGAACCAACGATTACGAATCCGGGCGACATTTGTAGTACGGTGGGTGAAATAATGGTTGCATACGCTCCGACGACAGGTGGTAGTATTTCTTCTACGTTGTCGGCCGAAAGCGGACATGGTTCGGTTGATGGCAACAAATGGTCGATTTATTTTGATGACACAAAAACAGGTGAAACCGAATCTAAATTGACTGTTGCAACTGATGAAGTTTGGGCATCTGGTACGGCACAGGAAAAAACCTGCCACAACGAGGTTACAGAAACATTCTCGGTAACTCATGTTGTTGCTCCGGAAGGAACTGGTATCGGTGCGAATAGTCCACAGATTTGGAGTGCCAGCAAACTAGATTTGCTTCCTGAATTGAAAATAACAAATGTTGACGGCGCTTCGTTAAGTGTGAAGGACGAGTTCAATACGGAAATAGGTGCAGGTTCGCCGTTGGCAATGGTAGGAAAAATCACAGATGAAGGTACATACACTTATATTGTGACAAAAACATTGAACGGATGTCCTGCAAGTTCGGTTTCCACATGGAATATTGTTGAATGTCCTACGCCTGCTCCAAATCCAGAATCGGTGAATATTTGTGCTGGTCAGGATGCGTTGCCGGAAATTGATGCAAACGGAACAGGAAGTGAATTCGTATGGTACGACGCCGAAGATAATGTAATTTCGGGTAAATCGACATCGAAATTGGATTTGAAAACACTTTCGGGATATGCTTCGACAGCCGAGATGGAAACAACGGTATATATGTTCAGCGTGAAACAGGACGGCGATGATGGAGCCGGTGGACGTTGTTTTGGACCAACGGCAAATGTTTCGGTAACGGTGAACGCATTACCAAAAATTTCGATAGATGATTTGAACGAGAACAGCAATATATTATGTTATGCCGGTGGTAGCGTAATGGCTTCGGCAAAGGCAAACGGCTCGAAAGTAAGCGGAGGTGTTTGGTCGATGACCGATGCCACAAGTGTTTCTGTTACGGGCATAAACGCATCTGGTGTCATTGATCCTACGTTTAATGGAATGGCTGACGGAAACTACACGATTACATATTCGTACACCGATGAAAATGGTTGCGAAAATAGCGAGAGTTTGAATATCTCGGTAGAATATCCTGAAATTCCAACGACGGAAAAATATATAGGAATTACTCAAAATCCTGTTGAAGTGGAATTTACGGCAGGTGATGTGGAAAGCGGGGCTATTGTAGGTTGGTTCCGAACTACGAATGCTAAGAACGAGTTGAGTGGAAACGCAAATCCGTGGACGATAGACGAGGAAATGATAAATCCTTCGGAAGTTGGCATTTATTCATATTATGTTTCGCAGATAGTCAACGGTTGCGAAAGCGAACGTGAACTTCAAGAAATTGAAATAGTTGCCTGTCCTTGGACGGTAGAAAGTGTTGAAAGTGTTGATATTTGCGAAGGAACTGCAACGAAGGCAATGAAGGCTGTTGCTCCAGCGGAAATATCAGCTGATGTGAAGGCATGGCGATGGTCATCGGATGAAAGCTGCAGCAACATCATAAAAGAAAATACCGGAGCATCAAATAATACCTACGAACAATCGAATATAACGACATTCGGAATCACGACATATTATGTGTCATATAAGGCTGTTGATCCAACAAGTGGACAAGATTGCTGGTCGGCTCCAATGGCAGTGACGACGACAATTCACAGTAATCCGCAGATTTCGTTTGCAAAAGATGAAGAAACGGTTTGTTATACCGATGGTTTGATAAAAATAAATGTGAATGCAACGCCAGGTGACAATGGAAATGGCATAAGCAACGGAAAAGGTTCTTTTGAATGGGAAACTTCAAATCCTGTTTCGGGAACCATCGAGCCGTATGAAAACTACGCTTATTTCAATACGAAAAATGCTGATATTACACAAACGAAAAGTAGTTACAACATTACGTTTACGTATGTTGACGGACAAGGCTGTACGAATAGTGCAACAAGAACGCTCGACGTTGTATATTTGAATGCTCCTTCAACAACTGGCTATTTTGGTCTTTCGAATTGGAATTTCGATATTGAAGTGAAAGCTGTGAAGAATGGTGGCGATGCAATTCATTGGTTTGCCGATGAAAATTCAACAATGACGAAAAAAGGTGAGGGTGAAACATGGAAAACTGATGACAATCCTGATAAAATTATCGAAAAATCGTATTTCGCTCGTCAATACAATGCAACTGCGGGTTGCTATAGTGAACCAACTCCGGCTGATGTGAAAATTGTTCGTTGTCCTATTCCTGTTGTTGTAGTTGATAATGTTGATAATTGTGTATATCAAGAAGTTCCAAAGTTAAGTGCATCAACTGGAGATTGGTCGGAACGTGATGGCTCAAAATCGGAATTTAGATTCTATACTTCGTCTGACGCAGAAATGCCAGAATCAACTTCGGCAAGTGGAGAATATAATCCTGGAAGTAATGCTTCAACTGCTGGGGTTTATTCTTATTATATAGCGGAATACAACAGCTATCCTTTGGAAGGCTTGACATACGACAACGAAGGTTGTGAAGGTACTCGTTACAAAGCGTCAATCACCAGAATTGAAACGCCAGCTCCTATAGTTACACCTTCAAATGCTTCGTTATGCGAAGGTGAAGACAATCCAACGTTTACTGCTGTAAGTTTGAATAACGACATTCTATGGTATGAGGAAGATCCAGGCGAAATAGGAGAACCGACAACAGAATACAACGGAATGGAAATTTCTTTTGTTCCAACAAGAACTGATGCATCGGACAATACGTATGGTATTTGGACTTTGAGGTATGCTAATGGTTGTTATAGTGCGAGAACAAAAGTTGAGTATCTTGTGAAACCAATACCAGTAGCTCCAATTTCGGAGCGTGTGGAAGTTTGCGACGGTGTTGAAGGAACTCTTACAGTTGATGTCTCGGATGAAGCAACGGTAAACTGGTTCTCCGATGCGAAAAAAACAACATATTTGTCACAAGGTACTTCATATCAACCAAAAGTTAGCGGCGAAGGTGAATATACATATTATGTCGCACAAAAGATAAATGGTTGTTGGGGACCCGCTTCGAGTGTGGTTTACGAAATTAAAGCAATTCCTAATCAACCAATCGTGCCAAATCCAGGTAATTTGTGCGAATATGATCCAACTCCAGTATTATCGACAGATGAAACGAAATATGAAAATGTTCGTTGGTACGCGGTTGATGACAGACGAACGGAAAATCTTTTGGAAATAGGTAATGAATATTCGGTTCCTCAAGAAGATATGACGGCTGGCGTGAAGCGATATTATGTAACACAAACTCGACGCGATTGTGAAAGTAAAACTACGGCTGTTGTTTTTACCATAAATTCAAAACCAACTTCGCCAAAAGTAATTGGTGCGAGTGTTTGCGAGGGCGATACAATCATTCCTATGTTGACAACCGATTTCAGTTCAGATTCTTGGTATGCCGACGAGGATGCAACAACTTTGTTGACGAAAGGTTATACTTATACACCATTGGCTAATGAGGTTGGTAATAGAGATAAAATTTATTTCGTTGTCCGTGAACAACGTGGTTGCTACAGTGATACAATTCCTGATACACTTCACGTAATTGCGATACCGACATTCTTTATTGGAAACGACACGATTTTGTGTATATATGATTCTGTTTTGACTATTCAGGCTCAGAATTTTGTTCCGGCTGCAACAGAACGTTCGTTTGTTGAATGGAGTGTTTCAAACGGAACGTTGTCGAAACAATATGCCGACAACGCCGAACACAACATTACTCCAACAAATATGATAACTGCTGTGGGCGATTATACAATTTCAGCTCGTTATTCATATCGTAGTGATGTGGCTACTTGTCGAAGCGAGGTTCAACAAATGAAGTATTCTGTAAAACAGCGTGCTCGTGAACCGATTGTCTTCTCAACTGTGATTTGTCAAGGTGAGGAAATTGATTTGCTTCGTTCGTTGGGTAGTCCGAACACCGTTTGGAATAGTTTGGATGGAACGTTGCCAAAAGAATGGCATGGTCAATCGTATAAATTCCAACCAGGACAAGTTCTTGATACTGGTTCGTATCGTTTTGAAATTTATGATTTGAATATTTATCAAATTGACGAAGAGGATGAAACGAATTCTTTAGGTTGCGAGAGTCTTCGCGATACTATAACTTTGGTTGTTGCACCGGGAGCAAATACAAAATTGTTCGGTCGCGATTCTGTTTGCATGGGTTCAATCGGCGAAAGCTACTATACACAATATGAGGCATCAAGCCAATATTTCTGGCAAGTTACTGGCTCCCATTTGAACTACTCGAAAGATGCGACTTCGTCGTCGGTACGTTACATTGACTGGCTCGAAACCGGAATCGACACCATCACTGTTTACGAGCAGACATGGGCAGGTTGCGAAGGCTTCGACACATTGATAGTACAAATCGCACCTGCACCAATCGCAAAATTTGAA
>JAZRXD010000052.1:0-10335 GCA_045600045.1 Bacteroidales bacterium
CAGAACATTGGATGACATTCTACAACAAGCAACGTCCCCATGAATCCTTGAATAATCAAACTCCTTATGATTTTAGGGAAAATAAATTTTATGTTAATAATGATTAATTCAAAATTTGTCTAATTTTATACTGTCTAAAAAAAGGGAAGTTTACACAGGTTTCTATCATTTCGTTATTCTTTTTTCAAAGTATATTCCTCATCACCAATAAACAAATTTACTAAACCGATTCCTTTTACAAGTTTGATAGCTCCTTTTATGTCAGAATATTCTGAAGGATAAAGAAGAAGTGTATCAGATTTTTTTTCAGATTCAACATAAGCTACTTTCCTATTTGTTGAATCAATTATTTGACAAAAAACATCCCAATAATTATTGTTTCTATAATCTGAAGAAATCTTTATTGTACTATTGTTTTTTAGAGAATGGATTTCATAAGATAAATAACTCCCACATACACATTTACACCCCCATGGTATTTTTTTCTGGCCTTCATCGGCATCCATCTTCGTCACCTCAAATGTAAAGTACTCTCCTGTAGTGTTCTCAAAACAAAGAACATCATCTTTCTCATAGGGTGTATAGTCCTTATATTCTTTAGGAAATTGTTCACAATATTCGGTGCAAGCATAAAATAACGCAGTACATGTGATTACGAGAAATATTTTTTTCATGTTTTTTCAATTTTAAGGTTTCTAAACTTACTGGTTGATGTTTTTACTGTTAAAATAGTCCTAAAAATTGCAAAAGACTGCATGAGAAATTCATTTTTTTGAGGATTTTGCAAAAAACATTACAAATCACCTAATTTTTGTATTGGCTTCCAGCCATTACAAAAAAAATATATTTCTACTATACTCAATTTTTACCAAATAAATTTTATTCCCACAGGTATTGTGAACAAATACGGATTTTTACTGTCGTAGATTTCTTTTCTATTTGGAAGCTGGTATTGTACACTTGGCTCGGTAAAGATGCCTATGTGGCGTGCAATGTTGTATTGCAAGCCCAAACCTATACCCACCGACCATTGCCATGGAATAACTCCATCATACGAACGAAGTGGTATTCCCATAGTTAAACCAACGTTTCCATATAAACCGCCTTTCTCACCCATACACACATTGTAGGTTATTTTTGCAGGAATGCCAAGATAACGGACATCTTTAGATTTGTCGTACAATTCACCTAACGATGTTTTCATCACGAAATCGTAGATTTGTCTGCTTATAATTATTCCAGACTCTACTCCCAACCACTTGTTCTGTTTATAGCGTACAGACACAGCGTATGAAATTGGATAGGTAAAGTCTTTTCTTATTTGTACTAATTCTTCTTTAACAACATCATTCTGATGAGGGCCATCTGAAGCTTCATCATCACTATATTTCATGTAGCTAACATTTCCTGCATACGCAAAGCCTAACGACCATTTTTGTTTATCAGCAATATTGGATTGCTTTTTCGGATATATGTCGACAAGTTCGTAATTCGGGATTGTTTCATTCTGATTAAATTGTATCTGATTCGTCTCCACGGTGTCAAATACAGATTCTTCTTGGGCAATTATTGTTTCCAACGTATCAACTGCTATCGTATCGCTTGTATAGTCTGCTACCAACTGAGTTCTATCGGCAGAAGATATAACGGTACGAGAATTTGGTTGCTGAACAAACAACGGTTCTGGTTCCACAGGCACAACTTTCGGTGTTTCTTCTTGTTGTGCCACTATAGGTTTCTCTTCTTCAACAACAATAGGTTTTTCTTTTTCGATAATGAAATACAAAATAGGAAAAAGGAGCAACAGCAATATTGGCCACGATTGTAGCATCATGTTACGGAGCATCTTCTTTGCCCGTGCTAATTGCGAAGCCGATGAATGTGGTTTTATATTCAACAAGGCCGCAATCTCCTTATGCGACATACCTTCGAATACCGCTAACCGAAATACCTGTCCATAGCCTTCAGGCAACTTGTCAACCAAATTCTTCAGTTCGCTTAAAGCGATTTCGCCTGTTAACTCATCCCGCACTTCGGAAGTCAAAGGCTCTTTTGTTTCCACACCAGCAGCCAAAACTGTCGGATGTTTTTTCTGGTAATCTTTATATTTCGACGCTACATTTCTGGTTATGGACATCATCCACGCAACAGCTTTGTCGGTATCGTGTAATGTATCAAGAGATGTATAGATAATCACAAACGAGTCGTGCACTACATCGTCAATTGCTTGTTTGTCTGATAGATACCGTCGACACACTTTCCTCATTGCAGCTGAATATGTCATATACAGTTCACTGAGAGCTTCTGCATCCCGCTGCCTGCACCGTTCTATCAGTTGAGTTATCTCCATTTAGTTTCTAAAATCCCTATGTATATAGTCCTAAAAAAAGCAAAAGACTGCACGGAGTTGCAATATTTTTTTTAATGCAAAAAATCGGAGGATATCCTATAGGGAGTTTTCTATTTCCCTGCATACAAAATGAAAATTCCTGCTAACACGCCAATCAGGACAATTCCTTTTTTAAGAATATTTTTCTCCTTGAACAAGAATGCTCCCGCTGCGAACGATATGAGCACGTTGCTTCGGCGAATAGCCGAAATCACAGCAATCAAAGCTCCTGGAATACTTATCGCATAGAAATAAAAGAAGTCGGCAAAGACAAGAAAAACGCCAATCAAAGGAATTGTCCAGCGCCATTCAAAAGTCTTTTCGTGTCGTTTTGGATACCACAAAATCAACACAACAGGAATCATCAGGAGAAACTGATATACAGAAAAATAGGCTTGTACTTCCATTTTTGGAATTCCGCATTGTGCAATCAAATATTTGTCGAACAAGGCGCTGACGCAGCCCAAAATCGTGCCCAAAAAGATGAATAGAATCCAAATGTTGTGCGTGAAGTTTATTCCTTCCTTTTTGCCCAAAATTGAGTACAAAAACAAACTTATTATGATAAGCAAAATTCCGGTCCATTGATAGGCGTTAAGTGATTCATGCAACACAAAAACTGCTCCGAGCAACGTCCACATTGGCGCTGACGAACGGATTGGACCAACAATGGAAATCGGAAGATATTTCATTGCATAGAACGAAAATATCCACGATGAAAGTACAATAATACTTTTTAGAAAAATTAGGAATTGGTCGTGCCAATTGGTGAATGGAATGTAAAACAACGAATCATACAATGTTTCGGGCGAAAAAATTGAAATTCCGATTAAAGGTAGGAACATAACAAGCGATGTTGCCGAAGAAAAAAGCAAAACCAAGACAACCACATTTTCTTTTACCGACAACTTTTTAAAGATGTCGTAAATACCAAGAAAAATTGCAGAACATATTACAAGAGGAATCCACATAAAATGTTTTGGAATTAAAATTTATTACTTCGGAATTTTATCACCGTTATTTCCGGACGCGTGTTGATTCTAATTGGGAAAAACGTAAATCCCAAACCTACATTCACATACAAAGATTGCTCGCCTTCGGAATACATTCCGCGATATTCTGGATACACACCTTTCGATGGCGACCAAAACGGAAAATCAACCTGAGAAGCATGAGTATGACCAGAAAGTGTTAATTGTATATCCGTTTGGGGCAAAACTTCTTCTCGCCAATGTGTTGGATCGTGGCTTAGCAAAACACGAAACATTCCTTCTGTTCCGGCCATTGCTTTGGGCAAATCACCAAGATGCGGGAAAGGATGTTTTCCCTGGTTCTCCACTCCAATTATTGCAATGCTATCATTTCCTCTTGTAATTACCGCATGTTCATTCAGCAACAAATTCCATCCGAATGATTTTTCTTTGACAATCAAATTTGCCAATTCGGCCTTTCTATCGCACGAAACATAACATGCATAATCGTGATTGCCAAGCACTGAAAAAATGCCGTCTTTCGCCTTCATTTTTTCCAAAATAGGAGAAACCGTGTCCAGTTCGCCAGGCAAATTATTCACTAAATCACCTGTAAACAAAATTGCATCGGGATTTTGATTATTGATTAAATCTATAGCTTTAGAAAGTTTTTTTCCGTTTCTATTCCATGAACCAACGTGCATATCAGAAAGATGTACGATAGTGTATCCGTCAAATGATTCAGGAATATCTTTCGATTTGAATTCAACCTGTTTTACTTCAAAACGATACAAATCAATCCAGCCCCATATCAAAACGCCAAGCACAACTGTTCCGAATGCAATTCCAACGATATTAAATGGAACCATTGGTAAATGAATAACTGTCCCGATTTTTCCAATCAACGAAACAATCGTAAAAGCGATTTTAGGTAACTGCAAACACAACAACACAAACATAGCATATCCCACATGGCGGAATTTAATTGTTTGATTTATTTCCAATAAAAAGATGATTGACAATGCAATTACCACAACTTGCGGTACAAAATACAGCAATTTTTGAATTTGAAAACCCGTATTTGGGAACAACAAGCTGTATATATATATGTCGGGAGACAGTAAAAATGCGAAAAGTACAAGAATTATTATAGCAAATTTCATACAGGTTTATTAAAAATTATGGGTTATGAAATTTGGAAAATCCTCATTCATAACCCATAAATCATACAACATAAAAAAGATTATCTCATCTCTTTGTATTTGTTAATCAATCCATTAGTTGAAGAATCGTGGCTTGCTACCTTGTCATTATTTTGCAATTCAGGAAGAATAACATTTGCCAATTGTTTACCCAATTGAACACCCCATTGATCGAAACTGAAAATGTTCCAAATGATACCTTGAGTGAAAATCTTGTGCTCGTACATTGCGATTAAAGCACCCAATGTTCTTGGAGTTAATTTTTTGAACAAGATTGAATTTGTTGGGATATTACCTTTGAATACCATATAAGGCAACAACATAGCAATATCTTCGTCTGATTTACCTTGTTTTTTCAATTCGGCAGTAACTTGTTCTGCAGTTTTACCCATCATAAGAGCTTCTGGTTGAGCGAAGAAGTTAGCCAACAATTTTGGATGATGGTCGCCGATTGGATTTTGAGAAATTGCAGGAGCCATGAAATCGCAAGGAATCATTTTTGTTCCTTGGTGAATCAACTGATAGAATGCATGTTGACCGTTTGTTCCTGGTTCTCCCCAAATAATTGGACCTGTTTGGTAATCAACAGCTTTTCCGTTGCGGTCAACATATTTACCGTTACTTTCCATATTTCCTTGTTGGAAGTATGCTGAGAAACGGTGCATATATTGGTCGTAAGGAAGAATTGCTTCTGTTTCGGCACCATAGAAATTATTGTACCAAATGCCAATCAAAGCCATTGTTACAGGAATGTTCTTGCTGAATTCAGTGTCACGGAAGTGGTTATCCATTGCGTGAGCACCTTCAAGCAATTCTTGATAGTTTTCGAAACCAATTGAGCAAGCGATAGACAAACCAATAGCACTCCACAAAGAGTAACGGCCGCCAACCCAATCCCAGAATTCAAACATATTGTTTGTATCGATACCGAATTCCGAAACTGCTTTTGCGTTGGTACTTAAAGCAACGAAATGTTTAGCAACAGCTTTTTCGTCTTTTGCAGCTTTTAAGAACCAATCTTTTGCTGTGTGAGCATTTGTCATTGTTTCAAGAGTTGTGAAAGTCTTAGAAGCAATGATGAACAACGTTGTTTCTGGATTTACTTTCTTCAAAGTTTCAGCCATATGTGTTCCGTCAATGTTCGAAACAAAATGGTTTGTGATATTAGGTTTTTTGTATGGTTTCAATGCTTCGGTAACCATAAGTGGACCAAGATCGGAACCACCGATACCAACATTTACGATATCGGTAATTGCTTTACCAGTATAACCTTTCCATTCACCAGAAATAATTTTTCCTGAAAAATCTTTCATTTGGGCAAGAACGCGGTTAACATCCGGCATTACATCTTTTCCATCAGAAAGGATAGGTTTATTACTACGATTACGCAAAGCAACGTGAAGAACAGAACGTTTTTCTGTCTTATTGATTTTTTCGCCTGTGAATTCTGCTTCGATAGCATCTTTCAAACCACATTCTTCAGCTAATTTTTGAAGAAGTGACATTACTTTTTCGTCAACAAGGTTTTTTGAAAAATCAACGAAAATATCTTCGAATTGTAAAGAATATTTTGCCGCACGTTGAGGATCTTTTGCAAACATATCCTTCATTTGCGTACCATTGAACGTGGCGAAATATTTTTCCAATTCTTTCCACGCACTGGTTTGAGTAGGATTAATAGTTGGTAACATTATATCTCGTTTTTAAAATTTCCCAAAGGTAAAAATTAATGCACAATCGTAATACACAATGAGGAATTTATTTTCAAGACTTTACAATAGAACCCGAAATGGAATGTTCCACACTAGACAAATTAACATATTTTCAATATGACGCTTGGCAAGTACAACGATACAACAAAAAAGGGATAAACTTTCGTCTATCCCTTTTCCAAAATAAGTGTCGGTTTAAACTATTTTGCAGAAGCCATTTCGTTGAATTTCTCAAGAGAAACTTCTTGTTCGTTCAACTTGATTGTTTCTTTGAAGAAAGCAATCAATTTCTTGTTTTCTTCCATTTCGTACAAACGATTTACTTCGTCACGGTTCTTCAAAATTTCCTGGCTCCATTGCTCAATCATTTTGTCTTCGGCATTAGCCATTCCATATTGTGCAAGTTGGAAACGAGTATATTCTTTTGCAGCAGCTTTTACTTCGTCTGGAGAAACTTGGATGTTGTTGTCTTTTACGAATTTACCGCTGATTAACTGCCAACGCAAATCTTCCATAAACAATGGGAATTCAGTTTCGATTTGTTCAGGAGTGATTTTTTCGTTTTCCTTGTTTGCTTCAACCAACCAACGTTTTAGGAATTCTTCTGGCAATTCAATTTTGTTTGCTTCCAATAATTTTTTCTTGAAGTCTGCCAAGAATTTGTAGTCGCTATTTACAGCGAAATTAGCTTCCATGTCAGATTTAATGCGGGCACGGAATTCATCCACGCTCTTAATTACGTCTTTACCAAATACTTTGTCGAACAAATCCTGGTTCAATTCCGCTTTTGTATAACGTTTTACAGCTTCAAGAGTGATTTCGTAGTCGGCTTCCATAGCTTCCTTGTTCTCAACCTTTGCACCTGTAAACAATTTTGTTTCTTCTTCGTCGTCGAATGCCTTTTTTGGGTTGAAAGTTACTGTGTCACCTTTTTTAGCTTTTTTGAATTTTGCCAATTCTTTGTCGTTTTTGAAACGAGTTAAAAGCATTGAACCTCTTTCAACACAAGTTTCAGCACCAACGCATTTCAATGCACCGGCAATAAATTCAGTACCTTCGATTGTGTCAACGTCTTCTTGTTTTCCGAAACGGCTGCAGTATGTTTCAGCTTGTTCGTCAATCATCTTGTCGTCAACAGTAATTTTATAGTAATCTGCTTTGTTTTTCTTAGAAAGTTCAATATTGATTTCTGGGGCAACTGCAACATCGAATGCGAATTCGAAATCTGTATCTTTATCCCAGTTTACTTCTTTTTGCTCTGCGTTTGGAAGAGGTTCGCCCAAAACGTGAAGTTTGTTTTCTTTGAAATAGTTTTGCAAAGCGTCGAAAACGATTTTGTTCACTTCTTCAACAGTTGCATACTTACCGTACATTTGTTTTACCATACCCATTGGAACTGTACCAGGGCGGAAACCTTTTATAGTTGCCTTTTTGCGGTAGTCTTTCAATACATCATTAACTTTTTCAGCGTAATCGGCTTGTGCAACTTGCACTTTAAGAACCGACACCAAACCTTCACCTTGTTTTGTTACGTTCATTGTACAATTATTAAGTAATTAAAAAAAAACCGCTAACGAGAGCGGTTAATTTGTGCGGATAGGGGGACTCGAACCCACAAGCCTCGCGGCACCAGATCCTAAGTCTGGCGTGTCTACCAATTTCACCATATCCGCTTAGGGTGCACAAAAGTAGATATTTTTTTGAAATTACAACGCAATCAACAAAAAAAATACGTTTTTATTTGAACTTCGGCAACGACCAGTTCTTGAGAACGCTCACAGTGCGGACTACAAATATCACAACCGAAGCAACAATTATTGAAATAAATTCCGGACACGAAAAATAATCCATCAATAAATATATACAACCACCAATCAAACATGCTGTTGCATAAATTTTCTTTTTGAATATCAATGGAACATCGGCACACATCATATCGCGAACAATTCCACCGAAAACAGCCGTTAAAATTCCCATCATTACAGCCAAAATCGGATGTATTCCCAAAGCCAATCCTTTTTGCATCCCAATAATAGTGAATACACTAATTCCTATTGTATCGAACAAAAACAAGGTTTTGGTGTATTTTTCAATGGTTCTGCGAAATAAAAATGTAATAGCGACACCTATTATTACTATGTAGAAATACCAGATATTGTGAAGCCACGCCACTGGAATATTCAACATCATATCGCGAAGCGTTCCTCCGCCAATTGCCGTAACAAAACCGAGAAACATACCTCCGAACAAATCAAAATTTTTGTGAGCGGCACGCAATGCACCACTTATCGCAAATGCGAACGTTCCCAAATAGTCGCAGATAAGGATTATCTCGGGAACCGACATACTAAACGTTGAATTTGAAATGCATAATATCGCCGTCCTGAACAACGTAGTCCTTCCCTTCCATCGACATTTTTCCTGCTTCTTTTACAGCCAATTCCGAACCTAAGGCAATATAGTCGTCGTATTTAATTACTTCGGCTTTGATGAAACCTTTTTCAAAATCAGAGTGTATTACGCCGGCAGCTTGTGGAGCTTTGGCACCACGATGGTATGTCCACGCACGGACTTCTTTTGGTCCTGCCGTAAGGAACGTTTCCAAATCAAGCAATGAATACGCTTGACGTATCAACTTATTAACACCAGGTTCCGACAAACCAACATCCTGCAAAAACATATCGCGTTCTTCCTGAGTGTCGAGTTCGGCAATTTCAGCTTCCAATGCTGTAGCCAAAATCAAAACTTCGGCACGTTCATCTTTTATGGCGTTCTTAACCGCATCGACGAATGCGTTTCCGTTGATTCCCGATTCATCAACATTGCAAACGTACATAACTGGTTTCAAAGTCAATAAATGTAAATCGTAGATTGCAGCTTTTTCCTCATCATCCAAACCAAGAGTACGAACCGATTCACCTTTCAACAACGATGCCTTCACGCGAGTTAAAATATCGCACACGAATTTTGCTTCTTTGTCGCCGCCGGCACGAGCTTGTTTTTCAACTTTGCCAAGACGCGATTCTACAGATTCCAAGTCTTTCAACTGAAGTTCCATGTCAATTGTTTCTTTGTCGCGTACAGGATTTATGGAACCATCTACGTGGGTTATATTTTCGTTTTCGAAACAACGAAGAACGTGGATAATAGCATCACATTCGCGAATATTTGCCAAAAATTTGTTTCCCAAACCTTCACCTTTGCTTGCACCTTTCACCAATCCTGCAATATCAACAATTTCAACAGTAGTAGGAACAACTTTTTCCGGATGAACAATTTTCTCCAATTCGTTCAAACGATTGTCTGGAACAGTAATCATTCCCACATTCGGCTCAATGGTACAAAAAGGAAAATTCGCAGCCTGTGCTTTCGCATTCGTCAAACAATTAAATAATGTTGATTTTCCTACATTCGGCAAACCAACAATACCGCATTTCAAACCCATATCAAATTTATTTTTTGCAAAAGTACGTTTTTTTAAATTTAATCTCACTTCAAATTGTATATTTGCATAAATCATTTAAAAAACTATGGTCATTCATAACGAAAAATACGCAAGCAAACTCAAAATCTGGAAAACCGTTGGAGTTGTTTTAATTACGTCGATTTGCGTATCTATTCCTTTGTCGCATAGTTTTTTACGGGAATTCAATGTTGAAATCAAACCGCTGTCGGCTTTACAATGCTCACTATTTATATTGGCGATTTTAGCAATTTACGCAGGCGTTGTTTACACACAACACCGCAAAAATTTGAATTTCATCTACATTTCCGACGAAGACAAACAAAATATTGTGTTCCGTTTTTACCATATACAATTATTAATGGGAAAATGTACCTCATATAAGATTCCATTCGACGCATTCAAAAAATATGAGATTACAAAAGACGGAAAAGACACGAATTTGACGTTGTTTCAAAGAATGGGAAAAAATCAAATGGCCAAATATCCGGCAATTTGTTTAAATTCGTTGAAAGACGAAGAAATACAACAAGTAAAAGATTTATTAAACCAATATTGTTAGTATATGAAAAAATTTACTCTCTTATTGATTTTAGGA
>JAZRXD010000053.1:0-11911 GCA_045600045.1 Bacteroidales bacterium
TAAACTGCTTTTTTCTTCTTTCTTCAGTCAATGCGTTTGTATGGATTCTGGTAAAAGTTGCTGTAATAAATAGTTTCGTTTTATGTTTGGTGAGTTATAATACAATGAATTTGCGTTTTACTTGTTCGTAATTTTACGAAATACAAACAATAAAAATAATCGTTTAACTTAAATTTTTAAGCAAATGGAAATTAAAATCTTAGGAACGGGCTGCTCTGGTTGCAAAGCCTTGTACGAAACGGTACAAAAAGCAACGGAAGAATTAAACATCTCTGCGAAAATCGTAAAGGAAGAGGATTTGATGAAAATAATGGAATACAACGTAATGTCGTTGCCAGCTTTGGTAGTAGATGAACGTGTAGTGAGCAAGGGTCGTTTGTCGCTTACGGAAGTAAAAAGTATTTTGTCTAATCTTAAAATTGCTCTAAAATGAAAAAAATATCAATTATTTTACTCATGATGAGTATGCTGACTGTGGCTTGCGCCCAAAATTCAAAGAAACAAAACATTGTTTCAAATTCTATTGATGATGTGGTAGAGATATTGTATTTCCACGGCAAACAACGATGTGCTACTTGTCGTGCCATTGAGGAACAAACACGCAAGGTGGTAACAGAATATAACAATTCAAAAGTTAAACTGTACGTGATAGACATTTCTTTGAAAGAAAATGAGTCTATTGTTGAGAAATACGAAGTAGCTTGGTCGACACTCATTTTAGTCAAGGATAATCTGCGAATTGATTTAACGGATATGGCGTTCTCTTATGCCCGCACCCAACCCGAGGAGTTTTGCCGTCAATTGAAGTCTGAAATTAAAAAACTACAACAATGATGGATTCGATTCAAAATTTACTTAACAACGGTTCTTTTCCCGTTCTCACCGCTTTCTTACTAGGACTGCTCACGGCTATCAGTCCTTGTCCTTTAGCGACCAATATCACCGCAGTGGGTTATATATCGAAAAACATTAACAACAATCGAAAAGTATTGGTCAACGGATTGCTTTATACTTTGGGCAGAATATTGAGTTATACTGTTTTAGGTGTAATTCTACTCATTATTCTACATCAAGGATTAAGCCTTTTCCATATTCAGAAGAACTTGGCTTATTTTGGAGGCGTTGCCCTAGGCCCGTTGTTGGTACTGATAGGTTTGTTTATGCTGTTTGGTCACAAACTGCAGTTGCCTAAAATGAGATTAGGGATATCAGGTGAAAAACTTTCGCAAAAGGGAAGTTTGGGTGCTTTATTGCTCGGAGCCTTGTTTGCCATGGCATTTTGTCCCACAAGTGCAGTGTTCTATTTTGGCGGACTCATACCATTGGCGGCAAGCGAAACGGGCGGTTTTTTGTTACCTGCGGTTTTTGCCATAGCCACTGCTCTGCCAGTGATTATTGTTGCATTCATTCTTGCTTTTAGTGTTGGCAGTCTGGGAGCATTTTATGGAAGGATACAAACTTTGCAAAAAGTGATGAATGTGATTGTGGCAGGACTTTTTATCGTCATCGGGTGCTACTATTGCCTGTTGCTAATGATGTGATTTTATTTAAATATAATGTTCGTAATTTAACAAACAAGTATAGATATGATACAGAAATTTGCAGATTGGTTAGTTTATGAAATATTAAAAATTGAGGCTGCCTCTAAATTAGGCGAGTCAGTCAACTTTTTCTTTTACGATAGCATCAAAATTTTGCTCTTGCTGTTTGTAATCAGTGTAGTGATGGGCGTTATCAATGCCTATTTTCCCATTGACCGCCTTCGGAATTATATGAACAAGCACAAGCTATATGGTTTTCAGTATTTATTGGCATCAGTTTTTGGAGCCATCACACCATTTTGTTCCTGCTCGTCTATACCGCTTTTTATTGGATTTGTAAAGGGTGGTATTCCATTGGGAGTAGCCTTTTCTTTTTTAATCACCTCGCCTTTGGTCAATGAGGTAGCGGTGGCGATGTTTTTGGGTTCGTTTGGTTTGAAAGTGACTTTGGTGTACGTTGTGGCTGGCATATTGCTCGGCACAGTAGGCGGTATGATGTTAGGACGCTTGCATTTGGAGCCACTGTTGAGTGATTGGGTATTCAATTTGCAAAAACAAAATATAAAAGAACAAGCAGCGTGGACCTCTTCGCAAACTTCGTTTCTCAAGCGACTGCCTTCCATTATCAAAGAGAGTTGGTACATTGTAAAAGGCGTATTGATATACGTGTTAATAGGTATCAGCATTGGTGCTGGCATACATGGTTTTGTACCCGATGATTTCTTCAGCGGAGCCTTGGGTTCTGGTCAATGGTGGACGGTGCCGTTTGCAGTAGTACTTGCCGTACCAATGTATTCCAATGCAGCTGGTATTATTCCACTCATTGAAGCCTTTGTACAAAAGGGCGTTGCGTTAGGTACTGCCATTGCCTTTATGATGGGCGTGGTAGGACTCTCTCTTCCCGAAGCTACGCTGCTCAAGAAGGTGATGACCTGGAAACTGATAGGTATCTTTTTCGGCACAATAACACTTTTCATTATCATCAGTGGATGGCTGTTCAATTGGTTGTTGTAGATAAAGTATAATAGTTTTATCTTGCCATAAGTAGCATATTTGCAATAACCAATGCCAATATATATTCGTGATAAATTCTCGAAAAAGCATACAACATTTCAAAATCATATGTTTATTATATCAATTTGCATTAACAATGGTATTTTGTCAACAAAATAACGGCGTAACTCTTTTGAGCTACGCCGTTTTCATAAATGCGGGTTATGATATTATTTTACCTCTTCAAAGTCAACGTCAGTTACTTCGTCACCGCCGTTGTTATTGTTTTGTTGTTGTCCTGCATTTGGATTTCCTTGTGGTCCGCCTTGTGCTTGGCCTGCATTGTACATATCTTGAGAAGCTGCTTGGAACACAGTGTTCAACTCTGCCATTGCGGCATCAATACCTGCAATGTCTTGTTTACTGTGTGCATCTTTCAATTTTGCCAACGCACCTTCAATTTGAGACTTTTTGTCGGCTGGCAATTTGTCACCAAGATCTTTCAATTGTTTTTCTGTTTGGAAAATCATTGAATCTGCCTGGTTCAATTTGTCGATTTTTTCTTTTTCTGCCTTATCTGCTGCTTCGTTAGCTTTTGCTTCCTCGCGCATACGTTTGATTTCATCGTCGCTCAAGCCTGATGAAGCTTCAATTCTAATACTTTGTTCCTTGCCTGTACCTTTATCTTTTGCCGATACGTTCAAGATTCCGTTCGCATCAATATCAAATGTTACTTCAATTTGAGGAACACCACGTTGTGCTGCTGGAATACCGTCCAAGTGGAAACGACCGATAGTCTTGTTGTCTTTTGCCATTGAACGTTCACCTTGCAATACGTGGATTTCAACTGATGGTTGGTTGTCAACTGCAGTTGTGAATGTTTCGGATTTCTTAGTTGGAATTGTAGTGTTGGCTTCGATAAGTTTTGTCATCACACCACCCATTGTTTCAATACCCAACGAAAGTGGAGTTACATCCAACAACAACACGTCTTTTACTTCACCTGTCAACACACCACCCTGAATAGCCGCACCAATTGCAACAACTTCGTCTGGGTTAACACCTTTTGAAGGAACTTTGCCGAAGAATTTTTCTACTGCTGCTTGAATAGCTGGGATACGAGTAGAACCACCAACCAAGATTACCTCGTCAATTTCGTTTGTACCAAGACCAGCTTGTGTTAACGCAGTTTTACAAGGATCGATTGTACGTTGTACCAAATCATCAACTAATTGTTCGAATTTCGCACGTGTCAATGTACGAACCAAGTGTTTTGGAACACCGTCAACTGGCATAATGTATGGCAAGTTGATTTCGGTAGAAGTTGTATTAGACAACTCGATTTTTGCCTTTTCTGCAGCTTCTTTCAAACGTTGCAATGCCATTGAATCCTTGCTCAAATCGATTCCGCCATTGTCGTTTTTGAATTCTTGTACCAACCATTCAATAATACGTTGATCGAAATCATCACCACCAAGGTGAGTATCTCCAGCAGTTGCTTTTACTTCAAACACGCCATCGCCAAGTTCAAGTATAGAAACATCGTGCGTACCACCACCACAGTCGAACACAACAATCTTCATATCTTTATTTGTCTTGTCCAAACCATAAGCAAGAGCAGCAGCTGTTGGTTCGTTCACAATACGTTTTACCGTTAAGCCAGCTATTTCACCAGCTTCTTTTGTTGCCTGACGTTGAGCATCGTTAAAGTAAGCAGGAACAGTTATAACAGCCTCTGTAACATCTTGTCCAAGATATTCCTCGGCAGTTTTCTTCATTTTTTGAAGAACCATTGCAGAAATTTCTTGTGGAGTGTACAAACGACCATCAATATCAACACGAGGAGTATTGTTGTCACCTTTCACAACTTTGTAAGGCACACGAGCAACTTCACTTGATAATCTATCGTATGTTTCGCCCATGAAACGTTTGATAGAGAACACTGTTTTATTAGGATTGGTGATAGCCTGACGTTTTGCAGGATCTCCAACCTTACGTTCGCCATTGTCGATGAAACCAATGATAGAAGGTGTTGTACGTTTACCTTCGCTATTTGGAATTACGACTGGTTCGTTTCCTTCCATAACCGCAACACACGAATTCGTGGTTCCTAAGTCAATTCCTATTATCTTTCCCATAGTAATATGTTTTTAAATTCTAAATTGTTTGTCCCGCTATTGTCAATGATTATGCCACGACAATTTTCACAAAAATTGAGGTAATTGTGTCATACAACATAACTATGCTACAATAAAATTGGCAGAAAGACTGACAATTAGGCAGAGATGGAATCAGTTACAAGAAAAAGTAATTCGATTTACCCCGAATTAATATTCCTTTATTATATTGTACAACGTATCGCGCTCGATTGGTGTTCGATTGCTTTCTTTTATAAGCGTAACCATTTCATCTTGCGTCAAGACTGGTTTTGTTTCCACAGAACCTGCCATAGAATAGATTTTCGTGGAATCGTTGATTGTTCCGTCAAAATCGTCCACTCCATAGTCTAATGTGATTTGTGAGAAATCTTTTCCCAACATCGGCCAATATACTTTTAAGTGCGGAATATTATCCAAGAACAAACGCGTTATCGAAAAATTCTTCAAATCTTCGGTCCAAGGCAATTCTCGTTCTATGCCAAGAACATTATTTTCCTTTTTATATTTTAAAGGAATAAATGCGTTAAATCCATGTGTTTCATCTTGTAACGTACGCAAACGATTCAAATGGTCAACTCGATGAGCATACGTTTCTCGATGACCATACAAAATCGTTGCATTCGTTTCTATTCCAAGCTTATGAGCTTGACGATGAATTTCCAACCAATCGGAACTTTTTGTCTTCGATGGACATATCTCCGCACGAAGTTTCTCATCGAAAATTTCGGCACCGCCACCTGGCATTGCAGCCAAACCACTTTCCTTCAGTTTTGTCAAGACTTCAACACTCGTCAAGTCATTCAATTTTGCCATATATTCAATCTCTACTGCTGTGAAAGCCTTAATGTAAACGTGCGGCAAAATTTGTTTTACCAAACGAAGCAAATCACAGTAATATTCGATTTTTCGTGTTGGATGGCAACCTCCAACAATATGAACTTCAGTCAATGCCTGCGGAGGTATTGTTTTTAGCTTTTCCGCAATTTCCTCAATAGAATATTCCCAACTTTCAGAATCTTTTTCCTCGCGGTAATACGAACAAAATTTACATTTATGCACACATACGTTTGATGGTTCAACATGAATGTTTTTGTTGAAAAAAACCTTATTACCAAATTTTTGGTTTTTTACATAATTAGCCAACATACCGACGAAATTCAAATCTGCTTTTTCGTACAATAGCAAAGCATCGTCGCACGAAATTCGTTCGTTTTGAAAAACTTTTTCGGCAATAATCTGTAAATCTTTACCTATCGAGGCATTTAAGATAATATCCTGAAGTTCCAAAGAATCCATTTCTCAATCTATTAAAAATTCTTTCTTCTGCCTTTACGATTTCCTCTATCTCTATCGAAACGACGTTCGCCTCCACGTTTGCTTCTGCCAAAATCGTGACTTTTGCGAGAATCGCCACCTCTACGTGAGCCTCTAAAATCGTCGTTTCTACCCGATTTTTCGGAATATTCCGGAACTTTTGGAGCTTGTGCAACTTGAACAGAAATTGGCATTCCTTCGTATTTCGCATTTTCAAGACTTTTCAAAATCTTGTCTGTATATTGCGATTCAACTTCGAAGAACGAGAATGAACGCATAATGTCGATTGCACCGTAATGAATATCACGGTCGTTGGCATGTTCGTTCAACAACTTCAACAATTTTCCTTGGTCTAGCTGTTCTTTCTTACCAATATTCATAAAGAAACGAGTGTAGTTACCGTTTCTTTCCGAACGGCCTCCTCTTTCACGACGGTCGTTTCTTTCGCCTTTATCACGACGATCGCGTGGTTTTTCCTCACGGTCACGACGGTCTTCTCGATCGCGACGGTCACGTCTTCCGTCTCTGTCGCGGCGACGTTCGTTACGTTCGTGATTACGATTTTCCAAGTCTCTACGACGTTCTGTTTCTTTTTCGTAATCTAAATTGATATCAACCGCATTATCGTAATATTCGAGAATTCTATTGACTTCGAACGAAACGAAACGTTTTACAATTTCTTCGGTTGTCATACCTTCGAATTGAGGAAGAATTGGTGCCAACAAACCATCAATTTTCTCTTCGTTCACTTCGGAAGCCAAAACCTTACGAATCAAATCATTTAATTGGACCGAACAAATTTCTTGTCCGCCAGGAACCTTTTTAATTTCAATTTTCTTTTTGATGATTTGTTCTATACGTTTCAATTTTCCTTTTTCACGCAAATTCGCAATCAAAATTGAAATACCTTCCTTGCCTGCACGACCTGTACGACCACTTCGGTGCGTATATGTTTCCAAATCGTCAGGAATTGAATAGTTGATTACGTGAGTCAAATCGTGAACATCAAGACCACGAGCAGCCACATCAGTTGCCACCAACATATTCAAATTCTTGTTACGGAATTTCTTCATTACATAATCGCGTTGAGCTTGCGACAAATCGCCATGAAGGGCATCGGCATTATATCCGTCGCTCATCAATTTATCGGCAACCTCTTTGGTTTCCTCACGAGTACGACAGAATACTATTCCATAAATATCAGGATAGAAATCAGCCAAACGTTTAAGAGCAAGGTAACGATTCTTCGAACTCACAATATAAGCTTGATGCGAAACTGTTGCCGCACCAGAATTCTTTGCTCCGATAGTAATTTCGAACGGATCGTTCATATAATTTGAAGCAATCCTACGAACTTCGGTCGGCATGGTTGCCGAAAACAACAACGTTCTTTTTTCGGATGGAGTTTGTTCCAAAATAGCATCCAAATCTTCTTGGAAACCCATATCAAGCATTTCATCGGCTTCGTCAAGAACCAATGTTCTCACGTGCGACAAATCTACTTTCTTACGATTGATAATATCGGTCAAACGTCCAGGTGTTGCCACAACAATATGAACACCTGCTTGGATTTTCTTGATTTGACGTACAATATCGGCGCCTCCATACACTGCAACTGTTTGCAAAGGAAGATACTTTCCATAATTTGTCAAATCGCGTTCGATTTGAAGACACAATTCGCGTGTTGGACAAATCACCAACGCTTGTGGATAATTTTGTCCATAATCCAATTGGGAAATCAACGGCAAGCCAAATGCCGCCGTTTTTCCCGTACCAGTTTGAGCTAATCCAATTAAATCGCGAGTTTCCGTCAACAAAAACGGAATAGCTTGACTTTGAATATCCGTAGGTTTTTCAAAGCCCAATTCTTTTATGGCCTGCAAAATTTCAGTTGAAAGCAAGCCACCTTCTTCGTATAATTCCATACTATATATTTAACGGGACAGAACCGCCTGTCCATTACGGAAAGGAATTACACAAAGGAGCGTTTTCAAGAACAGCAGAAATGTAATGCCTTTCAAAAAAACTTATTTCTTAACTAACTTAAAGCCTCACGGATTTTAGCCTCGATTTCATCGCGAAGTTCATCATTGTCACGCAACAATGCTTTTACCGCATCGCGACCTTGAGCTAATTTTGTTTCGCCGTAACTAAACCAAGAACCACTTTTCTTGATTATTTCGAGTTCAACTCCTGTATCGATGATTTCACCAATTTTTGAAACTCCCTCACCGAACATAATGTCGAATTCTGTTTGACGGAATGGAGGCGCAACTTTGTTCTTAACAACTTTTACGCGAGTTCTGTTACCTACAACACTATCGCCGTCTTTAATTTGACCGACACGACGGACATCCAAACGAACCGATGCATAATATTTCAACGCATTACCACCAGTTGTTGTTTCTGGATTTCCAAACATCACACCCAATTTTTCACGTAATTGGTTGATAAAAATAACCGTTGTGCTTGTTTTGTCTATTACACTTGTTAATTTTCTCAATGCTTGCGACATCAAACGGGCATGAAGTCCCATTTTAGAATCGCCCATATCGCCTTCAATTTCCGCCTTCGGCGTAAGAGCCGCAACCGAATCGATAACGATAATGTCGATTGCGCCGGAACGAATCAATTGATCTGCAATTTCCAAAGCCTGTTCCCCATTATCAGGCTGAGAAATGTAAAGATTCGCAACATCAACGCCCAAATTTTCCGCATAAAATCGGTCGAAAGCATGTTCCGCATCAATAAATGCAGCCAAGCCACCTTTTTTCTGAGCTTCGGCAATCGCGTGAATTGCCAATGTTGTTTTACCAGACGATTCCGGACCAAAAATTTCGATAACACGACCACGTGGATAACCTCCAATACCAAGAGCAACGTCAAGTCCAATCGAACCAGACGAAATACAAGGTAAATTTTCAACTACGTGATCACCAAGTTTCATTATGGTACCTTTACCATACGACTTGTCAATTTTGTCAAGCGTCAACTGTAGTGCTTTCAGTTTTTCCGCTTGAATTGCTTTAATGTCTTGTGCTTCTGCCATGATTTTTAAATTTTGCCAAAGATAAAATTTATTCTCTTTATTGCATAAAATAACCTCTTTTTTCACAAGTAAAATTAGAAGGAATCAAGTATCAGGAACTAAAAGCCAGAAATTTGTCCCAACTTTTGTTAACTGACACAAGCAAAAAATCCACTTATTTTTTTAGCTTAATGATAGTTTCTTTGGGATTTTCGGAAGAGAAAACCGAAGCACCTGCAACAACGGCATCAACACCTGCAGCAGTAACGTCGTCGATATTTTGCAAACCAATGCCACCATCAACTTCGATAAGTGCATGCGAACCACGAGCTTGAATCATAGAACGGACTTCGCGAATTTTCGTAAGCGTTTCAGGAATGAACTTTTGACCACCAAAGCCAGGATGAACCGACATAACAAGCACTAAATCAACAAACGGCAAAATGTCGTTCAAAACCGATGTCGGCGTTTCCGGATTTATTGATACGCCGGCTTTCATACCGTTTGCACGAATTTGTTCAACAACTTTTTTCAAATTAGAACAAGCTTCGTAATGAACTGTCAAAATTTCTGCGCCGGCCATTTTAAAACGTTCAATATATTTTTCAGGATTGACAATCATCAAATGAACGTCGAGTGTTTTCTTAACAAGCGGTTGAATAGCTTTCAAAACTGGAAAACCAAACGAAATATTCGGTACAAAAACGCCATCCATCACGTCGATGTGCATCCATTCAGCAGCACTTTCGTTCAACATTTCAATGTCAGCTTGAAGATTTGCAAAATTTGCAGACAAAATTGATGGAGATACAATTGGCATTTTCTAATAATTTAAAGTTCTATATTAAGTTCACCGTTTTCGTATTGTTTGAAGCGAACAGCCAAAGCTGCAAGTAAATTAGAGAATGATTTCACCGCTTTCTGCGTATCGTCGGTAATTTCCTTTTTCTGCATTCTAAGCACCATCACTCCATACAAGCCCGTAAAACAAGCATCGATTTCATTTTTCACAAAACCATCGGAATGATTGATGATTTCTGTAATATTCGGCAAAGCCGCATCGAAAAGTTCCTTGTATTTCTTTTCTTCGGGATTTTGCAACAACTGGATATTCAACGAAGACAAGTCTTGAACCAATTCCTTCAATTGCATCAAATGACCTTTTTTGTGAATGCCTTCGGCTTTCATTGCATCGGCCATATCTTGATACCATTGTTTGATTTTCGACAATTCAACAGGCGGAAGTGAAAAACCTTTCGTCAAAAGTTCGACATCGAAACCACAAGCACGGAGCAAATCTTCCAACTGCCACATATACAGCACATATTCCGCTATATTTTCCTGTCGTTTTTGTTTTGCTATAATCATTGGACCGTCTCGTTAACCGAGTGCAAAAATAGACTTTTTTATTTCTAAACCACGAAAATTCAACAAAATACACTACAGATAGCCAAACTCTTCGAGTGCACGGCGATCTTTTTTCGTTGGACGTCCAGTACCTTTGTCGCGATACACTGTGAACACCATTTTCACATCTTCCAACTTCTGTAATTCCGATTGAGGCGTTACATCTTTTACAAAATCAACCACAACTTTTGCAGATTCCCGTTGCGCCAAAAGTCCCAAAACCTCATACGAACGAACTATTGGCGGACGTTTCACATTCACGACATCGCCAATTTTCACAATATGCGATGGTTTTACATACACGCCTTCAATAGAAATTTGATTGTTTTTGCAAGCCGTAGTTGCCAAACTGCGCGTTTTGTACAAACGAACAGCCCAAAGCCATTTATCTATTCGTAGATTTTCTTCGGTTTTCGGCATTATAAATCAATAAAGTTCTTAAGAATTTGCGCACCCACGACTCCACTTTTTTCTGGATGAAATTGAAAAGCGAAGAAATTATCTTTTTCTATTCCCGCACTAAAATCAAGCACATAGTTGCAAGTTGCCGTTGAATACGGATTCATTTCGGCATAGTAGCTATGCACAAAATACACATAACTTTCAGGATTTATATTTTTCAACAAACTTCCTTTCAAATTAGAGATTGTATTCCAGCCCATGTGTGGAATTTTTTCCTTTCCTGCTGGGAAACGTTTCACATTCACATCGAAAATTCCCAAACAATCAACATTGCCCTCTTCGGAATGTTTACACATCAACTGCATACCAAAACAAATTCCCAAAAATGGTTGTTTGAGAGACACCAAGACTTCATCCAAATGACGTTCACGCAAATAAGGCATTGCTGTCCCAGCATCGCCAACACCCGGAAAAATAATTTTATCGGCTTTGTACAAAACATCGGAATCGTTTGTCACAATCGGCTCGATTCCCAGACGATTCAATGCATAACTTACCGATTGGATATTGCCTGCATTATATTTTACAATTGCTACTTGCATACTTTATTATAATTGTCGCAAAAATAAAATTTATATTGATTTTATGCTCTCTCTCGCTTTGGATTTTTAGGAAACCAGCCACGCTCCACACGTTTTTCCTGTTCAATAATTTCGCCTATACCCCATAAAAACGTAAACCCCACTATACTCAAAACCGTACTCCAAATAAGATTACAACAAAACAACGCTCCGCACACAAGAGCCAAACCTCCAATCAAAAACGCAATCCACAACCGTTTGGTGAAATAATACTCACCCCAAATACACGCATTGTGCCCAATCCAAATGGTAACGTATGTGCAAATTCCAACAACAAAACCCGACAGATTAAGTTGCAAACCGGCAATTTGTATCAAAAAATCAATATTCATACGTGCGATTTGGATTTTTCTTTGCTCGACCTTGCAACACTCGTGTATGTTGCATACGTATTTCAAAAGACGACCACAAAAGCGCTGCCCCAAT
>JAZRXD010000054.1:0-21985 GCA_045600045.1 Bacteroidales bacterium
TGATTACGCCTGTCTCAAATTCTTTTACGACTGACATTTTAAAAGACATTGGATAGTCTTTTTGTGTACGTTTAACGTACTGTTTTTCTTTTACTTCCATTTTACGTTACTTTTTTTGTAACGCTATTTTAGGACGGGATAAGTTCTATTCCCCAAAAACAAACAAAGAAAAGCCTGTTTTTCTAAAAAATTAAACTTTCTACTTCCTCTTTAGTAGAAGAAGATTTCGTATCCGACATAGCTATCGTACAGTCCGCAATGAGACGAAAAAGTCCTGCCATATTCAGATTGGAAAGAATCAATAGTCATTGAATCTATCATTATACATTCAACATTCTCCAAAATATGATTGGACGTTTCGCTTTGAATCGATGTTGCAGAGTTGTGAACACTCGGGATAATATATGGTTTTGGAGTGTAGAAAGAAAACGACACCACTGTAGCGATATCTTTTTTCGGAATCATCTCTACTGTCACAGAACATGTGACAAATAAGTTGTCATAACTGAAGGTTTTAACATAAAGATTATCAAAGCTCTTCAACGATGAGCCAGTATCTTCAAGAGTAATCTCTATATCAACATAATTCCAATCTTCTACAACTATTCCGCCACAGCTTTCTTGAATCGTATCTCTTTGCTCCACTCCACGATTGTCATAATAATGAATGACATAATCAAAATACTCCAAACTTGACGGATGAATTGGAACAACAACCGTCATATCAACTTGTTTAGCAATTTGGTTAGAAGTTGGACCGGGTTTTCCATTCAATGCATTGTTGTACTCTTCTTCGTCGTCCTTGTCGCAACCGCAAAAAGCAAATGCCATAGCCAATAGAAAAAAAATTGAATAACGTTTCATAACAGAATATTTAAGTTTTTGTTTGATTCCATAATTTGATTTTCACCCATTTAAACTTATTAAACAAGTGAAAAACGAGGGTTATTTTTCATTACCAACAAATTCAAAGTTATAAAAAATTAATCTAATGGTCAAAAAAACTACCCAAACCCTCATACAATTTAATTCTCAAAATGCGGTACTTCAACTCCTTTCGCGCAGCGAATAGATTTTTAAGCCAGTCGATCTTGTATTTTCTTATTCAAGTAAGAAAGTACAAGAAAAGGGTTTACACGATTAAAGTGCAGAATTCCGAAAAAGTATTGTTTCAAAATGATGGTATTAACAAAAAACGGTGTACCTCATTCGAGACACACCGTTTTTATATCACAAAGATTTTTATTACACAAGAACCGACAAAAATCTTGCTCTTGAACCGTTTATTGTGCGAATTGCGTGAGAAATAGATGAGTTGAAAAATACGCTGTCTCCTTCCGACAAAACATATTTTTCATCTTTGAAATAAACTTCCATGGAACCGTCAAGAACATATAAAAATTCCTGGCCTTCGTGCGAACTATATTGAACACTTTCGTCGCTTGCGTCGGCTGTTACAATAAAGAAGTTTGCTTTTTTACCAATAAAATCCGAAGCCAAAGCTTGATATTTATAACGTTTGTGACGTTCTACACTCACTCCGTCGCCTTTACGTGTAATCGTGAAATTTTGTTCCTTTGGACCCTCGCCCGTCAACAATAATTTTACGTCAACATTATACAATGAAGCTATTTTCAAGATAGAACTAACCGGAATATCGATTTGTCCAGACTCAAAATCTTGGTATTCATATTTATTGATGCCCAAAGCTTTTGCTGCATCCTCGGCAGAATAACCGCTGGCTTTACGAGCGGCAATTATTCGTTCTGCAATTTCTTCAGTTTGCTCTCTCATAATATATAAATTTAAATTTGTAACCCACCACAAATTGGAATCACCTGTCCCGTCACATAACTTGACAATTCCGAAGCCAAAAACGTGCATACGTTCGCAACATCTTGCACCGTTCCCGCTCTGTGCAACGGAATTCTTGTTTTCCATTCTTCCAGAATATGTTCCGGCAACTGGGCAGTCATATCTGTCATAATAAAACCAGGTGCTACCGCATTACAACGAATGTTACGTACACCAAATTCTTTTGCTATCGACTTTGTGAAACCGATAATGCCAGCCTTTGATGCAGAATAATTTGCCTGACTTGCATTTCCCGAAATACCAACAATAGAACTCAAACTGATGATACTACCTGATGCTTGTTTCCACATTATTGGTTGAACAGCTTTCGTCATTGAGAATACAGATTTCAAATTAACTGTCAAAACCGCATCCCATTGATCTTCTGTCATTCGTTTCATTGCCGAATCACGAGTGATTCCCGCGTTATTTACCAAAATATCGATTTTACCGAAATCGTCCACAATTTGTTTTACAACATTTTGTGCATCTGCAAAATTAGCAGCATTCGAAGCATATCCTTTTACCTTATGACCGTATTGAGCAATTTCTTTTTCTGTTGCTTCCATAACCTCGTTGCGTTCCAAATCGGTAAATGCGATTTCGCAACCTTCCGATGCAAACATTAAAGCAATAGCTTTTCCTATTCCACGATTTGCACCAGTAATCAGTGCAGTCTTATTTTTTAACAAATCCATAAAAATCAATTTTTAGAAAGAAAAGCAAACAAAATAAATTCACCTTTTCTCTTAATTACAAAGATAGTATTTTTTCAAGAATTCTTGAAAAGCGTCCAATTTTTATCAGTTTTGACAACTATTTTTTGTCTGCTTCGTTGTAGCCCAAGATATTGAACATATCTTCCGCTGTTTGTTCTTCACGATACACGTAATCCTTAAAATTACCAGTTTCGTCGCGGTCGATGACAATATATTTTGGTGAAGGAATTAAACAGTGTTTTATACCTCCGTAGCCACTAATTGAATCTTGATAAGCTCCTGTATGGAAAAATCCTATGTACAACGGTTCTTTTTCCTTTTCGGAATATGAAGGAAGCATTACTTCTTGATTCAAATCCTCCGAATTATAGTAATCGGAATGGTCGCAGCTAATACCACCAATATTCACACGTTTGTATTCGTTCTGCCATTTATTGACCGGCAACAAAATGAATTTTTCGTGAATTCCCCACGCATCAGGAATTGTATTCATCAAACTATTGTTTATGATGTACCAACATTCCGTATCGTTTTGTTGCTTTTGTTCCAAAACTTGGAAAATAATCGCTCCACTCTCGCCCACCGTATATTTGCCAAATTCAGTATAAATATTCGGATCGTCGATTTTTTCCTTTGCACAGGCTTCCTTAATATTTTTTATGATTTCCCCGATGATATAATCATAATCATACTCAAAACCTAAATGGTTACGAATTGGGAGACCTCCACCTAAATCAAGGGAATCAAGAGTGTCGCATTGTTTTTTCAGGTCAATATATACTTTCAACGCCTTTTGGAACTCGCCCCAATAATACAAACTATCCTTTATTCCAGAATCAACAAAGAAGTGAAGCATTTTCAATTCAAGATTCTTCTTGGTTTTCAAACGTTTGTAGAAATGAGAGATTTCGTTTGGACGAATTCCCAAACGAGAAGTATAATAAGCAGATTGAGACTCTTCGTTGATTGCCATTCGGATTCCGACCTTCAACTTTTTACGTCCCATTAATTTTTCAAGACGATCCAATTCCTCGGTACTATCAAGAATTGTTATTGTGTTGTGGAAACCTAAATCACGCAACATCACAATTTTACGAAGATATTCCTCGGTTTTGTAACCATTATGAATCACCACCAAATTCTTGTCAACCTTTTTTGCCTGATACAATTTGATAATCAAATCAATATCGAACGACGAAGATGTTTCCAAATTAACGTTGTGTTTCAACGCCTCGTTAATCACATGGTAGAAGTGGTTACATTTAGTGCAATAACAATATTCATAACCACCTTTGTAATTATAATATTTGATTGCTTTATTAAAAAGATTTCGGGCTTTACGAATCTGTTCGCCAATTTTCGGTAAATAAATAAACCGGAACGGCGTACCGTATTTATCAATTAAATATTTGAGAGAAACTCCTTGGAAAGTTAGAAAACCATCGCGAAGGTCAAAACCTTCTTGAGGGAAATAGAAACTTTGTTCTATCAAATCAAAATACGTGTTCTTCATCGTTTTCTGTCAATCATAAATAATACCCTTGTTTTTATTGCAAATAAAGATAAAATGTGCCGTTTACGAAAGATTTTTTTTGATTTTTTACAAATTGACACCTACAATTTTTGCATACATATACGAGTCGCGTAATATGCCGTCAATCAGGAAGTTTTTTCGTAAAATTCCTTCACGAGTGAAACCTGCTGATTCAAATAATTGGACTGATTCCGAATTTTCGGTGCAAATCTGTGCTTCAATACGTGCGAATCCTTTTGCATATAGATTTTCGACTGCAAAATCCAACAATTGTTTCGCAAAACCTTTATGTTGATATTTCTCTATAATTACACTTGTGATTGACGCTGTCAAATGCTTTTCGACCAAATGTGCCGATACAAAACCTACAAAGTCTCCGTTTTCATATCCGCACCACGTAATACGATTGGTATTCGAAATCCATCTATGAATATTTTCACTGTCGTAACGTTCGCAATAGTCAAGATCGGTGTAATGGAGAAGAGTTTTATTAGAAAAAACTTTTTCTAAATCCTTACATTCAACGTGAGTTTCTGCAATTTGTAAACTATGCATGACAATTCAATTTATTACCACCTGTTGAATTCCACCACTGCCAAATTCTTCGGTGTTCCGTTGTCTATTTCAAATTCTATCATTGTGCGTTGTTTGTGGAAACCAGTTTTGCCAACAGCACCGGGATTCATGTGAAGCAAATGAAGTTTAGAATCATTCATAACTTTGAGAATATGAGAATGACCACTTATGAATATATGCGGTTTATATTCAACAATTTGCGGCAAAACCGATGATTCGTATTTATTAGGATAACCGCCAATATGCGTCATCATAATCCGCAAACCTTCACATTCAAATTTTTGAATTTTAGGAATTTGAATACGCATATCCTGCCCGTCAATATTTCCCCAAACAGCACGTACCGTAGTGATTTGCCGCAAAGTTTCCAACACGTGCAAAGAACCAATGTCGCCGGAGTGCCAAATTTCGTCAACTTTACGTGCGTGCGACAAAATTGCATCGTCCAAATAATCGTGTGTGTCGGAAATAAGCAGTATTTTCTTCATTGTATTAAGTAAAACGTTTCGAAAAACATTTACAAATGTAGGCTTTTTTATATATTTGCCCGAATTAAAAGATTATAGTGTATGTCAGGTCATAGTAAATGGGCAAAAATTAAGAGAGACAAAGGAGCAAACGACTCTAAAAGAAGTAAGATTTTCTCTCGTATTTCTAAGGAAATAACAATTGCAGTAAAAGAAGGTCAATGCAGCGATCCGGATATGAATCCACGTTTGCGTCTTTGCATCCAAAACGCAAAGAGCCAAAACATGCCGAAAGACGTTATTGAACGTGCTATCAATAAAGGAAAACAAGATAAATCGGAATTCGAATTGTTGACATACGAAGGTTATGCTAATGGTGGTGTTGCTGTGTTCGTAGAATGTTTGAGCGACAACAACAACCGTTCATTTACTGCTGTCCGTACTGTTTTCAAAAAATACAACAACAGTTTGGGTAACAATGGTTCGCTTGCTTTTATTTTCGACCGTAAAGGTGTATTCGAAATTAAAAAAGCTGCCGTTTCGATGCCTTTAGATGAATTTGAATTTGAATTGATTGACGCTGGTTTGGATGAACTTGACGCAGAAGATGAAGAAATCTTGACATTATATTGTCCATACGATTCATTTGGCGACATTCAAAAGAAATTGGAAGAAATGAACGTGGAAATCGACAGTGCCGAATTGAAACGTATTCCAAATACAATGAAAGAACTTCCATTGGAAGAAGCTCAAAAAGTAATGAATTTTGTCGATGCTTTGGAAGAAATCGACGATGTAAGTGCGGTTTATCACAATCTTGAAATAACCGACGAACTTGCAAATGCGTTAGAATAATAATGGAAACTAAAACAAAACAAACGGCAACTCTTTTAGTGCATTGCAAAGACCAAAAAGGTATTGTAATGGCGGTTACCGATTTTATTTTGAAAAATAACGGAAACATTCTTTACGTTGACCAACACGTTGACCATCAAGAATCGGAATTCTTTATGCGCGTGCAATGGGACTTGGAAGGATTCAACATTCCTGCCGATAAAATTGGTGATTATTTCACAACATTGGTTGCAAAACCAGCCAATATGAAATTTGAAATCCATTTTTCAAACACGAAACAACGTTTGGCAATTTTCGTTTCCAACCTTTCCCACTGTATCTACGATATTCTTTCGCGTGCTCGCTCCGGCGAATGGGATATAGAAGTTCCACTTATCATCAGCAACCACGAAAAACTTCGTCACATTGGCGAGGAATTCAACATTCCATACTACTGTTTGCCAATCACACCTGAAAATAAATTGGAACAAGAAGCAAAAATCAAAAAATTGTTATTGGACAATAATATTGATTTAATTATTCTTGCCCGTTATATGCAAGTTGTGTCGGATTCATTCATTAAAGATTATACAAATAGAATCATCAATATCCACCACTCATTTTTACCAGCGTTCCCTGGAGCAAAACCTTACGAATCGGCTTACGCGCGTGGTGTTAAACTGATTGGCGCAACCAGTCACTATGTAACTCCGGAACTCGATGCAGGACCAATTATTGCACAAGGTGTTACCGAAGTTACACACAAAGACAACGTTGAAAATATGAAACGTAAAGGTCTTGATTTGGAGAAAATCGTGCTATCAAAAGCAATTTGGTCGCACATCCAACACAAAACCTTGGTTTACAATAATAGAACTATCGTATTCGAATAGTTTTATAGGCGAGAGTAGCTCAGTTGGTAGAGCACAAGCTTCCCAAGCTTGGGGTCGCGGGTTCGAGTCCCGTTTCTCGCTCGTTGATAGAAAAGCACTTACAGATTTGTAAGTGCTTCTTTATGGTGTCAATCGGAAAGTGATTGATTATTTGAACAACTGATTTTGTTTCATTAGACCTTGTCCGATTTTTTTTGGAAAGGGTACACTTTTAAAGATAGAAAAAAATCAACGCATCGCAGTCGCACGCAAAAAATCCAACAAATCCAGGAGAAATAGTTTTGTACCAATCAAACGAAACAATTCGTTTGTAAGTTAAAATGCAACTGGCAAGGAATACTTGACAAAACCCTAAAATATTGCACGTTATTTCCCCAAATATCGTAGATTTACCTAAAATTAAATATACAATTATGAATATCAATTTTAAAGACATAAAAATCGAAGACATTGCGAATTTCAAAGGTGGCGAAAAATCAGCAAAAATGCAGTTCTACGTTGACGAAAACAACAGAATCATGCGTGGTTGCCTTGTTCCCGGAGCTTCAATTGGACTACACACACACACGAAAAATTCCGAAATCATGTACATTTTACAAGGTACAGGAAAAGTTTTATGCGACGGAGAATATTCACCAGTAACTGTTGGCGACGTTCATTATTGTCCTAAAGGACACGAACACAGCCTTATAAACTGCGGCGATGAAGATTTAATTTTCTTCGCAGTTGTTCCTGAACACAAATAATTCATTTTAAATCAAAACAAAATGAAAAAGCATTTGTTATTTCTTGCTGGAATTTGTGGTGCCATAGCATTCACAAGTTGTTCTTCTATGTACATTCCAAGCATGGTGAATGCGCCATTATTAGAAAATAAAGGAGAAATACAAGGAGAAGTTTCTCTTTCAACAAATGCAATTCAACTTGGAGGTGGTTATGCCATTACCGACCACATTGCCACTATGGCAAACGTGAATATATCATATGGAAACTTCACAAACTTCTATGACATTTACACAAGCAAAGACGCCGATTCGTCTAAATTAGCTGACCTAACAAATTTCGGAAAATTCAACAACCGTCATTACGAAGTTGGACTAGGCTACTACAATATGTTCAACAGCGAACATTTTAAAACGGAAGCCTTTGGCGGACTCGGTTTCTGCAATGCAAACGACGAAAACAAAAATCATACAGAATACACCGAAACATACGATTCGAAATACGTAATGGCATTTGCACAATTAAATACCGGACTTTCCACTAAAGTTTGTGATTTTGGATTGGCTTGTAGAATAGCTCCTACTTTCCACACTTTTGATTGGGAAACGAATTACATTGACGACAAATCATTGAATGCGTCAGGAACAGAACATTTTACATTGTGGCACGTGGAACCATTGCTGTTTCTTCGATTAGGTTACAATCATTTTAAAATCTCGGCAAAAGCAGGAATTTCCTATCCTTTTGAAACCAATGCTTATAAAGAAGCAAAAGACATAATTCCTAACACAACGTACACCAAAACAACGTTGGTACATTTCTCAATCGGAGCTTGTTTCACGTTTAACAATGTGAAGTAAAAGCTATTACAATGATTTTTTCGGGAAAATAAAACTGCCAACAACAGCAACAAATCCCGCAACAACGAAAGTCATCAACCTTGCACTTACGATTTTATCATAACCTGTTGTAATCCATACTATTGTAAATACAATTGTAATACTTCCTGCAATGCGAATCAACCGACCTTTATCACCATGCTTTTTTGCAATAAAATCGGTAAAAGTTGTAGCATCGAGTTCTGCCGCATCTTTTGAATTCTCCAAGCTAACACTATCCACGAAAAATGATACCGACAACACAACCAATAGCCGTCCACACTTCGAGTAAACCAGTTGCATACGCAGCACCAGGCAAGCCCAACAACGCCCACGACGATTCGCCAGTTGCTCGTTCCGAAAGCGAAGCAACCACACCCGAAAGCGAACGACCTGCGATTGCAAAATCTTGTGAATTTTTGACTTTTCTACCTTGCCACAATCCGTATAGGAAAAGGAACAAGGCATATACAACCATTACAATTAATATTTGTGCAGAAGCTTCCATTGTCAATAAAATTCGACAAATGTAACATTAAGCAAGAAATGTTGATTATCTCAAACAATAAAATAGTTGAGATAACATTCTTTCCGATATAATGATACCAGTAAGCCGAATAATAGGAATTACAATCAACGCAACCCCAAGCCATATTCGTCCTTTGCACAAAGCAATTATTCCACCAACAAACATTCCTATCAAAAGAAGATAAAATAGCAGCAACAGCAACATTCCACCTAACGTAACATGACTAGATTTTGTTGGTTTTTCTAATTTGTTTGAACGAGAAATGACTTTGTTTTCAACCGAATTATATGCTATCTCTTGGGGTCCACAAACGTCTTGTTTTTTATCTATTTTTAATTTCGTTTGTGTATCAATAGACGGCTTGTTGTTATTTGTTTTGGTGCTTTTGACCTTTTGCTCTGATGTAGGAATAACATCGTTATTATTTTCATTTTTCGATGACTGTTGTTCCAAAGTTTGTCTTGCTACACATTTTTTTTCAAAAGGGAAACCGTGATTATTTGTTTGTGGAATTTTAGCAAAATTCAACAAAGAAAATCCTATCAAGAAAAATAGAAATAGGGTTATTTTTTTCATTTTATAGAATGTAAATTAGTTTTATCTCTCCTACAAAAAAACATATATAACATTCATCCCCATTTTTCGGCGATTTCATCAAGTAAATCCAAAGTTTCTTGTAAATCACTCAAGTTGAGAAGTTTTATTCGTGTTTCACGGAAATTTTCCAAACCTTTGAATGTGCGTGCAAACTGACGTCGCATATGAATCACGCCGCCTGGCAAGCCCATAAATTCAACCGATTTCAACATTGATTCCTTTATGACCTCAACTTGTTCTTTTATAGTAGGTTCCGGAAGGATTTCGCCTGTTGCCAAATAATGTTTAACGTGTTTAAAAATCCATGGTGCTCCAATACTTGCACGACCAATCATAATAGCATCAACACCATATTTGTCAAATGCATCTTTTGCTTTTTGCGGAGAATCAATATCGCCATTTCCGATTATAGGAATGTGCATTCTTGGATTTTTTTTCACCTCGCCTATCAACGTCCAATCAGCTTCGCCCGTGTACATTTGCGCACGCGTACGGCCATGTATTGTCAATGCCTGAATACCAACATCTTGCAATTGTTCGGCGACACTCACAATCGGCATATCATCGGAATCCCAACCAAGACGAGTTTTTGCGGTTACAGGAGTGGAAACAGCATTCACCACTGATTTTGTAATTTCCACCATCAATGGAATATTACGCAACAAACCAGAACCTGCACCTTTTCCTGCAATTTTTTTTACTGGACATCCAAAATTTATATCAATTATATCGGGTTTGAACTCTGTTTCGACAATTTTTGCAGCTTCGGCCATCACAACCGGATCTTTACCAAAAATCTGAACAACAAACGGACGTTCATATTCATAGCTTGTGATTTTCCGCATTGTCTGTTTTATGGAACGAACAATCGCATCGCTTGCAGCAAACTCGGAATACAACAAATCGGCGCCATATTTTTTGCACATATAACGGAACGACGGTTCACTCACATCTTCCATGGGAGCAGCAAAAACAGGATTTTCGCCGAATTCTATAGTGCCAATTTTCATTTCAATCTGATTCCGCTATCTTCAATCGAAATTTTACCAGATTTATACAGTCCCCCGACCGCCATTTTGAACGACTTCTTGCTCATAGAAAGTTTTTCCTGAATTTCGTCAGCCGAACTTTTATCGTGCAACGGCAAAAAGCCATCATTATCCTGCAACGCCGAAAGAATAAACGACTCAATATCGTTGATTTTGTTTCTATACCCTGATTTAGAAAGACTTACATCAAGTTTTAAATCTTCGCGAACTTTTTTTATGTATGCAATTTTTGTATCGCCAACCGAAAGGTTCCCAAACGATTCATTGTTGTAGATTATTCCCCAATACAACTTATCGACAATCACTTTTGTTCCCAATTCTGTTTTTGAATGAATTTGAATGGAAACCTCATCGCCCTCGGAATACGGAGGATTGTACTTATCAAGATATTTGTCGATTTTTGCCGAAGCTGCAATTCTGTCCGTATCTTCATCAATATAAATGAACACCCAATATTTTTTACCGGCCGTCATTCGCATTTTTTGTTCACGATACGGAACGAACAAGTCCTTTGGCAATCCCCAATCCAAATATGCGCCGAATTTATTTACCTCTTTAGCAGTAAGATAAGCGAAATCGCCAACTTCGGCAAATGGTGCTTCCGTTGTAGCAATAATTCTATCCTCCGAATCCAAATAAATAAAAACGTCTATTTCATCGCCTTCCTGCAAATTTTCGGGAGCATAGCGTTTCGGCAACAAAACACTATCGTAATCTTCGGCATCGAGATAAAACCCGAAATCGACTTTACGAAGGACCTTTAGTGTGTTTTTTCTTCCTATTTGAAACATATTTCGTCTGTTTATCGGCAAAAATACTGTTAAAATTCAATTACCGAAGCAATGTTATGTAACCTTTAACAAAAATCTCCTTGTTTTCCACATCCTTCGCTTTGATAGTGTATGCATACGTGTCCATACTTTGCGGTTCACCATTGAACGTTCCGTCCCAACCACGAGCCATATCGTCACTTTCGAAAACCAATTGTCCCCAACGATTGTAGATTTTCACTTCGATAAACTCACGTATTCCCCAACCACGCACATATGCAATATCGTTCACACCATCTTCGTTTGGCGTAAATGCCTCTGGCATTGCAATTTTCGTATCAAAATTTATTTTAAAATTGATTGTCGTGTCGTTTGAAAAGCACCCCAAAGTATCCGCCATAACAACGGTATATTGCAAATTTTCAGGGAAATTCAAGCAATCGTAGGAATCTTCGCACCAAAGATTCAAATCAGGACTTGCACAATCCGTACACGACAAATACGTTCCTGGGCTCCAAGAATACATAACACCAGAAACTTTCTTAACATTCAGATTGTATTTTTGACCTGCAATCAAATCGCTTTTCACCGAAGTTGGTACCAAACTGTCGTTGCTATCGTAGAACAACAAAGAATTTTTCGGAGCACCAAAATAATATGGTTTTTGTTGAACAAACACATAAATGCTATCAATATTCTTACAACCATATTTATTGGTTGTTTCCATATAAATATGCTGCGACTGACGGACTTTTACATCGGTCATAGGACTACGAGAATTAGTAAACAAGTCGCGAGGTTCCCATTGTATGCTGGTGAAATCGCCTGTGGCGAACGCCTTTATTGTTTCGCCAACACAAATCGAAGAATCCATATCAACAGAAATTGTGGCTGGCGGATAAGTCGAAACATTTTTTGTCAATTTATCGTTGCAAATATCCGACGTAACCAAAAGTGAAACCGGCAAAATCATATTCAAACTATCAATCGTAACTTTTGGATTCTTTTCGGTTGACGTTACGCCATTGCCCAAATTCCATAAATACGAAGCACTTTCGTCGGCTATCGACGTATTGTACAAAACAACTGAATATGGCGGACAACCTATCGTATCGAGATCATCCAAACCTCTGGTAAAATTTGAAATAACGGGGAAAATAGTCACATTCACCGAAATATCGCGAGGCTTGCAACCTTCCGCATCAACAATAAACTGAACTTTGTAGGTATTGTTTTCTGTATTTGCCAACGAAGTATAATCATACGTGGCCTCTGCGCCATTCAATTGTTGAGAATTTCCATCGCCAAATTCCCAATAACAATTGTAGCTCGACAAATTCGATGTGTCCAACAACGTGAACAAAATATCTTCGTGAATACATGCCGAATCCTTATCGGCAATCAAATGCACATCGTATCCCGGAACAACCACCGGAAGAATCAATGTGGAATCTTCGCAACCGAAATAATCACTTTGCGTACGTAAACAAAGTTTTTGATTTCCATAATTATTGAACGTTACAACTTGTAACGATTTTTTATTTCCAATGTAAACTGAATCACCTCCATCAAATTTCCACCAATCATATTTACGGATATTGGAATTATAGATGGAATTATCCAAATACATAATGAATTTCTGTCCTGGTTCTTTACACAAATCAGAATTTCGAATTTTTATATCAGCCCCCGTTTTTTTCACGTCAATTTTTTGAATAGTTGAATCCACACATTCATTACCTTGGGGACTTATCGCATATCCTTTCAATTGAACAGAATATTCAGTTTTCGAAGGCGCTTTATACGAATGAATGGTTTGCGGAGCCAAATCGCCTTCGTTTTCTTCAATTATTCCATCGCCAAAATCCCAAGAATAGTGCGTGAGCACATTTTCGTAATCTTTAGCATTTAAATTACGATTAAACACCGCATCGAAACCGAAACACAAATATGGATGTTCAACAGAAAACTTAGTATTTGGGACAACAGGTTTAAGATATTTTACTTTTTCCGCCAAATCTGAACATCCAAATTCATCAACCACTTTAAGCGAAACGGTTTTGAACCCTTGCGTTTCGACAAGAGCAGACACTTCTTTATTATTCAACGACGAAATTGTTTTTCCATCAATACTCCAAATTCTTTGTTTAATGACCGAAGGAGAATTCGACGTATCAGTAAACGTTACCTCAAACGGTAAACAATCCGATAACAAATCCCCCATAAATTCGGCTCGCGGAGCCGCAATAGTTATCGGTTTTGTAAGCGTATCGGTGCAACCATAAATATCACTTGCAACCACTGTTACACTTGTGATGTTTGTTGTATCAAACAAATCAAGCACACTCGGATCTGGATCAATTATATATTCCTGAACATTCCCACAATCATCAACTGTAGTTTTTGTAACAGGCTGATCAAATCGAGCTAACGCTCCTGCACTACATTCAGCAAATTTTGCTGATTTTGTTATACCATTCCAATCATAATACCACGACCAAGAAGAAATATCTTGTCCCATGCTACAGCTTACATTAAAATCCGCATGGGAATTAAGGCAATACGTTTCATAATTCAACTCATAATCACAAAGAATCGACGTTACGGTTAAATATACAGTATCGCCCATATCACAACCGGTTTCCGCATTTTGTGAATATGCGGCAACCGAATAAGGTCCCCGACCTCCATAATCGTCAAAATCTATACGAATGGAATCCACATCGTTGGCAATTTCAGAAAATGCCACTTTGAATTTTTGTAAGCTCCACGACAAATCCTCTATACCATACGCCTTCCGTAACACAAAATCATGAATCAATGGATTTTCGCAATCTTTGGGAGATTGGAATACCGAAAGCAATGGGCCATTCACCCTAACTTGATGTCCATCTTCTACTATCGCTGAACAACCATTGTCCGACACATAAAAATATGATGTATGAATCCCCAATGTATCACGTATCGACATCTCATACGTATCTGTAATCGGAGAAGACAAAAACTTCATATCTTTTTCTAATTCATTCACCAAAGTAACAATCAACGTGTCATTTTCAGACACATACCGTTCTTTTTCTCCTTTAAAATCAACAGTATATTTCAGTATCTCGCTTGCACACATTACATCTTTGTCATATTCAAGAGAAATATTAGGGACATCACCAACAACAACCGAACGTTCATTTTTTAAAGTATCTCTTGCAACACATCCTTTGTCTGTCACTAATAAAACCAAAGGTTCATACACGCCTGTATCTGCATACGTAAAATTACTAGTAACAATGCCATTTGCAGAACGAGCATCAAAGTCTATTTTTGATGAAGAATTATTCTTATCGCCATAAAACCATGCTATTGATACTATAGAATCTTGCTCAGTTTCATAAAAATAATTTGTTGGAAATTCAACATCTAACGCCTTACAACCGCTTCGTGGTATCGCTTCGTTTTGCCAACTCAGCACCGAACCTTTTTTATTTAGATGCGGCAATGTAATTTCAATCTCTTTAGAAATTGATTGCGTATATCTACAATAATTCGGAGAAATTGCAAACACTTTGTTTTTGTAAGCACCTTCCGACGTATGTTTTTCAGAAAAATTGTTACCTAAATAAAAATCTTTAGAATATCCGACTTGCCACAAGAATTGAGTTCCCGGCACATTACTTGTCGCAGAATAATCAACAGTCACTGGTAATTCACAATAAAATCCTTCGTCGGGTTTCACCGTAATTTCGAGTGGTTCTTCAACATAAAAAATCTTTGAAACCTCATCAGTGCAAATGCCATTACTGGTTTTGAGCGTAACAATATACATTCCGCTTTCCGAAAAATATTCATAAAAAGATTGTTCCTCAGATTCGGCAACCAATATTTTTTCTTCTCCATTTTTCTTGTACACTTTCCATTCCCACGAAATATTATCATTCGACGGTGTTTTGTCATCAAAATGTATTTTTCCAACACACGCTTTATTTTCGTTGGTTATAATCTTACGTTCTTCTCCGTGGTTTTTGCACGGGCAAGTACTCAGCGAATCAAGTTCCAAATACGAATAATAATTAACCGTATCGAAAGAGACTTCTGGAAATTCATCGCTCACTTGTATTTCCGGGCGATAATCTATCAGCTGAATCGGAAAAACCTGGGCTCCAACACATTTCGATTTTGCATTTCCCGAAAGTTCAACATAATATGTCGTATCGCCATCATTTCGATAAAATGTATGTTTGGGCGGAGTCTTACCTTCATATGTGGTTCCATCGCCAAAATCCCAATGATACCCAAGCACATTCGAATCGTCCGACGTATTTTTAAAAGTCACATCCAAACGGGCATCGCACGTTTTTCTCACACTTGGAGTAAATGCAACCATCGGATAATCATTATATGTAACCACCGAAATAGATTTACGTTCACGGTTTGTACAACCATGTGCGTCTTGTATCGACAAAAAGACATCGAATTCTCCAGCGAACCAAAACGTATGTTCCGGAGGTGTTTGTTCTTCGTAAACCGTTCCATCCGAAAGCACCCATGTGTATGATGTAATCACCGTGTCGGACATAATCTTATCTATTGAAAATTGAAAGCCCTTGTCTTCACAAGTCGATGTTTTATTCGTTTTTATCGTAACATCCGGGTCATTGTATATTGTAATGTATTGAGGTTTCGTTACTGTTTGAATTAAATTTTTTTTCGATTTGTCGAAAACCTTCATTGTAACGTCGTATTTTCCTGAATTCAAATACGTGTTTTGAACGCTATCTGTTTGTGTCGAGAACTTTCCCGTTTCAACCGTCCATTCGTATGAATAGTCATTTTTAACAGACTCGTCGGTCCGATTTAAAAACACAACTTTTTGCGGGGAACAACCTTGTGTCACATCTGCTTCAAAATCAAAGTTTTGTGCTGAAACAGAACAAATTAAAAGTAAAAAGACAGATACTATTAGAGGATGTTTCATTTTTTAGTATTTTTGCGACACAAATATATTAAATTCGTTGTAACTAAATGCGTTATCAATTATTTAATGTCATACGAAAAGTCGTTGCAGATAAACGTTTTCTCGCATTTCTCTTCTGTCAGACTATTTTTGTATGTCATTTGGTTGCACAAGAAATACACTTTTCTCAATTCTACGCAAATCCTTTGACCGAAAATCCAGCAAACACAGCTTGGTACGATGGGAACGTCAGAATCAACTGCATGAACCGAAGTCAATGGAAATCCATCGACGACAAACCATATCAAACAATAAGTATCAGTGCAGAAAAACAAATTCAGTATTACGATCATTCTTATGGATTTGGAGCTCTTTTCCTTCGTGACGCATCGGGTTACGTTGGTTTGATTAACGACAAATTCCTCGTTTCGGGAGCTTTCGCATTGAACACGAACGGACACCATCTAAGTGGAGGCATCCAATTAGGTTTGATTTACAAAACCACAAACATGTTGAAATACACCTACGACAAACAATTCGATTTAGGTGGCGACAATGTTTTTAATCGAAATATTGAATGTGGCGAACAAGAAGGTTACAAGATTTTTCACGCCGCAATCAACGCTGGTTTCATGTGGGAAAAACAACTAACCGACAATTTTATTGCCGAAGCTGGATTTAGTTTATTCAATATAAATATGCCTAACGAGTCGATTTACGGCGTGAAAATAGACAATTCAAAACAGCTTATGCGCGCAGCCGCACAATTTGGTGGAACGCTGGAAGTCTCACCACGCATTGATTTGGAGCCACACCTACTCTTTATGCGACAAGAAAAAGCTACTGAATTTTTGGTAGGCACAAATGTCGATTTAGAACTGACAAAAAAATTATCGACATATATCGGAACATTATTTCGATACGGATTTTCGAAAAATTACGACGCATCTATATGGATTATTGGTGCAAAATTTAATAGATTTGACCTTAGCTTTTGTTACGATATAAATGTGTCTTCTTTAAAGGAAGCTACAAACAACAGAGGTGCATTTGAGGTTTCATTAACATATTTAACTCCAAGTTGGAAAAGAAGTAAAGCAAAAATACCATGCGAAAGATTCTAAAAACACAACTGATTATCAGCATTTTAACTATTACCACAAGTAGCATTGTTTCCGCTCAGGATTTGTCAAGTTATTCTGCCCATAAACTTAAAAGAATGGGTTACAGTTATATGTCGATGGGCGACACTTATTCCGCTATAGACTGTTTTGAAGCTTTTTGCGCAAAAAAACAAAAGAAACAAGTCACGTATGATTTGGCAGAATGTTATCGTTCGGTCAGAAACTACATTCCAGCAGCAACATACTACGATAAAGCCTACCGTCTCGACAACAGCAATTTAATCGCATTGTACCACTATGGCGAAATGCTGAAAGTATATGGCTACTACGCCGACGCAAAAAAATATTTCGTGACATTCAAACAATTATACAAAGGTGGCGGAGATGTTGACTACAAGCGATTGGTTACACAACAAATAATCGCCTGCGATTCCGCACAAGGAATAATTGATTCGGCTTTATCGGTTGAAATTAAACGATTGAACTCAACAATCAACAAACCATCGGTTGAAATGTCGCCTATATTTATGAACGACAGCACATTATTATATGCATCAATGCGTGTTGACGCTCCAGTTGTTTTCATTCCCGATGCCGAAAAAACAGAACTTCCATATCGCCATTTTTATCTTGCCGAGAAAAACAAAAACGATTGGCATTTTAAACAAGAATGGATGGAAAGCGAATTCAACCAAGATTACGTTCATTCAGGAAACGGAGCTTTTTCTCCAGACAAAAAGAAATTCTACTTCACTCGCTGCGAACAAGATTGGCAATACAAAACAATCTGCCAAATTTATGTAAGCAAATTAAACAAAGGCAAATGGTCAGACCCTGAATTACTTCCAGCCACAATTAATATGAAACACACCAACAACACCCAACCTGCAGTTGGAACCGACTCGAAACGTGGCGACGAAATTCTTTATTTCGTAAGCGACAGACCAGACGGAAAAGGTGGACTTGACATTTGGTACAGTATTTACTTATCAAAGAAAGGCGAATGGCGCGAAGCTAAAAACTGCGGTAACAAAATCAACACCGCTGCCGATGAAATGACACCATTCTATCAAATGCGCGACAGAACGTTATATTTTAGTTCTAACGGATGGGCCGGACTGGGAGAACAAGATATTTTCAAATCGACAGGAGAATTAACGAAATGGACTCCTGCCGAAAATGTCGGCTACCCAATCAACACTGGATTCGATGACATTTATTTTTCAGCTGACGAAGCAACCGTAAATGGATTCCTTGTATCGAACCGACAAGCAGACAAAAACGCATCAACTTGCTGCGACGATATCTTCTCATACAAATTTGTCGACGCTATTTCCGTTGGTGTTGAAGGAACTGTTATGTTGATTCCGAACGCCACAATAGAAAAAATCGTGAAAGACGATATGGAAAAAGCAAATGAAAGAACTTCTACGGGAGATACTGTAATGTATGCAGAAGGAAGCATCGTTTCTCTATTTTTGATTGACAAAAACATTGACGAGCCTATCTTTATCGGAGCCGACACAACCGACGCCAAAGGCCATTATTTCTTTGACGTAACAGCCAAAAAAGATTACATGTTGCAATTTGAAAGCGACAAAAAACTACCGCCAGAAATCAAATTCACAACGAAAGGCATTTTCCAATCCGACACGATTCATATCGATGCAATTGGAATCGATTATTTATCGAAAGATATCTTCCGAATCAAAAATATTTATTACGATTTTGACAAATCAAGTTTGACTTTGCAATCAAAAAAAATAATTTCACGTACAATTTTATATATAATGAAAGAATATCCACAAATTATTGTGGAAATTGGTAGTCACACCGACAACAAAGGTGGCGAGAACTACAATTTGAAACTTTCCCAAAAACGTGCGGAAAGTGTAGTTAACTATTTGGTACAAAACGGAATAGACCCAATTCGTCTTCGTGCAAAAGGATACGGAGAAATGCATCCTGTTGCACCAAATGAACACGAAGATGGAACCGACAATCCGGAAGGTCGCGCGAAAAACCGACGTACAGAATTTCGTGTCATTGGTACGTTAAATCAATATTTTGAAATAATTTACGAGGAATAAAACAAAACATTTGAATTTGTTTCTTATATTTGGGGCGTTTTATGTTGAATAATGTAATTATATACTTATGAAGTACAAATACCTAATACCGTTTTTCCTATTATTTTTAGGATTCACAACAAGTTCATTCGCCCAAATCGACTTGTCAGCATTAAGCACTGGGAAACTAAAAAAAATGGGAACAGAAGCTATGAACAGTGGCGATTTCTATAGCGCAAGTCGTTATTTTGAAGCTTACTGTAAAGAAAAAGAAGATTATAAAATAATGTTCTTATTGGCAGAAAGTTACCGTTTGTCAAGAAACTATGCAAATGCAGAAGTTTGGTATGACAAAGCTTACAAAGCAAATCCTCAAAAAAATGTTCTTGCCTTGTATTATTATGCCACAATGTTGAAAACTTCAGAACAATATGCTGAAGCAAAAGGACATTTCAAATCTTTTAAGAAAGAATATGCTGGTGCTAAAGATTTCAGCATCTATTCTGCTTTAGTAAAACAACAATTAATAGCTTGTGATTCTGCTCCTGCTTACATTGCCACACCACTTAACATGGCAGTAACAGCATTGGACAATTCAACGAATACTGAAGGACACGAATATATGCCAATCTTTTTGGATAACAGATCTTTCACTTATGCAGCAAGCGCTGTTGACTCTTTAGGCGCAACAGCAAATCTCGACAGCATTGTTACTCCAAAATTCTTCGAAGCAACTCTTGCAAACAACAAATGGATGACAAAAGACGATTGGAACTTGAATGTTCAAGAAACTCCAAATCTAAATATGACTCACGGAGCATTCTCGCCTGATATGCAAAGATTCTATTTCGTTCGTTGCGAAAAAGGAAAGAAGAAATTCCTTTCTTCAAAAAGGAAACCTGACATTTGCAAAATCTATGTAACAAAGAACACATTTGGAACATGGCAAGCACCTGAAGAACTTCCTGAAATCATCAATGCGAAGAACACTTCCAACATTCAAGTTGCTATCGGTAACGAATCAAAGAAAAACGATGAAATCTTGTATTTCGTTTCCGATCGTGAAGGTGGACGTGGAGGATACGATATTTGGTATTCTATTTTCATGTCAAAGAAAAACGAATGGCGTGCTCCTAAAAACTGCGGAAACAAAGTAAACTCTGCCGGCGATGAAATTTCTCCATACTACGATGCTGTAACAAGAACATTGTTCTTCTCTTCTAATGGTTTAGCATCTATGGGTGAATTTGATATTTTTAAATCAAATGGTGAAATGAGTAAATGGACTCCAGCTGAAAATATGGGTTATCCAATCAACTCACCTTACGATGACTATTTCTTCGCATTAAGCCCTGATGGCAAAAAAGCATTCTTCGCAACAAACCGTGTAGGAACAATGACTGGCGGACAAGAAACTTGTTGCGATGATATTTATTTGGTTGACTACGAAGATGTTAAATTTGACATTCCTGTAACAGGTCGTGTATTCGAATTGGTTGATAACAAATTGGGCAATTTGATTTCTGAAAACTTCGAAACAACAAATGTTGACAGTGAAAGTATTGACAGTGAAAATGTTGATGTAGCAGACTCTGTTGCAACTACATCTGTTGAGAAAGAGAAAAAATATATCGCAGGTAGCCGTGTAGCTCTTTACATTGGTAATTCAAACGAAAAAGTTTTCATAGCAGCAACCGAAACAGATTCAACAGGTCGCTACTATTTCACAGTTGAACCAAATCATCAATATGTTCTTCAATTCGAAAACGTTCGTTCCGGTTCTGCATTCATTCCTTTCTCAACAAGAGGTATTATGGAACCTGACACATTACACTTGAAAGATTATGGTATCAACTCTATAACTAAAGATGCTTTGATTGTTAAGAACATTTACTATGAATATGGTAAATTCCGTTTGAAAAAAGAACAAAAGGATATTCTTGACGAATCGGTTGTGTCTTTGATGAGAGAAGCTCCAGAAATCGTAGTTGAATTAAGTAGCCACACTGATGATCACGGAGGCGAAGCTTTCAACATGAAACTTTCTCAAAAACGTGCTGATGAAATCGTTGATTACGTAGTAAAACAAGGTATTGAAAAATCAAGAATCATTGGAAAAGGTTATGGTTTCTCAGTTCCTATCGCACCTAACAAATTCGATGACGGAGCCGACAATCCTGATGGTCGTGCATTGAACCGTAGAACGGAATTCAAAGTAATCGGAACTGTTTCTGAATACGATGACTTTATCGAAGACTAATTCCATAAACAACAAATAAGAAAAATCCTGTAAGAACAATCTTACAGGATTTTTTTTGTAAAAAGGTATCTATCATTTTGATATGTTCAATTGAAAGCCTTAACTTTGTGTAAAATTTACAAAAAGGATGAAACAATTATCTTTTTTCTTTTTTACAGCCT
>JAZRXD010000055.1:0-13866 GCA_045600045.1 Bacteroidales bacterium
GATATGGCGACAAAGACATATACCGATGCGACATTTGTGAAACAAGCAGATTTTACAGCCGAAGAAAATGTACAATCCGATTGGGAAGAAACTGATGCGACAAAAGATTCGTACGTCAAGAATAAGCCAGATTTGAGCGTATATGCGGAAAAAGCAGAATTGGGAGATTATGCTAAAACGAGCGAAATTCCAATATCAGTAGCCGAATTAACCGATGCCGCTGATTATGCAAAAACATCAGAAGTAAATTCAGCCATAGCAACAGCCACAACTGATATGGCGACAAAGACATATACCGATGCGACATTTGTGAAACAGGCAGATTTTACAGCCGAAGAAAATGTACAATCCGATTGGTCAGAAACTGATGCGACAAAAGATTCGTATATTCAGAATAAACCAGATTTGAGCGTATATGCGGAAAAAACAGAATTGGAAGATTATGCTAAAACGAGCGAAATTCCGACAACAGTTGCCGAATTAACTGATGCCGCTGATTATGCAAAAACCTCAGAAGTAAATTCAGCAATAGCAACAGCAACAACTGATATGGCGACAAAAACGTACGTTGATGCTAAAGTTGCTGCCGTAGAAGTTCCAACAACAGTTGCAGAATTAACTGATGCAGCCGATTATGCTAAAGTTTCTGATTTGCCAGATATGAGTGAATACACAAAAACCGCAGATTTACCAACAGTTGATTTAAGTGATTACTACAAAAAATCCGATGTTGATGCGTTGCTTGCCGAGTTGACTGCTAAAATTCAACAACTTGATGAGCAATTAAATCCACCAATGATTAAAGATGGTGCAATACAAGCAGCATTCTCTGTGTCTGCTACAGAAAAAGTGTATTTCTCGCAAGGAAACTTGCAGTATCAAGCAAGTACAAGTACATGGCGTTTTGCCGAAAACCAATACGATATGATTGGTGCTGACAATGCAAATATTTCTGCCACATACACTGGTTGGATAGACTTGTTCGGTTGGGGGACGAGCGGTTGGAACAGCGGGGCAAACGCATACCAACCATATTCAACGAGTACTTCTTATAGAGATTACTGTCCTGGCGGATCGTACAGCAACAATCTAACTGGTAGTTACGCCAATGCAGATTGGGGCGTGTACAATGCAATACAAAATGGTGGAAACGCTGCAGGAACGTGGAGAACACTAACGAAAGACGAGTGGAATTATGTGCTATCACAAAGAACTGATGCAAGTGCGTTGAAGGGTTCAGCAACAGTGAACGGAGTTACGGGAATGATATTGTTGCCAGACAACTGGACAACGCCAGCAGGAATAACATTCACAAGCGGTATGGATGGCTTTGATAGCAATACATACACCACAAGCAAGTGGGCGAAGATGGAAGCAAGCGGTGCTGTTTTTCTTCCTGCTGCTGGCGACCGCAGCGGTTCGGGTGTTTACGACGTGGGTTCCTACGGTTACTACTGGTCTTCGTCTGCGGACTACGACCACTACGCTGGCTGCTTGTACTTCTTCAGCTACGGTGCCAACACGGACTTCTACTTCCCCCGCAGCTACGGTCTATCTGTGCGCCTTGTGCGGGGTTTGTAGAATAATGCACAAGGCATAATTCACAATGTACAATTAAACCTCTGGGGCGAGAGCTTCGGAGGTTTTTTATTTAATCACCAATCATTTTTGCTATCTTTGCCGTACCCAAATAACCAATCACATAAATACTAATATGGAAAAGCAGTCGGCAAGTACAGGTGAGATAATTGTTTATCAGCCAAATGAACAGGTAAAATTAGATGTTCGTGTTGAAAAGGAAAGCGTGTGGCTGAGTTTATCCCAATTGTCAATGTTGTTTGGCAGAGACAAGTCGGTAATATCAAGACATATAACAAACATTTTTTCAGAAGGAGAACAGGAAAGACTTTCAACTGTTGCAAAAAATGCAACAGTTCAAATAGAAAACGGTCGTTCTATTATTCGTCAAATAGAATACTATAATCTGGATATTATTATCTCGGTTGGGTATCGTGTGAAATCATTGGCAGGTGTTCGTTTTAGGAAATGGGCGAATGAAATTCTAAAACAATATTTGTTATGTGGATGTTCTATTAACCAGCGTTTTATTCAATTAGAGTCGCAGGTAAAACAACATCAAGAAATATTGCAAAACCATTCTGAAAAAATTGATTTCTTTGTACAAACATCATTGCCACCAGTTCAAGGAATTTTTTACAACGGACAAATTTTCGATGCCTACAAATTTGCAAATGATTTAATTCGCTCGGCAAGCCAAAGAATCATATTGATAGATAATTATATAGACGACACGGTTCTTACCATGTTTGACAAGCGGAAAGAACACGTCAATGCTACAATCTACACAGCTCAAATTTCCAAACAATTGCAGTTGGATATTGCAAAACACAACGAGCAATATCGTCCCATAGATGTACAAATCTTTCGCCAATCGCACGACAGATTTCTTATAGTTGACGATGTAGTTTACTTAATTGGCGCAAGTTTGAAAGATTTAGGAAAGAAAATGTTTGCATTCAGCAAGTTGGAAATTTGTGCAGATGAATTTCTCAATCAATTGCAAATCTGTGGAAGAGTGATGAATTAAGATTATAGTGGTACTACAAACTGCTTTCTGGAATACCAAAGGTCGTTACGCTCATATCACCTGTTTGTAAACCAGCTTTAAGCCATTTTGATCGTTGTTGCGAAGTGCCATGAGTGAAACTTTCTGGTTGACTATATCCACGGGCTTTTTCTTGTAAATAATTGTCTCCAATTTTGGCGGCACAATCAAGGGCTTCCTCAATGTCGCCTGCTTCAAGCGAATTGAATTTTTGGTTGTCGTAGTGAGCCCATACACCAGCATAATAGTCGGCTAATAATTCTAATCGTACGCTAATTTTGTTTGCTTCTTTTTGGCTTACTCTATTCATTTGAGAGTGAGCTTCATTTAAAGAGCCAAGCAAATTTTGCACGTGATGACCAACTTCGTGGGCTATGACGTATGCGTATGCAAAATCACCATCTGCACCAAGTTGGCTTTTCATTTGTGTGAAAAAAGATAAGTCAATATATACTTTTTGGTCTCCGGAACAATAGAATGGACCGACAGAAGAATTTGCAGAACCGCAGGCACTATTCACACTTCCTGAAAATAGAACAAGTGTTGGCGGTGTATATTTTTTCCCCATTTTTTTGAAAACTTCGGTCCAAACATCTTCGGTTCCAGCAAGTATTTGTCGAGAGAATTTTGCTAGTTCTTCCTCTTCGGCAGAGAATTGCGTATTGGTTTGCGTTGTTTGTTCCAAACTTAAACCTCCACTTTGTGCCACATTGGTAATTACGTCGCCTAAATCGCCTCCCGAAAGGAATGTTATTACTGCAACTAAAATTACGCCACCAATTCCTAATCCGGCTTTCGCACCACCCGAAACGCCTCGGCGGTCTTCTACATTAGAACTTTCTCTACGACCTGTTAATCTCATTTTCTAAAATTTTAGTGTTAGTTCGTAAATTTAGTAAACTTGTTTGTTGCTTTTACATTTTGTAAGTAAAATGTAAATTTGGATTTATGATAAAAAAGAGAATCAATTTGATTCTCTTTTCTATGTCGTTAGTGTTTTATGAATTGTTGCGATTCTGTTGTTCCGTCGTCAAATTGCAGCAAAATTGAGTAGATACCAGTTTGTATATTCGAAACATTTATTGCAGATTCGTTGCTTGTTATAACAAGTCGTCCGGAATTGTCGTAAATCTTGCACAATTGTAGATCCTCTCTATTGATGTAAAGTACATTCGTACAAGGATTTGGATAAATTGCAACAGTTTGTTTCATTGCAAATGGAATTGACAATGCCATTCTTTCTTGAATTTTCAGATTGTCGATTGTCCATCCCCAAGCGTAGTTAGTTGCGTCGGATTGCAAACGGAATCTCACAAAAATTGTATCGCCGGCACGGAAGTATTTGTTTTCCAGCAAATTGATTTTGTGATTTTTAAACAATGTTGAGTCACCAACAGCAAGGCTGTTTTCGTTGTCTCCGTCATTTTTAGTCGATGAATAATATCTATTTTTCCAAATTGTTTGTAGTTGCGAATCCCAACCAATTTTACCAAGAGCGTACCATGTGTCGTTTTCAAGACTTTTTGAACCTTCCACAATTACATAATCCCAAAATCCGAATGTTCCGAATTCAATTCCGGCTTTTCCTGGTTCAACCAAAACAACCTCGTCGAACGATATTGTTGCTGGATTCGAAGCAATTATAATCGGCGATTTCAACGTTGCTGTATATTGGTTGTATTTTCCGTCAACGCCTGTATAAGCGTATGGATGAGCTGTGTGTAAAGCTTTGTTTGAAAAACCATTTTCTTTGCTGATAGTACATTTGTCCAAAGTGAAGAAATCTTCGCTATTGTCGTCAAAATCTGTCACGAAAAAGTGGACAGGTTCCATTGCTTCTTCCAGCAAAATTGCGGTAAAATCAGTGCTTGCCGTATTTCCTGATTTGTCAACGGCAACAATGTTATAGTAAATTTTGTCGCCAGGCTTAAACAATTGATTTATAGCGCTTAATTGAATAGAAGCTACGGTTGAGAAAATTGAAAATTCAAAATTTGCAGTAAGTGTATCTTGAACTTGTTTATTTTCACGCATTACAAAATATTGGACATAAGCGGAATCAACATCAAAATTGTCGGTAATAGTTGCCGAAATGAGAATGTCGATATTCTGTGTCGTTGTAATTGGAGTGTGTTCGATTAATGGAGATTCCGTGTCGTCGCCAATAAATACCGAAAACCAATCATTTTCCGAAGGCAAATAAATTTTGTCGTTGTTACTTGTGATAGAACAGATTTTGTAGGAAATAGTATGGTCAAAGGCAAACGATGGAATTTCTGCTTCGAAGCAATTCTTTTCTTCGTTGAATGGCGCTGCAATTTCTATTGTGTGATTGCCATTGTCGAACGAATATAAAATTGATTGAGTTTCTTTATTCAAAAATTGTTCGTTCACGTTAAATGAAATTTTCGTTGCGTTTGCGAAATTTGAATTGTTTTGAGGAACAGAATGATTGATGAAATAATCTGTCCAACCAAGATCAGCAAGCATTGAAATCGTTGCGATATCTGGTGTTCTAAAGATTTCAAGTTGATCCAAAATTGGCGTCATCAATTCCAAACCGCTATTGGTTTCGTATTTTGTTTCATCAAGGTGATAAACAGTTGAACCGCTGTTGAATTTTTCTGGAGCATATAATTTTAAAGGTTCGCCACAATATGCTTTTGCGAAATTTCCGTTCCAATAAAGATTGTTCGAAGTCAATAGGGTGTTGTTTAAAGAGAATGATGCCCCATTTTTTGTAACGATTGATTTTCCGTTTTCGTCGGCAACAAACATATCAAAAATTGTAGGCATAGGAAATTCTGTTGTTTCCAAATTATCGGATGTAATGTTTCCGATGTAGCCCAAACCGTGTGCAAGTTCGTGAATCAAAGTGGTGGTCAGGTCATATTGGCCTTTTGCCAACGATTCGGGAATCTTGTTTGGATCCAAGAACCATTTTAATGATTTGTTGATGACAACTTCAATATCGGCGTCGTTGCCGTTTAGATTCTTTCCTTGAAGTTTTTCAGCCAATGCAACCGGGTAGTAAATTCCATTAACGGAATAATAATTCGTAGGTTTTGCGTAGGCATTAACATTTGATTTCAATTCTTGCCACGAAACACTGATTTGAATAGGAATTTCGGTGGAAATATATTCGTTCCAAACATTAGTGCAGAAATCCATGACTTTCATCACGGAATCAGGAGTTTCTGCTCCTTTAATTGAAAAAACGTTTGGTTTTGGTTCTTCGGCTTGTGCAAATGAAAAAGAAAGTATGCAAAGCATGAACGCAATGCTGATTTTAAATGTACGAGTCACCTTTTTTGAATTTAATATCGTTAACAAATTGACGGATTTTTTGTTCGTCTTCGCGTTTGCAAATCAATAATCTGTCGGCAGAATCCACAACAATAAAATTGTCAAGTCCATCTATTACTGCAAGTTTTTTGTTCGGAATTGAAATAACGCAATTCTTTGCGTCATAAGTCATTACGTTTGCACCGATAACAGCATTTTGTTTGTCATCTTTTTCTGCATTTTCGTACAAAGCGCCCCATGTTCCAAGATCGCTCCATCCGAAATTCGACTGAAGAACAAATACGTTTTCTGCTTTTTCCATAATTCCGTAGTCGATGGAAATGTTCGGACATTTAGAATAAATATCGTCCAAAACGAACACTTGCGATTGTGATTCGAAAAGATCGTACACCTTTGGTAAATACGATTTAAATGCGTTGTCGATTGATTTAAGAGACCAAAGGAAAATGCCGGAATTCCAGAAGAAATCGCCGCTTTTCAAGAAAACTTTTGCCATTTCCAATTCTGGTTTTTCGGTAAATGTTTTTACTTTATTTATTTTGTGAGAATTGATTTCTTCAACTTGTTCACGCAATTGAATGTAGCCATAACCAGTATCAGGACGTGTAGGTTGAATTCCTAGTGTTAAAAGAGCGTCGTTCTTTTGTGTGAATTCCCAACCGGCTTGTATTGTGGTTAAAAATTCTTCTTCGTTCAAAATCAAGTGGTCCGAAGGCGTTACAATAATGTTTGCGTCTTGTGAACGTTTTCTGATTTCGTGGTTTCCGTAAGCAATACAAGGAGCTGTATTTTTTCTAAGTGGCTCTTTTAAAATTTGATACGGATATAGAGCAGGTAGTTGTTGTAAAACAGTTTTTTCATATTGAGCGTTGGTAACCACGTAGAAATTTTCTGGTGGTACAATTTTTACCATACGTTCGTAGGTTAATTGTAAAAGAGTTTTTCCTACTCCTAAAATATCAAGAAATTGCTTTGGTGTTGCAGAAGTACTAAGAGGCCAAAAACGGCTTCCTATACCACCAGCCATAATTACGCAAAAATTATTGTTATTCATGTCTATTACTTATTAACACTAAAAACAAAGATAGAGATTAAAGTTGAATTATTTCGGATTATATTTTGCTTTATTCATAATTTCTTTTGCGGATTTTATCGAAAATAATTCCTCTATTGTAATATTGGGATTGTTTTGCATGAACGATTCAACTATTTTGAATCCAATCCATTGGCCAACGCGAGCTGGCGAGTCTTTGGTGAAGACAATTGTGAAAGGTCCGTCGTCGATAAATCTTTTTTGAACCATATAGTCGGTTGAGAATAAAATGTTGTCGGTGCTGATGAGATATTTCCAAAATTCGCCTTCCGATTTCTCACAAAATGTCATTTGTTGTTGCGTGAATCCCCAAAGTAGCGAATCGGGTTCGTCTGGTAGCATACATTTCACAAAATATTGGTAACGTCCGCATTGGAGCATTTTTGCCAAAAGATAATCTTCGTCAAACATTTCAGGATAATCGTATTCGGCAAGTGCTCTCATAAGGTCCGACGGTAATTTTTCGGGTGTCATGTTGCGTTTAATGTACGATTCTATTGTCATTGAATTGTAGAAATCGCAGTTTGCTCCCAAATATTTGTCGATACCGATTGCTATAACGTTAGAATCGATTGCCATTGAATAATTTACGCCTGTAATAAACGTGTAGAAATTTGGAATTTCTTTGTTTGGAAAATAGTATTTGTAGTATTGTAATGCGTTGCGTATCTTTTTGTTGAACGCCTTTTCGTTTTTAGAAAAACAACTATCACTTTTTTGATATAGTTCTTGTGTCCATTTTTCATCCATGAATTTTATCAACGCCGAATCAATTGATAAATCAGGATAGAAATGTTTTTGAACGTCGGCAAGATAACTATTGAAAAAACTACCATATTTTGTTTGTAGTTTTTGTTGATTTTCAATGGTGTAATTTTTTGCAAGTTGTTGAATATCAGAATGGAATTGTTCTATCGAAAAATCAACTTGTATGTTCGATACTTTTTTGTGATAAGGATTTTTGTCGCAGGCAGAAAAAAGAACAACAGCGATTATGAGGACACAAAATTGTTTAATGTTCATGGCGGTTGTTTTTATGTTTATTTATTGTTGTGTGTTTTGTTCTGCAAGTAGAGCTTTTCTTTTTCTTCTTTTTTCCAAATGGATTGCAAGTGCTTCAGGAGTTGTTTTCCAACGTTTGTGCATCCAAATCCATTGATCAGGATATTTACGTACGATAGATTCTATTATATTGTTGTGAATCTGCGTGTTGTGTTTTAAATCATAATCTTTGTCTCCTGTAATTTCCAAAGGAACTTCTGGTAAAATTTTGAATAGATATTTTCCGTCGCCTTGTCTGATTGTGAACATTGGAACAATGGTTGCACCGCTGTCCATAGCTAATCTTGCGCATCCAAGCGGCGTGTATGCTTTGTGTCCAAAGAAATCCAAAAATTCACCTTTAATGTTCATGCTGTCTTGGTCAATCATGATAATCATGCAGTCGCCTTTTTGCAATGCTTCTACAAGTTTGTCGTAGCAATGGTCTTGACGGGAAAAGTTTTTCATTCCTCTTGTCTCGCGCAATTCAATCATGAATTTGTTCAATGCTGGATTTTTGATTTTACTGCTGACAGCAGATGTTTCGTAACCCAAAATTGGTGGCATGATTGCTGAAAATTCCCAACCGCAGGTGTGGGGAACCAAACACAAAACGCCCTTACCTTTTTCTACTGCAGCTTTAAGATGTTCTTCTCCTTCAATGGTAAAATATTTCAAAAACTCCTGTCTTGTTTTTTTGTGCGACCACCATGCGTAATCGTTGAACGTGCGTACAAGTGTTAAAAAGATATTTTTACCGATGTTGTATTTTTCTTTTTCGGAATATGTATCGCCGTATGCCAACGTGAGATTGTTTGCAAGTGTGCGATGCATAGGTTTTATAAATGGATATGCAATTCTTGCTAATAAAGAATGCCATGCACAAGCGACTTTACGAGGAATTATGAAACGCTCTAAGCATAGAAATTTCGCAAGATGGTACACAAGGAAGTTGCGTATCGGTCTGATGATATACTTTTTCAGTCTTTTCTTACGTCCCATGCTTTTAAAAATCGATGCAAAATAACGTTAAAATCTTCGGAATTGGAAATTTTAACGTCAAAACTTGATTGAATTGATGTAAAATCAATGTCTTAAAACAAAGAAAGTTGCTGATTTGCTGATGGAGTATTTGTAGAAATCTCATTTTGCATGGTTTCCGCATTTTTCTGTTGACCAATCATTTCGTAAAATTCTGTTTCGCTGATGATTTTTATTCCAAATTCTTGGGCTTTCTCAAGTTTACTTGGACCGATTCCGTCTCCTGCAAGTAAATAAGAGGTACTTTTGGAAACTCCAGAAACATTTTTCCCGCCGTTTTTCTCAATCAAATCTTTCAGTTCTTCGCGGCTGTGTTGTACAAAGGTTCCGGAAATCACAATGCTTTTCCCTTCCAAAACGGAACTTGTAGCGCTGTTTTCTTCTTTCACTTCAAGTTGCACGCCGTTGTCTTTCAGTTTTTGAATGAATGCGATATTGTCTTCATCTTTGAAAAACTGTTGAATGCTTATAGCAATGATTTCTCCCACATCTTCGGTTTCGCGAAGCTCATCAAGCGTAGCATGTTGAATGGCGTCAAGTGATTTGAATTTTTTCGCCAAAACTTTTGCGTTTGCTTTTCCGATGTGACGAATTCCAATCGCATATAAAACACGATGGAAAGGAATCTTTTTCGATTCGCGAATGCTGTCGATTAAGTTTTGGGCTGATTTTTCTGCGAATCTGTCTAGTTTTATAATGTCGGCGTATGTAAGCGTATAAAAATCGGCGCTGTTTTTTAATAATCCGGCGTTATATAGTTGTTCGATTGTTGCTCCAGCAAGTGCAATATTCATTGCTTCGCGACCGACAAAATGTTCTATTTTTCCTTTTATTTGCGGGGGACAACCTTTAGTATTCGGACAATAATAGTTTGCTTCGTCTTCCATTCTGATAAGTGGTGTTCCACATTCAGGACAGTGGGTTATAAAGTGAAGCGGTTGTGAATTTTCATCGCGCGCATCAACGTCAATGCTGGTGACTTTCGGAATAATTTCGCCACCTTTTTCTATGTAAACATAGTCATTGATTCGAATGCCTAATTCCTGCATTTGGTCGGCATTGTAAAGACTTGCGCGTTTTATGATTGTTCCGGCTAAAAGTACAGGTTCCAAATTAGCAACAGGTGTTATTGTTCCTTGTCGTCCAACTTGAAAATCAACCGACAAAAGTTTTGTACGTGCTTGTTCTGCTTTGAATTTGAATGCGATTGCCCAACGTGGTGTCTTTGCCGTCATTCCTAATTCTTCCTGAAGCGAAATAGAGTCAACTTTTATGACAATTCCATCGGTGTCGAATGGTAAATCTTTTCGTTTTGTATCCCATTTGTTGATGAATGCATACACATCGTCGATTGTTTTGCATTGTTCCGAAAGTTCGGGAACGTTGAATCCCCACGATCGTGCAAGCGAAAGATTTTCGAAATGCGAATCTGTTGGCGTTTCCGACGGAATGTAGTACATATTGGCTTGAAGTGGTCGGCGTGCAACTTCTCGTGAACTTTGCAATTTCAGGGAACCAGAAGCTGCATTTCGTGGATTTGCAAATGGTTGTTCTCCTTGTTCTATACGTTCTTCGTTTAGTGCGTTGAATCCCGCACGCGGCATAACAACTTCGCCTCGTATTTCAAGATTTTTCGGATAATTTCCATGTAATTGTAGGGGAATTGTTCCAATGGTTTTTGCATTGTTTGTAATGTTGTCGCCTTGAATTCCGTTTCCTCGTGTGAGGGCGCGGGTTAGCTTTCCATCAATATATTGCAACGAAATCGACAATCCGTCGTATTTTAATTCACAAGTGTAGGTGAAATCTCTGTCTCCAATAGCTTTGCGGATTCTTGCGTCGAATTCTCGCAAATCGTCCATTGAGTAACTGTTTGCTAACGAAAGCATCGGATATTCGTGGACTTCCTGAACGAAATTTGCGTCTAAATCGCTACCGACGCGTTGTGTTGGCGAAGTTGGATCGAAAAATTCCGGATACTGTCGTTCTAAATCTTGTAGCTCTTTGAGTAATTTATCAAATTCAAAATCCGAAATTTGGGGAGAATGTTTCACATAATAATTGTAATTATGTTTGTGTAATTGTTCCCGAAGTTCGGTGATTCGTTCAAGAGGAGTCATTTTGATTCTTTTTATTTCAAGGCGAAATTTACGAATTTTTAATTATTTCGGAATCGTTTTCCGGGCAAACACGAAACGATTCCTTTAAATTCTAAAGTGAGCAACATGCTCGACAATTTACTCATTGGAATATTGCAGTTGATGGCGATTTTGTCTATCGGACATTCTGGATTTTTCGCCAAAAAGTCAACAATGATTTTTTCTTCGTCGGAAAGTTCCACAAACAGTTCTTGTTGAGAATTTTTCTGCGTTTTCTGTTCAATATCCCAATTCAGGAGTTTTTCCAAATCTTCGCCCGATTCAATCAAAGCGGCTTTGTTTGTCTTGATAAGATTGTTGCATCCTTGCGAAAATCTATTTCCTACGTTTCCCGGGAATGCGCATACGTCGCGGTTATATTGATTTGCGAAATCAGCGGTAATGAGCGCGCCGCCTTTCGATTTACTTTCAACTACGATTGTTGCATCGGATAGTGCTGCAATAATTCTGTTGCGTCGGACAAATAGTTTGCTGTCGAATTTCGTTTGCGAATGGTATTCCGACAATACGCAACCTTGTTTTGTGATTGATTTTGCAATATCGACGTGCGTTGTGGGCGAAATTTGTCCAAGTTGTGTTCCCAAAACGGCAATAGTTTTAAGTCCGTTATTCAACGCTTCTTTGTGCGCGCAAACGTCTATTCCGAAAGCTAAACCGCTCACAATTATTGGATTATGGTTCCGTATGCTTTGAATTAAATTTTTACAACATTGTTTCCCATAGTCGGTTGCGTTTCGTGTTCCTACAATGCTGATGAATTTACTGCTGTTGAAATCAACGTCGCCTTTATAGAAGAAGAGTAAGGGAGAATCCTCGCAATTTTTCATTCGGTACGGATAGTTGTCGTCAACATAAGTTAGGATTTGAATGTCGTTTTGGGCGACATAATCCATTTCTTTTTCCGCCATTGTCAAAACATTTTCCTCTTTGATTGCTTTTACAATTGCGGGGCCTATGTTTGGAATTTTATTCAGTAATGATGGTGGTTCTTTGAAAATTTGTTCGGGACTTCCTAAATACGAAATAAGATATTTTGCTTTAATAGGTCCAACATCTTGCAACATTGACGTTGCAACATAATACAATAATTCTTGCGGCTTCATGGGAAATTTTATTTCCCCTTGTCGTGATTTTTTAGATACATAACAAAGGGTATTGATTTAACTAATTCTGATTGTGTGTTATCTATGCTGTGGTAATATGTTCTAACTGGGGCAATGGCTTTTACATCCTTCAGGATTTCCATTGTGCTGTCGTTAATGTACCAGTCTTCAATAAATGCAAGACCTGTAATCTCTTTTAAATCAATTTCTTTGTCAATGCAAATAGTGTCTTCGCTACTGTTTTCGTCGTCTTCAACATTGTAGCAGATTGTTTCTTTTCCAAGCGACGATTTCACTTCGTCCAAGTCTTTTAGGAGCAGACTGTCGCGATATGCGAAACTGTAGCTTTCAACATTGCCGCAAATTGCTTTTTCAACAATGGTTTTGGCAACTTGTTTCACTTGAATGTCATCAAGAAATTCTGGATTTTCTTCGTTTACCAACGAAACTTCGTAAGCAACATCTTTTGCTAAAATTCTAAAGTTTGGGTCTTTGGTTGTTGGTTGCGGAGTGTTTGTAAAATTGTAACGAACAACAATTGATTTTGTCTGCACGGAACCAACATATTCCGATTCTCTTGTGTATTGTCGTACAAGTGAATAGGAATTTACTTTTTTCTTCATTATGAATTGGGCTGTGTCCAACGCCCATTCTTCGTTGAAAAGCATTGTTTTGAATTCCGAGGCATTGAATTCATCGTTGAATTTTAATTGTAAATCTTCGTCGTTGCAAACAATGTCGGAAAATGGCATATATGCGACAATTTCCTGTTTCATTGATTTTTGTCTGATTTTTTGCAGAAACGATTGGAAATCAATTGATTTAAAGAAAAAATATTCTTCGGGAACAATCATTTCCTGTTCGTATGTTATGCACGATTTTGGCGCGATGAGATTATTTGTGAATTCGACGTTTTTTTTCTTTTCTTGGTTTTTACAAGAAAAGAAGCAGATGAAGCAACAAAGAAAAACGACGATTTTTTTCATCGGAATATTAATGTTTGTATTTGTTTCTTGTGATGAAACGAGCCGTAACAGCAACAGTCTTTACGTTCAATTTATCGCTGTTTGGATTTCCTTTGTCAAAGTTTTTGTAGTAAACATTCCACGATGGACGCCATTCTATACCAATATTCAAAGGAATTTTCTTGAAATTATATCCGGTTCCCAAACAAGCTGTTGGACCAACATAAATAACATCTTCTGTCATTTTCAAATCTTCGCTTTTGTCTTCAGAACCTGCTATTATACCAATTCCGCAGTACCAACGAAGATACGATTCAATGTTTGGATATGAGGCTACATATTTAAATAATAATGCGGCTTCGTACGTTGTGTGGAATTCTGTCAAAACCATTAAGTTCATACCAAATCTGTAATGGAAAAAGTGTTCGAAATCAATACCTTCGAGCATTGGCGAACTCACAACTTCGCAACGAAGTCCGATACCATTGTTGTACCATTTTTGGTTTTCGCGTTGGGCAAATGCAGTTGTGAT
>JAZRXD010000056.1:0-37239 GCA_045600045.1 Bacteroidales bacterium
CTTTTTTGTCTTCAGCGACAAAAAAGTAACAAAAAAACGCCGGCGACACCGCATCTTCGCTAAAAATTTGGTCATTCCGCTAAAATCTCGAAATGGCTCCGTCCACAAGCTTCGCCGCCAAGCCGAGAGTTCTTGACGCTCCATTCGCAGATTTTCTATACGCTCATCTGCGAAGTCGCACCCTAATCGTTTTATGAAAGGTGTCATTCTTTGGATGGTTATAAAAATCATTTCGTATAAAAGCAGAACGAATCCGGCTGAGCGGCTCGACGGTTTTTCTTTGGGTTCCGTTTCCGTTTGGCATTTTGCTCACGTTTGGCAAAGAAAATGAATTTTCTTTGCTCTCACTTCTTTCGTTAGACAAGTAAATTAGTCTTTTTTTATTTTTTCTTCGGATTTGGATAATCAGCCATGAAATGTGCTCCAACGCTTTCTTTGCGAGCTTTTGCAGCTTTTATCACCAAATATCCAACTTGGATAAGATTTCGCAATTCACACAATTTTCGTGAAAGTTTTGTTTGCTGGTACAATTCCTCGGTTTCGGAATAAATTGTCCAAAGTCGGTTGAATGCTCGTTTCAAACGAACTTCGCTTCGAACGATTCCGACATAGTTGCTGAGAATTTGTTTTACTTCTTTCAAACTTTGTGTGATGAGAATCATTTCTTCTGGATGCGAAGTTCCTTCGTCGTCCCAGTCGGGAATGCTTGTTTGCCAATCGTTTTCGTCTTTTTCTTTCATTGCGGCTTTCGATGCAAAATCGGCGTAAGCAATTGCTTCAAGCAAACTGTTCGAAGCCAACCGGTTACCGCCGTGAAGTCCAGTGCATGTTGTTTCGCCGGCAGCATATAAATAACGAATGGACGTTCGTCCTTCCAAGTCAACTTTTACACCACCGCAGAAATAGTGTGCGGCAGGAGTTACAGGAATCATATCCTTTGTAATATCAATTCCTATGCTTAAGCATTTTTCGTAGATATGTGGGAAGTGTTCCTTCAATGCTTCGGAATCCAAATGACGGCAGTCGAGATATACGTGGTCGTCGCCGTTTTTCTTCATTTCGTTGTCAATTGCTCTGGCTACAATATCGCGTGGTGCAAGATTACCTCTTTCATCGTAGCGGGTCATAAATGCTTCGCCGTCTTTGTTTCGCAATATTGCTCCAAAACCACGCATAGCTTCGGTTATAAGGAAATTTGGCGATTCGCTTGGATTGTAGAGAGCAGTAGGGTGGAATTGAACAAATTCCATATTATCGACTACACCTTTTGCTCGATAAACCATTGCAAAACCATCACCTGTTGCCACAACGGGATTTGTGGTTGTAGAAAATAATTGACCAGAACCACCAGTAGCAAGCATTGTTGCTTTTGCCAAAATTGTTACAACTTCGTGATTTTCAAGATTTAATGCGTATGCACCATAGCATTTGATGTCTGATTGATGGCGTTTAACCAAAATTCCCAAATGGTGTTGTGTTATTAAGTCAACAGCAAAGAAATTTTCGTAGATTGTTATGTTTTTATGTCCGCGTACTTTTTCGCACAAAGCTCGTTGTACTTCAAAACCAGTGTTGTCTTTATGGTGAAGTATTCTATGTTTGCTGTGTCCGCCTTCGCGATGTAGGTCGAATATTTGGCTGTTGTCGTCTTCTTTGTCGAATTGTGTACCCCACGAAACCAAGTCTTTAATTGCGTTTGGAGCATATTGCACAACTTTTTCAACGGCAGCGAGGTCGCAAATTCCCGCACCAGCGATTAGCGTATCATCAATGTGTTTCTGAAAACTATCAGATGACGATGTTTCGAGCACAGCTGCAATTCCTCCTTGTGCATACGAAGTATTGGTTTCGTCAAGTTTTGTTTTTGAAATGATTGTTACGGTTCCTGTTTCTGCAACTTTGAGGGCAAAACTGAGTCCTGCCAATCCTGAACCGATAACTAAATAATCTGTTGTTATTCTCATTATGATAGTTTTTTCCAAAAATTACATTCCTAAGCTTCTGTTGTACATTTTTGTAACGTCTTCTTTCAATTTTTTCAATTCCGATGGGATCAAATACATCATGTGTCCGCCGTTGTAATATGTAAACGTTATTCTGTTTCGTAAAATTGCCGGCAGATTCATGTGGTTGATTGCGTAAGCGGTTCCGTAGTAGCTGGTTGCCAAGTCGTAGCGACCATTTGCTATAAGAATTTCCATATTCGGATTCACAGACATTGCGTAACCAAGTTCAGGAGTTACGTTAAGATATTTTCCATCTCCGTATTTCCAAGGTCTTACGTCGCCGATTAGATAGAAACGACCATCTATTGGATAATTCAATTCGTTACGTACATAATCGTTGAAAGCGGCGCTTACGGCACCTGCTATTTCGGTGTAGCTTGGGTCTTCGTAGGCGTAATCGCGGTTGTTGGCAGGATCGGGCATTGTTAAACGTCCGTCGTAGCGGCCTATAATTATGTTTTGTTTGTCGAGCAATAGTTTGCGGAATTGCCAAGTTGGAATTTTCAAATCGTGGTCAATAATAATGTCGGCATTGATTCCGATTAACGATTCCATTTTCTTAGCCAGAGCATATTTCTCGTTGATGGAAAGCAAATCACCTTTCAAAAGTGCAATAGCATATTCGTTCATTGCAAATTCCTCAACGTCTTCAATAAATTCGTCAACAGATTTTTCAGGAGTTATTACTTCGTGATAGATTGCTAATTCCGCATACACGGGAAGATTGCATACATACGGAAGCACTGTATTTGTTTCGTATTCGCGTAACGTTTCGAAATCTAATGCACACGACATTAACGTAATACCGTTGAAATACATATTGTATTCGTCAGTCATATAATCAACAACACCGCAAGCACGTGTTGTTCCGTAACTTTCGCCAGCAAGAAATTTAGGCGAACCCCAACGTTTGTTTTGTCCAGTCCATTGATTTATAAAATCACCGGTCGTTTTAATGTCGTTTTCGTAACCATAGAATTGATCAGCTTTTTCTTCGCCCATAGGGGTGCTGAAGCCACAACCAACAGGATCAATGAATACCAAATCGGTAAGATCCAACCAACATTGTTCGTTGTTTACAAGTGAATATGTTTTGGGTGGATTTTCAACTTTCCCGTAATCTGTAGTCGCAACTTTTTTCGGACCTATTGCACCCATGTGTAACCAAGCGGAAGATGAACCTGGCCCGCCGTTGAAAACGAATGTTACCGGACGTGTACGAACATCGGAAACGTCATTTTTTGTATATGCAACGTAAAAAATATTTGCTTTGGGTTTTCCTGTTTTGTCTTTTAATACTAAAAAGCCTGTGGTGGCGTCGTAATTTATTGTCTTATTGTTGATGGAAACGTGTCCTGTGGTTTTTACAACTTTTGCAGAATCTTGTGCCTGGACAAACGTGAAAAGAATTGTCGAAATAAGAACTGAAAGAATTTTTTTCATATGCATTATTTTAATACAAAGATAAAAAAACTATCAAGATACTTTCTTTTCGGTAGAGTAAAGTAGAGGGAAAAATTAAAAGTATATTATTCTTTGGATTTCTTTTGTTTTCGTTCGAATTTTTAGAAAATATGTTCCATGTGGCAAATTGTTTATTTGCAAAATAGTTTTGGTTGTGGAACGAATTTCTTTTCCATTTAAATTGTAAATGCTAAGTTTTATAATTTGTTCATTACCAATGTATTGAATATTTTTAGAAGAAATCAAAATTTCGTTTTTTGAATCAATACAGATGCTTTTGATTACGGAATAATTTTTTTCGTCAGTTTTTAGTCTATAATACACGGGCTGGTTCGAAAGAATTGAAAAATCAACGAATTCTTTTTGTTCTGTTGTGCCTATTGGATGGAAAAGCGTGCCGTCATATGATTTTTCTATAGTTACCTGTTTCGATGAATTTAATTCCCATTTAAGAAGAACGTAGTTTTCTTCCTGATGAATCGTAAAATATTTTAAATCAATAGGTAACAAAAGCATTTCGTTTCCAATGGTGAAGTATTCGTTTGGGTTAGAAATTAAGCTTGTGTTCCACTTCGTGTTTTGTTGCGTTTCGAGCTCTTTCCATGCAAATCCGTTTGATTGATAAATTGAAGAATTTTCGGAATCAAAATAATCTTGTTCTTTGTTTTTGTCCCAATAAAAGGAACATTCGGCTTTTTGTATGTCGGTTGAGAAATGCCATGTTGTGTTTACAAAGTCTTCAGAGATGGAATCGCTTACGGATTGTCCGGTTTCGGTTACGTAGTTAAATAGACTGTCAATGGTAAATGTAGAATGGTTTTCGTCGAGGTTGGTGATGGAAATTCCTGCGAAACTTGTGTCGGTTGTCATAAGTGGAATCTGCAAGGTTTCGTTATTCTTAAATTCATCAAAAATAAGTTTTCCATTTCGCAGATAGATTCCTTGTGTTCCATTGAAAGACGTTGATACGATTGATTTTGAATGTGTATTTGGAAATTTCACCGCAAAATTTCCACAATCAAGCATGGATTTTTTGTTAAGCACGAGAGAATTGTTGATAACACAGTTTTGCGACAAAAATAAACCGGCGCCACCTTGTTTCGATAAAATGAGATTGTAGCATTCAGTGGTGTTTAATATTTGTTTTCCTCCTCGCGTATATTCCAAACTATTTCCGTCTGCCGTAGCGTTTATTGGCGGACTTGTTTGTGTGTTGATAGACAAATAAGCATTTTGTTCTTGTACAATAGTTCCCTTGCCCGAAAAAACATCGGTTATTGTCAGGCTGTCGTAGTTTGTGTAGGTTGTGGTTGCTTTTTCTAAATCTAACCTATAGCACGAAAAGTTTCCGTGTATGGATTTGTTTTCTCCAAATAGTTCGAAATTCGCTTTCGTACAAGTTTGTTTATTGTTGTTTATGAGATTTCCATAAAGTTGTATGTTTTCGTTAGCATTGTTGCGAAATATTCCGTTGAGAATAAAGTCGGATGTGATTTTTTTCACTCCGAGTTTTCCTGTGAATTCAAGAGTGTCGTTGATTATGAGTTTTTGAGTTGTTAAATATGCAGATTCTATTTTTGTATAACCATCAATAATGATGTTTTTTGCCGAAAATGTCACAATATGGATAGTGTCGTTTGATGTAGTAGTTGCGTTTTTGAATGTGAGGTTTTCTTTGACAATCAACGAGTCGTATGCGTATGCTTTGATTGTCCCGTTGGTGACGATGCAATTTTTTGTCCTTATTGTTCCGTCGTTGATTAATGTTCCGAAAACCAATAACGAATCCGAAATTTCTATTTCCGATGTGTTGTGAAATATTGTGTTTTCGTCAATTACTAAATTTTCAACTTGTAAAACATTCTTATTTTTGAGAATTGTTGCGTCGTTTGAATTTTGGCAATAACAATTGCTGAAGAATAATCCCAATAGTGGGATTGTTATAAAAAAATATTTCATTGTGTCGGCTTAAAACGACACAAAAGTATAAAAAATATCTTTGCTGAAAAATTGGACAACAGTCGTGATTGCTGATTTCACGGCTGTTGTTATCAGTTATTTATTGTTGTTTATTAAATTAATGATATTTTCCACCGATTTTCCTGTACGGAATCCATCGGCAGGTGTGTTGAGACAATAATCAACTAATCGTTCGGTTGTGCTGACTGCAACATGCATTCTCGTATCGGACGATGCATAGTAGATGTAAACAGTTCCGTCTTCGTCGGCAATCCAGCCGTTTGAAAAAGCAACGTTCGAAACATCACCGATTCTCTCATTATCTAGTGGAGCAAGAAAATAGCCTCCTGGTTGAGCAATGATTTTATCAGGTTGTTCCAAATCGGTCAAAAACATATACAAAACGTAGCGAAGTCCGGCCGCAGTGTTTCGTACGCCATGGGCAAGATTCAACCAACCTTTCGATGTTTTGATTGGTGCAGGTCCCATTCCGTTTTTTAATTCATATATAGTATGATATTCCTTGTTGCTGAATATATGTTCGTCTTCGATAACGGGATTTTTCATGTCTTTTATGAACCCAAAACCAATTCCGCCACCTGAACCAACTTCTATGAATCCATCTTGTGGACGAGTGTATAACGCATATTTCCCATTTACGAAATGAGGAAACATAACAACGTTTCGTTGTTGGCCGCTATTCGAAATCAAGTCGGGAAGACGTTCCCATTTCTTCAAATCTTTTGTACGGACAACACCGGCGTTTGCGATAGCGGAGCTTGTATCGCCGGCAGGTGCATTAGGATCTTTTCGTTCAGTACAGAAAATACCGTAAATATAGCCGTCGTCGTGTTGCGTAAGTCGCATATCATATACATTGATGTCGGGATTTTCGGTTTCGGGAAGAAGGATTGGTTCGTCCCAAAAACGGAAGTTGTCGATTCCGTTTGGACTTTCTGCGATTGCGAAAAAAGATTTTCTATCCCAGCCTTCAACACGTGCGCATAGAAGATATTTATCGTTCCATTTCATTGCACCGGCGTTGAATACGGCGTTGATTCCAATTCGTTGCAACAAAAGTGGATTTCGTTGCAAATTCAAGTCGAATTTCCAATTCAATGGAATATGTTTGTCTGTTAAAACAGGATTTTCAAATCGTTGATAAATGCCGTTGTAGTCGTTTGTAGGCATATTTTTTTTCGACACAAGTGCTTCGTATTCGTTTTGCAACTCTGTCAATTTTGCTTCTGCATTTTTAGGAAAAAGATTCATTATTTTTTGTTTATATGACAAATGTAAAAAAAATGTATCATTTCGTGAAGAAGGTATGAATGATTTGCAGAAAGAAATGCCTCGTGACTTGCTATAATTTTGTAATTTTGTATGATTTTATATTTCGATGAAGAATTCTCGTACCATACTTTTTATTCTAGGAGTTTTTTCTTTGCTTGCTGTGGTGTGTATGGTATTCCCAAAGGGCGGAATAGAAATAAAGCTTCATTTTCCGTCGCTTGCTAGTGTTCTTTCTCCCAATGACGAAGTTGTGAATCTTGATGATTCCTTGCAACATATAGAAGAAGATTTTATCGCTTCGTTGGATTCGTTGCCCGAAATGTTCGAAAATGCCGATTCGTTGGCGATTCTCGACACGTTGCGGTTTTATAAGAATTTCGACAGTACCAGTATTGCGAGGATTTATTTCCCAAATAATAATTTCCGGAAACTCTCTAGATTTTTTGCGGTTTTGGAGGAAAATGCTCGTTCAAATGGTTCTATGCATATTCTTCATTACGGTGATTCTCAAATAGAATTGGACAGAATTTCGGGATATATCCGTCATATTTTGCAGGAAAAATTTGGTGGAAATGGAGTGGGAATGTTGCCGATTGTGCCTTTATTTCAAACTACGGCGGTAGGACAGATGGTTTCCGATAGTATTCCGCGTTACGTTGCTTCGGGAACTTTGCGTCAACGGTTGTCGCACAATCGTTACGGAATTTTGGGACAAATGGCGGAGTTGAACGGAGCGGTTACGTTGTCGTACGCTTCGCGCGATTGGAAACAGGTTTTCGAGGAAACTAAAAAATTCAATAGAATACGGTTGTTTTTGGGAAACAATAAATCGGGATTTAAGGCGACATTGTCGGCCGAAGGTGTTGATTCAACGCTTGTTTTGAATGAAGAAATATTCGGACAATCGGAATTGTCGTGGTCGTTGGATTCGTATGTTTCCGCGTGTTCGTTGAAATTGAAAGGTTCTGCGGAATTGTATGCGGTTTCGTTGGAAAGTACATCGGGTGTGACGGTCGATAATATTCCGTTGCGTGGTAGTGCGGGAACGTTTTTTACTAGTATTTCGTCTCCATTGTTGAAGGAATCAATGTCTGCGCTGAATGTTCCAATGATTATTTTGGAGTATGGAGGAAATGCAGTTCCGTCAATCACTTCGTTGGCTGCTGTGGAAAATTACAAACGCGATTTTATCCGTCAGATAAAATATTTGCAGAATATCAATCCCGAAGCGTTTATTTTGGTGATTGGACCTGCCGATATGTCAACAAAAATAAATGGTACGTTGCGTACGTGGCCGTATGTTGAAGAGGTTGTTCAGGCAATGAAAGAGGCTGCTTTGGAGAATGGCGCGGCGTTTTGGAATATGTTCGATGTGATGGGTGGACGAAATTCCATGATTCAATGGGTGGCTCATAAGCCGGCATGGGCGGCTCCCGATTATATCCATTTTTCACCACAAGGGGCTAAGCGAATTGCCGAAGTGCTGGCGGAATCGTTGTTGCATTATTATGAGTATTATCAGTTTTTACAACGAAACGAAGTTTGGTTGCCGCAAAACGAAAGAATGGATTTGAATGATTTAGAAACCGATGATTCGCTTTTTACGACAGATGAATATGCAGAAGAATAAGATACAGGGGATAGGATTTAGACGTTTGGTAATAGTATGTTGGTTGTTGTTGGATTGTGCTTTTTCGCAATCTCAAAATACTTATCCATTTATTGTTGATTCAATGAATGTGGTTACAATTCCGAATGGTTCAAGTGCTCGATTGGAACAGTTTTACGAAGAATTGAATGGGTTGATTCGGGGCGAAAATAAGCAGATTTCCATTCTTCATATTGGTGGTTCGCACGTTCAGGCCGATATGTTTTCGCATCAGGTTCGTTCTCGCTTCGATACGTTGATAACAGACCATCATACGAGTCGTGGAATTATATTTCCGTACGAAACGGCAAAGACAAATAATCCGTCGAATTATAAGGTAACGCATAAGGGAGAATGGACTCCATCACGAAATGTGCGCGAAACGCGTGTTGCTGAACTTGGCGTTACGGGTATTGCGGTAACAACGCAAGATACGTCTGCAGAGATTTCGGTCAATCTGAATCCAGCCGACGAAAAAGGCAGATGGAAGTTCACTCGGCTGACTGTGCTTGGCTATGGAGACAGTCCTTTGGTGCAACCGGTTTTGCACGTATGTGATACAACTTTGACGGCACAATATGATTCGGCAACTTTTTCGTATTTGTTTTCGCTTCCAAGTCGTGCGGAGTCTTTTACATTGGAAGTAGTTCAAAAGGATACGATTATGCATTCGTTTACCGTTGGCGGTTTTATTCCCGAAAATGACGAACCGGGAATTGTGTACCACGCAATCGGTGTTAATGGAGCTTCGGTTCCTTCGTATTTGTCGTGCGAGCATTTCGAAAAGCAACTCGCTCTTATTCATCCCGATATGATTATTTTTGCAATAGGAATTAACGATGCCGTTCCTGAAAATTTTTCCGATTCTGTTTTTATTGCAAATTATGATTCTCTTATCTCGAAAATAGAAACTGTTGTGCCAAATTGTGCCTATATTTTTATTACGAATAATGATTCGTTCCGTAAAAATGGAAGCGGTAAAAAAGCCTATTACACGGTCAATAAGAATGGACTGAAGGTTCAACGTGATTTCTATGAACTGGCCTGCAAACACGATGGTGGCGTGTGGGATATGTTTGCAATTATGGGAGGATTGAATTCTATGCGGCAATGGGAAGTAATGGGATTGGCGCAAAAAGATAAAATCCATTTCACTCGAAAAGGATATAAACTTATGGGTGATATGATGTATCGTGCAATAATTGAATCGTATAATGAAACAATGAGTAGAAAAAATTAAATTCATTAATCCAAAAAATAAAAAAAACGATGAAAAGAGTAGAGTCAATTCACAAATCTTTTTTTTGAAAAAATATTATCTTTACCATTGTAAAACAAATTGTTATGTCGGAAAAGGAATTAAATTCTTATAGATTGACAAGTCTGAAAGAACCAACGGACGAAATGCTTGCTCAGATTATGCATGAGGCAGCAGAAGATGCAAAACGAAAGTCTAAAGAAGCTCATAAAAATTTTTTTGAGGAAATACGTGTTCTAATTCAAAAATCTAATAAATAGGTGAAAAAAGAACACAAACTGATATTGATTATTATTGCTGGTCCAAATGGCTCGGGTAAAACAACCATTACTTCAAAAATATTGAAACATGAATGGTTGGAGGATGCGTTGTATATAAATCCAGATAACATAGCGCAGGAAAAATTTGGTGATTGGAATTCACCAAAGGCTATTTTACAATCAGCGGAATATTGTGAGACTTTACGTGAAAATTGTTTAGAAGAACGTAAAAGTTTGATATTCGAAACTGTTTTGTCAACGGAAAACAAAGTTGCCTTTATACAAAGAGCAAAACAAAGAGGTTTTTTCATTCGTTTGCTTTTTGTTTGCACAAGTTCGCCAACAATTAATGCATCACGAATTGCGAATCGTGTATTGGAGGGTGGACACGATGTTCCAATACCTAAAATAATATCTCGTTATCAAAAATCAATTGTAAATTGCCGAAAAGTTGCTTGTCTTGTTGATAGAATGTATATATACGATAATTCTGTTGAAAATGAGGATGCTTGTTTGTTGTTCCGAATGACAGACGGAAAAATAGTAAAACAATATACCTCGTCAATACCTTTGTGGGCACAAACAATAGCGGAATAAGTGATGAAACAAATATTCTTCATAGTAATCTTTCTCCTTCTTGGTTTTGCAGGTTTTTGCCAAGAAGCAGTTGATTTAGGTCTTTCTGTAAAATGGGCAACGTGTAATGTAGGAGCCAAATCATCATGGGAATATGGGGATTTTTATACTTTTGATGAAGCTCAGACATTGGCGGACTCAGATTGGAGAGTCCCAACAGATGAAGAATTACAGGAATTGATTGATAAGTGTACTTGGACATGGACGAGTTTGAATGGAGTAAACGGTTGTAGGGTAACAGGGAAGAATGAAAACTCCATTTTTCTTCCTGCTGCTGGCCTCCGCAATGATTTTGGTGTTTACAGGTTCGACGGACACTATTGGTCTTCGTCTGCGGGCGATGACTACGTCTTCTGTCTGGACATCTACGGAGATGGTGCCGTCGTGAACGGCGACGACGGCTACTCTGGTCAGAGTGTACGCTTGGTTCAAGATGTAAAATAAAAAGTGTCTTTTTACTGTGTCAATTCGCAAAATATTGTAATTTTACAGTAAAATTAGAATGTGCTATGGCATACATAAAACGAGAACATTATCTTCGGAAATTAATAAATCGAATGAACAATGGCGAAGTCAAGATTGTAACAGGTTCTCGTCGTTGTGGAAAATCGTGGCTATTGAAGAAAGTTTTTTATGACTATCTTCTTTCTATCGGTGTAACCAAAGAGCAAATAATCGTTATTTCCTTTGATATTGATGATGAAAATATGGATGAGCAAATGCTCAATAAAGATTATTTGAAACAATATCTTGCTGGTAAAATAGAGAAACCGGAAGTAAACTACTATGTTATTTTAGATGAAATACAAGAAGTTATAGATTTTGAACGAGTTGTGAATGGTTTGATGGCAAAGGAAAATGTGGATGTGTATATCACAGGTAGTAATTCTCGTTTTTTGTCGCAGGATATTCGGACCATTTTTAGAGGGCGAGGCGATGAGATTCGTGTGTATCCATTTTCGTTTAAGGAATTTGCAACCGATAGATCAGAATCTGTATCTGACTTATGGAAAGAATATTACACATATGGGGGAATGCCCGCATTAAGGACGCAGAAAACTCCGGAGCAAAAGATTTCATATCTAAAACGTTTATGGAATAAGACATATATTGACGATGTGGTTGAACGCAACAATATAAAAAATAAAGATGCTTTTGAGGCATTGGTTGATGCATTGTGTTCTTCCATTGGCTCGTTGGTCAACCCTAATCGTGTAAAAAATGTGTTGGGTTCGGTGAAAAAAATTTCTTTGGATAACGAAACAGCTTTCAATTATATGAAATATTTGGAGGATGCGTTTTTGTTTGAAGGTGCACAACGATTCAATATTAAAGGCAATAAATACTACGACACTATAAAGAAATATTATTCTGTTGACGTGGGGTTAAGAAATGCTCGCTTGAATTTCCGTCAGCAAGAAATAACGCACATAATGGAAAATGTTATCTACAATGAACTTCGTTCACGTGATTACCTTGTAGACATTGGAGTGGTTGAGTCTCGAGAAGTACGAAATGGGAAGTCGGAGTATGTTCAGTACGAAGTGGATTTTATTGCCACCAATGGAATGGAAAAGTATTATATACAATCGGCGTATGCATTATATGACGAGGAAAAAAGAAGTCAGGAATTAAATTCCTTGTTGAAAATTCATAATTCATTTAAGAAAATTGTAATTGTTGCCGACGATATTGCAACCTATACAGACGAAAAAGGAATTGTGTATATGGGGCTGTTTCAATTTTTGAAAAACAACGATATTTTTGAATAAAAAACGATGAAACATATTTTTCCCATAGCAATCTTTCTCATTCTTGGCTTTGCAGGTTTTTGCCAAGAAGCAGTGGATTTAGGTTTATCTGTGAAATGGACAACGTGCAATGTTGGTGCAAATACACCCGAAGAATATGGAAACTATTATACATTTGAGGAAACACAAGAATTATCAAATTCTAATTGGCGAGTGCCAACCATAGAAGAGATGGAAGAATTGGTAAAAAATTGTGATTATAAGTGGACAACGCAAAATGGAGTTAATGGCGGTTTATTCACAAGTAAAATAAATGGCAATTCTATTTTTCTTCCTGCAGCAGGCGACCATATTGGTTTGGATGTTTACGGCGTGGGTTCCCTCGGAAACTACTGGTCTTTGTCTGCGAACGATGGCGATAACGCTTACTACTTGGAATTCAGCCGTGAATATGCCATTATGGACAGCTATTACCGCAACTATGGTCAAAGTGTTCGTCTTGTTCAAGATGTGAAAATAAAAAAACAATGAAACAACTTTTCTCCATAGCAATCTTTCTCATTCTTGGTTTTGCAGTTTTTTGCCAAGAAGCAGTAGATTTAGGTCTTTCTGTGAAATGGGCAACGTGCAATGTTGGTGCAAATACACCCGAAGAATATGGAAATTACTATAAATTTGAAGAAACTCAAGAATTATCAAATTCAAATTGGCGATTGCCAACCATAGAAGAAATCAAGGAATTGTTGGAAAACTGTGATTATAAGTGGACAACGCAAAATGGAGTTAATGGAGGGTTGTTTACGAGTAAGAAAAATGGCAATTCTATTTTCCTTACTGCTGCAGGCGGTCGTAATGGTTCGGACGTGTACTACATGGGTAGTTGTGGCGAATATTGGTCTTCGTCTGCTAAGGACAACGGCGAAGCCTACCTTTTCTACTTTGTCGATGGTAAGGTCTTCGCGAGTTTCGGCGATCGCAGTATCGGGCGGAGTGTCTGCCTTGTGCGAGATTTGAATAAATCAGAAAAAAAGAAGTCTTATAAAAAAAAGACTAAATTTGCCTCGATTTAAAATCGTTCGGTTCTGCAAATAATTAAAAATGTTTCTCACATTTCTCAAAAATATTTTTTCGTTCGACAACAATTCTCCATTGTTGTTTACGCAATTTTATTTTTGGGCCTTTTTTGCTCTTGTTTTTGCTGTTTTCTCATTATTTAAGAATAAGGTTTTACTCCGAAATTCATTTATATTCTTTGTCTCTGTCTTCTTTTATTATAAAACGAGTGGCTGGGCAACATTGATTTTGGTGAGTGCCACTTTTCTGAATTTTTGGCTTGGGCTGGCAATGAATAAGCGTGAAACGGAAATGGGAAGGCTTGGCTGCCTGCTTATGGGGTTGTTCCTCAATTTAGGTATTTTATGCTACTTTAAATATGCCTATTTTTTTGCCGATGTAATTTTAAATCTTGTTGGTATAAAAATCCCTATTGTTAATGTGTTTGCCGAAATAGGAAATGTGTTTGCTGGCAAGGAAACATTCTCAATAGATAAGATTGTTCTTCCTGTTGGAATTTCATTTTATACGTTCCAGTGTATCAGTTACATAATGGATGTTTTCCGCCGCAAAGTCGAGCCAGTGCAAAATGTGCTGAATTTTGGCTTTTACGTTACATTTTTTCCGCAATTGGTTGCAGGTCCAATTGTACGTGCGGCAGATTTCATTCCGCAGATTTATAAGAAATATTTCTTGTCACGTTGCCAATTTGGAATTGCAGTATTTTGGATTTTGAATGGTTTGGCGAAAAAAATCATTTTGAGCGACTATTTGGCTGTAAATTTTGTCGATAGGGTTTTCGATAATCCATTGTTGTACACAGGATTTGAAAATCTTGTTGCTTTGTTTGCCTATTCATTGCAAGTCTATGCCGATTTTTCGGGTTATACCGATATAGCCATTGGTGTGGCTATGATTATGGGATTTTATTTGCCGAAAAACTTCAATTCTCCGTATAAGGCTACCAATCCGGGAGAATTTTGGAAGCGTTGGCATATTTCCCTTTCAAAATGGTTGCAGGATTATTTGTACATTCCGCTTGGTGGCAATCGTACTGCGTCGTTCGGAACGTATGCGTGTATTCTTACGATAGCATTGGTCGGAACTATTTTGTCGGGAAGTATTTGGGTTGCGGTTATATTGATTTCTTTGGCGTTGATTGTAACTATTTATTGCCATAAATCACCCGACAAGAAAAAATCGCTTACGTCGAATATGAACCGCTTGAATACTATGTTGCTCGGAGGTTTGTGGCATGGTGCAAGTTGGAATTTTATGATTTGGGGCGGTTTGAACGGAATTGGAATGATAATTTATCGTTTTTGGAAAGATTGGGATCATCCAATGCGATTGCTTACCATTAGTATTATAACATTTGGAAGCTACAAAATGACGGAATATTTTCCAGCTCCAGTTTGGAATATTGCATTAGTGTGGTCGGGTGTTATTTGGATTGGGACTTTTTTGCGTTTTATGTACAATTTTATTGGCTTTAAGGCACTTATACCTTGGCTTGAACGTGCTTGGGCAGTATTTTTAACATTTGTGTTCATTACGTGGACGCGATTGTTTTTCCGTGCAGGTTCAAATCTCGACCCAGCCGAGGCAAACGAAGTTGCATGGAATACGGCAAAAAATATGGTAAATCAGATAGGCTCGCCATGGAATTTGGAACAAATACCAGAAATTGCCCGTAGTTGCGAAAATATCATCATTTTATTTGTTTTGGGAATGATAATTCACTGGCTACCAGAAAAATTAAAACGTCGGTACCGCTTGTCGTTTGCAAAGTTGCCATTACCAATAATGGCAATAGCCGTCGTTGTAATTGTATTTGTGATTTATCAATTCGTAACAGCCGATTTACAGAAGTTTATTTATTACCAGTTCTAAGACGGAATAGGTTTTTGACTCTTGATTTTTTTATTTTCAGATTACAGAAATCTAAAAAAATATGCTATTTTCGCTATGTAAGAAGCATTTCAAAACGTGTGTTCAGGTTATTATGCGGCGATTAGCTGGAGAGGGCTGTTATGTCGCTTTCTTGCATAACAATAAAAACAAACTTTTATTAATATAGTTATAATATGAGAGATAAATTTTTACAATTACGAGGGAAAATTTTAACCCTACTTACAGTATTATTTTTTAGTACAAACATCTTTGCTGAAATCGTTGATGGTATGTTAGGGTATATGGAAACAGAGGTTGACTTAGATAACATAGAGGTTTGTGTAGTATATTGTGATGTGAGTTCTGTAGAAGAAGTTACAATTCCAGCAACGTTTGAATATTATGGATATACTTGTAGAGTTACAGGTATTGGGGCGTATGCTTTTGCTGGTTGTGAAAGTTTAAGGTCAATTGAAATCCCCGAAGGGGTTACAAATATTGGGGTGCGGGCTTTTGAAAAATGTTCTAATTTATCAGAGGTTATAGTTAATAGGGAAGAACCTATTACTGATGTGGATGAAACTGCTTTTTGGAATATAGATTTATCGTTAGTAAGACTTATTGTGCCTCAAGGAACAGAAAGAGCTTATGCCGAGGATGATTTCTGGGGTAAGTTCTACATTGAAAATCTATATAAAAATAACAAAATCTATTACACATCGAGTACAGGTGAAGTTGTTGAGCCTCGCAATCCTGATGCCTTTGGTGAAGTAAAGATTATTAGTAACACCTATAATGAGGAGGAGGGTCAGGGGGTCATAGTTTTCAATAAAGATATAGCAGAGATTGGAGAATATGCTTTTTCAGAATGTGGAAATTTAGCTTCAATCGAAATCCCCGAAAGTGTTACAAGTATTGGAGAATATGCTTTTGGGGGGTGTACAGATTTAAGTTCAATAGAAATCCCCGAAAGTGTTATAAGTATTGGGGACTATGCTTTTGGGGATTGTACAAGTTTAAAATTTGTCGAAATCCCCGAAAGTGTTACAAGTATTGGGTATGGTACTTTTAGTGGTTGTACAAGTTTAAAATTTGTTGAAATCTCCGAAAGTGTTACAAGTATTGGGGATTTTGCTTTTGAGGGTTGTGAAAGTTTAAGTGCAATCGAAATCCCCGAAAATGTTACAAGTATTGGGAGTCTTGCTTTTGCAGGCTGTATAGGTTTAGTGACAATCCAAATACCTAATAGTGTTGAAGAAATTGGACCCGAGGCTTTTGAGGAGTGTAGTAATTTATTGTCGGTTAAAATTGGTGAGGGTGTTAAATATATAAGATATCGTGCTTTTGCAGGTTGTAGTAGTTTAACATCAATTACTATTCCCAAAAGTGTTGTTTTTATTATGGAGCACGCTTTTGATGGTTCAGGTCTAACTTCGATTACCTTGGAAGAAGGTATAGGAAACGTTTTAGAAATGTCTTCATTTGCAGGCTGTGCAAATTTAAAGTCCATAACAATTCCCGAAAGCGTTACATGTATTGGTGATGATACTTATGGTTATTTGGCAGGCGACATTAGAGACGGTGTTTTTGCAGGTTCGAGTTTAACAACTATTAATATTCCTAAAACTATTACGCGTCTTGGTGTGTGGGCTTTTTATGGTTGTAATAAATTAACCGAAGTTACTGTTAATTGGGAAAAACCGATAGAAATAAGCACTGATTGTTTTGATGGGCTTACGTTGTCGAACATTACGCTTTATGTGCCAGAAGGAACAATAAATGAATATAAGTCGGCAGAGGTATGGAAGGAATTTAAATATCCAACAACAGAAAAGACATACGGCGAACCAAGTTTTGCATGGTCAGAAGACAAAACATACAGCACAGCAACATTTACTTGCAACGAAGATTTATCAACAATAGTAGAGATATGTAAAATAGAATCGACCACAACGCCATCGACATGTTCGGAAGCCGGAAAGATTGTATATGTAGCCAAAGTAAATTTTGGCGGCAAGGATTATAGTTCGGACCCCGAAGAGGTAATGTTGCCACTTGCAGCTCATGTATGGAAAGCTCCGGAATTTGTATGGTCAACGAATAAATCGTCGGCAAAAGCAAATTTTGTATGCGAAAACAACGCAGAACATAAAGAAGTGTTGGAATGTCAAGTAGATTCAGTAATTATAGGAGCAACAACCGAAAAAGCTGGCAGTAAGATATATACAGCAACGGTTGTATTCAATGGTGAATTGTTTAGCGATAAACAAACAATTGAATTGCCAATAAGCGGCAAGACATACGGCGAACCAAGTTTTGCATGGTCAGAAGACAAAACATACAGCACAGCAACATTTACTTGCAACGAAGATTTATCGACAATAGTAGAGATATGTAAAATAGAATCGACCACAACGCCATCGACATGTTCGGAAGCCGGAAAGATTGTATATGTAGCCAAAGTAAATTTTGGAGGTAAGGATTATAGTTCGGAACCCGAAGAGGTAATGTTACCACTTGCCGCTCATGTATGGAAAGCCCCGGAATTTGTATGGTCAACGAATAAATCGTCGGCAAAAGCAAATTTTGTGTGCGAAAACAACGCAGAACATAAAGAAGAGTTGGAATGTCAAGTAGATTCAGTAATTATAGGAGCAACAACCGAAAAAGCTGGCAGTAAGATATATACAGCAACGGTTGTATTCAATGGTGAAACCTACACCGACACGCAAAAGGAAATTTTGGACAAATTGCCATACACGGCAGTAGATGACGTATATGCAAATCCGGTAAAGGTTTGGGGATATAATCGCGTGGTGTATATAGAAAATGCCAGAGGCATGGCACAAGTGTTCGATGTAACTGGCCGTTTTGTGAAATCAGCAGAAATCTACGATGCACATAGCGAGATTATTTTGGAACGTTCGGGTGTGTACATTGTTGTGGTGGAAGGCAAATCTTATAAGATATGTAATTGATAATTGATGATTGGCAAATGATAGAATTTCATTGGCTGATTTTCCAGATAAGACAAGCTTTAATAGATTTCGCAAACAAAAATTTGTCAATGAAAAACGGTTGAAAAGTTATCCTGCTACAAAAATATGTCGTTTAGGTACGAATCAAAAATTTCAAAACCAGGGATTGGGGACAGTAATAGTTGATTTTATAAAAAGTTATTTTTCAGAAGACAATAAGACTGGTTGCCGTTTCTTAACAGTTGATGCCTATTTTAACGCAATTCCGTTTATGAGAAAAACGGATTCAGTTTTCTTAATTCCATTGATGAAGATGTTGAACACACCCGTTTGATGTATTTCGATTTAAATGAAATTGATTAAAGAACTTAGAAATTGACAAAAAAACCTCCAAAGCTTCAGCTCAGGAGGTTTTTGGTTTTAATCAGTATTTTTTAATCCTTATTTTTGTTTAAGATTATCAGGTAGGAATTGGAAGAATGTATCGCCACGGAATCCCATGCGAAGAGCTTCCAATGCAATAACTTCATTTGTTGCTATGTTTCCTAAATTGACATTTGCACCCAACATTTTGATGAACATTGCTTGTTGAGGTTTGTGTGGTGCTTCCCACATAATTTTGTTGATGTCAACATTGGCAATGATAGTGTCGATTAATTCGCGGTTTGCAGAGCCATCGGCGTTGTATATGCCGATTGTTCCACTTTCGCGGGCTTCGGTAATTACTTTTTGCGAACCAGCTTCCAATTCTGCTTTTATCATCGAAATCCATTGTGGAGTAGGTATTTCAACGCTTGCGTCTTTAGAACCGACTTCGGAAATTACGTTGAAGTTTTTCTTTAATTCTTTGATATAGTTCAATTTATCTTCGGTTTTCATATACATTGAACCGTCGCTTACTTCGGCAGTGTCGATTCCGTACTGGTTTAAGAATTTTTGATATTCGTTGAATTGCCCTCTAATGATGAATAATTCAAATAAAGTTCCGCCGAAATATGGAGTGATGCCGTTGTCTTTGTAGATTTTGATTTTTTTTGTAAGGTTTTTGGTAACCAAACTTGTTCCGAAACCCAATTTTACGTAGTCGATGAAGTCACCTGCGTCTTGTGCCATTCCTTCTGCTTCCACACAGGTTAAACCTTTGTCGATAACCATGGTTTGACCAACTTTGCGTGGCTTTGCTTCTCGCTCTGGAGTAAATGATAATGGAAAATTCATTTTGTATAAATTTAATTTTGTTATTTATTCTGTTGATGTTCTTTACGTAGCAGGTCGTTTACTTCTTTCACTGGATTGAAGGTGATAGATGGAACTTCTACGAAAATTGTGTTCCAATTCGACATTGCTCCGTTCCACAAACCTGGCAATTCCAATGCTTTAAGCTCTTTGCCGTCTTTGCTTTTTGAAGTTATGATTCCTGATTCTTCGTCCACAAAATTTGTAAGGTCGAATTTTGTGCCGTCAATGTCTTTCACTCCGCAGATTAAATCTACTGGATTGAAGTGGGTTGAAGCATTGAAAATTTCTTCTTGGCCAGCCGCTTTTGTGTTGATTTGTGCTTTTTCAATTATTTGTAACGTTTTTGCACCGTCTTTTTCTTTCACAAAATAAGGGCCACCGCCTGGTTCTCCTTCGTTTTTTACCATTCCACACACGCGGATTGGACGATGAAGAATGTTCAATATGTAATTTTTGCAATCGTTTCGCGGCCATGCCGAAAATCCTTCAGGAAGAACATAATTCAATTCATTTTCTATGAATTCCGAAACTTTTCGTAATCGTCTGTCCGAAAGGGTACTGCTGTTGTTTATTTTCTTGTAGAACTTGAAAATTTCTGATTGATAATCAATTAGAATGCCGGCAAGAGCTTTCTTGTAGAGTATTGTCGTGTCTTTATAATCATCGGGAACAATATTGTCGATGTTTTTTATAAAGATAATGTCGTAATCCAATTCGTTGAGGTTTTCAATCAAAGCGCCGTGTCCTGCAGGACGGAACAACAACGACCCATTTGCGTTAAGAAATGGAGTGTTGTCAGGATTTACAGCAATAGTGTCGGTTGTTGGCTTTTGTATGCTGTAGTCGATGTGGTACGTCACTTTGTATTTTTCTTGATATTGGCTTGTGACTTCGGCAACTTTGTTTTTGAATCCTTGCATGTATTCCGGCGAAACCGTGAAATGCAGGTTCGCGTTGTTTTTCCTGTCTTTTGCGTACAAAGCGCCTTCAACCAAATGTTCTTCCAACGGAGTTCTGTTTTCCGATTGATATTTGTGGAAAAGCAGCAAACCTTTGGGCAAATTGCCGTAATTCAACCCTTTTTCTGTTAATAGATATTCAAAAATAGGATGGTAGTTTTTTGTGTTGATTAGTTCTTCAATTTCAAAACCATCTTTTTTCAATGCAGCTTGCAGGTCTTCGTAAAAAGCGAATTTTTTAATTTCGGAAATGAAATTTTGTGGAGAATGAAGTCCTGTTTGTGTGAAGAATTTTTTGTATGATTCTTCGCTACCGTCGTATTCATTAAGTAATCCAAACAACATTTTGAACATTCTTGATGCCGCACCTGATGCTGGTATGAATTTTACGATGTTCTTTTTCCTTTTTTTTCTGTCGTATTTCTTTGCAAAATCAGCAATTTGTTTGTCTTCAAAATGTTTGATTCCTTTTTCTAATGTTGCTGGCGCTACTATATTCAAGGGCGCGAATCCAGCCTCGAATCTTTTGAGTTGTTTTTCAATTTGTTCTTCCGACAACCCATGAGAGTGAATTTCTTGAAGATTAGATTCTGTAAGCATACGTTTATTATTTTATTTTCCGAAATTAGTTATTTTCATTCAAACCACAAACTCCAAACGTGATTTTTTGAAGATAGATATGATTTAAAATTGTTATTTCCGTTGATTTGTTGTTTTTAATTTTTTTCTCCAAAGAATTCTTTCTTGAAATTCACTAAGTAAATTTTTTCGGAAGCTCGTGTGAATGCGGTGTAGAGCCAACGTAAGAATTCTTTGCTTATCATTTCGTCGGTGAAATATCCGTGGTCTATATATACGTGTTTCCATTGCCCGCCTTGTGCTTTGTGGCACGTTATTGCGTATGCGAATTTTATTTGCAGTGCGTTGAAATAAGGATTCTTTTTTACTTTTTCGTAAAGTGTTTTTTTGTTTTTCACGTCGGTGTAATCGGCACAAACTTCCGTGTAAAGTTTGTTGCTTTCTTCGTAGGTAAGCGATGCCGATTCTGATGTTAAGGTGTTGAGCAAAACCTTCGCAGTAAGTTCATAATCGTGGTAGTCGGGAAAACGTAGGGTTATTTCGGCAAAGTCGAATCCGTATAGATTTTCGTGTTTCCCAATGCTTACAACTTCCGCAATATCGCCGTTTGCGATGAACGGTACGTCTTTGTTTCCGTCGGTCCAAAAATAATTGTTCTTTACAATCATAACGTAGTCGCCTTTGCTGATTGTGTCGTCTTTCCACAAAATGCGGCTTCGTATACCTGCGTTGTATCGGTTTGCAAGCTTGTTAGTTCGCGTAATGACAATGGAATCTTGAATGCCGACTTTGTTTTGCGAAGCTTCCAGAGCATCGAGCAACATGCTCCCGTCGATTCTTTCCACATCGCAATTCGGTGTTAGTTGTGGTAATGTGATGTGTTCTTTTTCGAGGTTTTGTCTAATATATGTAGCATTTGTTAAAATGCCGGAATCTTCAGCTTGGCGAATAACTTGGGTGAGAAATGAACTTTGGGTGTTTTTCAGAAAATTGGTCTCAATATAGTTGCAGTCGAGAGCAGGCGATTCCGCAACGCCAATAGGTGGTAATTGCGCAGTGTCGCCAATCAAAACTAATTTGCAATTATGCTCATTAAATATGAAACGAAACAAATCGTTGAGAACCGAACCGGAACCGAAATTCGCATTTTCACCAACAGTATCGGACAACATCGACGCTTCGTCAACAATATAAACCATATTTTGTTCGGAATTGAAATTCATTCCGAATTTTTGAATTCCGTCGGTTACGCTTCGTTGTCGATAAATGCGTTTGTGGATAGTGAAAGCTGGTTGGTTTGTGTAGTTTGAAAGAACTTTAGCGGCGCGACCGGTTGGTGCAAGAAGCGTGTATGGCGTTCTCATGGCAGTCAATGTCTCGACAAGGGCTTTTACGAGTGTTGTTTTCCCGGTTCCAGCAAAACCATTCATTATAAAAACTTCTTGCTCTGACGTTAAGAACACCGATAAATCTTTGAAAGTTTTCCGTTGGTCGTCGGTTGGAATGAACGAAAAATGTGAAAGCAGTTGTTTCTCTACGTAATCGTGTAGCATTGAGTTGAAAAATTATTTTGTAATAGTAGCAATAAAAAGGACAAAAAGTTTTATGTTTGTGTACGAAATTTTTACAAAATATAAACTGATAGAAATGAACAAGAAACTAAAATTAGGAGTTGAAGTAGCTTTGGCTGTGTTAATCGTTGTATTGGCGTTTGCCGTTTACAATACAGTTAACGTGGATATTAAATTTGGAGAAGAAAAAGCAAAACGTCAGGCTGCGGTTATTGAAAAATTGCAAGATGCAAGAGAGTTACAATTCGCTTACGAAGCAAAATATAGCAAATATGCCGACAATTGGGACGAATTGATTCGTTTCGCTAAAGAAGATTCTTTGGAATTCACAAAGACAATCGGTGATATTGAAGATTCGGTTGAAGTTGCTGAAGGTCGTGCTTGGCAAGAAAAAGTAAAAATTCCAGCTTTCGAAAAATTGATGTCGGATTCTTTGTTGTCTAAAAACTTTAAATTGGATGAGATCAGCAAAGTTCCTGGTTGTGACACTGTATTTGAAATTGCAGCAAGTACAATAACTTCGGGCGGTGCAAAAATTCCAACATTCCAAATGGGAGTTCTTTGGGACGTGTTGCTTTCGGATTTGGATCGTCAATTGGTTGTCAATTCGAAGGAATATTCAAGAAAAACAAGCGGATACGAAGGTTTGCGTATCGGTAAAATTGACGAGGCTTCAACAGAAGGAAACTGGCAATAATAGGATATGCAGGACTTAACCTTCGTTTCAGAAGATTACACAAAACGAAAACCTAAAGAGTATCGTTTGTCCATTTCGATTCGTCGAGATGGATTTTCTTTTTTGATATGCTATAAGAAAAAAATTATGGCTTATTCCTATACAATAGTTCGCGAAGAAGATAGAAAAGACGCTTTTAAGGCATTTCTTGATCAAGAATTGTTGCAGGAAAAATTTGATTCAGTTACGATTATCATTGTTACGCCAAAATTTACGGTGATTCCTGCAAAATTGTACGATGATACAATGTGGGAGGAATACTCTAATTTGAATTTTCAACACAGCGAAACAGAATCCATTATATCATACGAATCAAAAGCGTTTGATACGGTAGTTTTGTTTCCTATAGAAACTGATTTTTGGGCAAAATGTCGTTCTGCATTTAAGGAACAGGATGTCGTTTCGTATATACCAAATGTTGCTCCGGTGCTTGAATATGCTTCTGATTTTAGAAGTGCGACATTGTGCTTGTCGGTTGAAAGTAACTTTTTTACGGCGGTATATGTTAAAGGAAAGGATTTGCAATTTTGTAATTCTTTCGAATTCAAAAATGTGAACGATTTTTTGTTCTATTTAATGAACATTGTGGAACAGTTACATTTGAATCCTTTACAATTGCAAGTTGAGGTTTCAGGAAAAATTAGCGAAAAATCTTCCTATTTCTCTGCAATTCAAATGTTTTTGAAAAATGTATCTATGGTTGACGATGACCGATTGGAAAAAAGTTTCCCTTATACATTGTTCTTCAATCACTGCAAAAGTGTGTTATGCGAATAATTAGCGGAGAATTTCGTGGTCGGACAATTGTTGCTCCGAAAAATTTCGAGTTGCGTCCTACAACCGATATGGCGAAGGAAGGTTTGTTCAATATTTTGAACAATGAATTCGATTTTTATGAAATTTCAGTTTTGGATTTGTTTTCTGGCATTGGGAGTATTTCGTTTGAATGTGCTTCACGTGGTTGTTCCGATGTTGTGAGTGTTGAAAAAAACGCAAAACATTCGGCTTTCATAAAACAAACAGCTACGATGCTGAAAATTAAGGGATTGAAAGTGCTGAATGTGGAAGTCCGTGATTTTTTGAAGATTGCAAATCGTGAATTTGATTTCATTTTTGCCGATCCTCCTTATAATTTGCCTTGGATTGCCGAAGTTCCGAATTTGATTTACGAAAGTAAGGCGGTGAAACCGGAAACACTTGTCGTGGTTGAACATCCAGCGGAAGTTGATTTTTCTTCGCATCCAAATTTTTCACGTTTGTGCAAATACGGAAAGGTACATTTCTCTTTTTTTAGAACAGAGAAATAACTCTTATTTTGATTCGAGAAGTAATTTTGCGTTTGTTAAAGCAGCTTCCGAAATTGTTTTTCCACTCAACATTTTTGCAATTTCTTCAACTCTTTGTTCTTGTGTGAGTTGAACAATGTTTGACGTGGTTGTTTCGTCGGTTTCAGTTTTAAAAACTTTATATTGATTTTGAGCTTTAACTGCAATTTGCGGAAGATGTGTAATCGTAATTACTTGCATTTCTTTTGCCATTGTACGCATCATACAACCCATTTGATCGGCAATTTCACCAGAAACGCCGGTGTCGATTTCATCGAAAATAATTGTTTGTACCGATTGGTTTTTGGCTAAAATATACTTTAAACACAGCATTACACGCGAAAGTTCACCTCCCGAACTGATTTCGCCAAGCCATTGAGGTGCTATGTTTTTGTTTGCCGAGAAATCCATTCTAACATCATCAAAACCATTTGAATGCAATTCATTGATTCTCGTGATTTTAATATTAAACGAAACCGAAGGCATGCCAAGTTTCTGAAGTAATTGAACGATTTCTGGTTCTAATTTTTTTGCTGACGCTACACGTCTTTCGTGCAATTGTTCTGCAAGTTTTGTTACGAGTTGTTTTTGCCCGTTATATTTTTTTTGAAGTTCATCGCTGTGAAAATCAGCGTTTTCTAGATTTGCCACAAGTGTTTGTAATTCTTCTTTTTTAGCAATCAATTCGTTTTCGTCTTTTGCAAAATATTTGTGCAAAAGATTGTTGAGCAAGTCAAGTCTTTCTTCGATTGTTGCTTTTTGTTGTGGATCAAAATCCAAATTTGCATTTTTATGCGAAATTTCATCTGCAATGTCCGAAAATTCGATGTATAATTGCGAAAGCCGTTCCGCAATAGTTTTGAATTGCGGAGAAAGCGATGCGTTTTTGTCGAAATGTTGCAGGATTGATTTGATTTGTGTTAAAACGGCATTTTCTCCGGAAAAAGCTTCATCGGCTTGAGCGAGCATTGTCTTAATTTCTTCGCTATGTTCAATCAATGATGATTCTTGCTCAAGTGATTCTAATTCACCAATTTGTATGTTGGCTTTGGTAAGTTCTTCCAAACGGAATTTGTAGTAAGCTAAGTCTTCTTTTTTCTTTTGTGTTTCTGCCAAAAACGAATCCAATTCATTTTTGATTTCATTCAAAATTTTGAGTTCTTTGCGATACGACTCCAGTAAATCGTTGTTATTTGCTTCAGCGTCAATTACTTGACATTGAAATGAAGATTCTTTCAAAAACAAGTTTTGATGTTGAGAATGGATGTCAATCAAAATAGAACCTAAATCTTTCAAAACTTGCAAACTGACAGGCGTGTCGTTTACAAAAGAACGAGATTTTCCTTGGGGCGTTATTTCGCGTCGAATGATTGTTTCTTTGTCGAAATCAATGTCGTTTGTTTCAAAAAACGATTTGAAAGAATCGTCATTGAACGAAAAAGTTGCTTCAATGATACTTTTTTGATTTTTGTCTTTCAATACTGTTGTGTCGGCTCTTTTCCCCAAAAGAAGCGACAACGCACCTAAAATAATTGATTTTCCAGCTCCTGTTTCGCCTGTAATTGACGATAATCCGTTGGTGAACAAGATGTTAAGGTTGTCAATCAGTGCATAGTTTGAAATTACAAGTTTATGCAACATGGTTATTTTGCGGAATTTATTTTGTCGTAATCGTTAACGTTGGCTGGATTTAATTTTTTTGCCAATGTAACCATTCTATTTTTTTCATCGGGATTTCCTTCGGAATACATTTGTACGATTTCGTCTTTTTTAGCATAGAAAAATGCTGTAAGCAAGTAGGAACTAGGTTTTTGCTTGAAAACTTTCTCCAGTTCTGCAACTGCATTGTACACTTCTTTTCGTCCTTCTTCTGGTTTGTCGTACATAATGTCGAGACCTAAACGATGGTATTTGTACATTGCCGAATGGAACGAAGAATACGACGAATTCAAAAGATTTTCTACAAACCAATAGCGGGTTTTGTCGTCTCGCGAAGATGAACTCCACCCTGATTCGTCGTTGGCTTGAGCTGCCGAAACGATATTTTGTGCTTTCTGGAAAAATTCAATACCTCCGTTAGGACTGAAAGAATCGTAATCAAGTGCAATTACAATATATGCGTAATAGGAGAGAATTGAAGATAAATTCGACACGAATGAGTTTTCGGAAAATTCTATTGGTTCGTTTTCTTCGTATTGAAACGAAATCTTGTCGTCAACGTGGTTGAAAAGTGTTGTCGTATAAGTTGAATTGTAAACGGGTCTAGAAGATTGAATTTGTAATGTTCCCGCAAAATTTTTCGAAGATTGTGAAGTCATTCTAAACGTAAGTTTTACTTCGATTTTTTCTTGTTCTTCGTAAGAATGTGTTGTCCATGCTTGGGAATTCATAAAATCTTCGATGGAACTACGAAGTGTGTTGAATAAATCTTTGTCGGCGTTGGCAATTTCGTTGTATTGAATATTGACGTGACATCGAAGCTCCTGGGCAAACGACATCGTTGCTAAAATCACCGACAGTATTGTTATGAGCAGTTTTTTCATTTGAAATCCTATACCTTGCAAATATATCTTTTTTTCCGTTTTGTTAATGATTGCCGAGTTTTTTATTTTGATAATTTAAAACCTTTGCAATCTAGTTTGTTGAATATTTATATTTTTTCTACATTTGTCTAACAAAATGCAAAATGATGACACGCAAGGAAATAATTAAAATCACCAATGAATTTTTGGTTGAAGAAATCGAAGTAGATGCAGAAAAAATCAGCGATGATGCTCGATTGAAAGAAGATTTAGGTATAGATAGTCTTGATTTTGTTGATATAGTTGTGATTGTAGAAAGTCACTTCGGCTTTAAAATTAAACCTGAAGAAATGAAAGATGTGCAAACTCTTTCTCAATTCTACGATTACATAGAAAGTAAATTACAATAAAATGAGTTCTCAAAACCGTCAATGGACTGGTAAAACAGGCGGCGGTTCGTTTGGGCAAAAAAGTTTGTTTTGGATATTGTCGCATATCCAAGTGAATTTTGTTTATCCTGTTTTATATCTTGTTATTCCTTTTTATTTGCTATTTGGCCGAAAAGGTTACTTGTCGATGATGACATATTTTAAGAACCATTTTGGCATGTCGTCATATAAAGCTTTTATTTCTACATTAAAAAATCATATTTTATTCGGTCAGGTTGTTCTCGACAAATTTGCTTTGTTGGCTGGAAATACGGAACAATTCAAAGTTTCGGTAGATAACATTGAGATTTTTAGTCAAGCTATTGAACAACCAGAAGGCTTTTTCGTGGTTAGTGCCCACGTTGGAAATTTCGAATTGGCTGGACATTGTTTGCGACAGGACAAGAAAATGTTGAACGGAATTGTTTATGCTGGCGAAGGCAAGGATTTACAACAACGTCGTTCCGAAGCTTTTGAAAAGTCTCGATTGAAATTGATTCCGGTTTCGGGTGATATGTCGCATTTGTTTGCTATAAAATTGGCGATAGAAAATGGCGAAATCGTTACTTTACCATGCGACCGTGTTCTGGGTAGTCCCAAATCGTATTCTTGTGATTTCTTGAATAAACCTGCTCAATTTCCAATAGGAACGTTTCGGCTTGCTGCACAATTGGATGCTCCGGTTTATTGCGTTTTCATAATGAAGGCGAAAGGTCTTTCTTATCATGGTTATGTAAAGAAATTACAACCATTAGAAAATGAAAAAGCTTCGGTGAAAAAAGCAGAAAGTCTTGGAAAACAATATGTTGCAATATTGGAATCTATTGTCCGTCAATATCCGGAACAATGGTTCAACTACTATGATTTTTGGAACGAAATAGATTAATAGAGTTTTCTCTCTATCAATCTATTTGTTATTTTTTTGTTGTTCCTCGAATTCGTTTTTCGCGTTTTGTGCAAGGAAGTGTAATCGATTTTGTACGTTTACTTCGCTTGTTCCTCCATCAAAATCAAGGAATAACAAACTCGTTTTGGGATACAATGTCTTGATTCTCTTTTCAATTCCTTTTGAAATAATATGGTTTGCAATACAACCAAATGGCTGTACACTCACAACATTATTAACTCCTTCTTGTGAAAAACTTACGATTTCGGCAGGAATCAACCAGCCTTCGCCAAATTGGTTGACAAGACTGAGCACTTGTTCTGCATTCTCGGCTTCTTTTCTAATATTATGTTTGGGTCTATAATATTTGAATTTAGAAGCAATCTTTTCAACTTTCTTTTCAAAACGTTCGTATCGAAGTTGAAGATAGTCTGCGAAAATTTTTGTTCCCACACTTGTTGTTCGCAAGTTGTGTTTTGTGTTGACCTTTAGATTGATGAATTCTTGTGTGAAGAAGTCCATCAAATCGGGGAAACGAGGTTCAATACCTTGCGAAATCAACCAGTCGGCAACGTGCATGTTTGCATACGGATTGTATTTCAAATAGATTTCACCAACAATGCCGACTTGCGGACGAGGACAATTGTCGAGAGCCATGTCGTTGTAATCGTTTACTGCGTTGCTAAGCAATCTTAAAATTCCAACGTGGTCGTTGTGACGAGCCAATTCAGCCGCAGTTTCCAAATAACTTTGCGTAAGTTTTTCTGTTCCATTTTTTTCTTTCTCGCGTACAATCGTTGCGTAGTGCATACGTGAAAGAACGTCGCCGAATAGGGCACAAGCCAAAATCAATTTTATGACTTTTGTCCAAGCCAATTCAAATCCAGGTTGTTCGTTTGTTTGTTTTCCGCCTGTTGCAAATGAAATAACAGGAACGTTTGTGATTCCGCAGTTCAAAATTGCTTTGCGAATAAGTGCCAAATAGTTTGACGCTCTACATTGACCGCCGGTTTGTGTCATAATCACGGCAGTGTTGTCCAAGTCGTATTTGCCTGATTTCAATGCTTTTAAAATGTCGCCAATAACCAATGTCGCAGGGAAACAGATTTCATTGTTTGTATATGCAAGTCCGATGTTGACAGATTCTTTGTTGGATAGTGGCAATGTTTCCATTTCGTATCCCAAACATTCAAAAATAGATGGAATAAGCGGTGAATGGAATTTCGTAAAGAACGGCGCAATAATGTGTCGTTTTTTGTCGGCTTCTGTAAACGGAGGCGTTTTTTGGATTACTCGATTTCCTAAGTTTCCAGGGTTATTTGCATTTAATTGAATTGTTTCGATCAACGAACGCAATCTCAATCGCATAGAACCAGTACTGTTTATTTCATCAACACGTATAAATGTGTATGATTTTTTTGCTTGTTCAAAATATTCTTTTATCTCGTCAGATAAGAAACTATCGGGACCGCACCCAAATGAATTCATTTGTACAAAATGAATATCGTATTCATCATTGTTGATTACCCATTGTGCGGCACGTAGAATTCTATTCGGATAATTCCATTGCGCGACATGTAAATAATCGGTTAATGAAATTCCTTTGATATTGGTAACAATTTCTTCGGTTACAACACTTGCTCCAAGTTCCGAAAGAATTTGCGATGTTTTTTGATGAACTAAATGATCGGTATGGTACGGACGACCTGCTAGCATTACGATAGGACGGCCTTCTTGTTTTGCTCTTTCAAGAATACGGAATCCTTTTTTCTTATATTGTTCTCGATATCTTTTTTGTTCGCGGAGTGCTTCGTCAAAAGCAGCATTAAAGAAATTCTTTTTAACTCCGAATAGTTTCAAATAATCCCAACAGTTCTTTTTAAGTAGTTTTTCATCTCTAAAAGTTATGATAGGTTTGTCCAACGGAATATTGTTTCGTTTTTCCATTGGAATTGCGCTGTCAAGAACTTCGGAATAACTTGAAACGACAGGACAGTTGTAGCTATTTTTTGATTCTTTGAATTCATCGGCTTCGTAAATCGTCAATGGATAGAAGATTCGGTCAACACCTTTGTCAACAAGGTTGAAAATGTGTCCGTGCGCCAATTTTGCAGGAAAGCAAATGTTGTCGGCCATGATTGTTCCTTGTCCTTTTTCAAAGATTTTTGTTGTTGATTCATCCGACAAAACGACGTCAATTCCCGAATGAGTGAACAAGGTATTCCAAAAAGGAAAATTTGCATACATACCAAGAATTCTTGGTATGCCGATTCGAATATGTCGATTGTCGTTTAGTGCATTTGTATCTCGGTTAAAAAGCAAATCGTATTTGAATTCGTAAAGGTTTTCTCCATGTTCAACTTGCTTGCCTTTTGATGTGAAGACCTTTTCACATTTATTTCCCGAATAGTGTATAGCACCATTTGCAAAAGTGAATTTTGTAACATTGCAACAGTTTGCACAACCTTTACAATTGATTTGCTTAGTTGTATATGAAAGAGCTGCATGTCGGTTTCCGTAGCCAATAAACGATGATTGTTCAGGTTTGTTGATATAGCAAGTTTGGGCAAAATAAGCTGCGCCTAAAGCACCCATAAGTTCTGGTTTGTTGGAACTATAGATTGCTTTTCCTGTCAATTTTTCCATCGCTCTAAAAATTGATGGATTTTTGAACGTTCCACCTTGAACAAGAATTTTTTCTCCAAGAATATTCATGTTCTTGATTTGTAGAACTTTAAATAGCGCATTTTTGATAACAGAATAAGCAAGTCCAGCTGCAATTTCCGAGGTCTCAGCGCCTTCGCGAAGAGCTTGTTTTACTTGCGAATTCATGAAAACGGTGCAACGTGAACCCAAGTCACATGGATTTGGGGCTTCGCAAGCCAATCTTCCGAATGATGCTGCAGTATGTCCAAGTGTTTGTGCAAAATTTTGAATAAATGATCCGCAACCAGAAGAGCAAGCTTCGTTGATTTCGACATTTTGAATTTCACCATTTTTAAGGAAAATCGCTTTCATATCTTGGCCACCGATGTCGAGAATGAAAGAAACTTCAGGCTCGATTTTTTTCGCAGCGGTAGTATGTGCGATTGTTTCAACAATGCCTTCGTCCATTTTGTAGGCGGCACGAATTAAATCTTCGCCGTAACCGGTAACAGCAGAACGGATTATTTTTAACGATGTGCATTTCAAATCTTTGCAACATTCTTCCAAACCAAGGTTTACAGCCATAATGGGATTACCCTTGTTGGTATCGTAATGTGATGCAATAAGTTTTCCGTCTTTGTCCAACAATACAACTTTCGTTGTTGTTGATCCACTGTCAATGCCAAGAAAAACTTCAATTTCATCTTGGTCAGGAATAACTTTTGTTTCTGGGATTTTTACAATTCTTCTGTTCTCATCCCAACCTTTAAAATCTTCGGTGCTAACAAATAGGGGTTCTAATCTGTTTTTGGAAAGAACTGTTTGCGAATTAGCTATCTTATCGTATAAACTTTGAATATTGTAAGATTCATTGTTTTCTTCGGCAACAATAGAACTTCCCCAAGCAGGGAAAAGTTGACTGTTTTCAGGCGCAAAAGCTTCTTGTTCGCTACAATTCAGCAATTTACGCATAATATTTTGTAATGCGGGAATGTATGTAAGAGGCCCGCCAATAAATAAAATGTTTGGTTTTATGTCAATTCCTCGTGAAAGTGCATTGATGACTTGTAAAGCAACAGCATGAAAAGCCGATGCAGCAATGTCGGTTACAGGGACTTTTCTACTAATAAGATTTTGAACATCCGTTTTTGCGAAAACACCACAGCGTGAAGCAATTGTATATGTTTGCGTAGATTGCGCAGCAAGAGCATTTAATTCTTTAGTTTCTATATTCAGTAAAGTTGCAATTTGGTCGATAAAAGCACCAGTTCCTCCCGCACAGCTACCATTCATACGAATATCAGGAGATTTTCCATCTTCATAAAAAATGATTTTCGCATCTTCACCGCCAATGTCAATTAATGTGCGGACGTTATTGAATTTTTTTTGAATGACTTCAGATGCGGCAATAACTTCTTGTACAAAAGGAATTTTTTGTGATTCGGCAATCCCCATTGCCGCGCTACCTGTCAAACAAAATTTTATTTCTTTTTCATTTGGAAATTTTTTCTTGATCTCGTCTAAAATTTCCAATAAACTTTCCTTGATTCGTGTGTTATGTCGTTGATATGAGGTATAGATGATTTTACCTGCTTTGGTTGCAACAGCCTTTGCTGTGGTCGATCCAATGTCAATGCCAAGATTCAATTTCACAATTCCAAAATTTGATTGCAAAGGTAGTAATTCATTTTGATAAACAAAACGCGAATTACTGAAGTGCTAATATTGACGACTATTTGAAAACTTTTTGTAATGTGTGATTTTTTGACTTTGTACGTTTGTGTTATATATTTTTTTTCTACTTTTACATTTGTTAATTGGGTGTTGTAGTATTTATGCCTTGGTCGATAATTGACATATGTGTTTTTTTGTTGAATGCGATAATAACTGGAATCGTCATTCCAAAGATTCTGTTAATTGCATTTAGAAAAAAATTATTTGATGAACCTGATGAACGAAAAATTCATCATAGTGCGGTTCCTCGATTGGGTGGAATAGCATTTTGCCCAGTTGTAATATTTTCGTTGTCGATGTTCGTTGGTGTTGCCGCTTTGTTTGATAAAGTTGGTGTGTTGACAAGATTTTATCCTTATTTGACGGAAGTTTCCATGCTAACAAGTTCATGTATTTTGCTGTATTTGGTGGGAATGTGTGATGATTTAATTGGTGTTAAATATAAAGCAAAATTTTTTGCTCAAATTATGTGTGGAATTTTGTTGGTGATATCCGATTTGTGGATTTCTGATTTACATGATTTTTTGTGGATTTCGGGTATCCCGATGTGGTTAGGTGTCCCTATTACCATATTGTTAGTGGTTTTTATAATAAATTCAATTAATTTGATTGATGGCATAGATGGTTTGGCTTCAGGATTATGTGGTGTAGCGTTATTGTATTATGGTATCGTATTTTGCTTAAATGGTAATTTGGTGTATTCAATGATTGCAGTTGCTACATTAGGAACTTTAGTTCCGTTCTTTTTGTATAACGTGTTTGGGAAAGCAGAGAACGGAAGTAAAATTTTTATGGGTGATACTGGAGCACTGACAGTTGGTATAGTCTTATGTTTCATGAGTATGAAGTTAGGTACGTCATCGATGGTCAAAGTTATGCCAGCTTGTAATCCATTAGTTGTTGCTTTTGCACCTTTGATGATACCTTGTTTGGATGTAATAAGAGTTTTCGGAAATAGACTTATGCGTCACAAAAATCCGTTTTTACCAGATAAAACTCATATACATCATAAGTTTCTTGCAGCAGGGATGTCTCAACAATACGCATTGATAATTATTTTGTTGATATCTGCTTTTTGTGCTGTGTGTGCTGTATTGCTCTCAAAAATATTAAATGTTACGTTTGTTTTATTGATTTGTGTGTTGTTTTATTGTTTGTTGAATTATGGATTAAATAAAATAGATAAACGTAACAAAGAAAAACAAATCAACGTTGTTTAACATTTGAAAAATGAAAAAATACGCGATAATATTACTTGGATTATTCTTTTGTGTGTCATGTTCTTCAACAAAAAAGATGTTGTATTTTCAAGACACAAAAGAGGCTGCGATTACGAAAACGGTGAATCATTCTCCTATTCGTCTGCAACCAGAAGATAAAATTTCTATTTTGGTTAATAGTAAGGATATTCAGCTGACGAATTTGTTCAATTTACCATACGTGACAAATAGATTGGGTCAGACAACTTCTTCGGTTAATTCTAATAATACCAATAGCGTTTCTGGTTATACAATAGATAGTGCTGGAAATATTGATTTCCCGGTAATCGGTGAATTACATATAGCAGGAATGACTAGAATAGAAGTTGCTACGTTTATTAAAAACAAATTGATAACAGAAAACTTAGTTAAAGATCCTGTTGTGACTGTTGAATATATGAATTTGCAGATTTCAATTTTGGGAGAAGTGTCCAAACCGGGACGATACAATATTGTACAAGATAAAATAACGATATTGGAGGCGTTGAGCATGGCTGGAGATATGAGTATATATGGGAAACGTGACAATGTACGTGTTATACGAAATGAAAACGGAAAACAAACAACCTATACAATCAATCTTTGTTCAGCAACAGAAGTGTTTGATTCTCCAGTATATTATTTGCAACAAAATGATGTGGTTTATGTAGAACCTAACGCAATGCGAACCAGACAATCTACGGTAAATGGAAATAATGTCCGTTCTGCTTCTTTTTGGATGTCTATGGTGTCGGTATTGACCACTGTTGCAATATTTTGTATAAATTATTTATAATTTAATTTTTGAATTATGTCGGTGCAGAATTCTCAAAATATAGTAAAGCAGCAACAAAATGATGACTTTATACAAATAAAGGATTTTTTGTCATTATGTTTAGCTAATTGGTATTGGTTTATAATATCAATAGTTTTGGCTATGGTAATAGCCATCTTTTATTTGTTAAAGCAACCTAATCAATATACTCGCACAGCGGAACTTTTGATTAAAGAAGAATCAAAATCAAAATCATCGGAAAAAGTATTTCAAAATGCTGTGGAAGATATGGGAATGGGGATCATGAAGTCAAAAGTGGAGAATGAGTTGATTATAATACAATCTCCCAAATTAATGTCTGATGTTGTCAAGCGACTTCATCTTGATGTCCAATTGTTTTCAGAAGGCAGATTTCATAAAAATGTTTTATATGGCACAACCAAGCCATATGAAATTACAATTGATGGGTTAAGTGATAATCAGTCATTGTCGTTTGTGTTGAAGACGAAGGGTAATAATATAGAAATCACCGAATTGAAATGTGGCTTGTATGAAGGTGGAAAAAAAGTCTATTCCGGTGGGTTTAACTCACCAATTCATACACCTGTTGCAAGTATTAAAATAGAAAAATCTCAATATTATACCGGAGAGCCAATTCCGGTTATAATGGTTTCAAAGGTTGGTTTGAAATCAGCTACAAGTATGTTTTCTTCAAAAATTTCAGTAACGCAGGTTAATAAAGATGCAGATGTTTTACGTTTGGTTTGTCGAGATGTGTCAACTCAACGAGCTGAAGATGTGTTAAGTGCTTTGATACAAGCTTATAACGAAAGTTGGATTGAAGATAAAAACAAGATTGCTATAAGTACTTCAATGTTTATAGATGAACGTTTGAAGATTATTGAAGAAGAATTGGGTATTGTAGATAATGAAATTTCATCTTATAAAAGTGAACATTTGGTTTCAGATATAAAAGAAGCTTCAAAACTGTATATGCAACAAAGTACCGAAACTTCAAAACAGTTGCAGGATTTGCAAATACAACAATATATGATTCGATATGTAAGAAATTATATGACGAATTCATCAAATAAAAATCAATTATTACCTGCGAATTCGGGAATCACAAACGAAAGTATAGAACGACAAATTGGAGAATATAATGAAAAATTATTGCAACGAAATAATATTCTTGCAAATAGTAGTGAAAATAACCCATTAGTAATAGATTTAGATCACACTTTGGAGGCTTTGAGTGCGGCAATAATTAGTTCGATGGATAACCAATTGTTTTCGTTGGATGCAAAAATAAAAAATATTCAACAACAAGAACAGACTACCAATGCTCAAATGGCTGCAAATCCTGATCAGGCGAAGTATTTGATCTCTGTCGAACGTCAACAAAAAATAAAGGAGACATTATATTTGTTTTTGTTGCAAAAACGAGAAGAGAATGAATTGTCTCAAGCTTTTACGGCATATAATTCAAGAATTATTACTCCTCCAATGGGAAGTTCTTCTCCGACGGCTCCAAATAAAAGAAACATATTGTTAGTCGCTTTTGCTGTTGGTTTCATGATCCCAATTGTAGTGTTGTTTTTGAAGGAAAACATGAATACGGTGGTTCGTGGTAGAAAAGATATAGAAAAGTTGGCTATACCTTTTGCTGGTGAAATTCCTCAATTTGGGAAAAAAGTTTCATTAAAGAAATCCAAAGAAGAAACTCTTGTTGTAGTACAACCAGGGAAAAGAAATGTTATAAATGAGGCTTTTAGAGTGTTGCGAACGAATATAGAATTTATGTTGAAAAATGACAATTCAAAGGTTCTGCTTCTAACATCATATAATCAAGGTAGTGGAAAAACGTTTTTGTCAATGAATTTGGCTATTAGTTTTGCAATAAAAGGGAAACGTGTGTTGGCTATAGATGGTGACTTACGCCATGCAACATTGTCAAAATATGTAGGTGCTCCAAAACAAGGTTTAAGTAATTATTTGGTTCAGCAAATTACAGATTGGCATGATGTAATGGTGCATTATCCAGATTTTGAAAATCTTGACGTTATTCCGGTAGGAGTAAATCCTCCAAATCCGACAGAATTGATTGGAGGGGATTTTTTTGCTCAATTGATGTCAGAGGTGAGAGAGCAATATGATTATGTTATAATAGATTGTCCACCAGTAGATATTGTTGCTGATACTCAAATTGTTGAAAATTTTGCGGACAGAACAATGTTTGTTGCTCGTGTAGGTTTGATGGAACGTAGTTTACTCGACGATGTTGATAAAATGTACGCGGAGCAGAGGTTTAAAAATATGTCGCTTATATTGAATGGTTCAAGAGAAGAACATAGTAGATATGGGTATCGTTATGGGTATCGTTACGGATATCATTATGGAAG
>JAZRXD010000057.1:0-15542 GCA_045600045.1 Bacteroidales bacterium
GTTTTTTTAAGATTCATCATTATATTTTTTGGTTGTTTGATAAAGTTTCTTTGAAATGCGTCTAAACAAGACAAAGATATAAATAAAAGTAACACAAATTAGGTTATGAACGCATATTTTTTCGGGTGAAACTTTTGTCTGGATTTTGTTTAGAAACTCATCTTTTTTTTGTAATTTTGAAAACTCATTTTGGACTAATTTTTCATAATGAGTAAGAATAGTTTATTTTTTCACAAAGGGGTTTGCTTTAAGTCCTTTGTCTTAATGTAAAAAACAAAATATAATGAAACGTTTATTTTTTCAGATTGTGCTTGTCCTTGCAGTATCAGTTCCTTCGTTGGGTCAGGTTAAATTAAACGAAATTCAAACATCAAATTCCAAAACTCAGTACGATCCTGATTTTTTGAAATACAAAGATTGGGTGGAGTTGTATAATTCGTCATCTTCGGCGATTAATTTGGAAGGTTATTATTTAAGCGATAATAAGGATAAACCTCGTAAATGGCAAATTCCAGCCGGCCAGTCAATTCCAGCAAAAGGATATTTGGTGATTTATTGTGATGGAGAAGATGTTGTTGGAAAGGCAATGCATACAAATTTCAAATTGTCATCGGGCGGTGATGTGTTGCTTTTGTACACTCCAACGATGTTTTTGAGTGATTCCATACACATTTCTTTGATAGAAACTGATTACACGTATGGAAGACTTGTCGATGGAACAGGCGAATGGGGTGCTTTGTCGAAACCAACACCAGGAAAGGCAAATGTTACCACAACGGTGAAAGGTCTTGCTCCAAAGCCAATCTTTTCGGTTCAAGGTGGTTTCTATAGCAAAAATCAAACAATCACTTTGTCTTCGGAACTTGAAGGCGCCGTTATTCGTTATACAACCGATGGTTCCGAGCCTACTGAATCTTCTCCGATTTATAGTGGAGCAATTACTGCGGAAAAAACATCTTCGGAATCATTGATTAGTGGATACGACAGGAAGAATAAAACTCAGGTTCAACACTATCAATGGACTTCGGGCGACGGACAGTTGTCGAATCCGTCGGTTTATGAATGGGGAAAGGTTGAAAAGGGTTTTGTCTTAAAGGCAAAAGTGTTCCATGACGACTATGTTCCAAGTGTTACGGCTTGTCAGACATATTTTATCAATATGTCGCGTCCGTCGTTGCCAATCGTTTCTGTGACGGTTGACAAAGGTAGTTTCTTTAGTGCCGATAGTGGTATTTATATTCAAGGAACAAATGGCTGCCGTCGTGGTGGCGATGGTGATGTTACTGCAAACTGGAATCACGATGATTGGGAACGTAAGGTTCATGTTGAGTATTTCGATGTGAATGGAAATCGTCAATTTGGTGTGAATGCGGGAGCTAAAGTTATGGGTGCTGTTTCTCGTCACTCCGATTTGAAGTCGTTGAATATTATTATGCGAAAGAAGTATGAAGATGGTGAAATCAATTATCCAATTTTTGGAGAAAAAGGATTGGATACATATCAATCTTTCGTATTGCGTAACTCTGGTAACGATTGGGAACAAGGTATGTTCGCCCGTGATGCGGTGATTCAATCAATTGTAAACGGAACGTGCGATTTGGAAACTCAAGGATATCAACCAGTTGTAATGTATTTGAATGGTGAATATTGGAGTTTTATAAATTTGCGTGAACGTTACGACAAACATTATTTTGGCGGCCATCACGACTATGTTGATGAAGGCAATATTGATTTGTTGAAAATCAATGGTGATAAAAAATGTTTCAATGCTTCCGAAGGTGATTCTCTTCGTTGGGAAGAGTTGATGGCATATTTGGCAGCCAATTCTATGGCAGATGCAGACAATTATAATTATGTTAAAAATCACTACGTCGATGTTGACAATATGATTAACTATTATATTGCACAATTATATTGTCAGAATACTGACTGGCCAAATAATAATATGCGTTTGTGGCGTCCTCGTACCGAAAATGGTAAATTCCGTTTTCCTTGGTATGATACTGATTTTGGATATGGTTTGTGGGGTGGCGGTGCTGGTACTAATCCTTTCGAAAATTTTGATTCAAACAAAAAAAGAATCGCTGTTGCATTTTTCTATTATATGATGGAAAATGAAGATTTCAAAAACGAATTCATCCAACGTTTCCATTATATGATTAATACCGTTTATGATGCTTCTCGTTCGAAAGGAATAATTAATAGTGTTGAGGATAATATTTCTGCCGAACGTTCTACAAGTGATTCTAAATGGCAACGTATTGAAACAGCGCGGTATAGTGGATATAAAGTTGAAAGTGTTTTGAATTTCGCTAACGATCGTCCTTCAAAAATGCGCGATTTCTTGGATTCCAAATTTAATTATAAGGGAACTGCAAAATTGACGGTAAATTACACAAATTCGCAAGGTACTGTTCAGTTGTGTGGTTTGGATGTCACGCCAGGTTATTCAGGAAAACAATATAAAAGCACACCAATCAGAATGACTGCCATTCCAAAAGATGGCTATAAATTCAAATGTTGGCAAGATGGCTCGTCAACAACGTTGTCAACAGATATGGAATACAAGGTTACAATTAAATCAGATTATACAATTAAAGCTGTTTTTGAATCTCGTTCTTCTGAAAATAATTTGTTCATCAACGAATTCTTAACATCAAACACAACCGATATTCTTTCACCAATTGGTAAAAACGAGGATTGGATTGAAATTTACAACGCTGGTACGTCAGCAGTGAATTTGGCAGGTTTGTATTTGTCTGACGATAGAACAAATCTTACGAAATATCAAATTCCATACACTCAAATTGATTCAACAGCAATTGATTCAAAAGGGTATGTTTTGTTCTATGCCGATAATGATTATATGGAAGGTGCGTTGCATTTGCCATTCAAGTTGGACAAAGCAGGTGGGGTAATTATTTTGTCGCAAAAATCAACAAGTGGCGCAATGACGGTTATCGATAGCATCCATTACGAAAAACAAAATACCGATGTTTCGTATGGCCGTTATCCTGACGGATCTTCGAATATGACAATTTTTACGGGTACGACTCCACGTAGTTCTAACTCAATTACTTCGGATACCGATATAGATGGTTTGGTAATCACAGAATTGATGACGAAAAACGAAACTACCGTAATGGAAGAGACAGGAACGTATGCCGATTGGTTTGAAATTTACAACACAACGTCAAAAGATATTGATTTGGGTGGCTTGTTCGTTACAAATGATTTGAAAAATCCGAATATGTATATGATTCCGAAAGGAGAACCAACCAAAACAACAATAAAGGCCGGTGAATATTTTGTATTTTGGTGTGATAAGCAAACAGCAATCAATCCTAACCACGTTGATTTTAAATTGAATGCAGAAAAAGGTGATCTAGCATTGGTTCAATTACGTGGTTCTGAAAATTATATAATAGACCAAGTTTCATATTCAAACCAAGGAGCCGATGTGGCTTACGGTCGTTATCCTTCGGTAACTTCGGATTTTATGTATTTGTTGAATCCAACTCCAGGTTCGGCAAACAGAAAAAATACTGCTGTTGATGAAATTACAGGCGTGACAATCAACGAGGTATTGGCTTTGAATACTTCTATAATTACCGATGAAACAGGAGCTTACAGCGATTATATTGAATTCTATAATTCAACTTCATCGGCAATAGATTTGGGTGGTTTGTATATCAGTGATTCCCTAGGTTATTCTTTGCGTTACAGAATTCCGACTACAAATTCAAAACTTACGACTGTTCAGCCTGGTAAATGGTTGATTTTGTGGGCTGATGGAAAACCAGAATTGGGTGAAAATCACTTGGATTTCAGTCTTGATGGTGCAGGCGAAGATGTTGTTTTGTCGTTGCTTACCGAAAATGGTCTTGTTGTGATAGACCAAGTTTCGTTTGGTGCACAAACCGAGAATGTTTCTTATGGACGTTATCCGGAAACGTTTGATAACTGGGAAACAATGTCGCCTACATTCGGCGAGAAGAATCAATCTTTCAATTCGAGTGTCGCTTTAAAATCTTTGACATCGTCAAAAGGTACAATATTACCGGCATTATCGACTTCGATATTGACATACGAATGTGCAGTTCCTGCAGGAACAACCGAAGTTCCTACAATTTCTGCAGTTCCTGTTCACGACAAGGCGACAGCTACGATTACTCAGGCAACTTCGTTTGACGATGTTGCTGTTATAAAAGTTATTTCTGCGAATGGTTTCAACACAGAAACTTATAAAGTATCATTTAAGATTGCAGCTTCTGACGACGCTACGTTAGCTTCGCTGGTATCGGCAGGAGGAACAATGTCGCCAGTTTTCGATCCTGATACATATAATTATGTAGTAAATCTATCAACGGCATACGTTCCTTATGTAACAGCAATTGCTTCGAATGAAAATGCAATGGTTGAAATAGATTACGCAAAAACAGCTTCGGAAAGTACAGTAGTGACTGTTACAGCTGAGGATGGCGCAACTCAATCGTATGAAATAACTTATACATTATCATCGTCGCAAAATGTTGTTACGGAATGGTCCGATGACTTTGAAAGTGGTATAGGCAATTTATCAACTAATAATGATCAACATATAATATCGGAACATACAACGACAACAGCGGCACGACCAGGTTCTGTGCCAACGTCAAATACGGATGTGGCTATTGCTTTGAATGAGAAAAAAGCAGATGAGGAATATAGTTATGTTGAATACCATTTGCCTACAGGTTATGTATTGGATGGTTCTGCCGCATTGAATGTTTCATTCGACGTAAATGTTCCAAATGATGGTTCTTCTGTAAATGGAGTGATAGTTTCAAACCAATATATCAATCTTAGTATAGGTTTGGTTGATAAATATGGAAATGTGTCGAATTTTATGAGTTCGGAAGTTAATAGTTCTTCTTCTTCTCATAGTGTGAATTTTGGTTCGGCAAGTTTCATTTCAAAATCAGCTGTTGTTGCTGTTCGTATTGGCTTATATGGTCCTAATGATAGTAAGAAGGATCGTCAAAAAGCTATGTATATCGACAATTTAGTAATAGGGCCAAAAACGGCAACAGGCGTTTCACAAACAGTTGTTTTGTCATCGAATGCTGATTTGACAACGTTGACCGCAAGTGCAGGAACTCTTTCTCCTTCGTTCTCAAAAGATGTTACGGATTACACATTGACGTTACCTGCCGGAACTGAAGAAATACCAACAATTTCGGCTACTGTTGCCGATGAAACAGCCACATTGGAAATCGCTCAAGCTTCTGATTTGAATGGTATGGCTTATGTGACAGTTATTTCGCAGGATATGTCTGTAATTAATGAATATGCGATTCAATTAGTGTTAACGCCGTCAATCAAGGAAGGTCATACCGATTATGTAATTCAACCAGCAATGAAAGGTTGGAGTGGTTCTTCCGATTTGTATCAATTGACATACAATGGCGGAGATGTTGCTATTGCATATAATAGAACAACAGGAGTATCCGATGCTATTACTTATAATGTAACAGATGCGGCATCGAAGATTTTGGATATGGAGGATTATCCGTATGCATCAGTTAAGATGAAAACAACGGTTGCAACTAATTTGTTTTTGGAATTGTTTGACTCAAAAGGTAATAAAACTGCAGCAACAGTTGAGGCGGCAAGTTGTGAACCAGGAAATGAAATGCTTACATATATATATGATTTCACCGATAAGTTGTCTTCTATAGATTTGTCGGATGTTCGTGGAATGAATATTTATTTCGATAAGGGTTCTGCTACTCAAAAGAATGGAACGATTAAGATTGATGAACTTCGATTTGGTAAAGATGTTGAAATTACTATAAATCAAGCACCTGTTTGGTCGGAAATCGCCGATCAAGAAATTCAGGATGGCGGTTCTTTCACAAACCTTAATTTGGTTGATTATGTTCTTGATGATTATACCGAGTCTGAAAATTTGGTATTTGCATTGGAAACAGGTTCGGAAAACTTGTCAATGACAATAGAAGATGGATTCTTGAAAGTTTCGGTTGTTACTGCAGGTTGGATAGGTGAGGAAAACATCAAAGTAAGTGCAACTGATGAATCTGGTGAATCTTCGGTTGTGACGATTAAATATGCAGTTTCTGAATTGAGAATCGATTTGACATCAATTTCATTCACTCAAGAATCGGTTGATTTGAAACAAAATGAATCAGAAAACATCGGAAATTATTTGACATTGAATCCTATCGATGCGACAATCGAATCAATAGAATGGTCGGTTTCTGATAAGAATATTGCTTCTATTAGTGGTATTGGCGTTTTGAAAAATCTTTTGAATTACGGAACCGAAGATATCACAATTACTGTAGTTGTGGAAGACAAGAGTGGTTCTAAATTCACGAAAACACTTCCTGCAACGTTGACGGGTTGTCCTAATCGTGTTTCTTTGGTTTCGCCAAAAGACAATACGTTGTCATTATATTATGGTGAGACAGGAAAGGTTGAATACACCTTGTATCCTGCAAATGCTTGTGAAAAATCAGTTGCTTATTCAAGTTCAAACTCAGAAATTGCGACTGTATCTACAACAGGTGTCGTAACAGCTGGAAATGCAACAGGTGAAACTACAATTACAATCAGTGTAAACGATGGCTTTTCTGTAACAACAGCAGAATGTGTCGTTTCCGTTTCAAAGGATTGTTCTGGTGATATAGAATTGAGTTTGAATAAATCTTCTTTGTCATTGTTGGAGGGTTCTTCTGCAACGTTGGTTGCGACAATTACACCTGATGACGAATGTACACAAGACAAAGAAATAATTTGGTCGTCTTCGAATACCAAAGTTTCGGTTGACAAAAATGGTAAGATTACTGCAAACGAAGAAGGTACTGCTGTGATAACGGCTTCAACAACAGGAACAGGCATCACAACTGCAACTTGTACGGTTTCAGTTTCTCGTAATTGTACTTCGGGAGCTGTTGATGTAGCAATTAGTTCTACGGAAGAAACAATGTATTTGAATGATAAAATATCATTGACAGCGGAAATTACAACAGGAAGTCCTTGTAACGAGGAAATTGTTTGGTCTTCTTCTGATGAAACTGTTGCAAAAGTTGTTGATGGCGAAGTCGTTTCTTTAAAGAAATATGGAACTGCCGTGATTCGTGCTACTGCGGCTCAAGATAAAGGTTCTTATGCTGAATGTGTCGTTTCTGTAGTTGAACGTAAGGTCGAATCTGTCGAAGTTACGGCAGCACGTGCGAGAATGTCGGTTGGCGAAACACAAACCGTTACGGCAACAGTATTCCCTGAAAATGCAGATGATAAAAATATAACTTGGAAATCATCGGATGAAAGTGTTGCTACAATATCTTCCAAAGGTGTTGTTACGGCATTAAAAGATGGAGCAGTTACAATTATTGCGGAAGCTGCTAATGATAAAAGCGGTTATGCTACAATTCTTGTGTTGCCAATCGAAATAATTAGTATTTCGTTGGATCCATCTTCTGTAATATTGAATGTTGGTGATGAGCAGTCGGTAGGTGTTACATTTAATCCACCGAACGCAACCAAAAAAGAAATTACGTGGAAATCATTTGATGAATCCGTTGCTATAGTCGAAGATGGTGTTATTCGCGCTGTTGCGGAAGGTACAACTCAAATTGCAGCAACAACTTCAAATGGAATTACCGAAGCCGTTTCGGTACGAGTTGATGCTACTGTCGTTCCTGTTAGCTCTGTATCGGTAAGTCCTTCGGAATTGACTATGAATATAGGCGATGTTGAAATTATTAGTTCAGAAGTATTGCCAGAAGAGGCAAATAACAAAAAACTTTCTTGGAAATCATCAAATCCAGAGGTCGCTACAGTTTCGGTTACAACAGGTGAAGTTACAGCTGTTGGAGCTGGTGAGGCTGTTATAACAGCAACTTCGGTGAATGGTATTTCTGATGAAGTTCAGGTTACTGTTGTATATAGAAAAATTTCATCTGTTGGTTTCTCAAATAATACTATTGTAGTGGAACAAAATCAAATAGTTGAAATGGTTGATTTGATTGAATTGAATCCTTCTAATGTTGAAGTACAATCAATGTCATGGTCGGTTACTGATGCAAATGCATCAATCTCAGACAACGGCTTATTAACAAACAATTTGGCATTTGGCACAAAAGATGTTGTTGTTACTGTTGAAGTTGTCGATATGTACGGAACGAAAAAAACAGCAACAAAAGCCGTAACGTTGAATGGTTGTGCAACAAGGATTAATTCAATAAAAGTAAATCCTCAATCTTTGGCTCTTACATTATCTGAAGATGCTCAATTGAATGTTTCAACAATGCCAATCGAAGCTTGCGTGAATACAATTTCATATACTTCATTGGATCCTTCTATTGTTGCAGTTTCTTCAACAGGTGTGGTGTCTCCTAAATCAGAAGGAACAACAACAATCGTTGTGAAGGTTTCTGATGGTTATGATTCTTATCAAGCCGAAATACCTGTGAAAATCGATAAAGAGTATGTTGCCGTTTCTGCGGTTTCATTCGCAAGTTCTCAATTGACAAAACAAGTTGGCGATAAGTTTAAACTTGTTGCAACTGTCACTCCAGACAATGCGACAGAACCTTCATTGCAGTGGAGTACTTCTGATTCGGATGTTGCTATTGTTGATACAGACGGAAATGTTGAAATAAAGTCTTCGGGTTCTGTAACAATCACCGCTACAGCAAAGAATGGTGAAAAGGCGACTTGCTATATAACTGCAAAAGATGTTGAAGTTACTTCAATTGTATTGTCAGAAGAATCGTTGTCAATAGAAATAAATTCAACCGAGACATTAACTGCAACCGTAAATTCAGACGCAACGAATAAAACTATTGCTTGGTCGTCGTCAAATGAATCTATTGCAACAGTTGACGACAAAGGTAATATTATTGCGATTGGTGTTGGAACTTGCGAAATAAAAGCGAAAGCAGGAAAAGTTGAAGAAACTTGTATCGTTACTGTTAAACACATTGAACCAAATTCTTTGTCTGTTAATCCTACAAGTGTTACGGTTGATATTGATAAATCAGTAAGTGTGAAAGCTACTTGGCTACCAACTACGGCTACAGATACTTCTCTTACTTGGACTTCGGAAAATGTGAATATTGCGACAGTTTCAAATGGTGTAATTACTGGTGTTTCAGCGGGAACAACAAATGTTGTGGTAAAAATTGGCGATACAGATTTGTCGGAATCAATTCCAGTAACGGTTAATCCGATGGTTGCTACTTCCATTAGTTTGAATACAACGACCGCTGTTTTGCTAGTAAATCAACAACAAAGTTTGATTGCTACAATTTTACCTGAAAAGACAAGTGATAAATCTGTGACATGGATGTCTTCAAATCCATCTGTCGTTTCGGTTGACAATACAGGAAAAATCACAGCTCTTAAATTGACGGAAGAAGATGAAACTGTAACAATTACGGCAACGACAAAAAATAATCTTACCGCAACATGTTCTGTTTCGGTAACGAGAAATGTTGTAGCTGTAAGTTCGGTTACTATGGATCCTAAGTATTTGACAATGACTGTTAATAGTTATAAAACAATAACAGCCGTTGCAAATCCATCGAATGCAACAAATAGAACTTTGACTTGGGAATCTAAAAATAAAGCAATCGCTACCGTCGATCAATATGGAACAATTACTGCAAAATCAGTTGGAACGGTTGAAATTGTTGCAACAAGTACAAATGGTCTTTCTGCTACTTGTTATGTGACTGTTAAAGAGGTTGAAGTTGAAGCAATGGAATTGGATGCTGTTTCTCTTGCGGTAAGTGAATCAAAAACATTGACGGCAAATATTACTCCGGCATCTGCTACAAATGTTATGTTGACTTGGTCGGTAGAAGATGAATCAATTGCAACTATCAATGCGACATCTGGAAAAATTACTGGTGTTGCCGAAGGTACAACAACTGTTAAGGTTACTGCTAAAAATGGCGTGTATGCCGAAGCTGAAGTTTCTGTTTCTGCAACAGCAATCCCGGTAACATCAATTCGTGCCAAAGGTGCTAAATATATTGAAATTGGAGTTCCAGTTGATTTGTCGGAATCAATAGCCTTTACACCAGCTGCTGCCACTAATCAGGCATTGACATGGTCAATTATAAATAGTAAAGCTACGTACGAAGATGAATTTACTACAGTTGCAACAATTGATGCTAATAAGGGTATAATAACTGGTTTGGTTGCTGGATCTGTGAAAGTAATGGTTAAATCAGTTTCAAATCCAAATGCTACTACAACAATGAGTGTTGCAGTAAATCCAATTAATCCTAACGAAATAACGTTGAATAAAACAGCTACAGAGATAGTATTTGGAGATAAAGATACTTTGTTTGCAACTGTAAAACCGACAAATGCTTCTTGTAAGAATATTACTTGGTCTTCATCTAATACTGATGTTGCTGCAGTATCGCAAAGCGGTGTTGTTACTGCATATGGAAAAGGAACGGCTACAATTTATGCTCGTTCAACCGAGAAATCTGCAGTGTATGCTACTTGCAAAGTAACGGTGATTGATCAACCTATTACAAAAATTACACCAGTTGCTGATACAATTAAGTTCACGTCGCTTGGTGCAATGAAACAGATTTCGGTAAGTGTAGAACCATCGTATGCAGAAACGTCGTTGATGACGTGGGTTTCTTTAAATCCTGCAGTGGCAAGTATTGAGGCTTGGGATGAAAAAAATACACAATATATGGTTACGGCAAATGCATACGGAACGGCTGAAATCATTGTCACTGCTTCAAGTGGTATTTCAACAAAGATTGTATGTGTGATTGCAGAACCAGAGAAGAAAAACACTGCTCCGATTATTTCTCCAATTCCGGATCAAACACTTACTGTTGGCGAAAGTGTTACCATTGATTTGAATGAATATTACATTGATATGGAAAATGATGCAATTGTTTGGAGCATAGACAAGAACGGAAGTAATATCAATGGTACAATCAATAGTAGTGGTCTTGCAACGTTTACTATTGACAGTGAAAATGGTCAAATGGGTATGCAATATATATTGATTAAGGCAAAAGATGCTCGTGGTGCTTCTGCTCAAACAAATCAAATTATGTTCACGTTAAAGAAAAATGTTCCGGAAGATGATACTATTCACGAATCTATCGAAGATGTTGTTTTACAAAACGTCGCGGTTTATCCAAATCCAACAGTTGGTCCTATAACTATTTCAATAGAAACGGCAGCATCGGAAATTTGTTCGGTTGAAATTTATTCAATGAATGGACGTAAGGTTTATGCTACACAATTGCCTGTCTTTGGCGAATGTTCAATTGATTTTGATTTGGTGGGTAATGCAAAAGGTGTTTATTTTGTGAAAGTAACAACGGGAAAAGAACAAAAAACAACCAAGATAGTGTTAAAATAACACTATAATTTATTGATTTATAAACGATTGAGAATAAACGATTTTGAGTAATTCAAAATCGTTTATTTTTTATATATTTACGAACAAAAAAAATAATTTGTGAAGCGATATATACAAATGATAATCTGTAGTCTTATGTTTTGCATAATGACACAGACTGTTTTGGCAGACGAAGATTATGAATGGGGGAGTTTGCCTTTGGGTGGTGGTGGTTTTGTCTCGGGCATAATAGCACATCCAAACAAAGCAAACCTTTTCTATGCGCGTACTGATGTTGGTGGTGCGTATCGTTGGATTGAAGAAACGCAATCGTGGAAACCACTGACTGATTGGATTTCCGAAGATGATAAAGGTTTGTATGGAATAGAAAGTATTGCTATAGATCCACAAAAACCTGAAATGCTATATATTTTGGCAGGAACAAGTTATTTTAGTGGTGGAAAGACGGTGATAATGATTTCGAATGATTATGGAGAATCGTTTAAAACTGTGGATGTAACATCAAAATTTACGGCTCACGGAAATGGTGATGGACGTCAAATGGGAGAAAAACTCGCCGTTGATCCTAAAAATAGTAATGTTATTTATTGTGGTTCTCGTTCTGCTGGCTTGTTTAAGTCAACCGATGGTGGTTTGTCTTGGAATAAGGTGAATAATTTCCCGGTAACATCCACAAGTACTGGCGTAGGTGTGAGTTTTGTGCAATTTGACGAATCTTCGTCGGTCTCAAATGGCGTGACGCAGAAAATATATGTCGGAACTGCTCAAACGGGAAATTCTATTTATGTGTCAACAAATGGGGGAAATTCGTGGTCGGCAATTTCGGGGCAACCAACACAATTTGTTCCTCATCGTTGTGCAATGAAAGATGGTGTTTTGTTTGTGGCATACGCAAATGGAGCTGGACCTGGAATTAATTCTGCAGGAGGTTATGTGTATAAATATAATGGATCATGGTCTAATATTTCGCCATCAGATAATACGTCGGATTATAGTTATGGAGGCATTTCCGTTGTCGGAAATAGAATATTGGTATCGAGTATAGGATGCTACAGGATGCAGTCTTGGGATGGCCAATGTAATTGGGAAACGGCAACGTGGGGTGATGAAATTTTTGTGAGTGATAACTTAGGAGGTTCGTGGTCTTCGTTGTTTTCGAATTGTAAAGTCAATTTAGATGCAAATTCAGTTCCTTGGGTAAAAGATCACGCTATGCACTGGACTGGTTGTGCTACAATGGATCCGAAAAATTCTAATCGTGCATTTTTCATTTCGGGAAATGGTTTGTTTATGACAAATAATCTTGGTTCTACGAATAAGATTGACTTGAAGTTTATGGTTAAGGGGTTGGAGGAAACCGTTCCTCTTGATATTGTTAGTTTGCCGTCGGGAGAAGTGATTACGGTTGTGGGCGATTATGATGGTGGCTTGTATGTAGCTAAAGATGGTAGATATGATTCTTATCCGACAACGGTGCATATGCCGGAAATGGGAACAACTCACGGAGTTGCTGCGTCAGCCGATGGTTCGTTGGTTGTTCGTGCCGGAACTAATGCTTCGTATGTTCAATATTCAACGAATAAAGGACGTTCGTGGACATTTTGCTCTGGTGGTAAAGAAGGTAGCGGTCACGTTGCTGTGTCTGCTGATGGTTCGATAATCTTACATTGTCCTAATTCAAAGACATCGTGGGGCTCTATGGATAATACGACAAGTGATTTGTATTATTCTACAGACCGTGGTAGTTCGTGGACTCGATGTAATGGTGTTTCTGTAAATGGAGCTTATCCTGTTGCCGATGGTGCAAATTCAAAAACATTTTATGTTACAAATGGAAACACGGTGTATGTCTCTACCGATGGAGGAAAGAATTTCTCAGCAAAAGGTTCTACGGGCAATTCAAGTTATTATAAGTTGAGAGCAGTTCCTGGTGTTGCTGGTGATGTTTGGGCTCCTTGTGGAACAAATGGGTTGTATCGTTCTACAAATTCAGCCACAAGTTTTTCTAAAATAAACTCTGTTTCTATGTGCGAAGCCGTAGGATTTGGGAAAGCCGCCGATGGTAAGACTTTCCCAACTGTCTTTATTTGGGGAACAGTTCAAGGTGTGACAGGTTTGTTTCGTAGTGTCGATGCGGGAAATTCGTGGGTGCGCATAAACGATGATAATCATCAGTTTGGTGGTCCTGGAAATGGACAATTTGTTGTTGGTGATATGGCGGTGTTTGGAAGTGTTTTTATGAGTACGGTTGGTCGTGGTGTTATTTACGGTGTAACTGCAGGAGAACCTGTTGACGATGTACCGCCTACATTGTCTGGAACTATTTCTGCCGAAAATATAACACAAAATTCAATGAATCTATCGTGGCCAAGTGCTACCGATAATGTTGGTGTAGCTGGATATGAAGTGTATGTGAACAATGAAAAACAAATCACAACAAAAACTACTTTGAACTTGTCTGATTTATCATGTAAGACTGATTATGAAATAAAAGTTCGTGCATTTGATGAAGCTGAAAATTATTCGGATTTTATTACAAAAACTTTCACAACGATTGGCACCGAAGTCCCAACAGCGGTTTCTGAAATTTTGTATAATGTTGGAGATGAATCACTTGCTTTAACTGCAACGGGACAAAACCTTACGTGGTACGATAATGATAAAAAGAGTTTGCCGTCAGCTCCAATTCCGTCAACAGCCCAAGCCGGCGTTCTTACATATTATGTTTCACAAACTATTTTAGGTTGTGAAAGTGATATGGTTGAAATTACTGTAACTATTGTGAAAAATACGGTGAATCAGTCTATTCAGTTAGTGGCAGGATGGAATTTGATTTCTTTATTTGTTGCTCCAACAGATAATTCAATTGAAGCAGTTTTTGACGAATTGGATTTTGATATTATTAAAAATAACGATGGCTTTTATCATGTGGATAAAGCGACGGAATTACAAAGTATTTCCGAAATAGATCCAGGCGAAGGTTATCTTGTTTTTATGAATGAAGCAGCAACATTGGAAATAGAAGGCTACGCTTTAAAAGAATATATTTCAACTTTGAAAAAAGGCTGGAATTTGGTGGGCGTTCCTCAAAATACAGCAAAGAATGTGAGTGATTTGCCATCTTCGGTAACTGCTGTAAAAGACCTTTCGAATACAAGCATACAACAATTAGAGCCTGGCAAGGCTTATTATATTCAAGTTTCTGCCGATGCGGAAATTGAGTGGTAATTAGTTTTGAGTTGTCAGAAGTCGGATTTCAGAAAACTTCGTAGGTGTTTCTTATCCGTAGAAAAAAAATCCCTTAAAAAATTGCAACCTCGTAGAGGTTGCACAATAATTATCAATTCTCTTGATTCCTGCTTCATGGCTCTTGGCTAATTGTGCATTGTTCAAAAAAAACTGATTACTGACAACTGAAATCTGAAAACTTTTTCCTATCTTTAACAATCACTAAATTTTTCAAATATGTGTGGTGTGGGAAAAAATATTATTTTCTGTGGCAATAATTTGGATTATTCAAATTGTTGTATAAACACACACACACACACACACACACACACACACACACACACACACACAAATAACGTTCTTATCTATAATGAATTAATGAAAGACTTTTCGGCTATGGCCGGAAAGTCTTTCTTGTTTGTGTTATTAATATGGGCTTAATGGTCAAAAAGAGACTTGAAATCGTTGTAAATAATTGATTTATAAATAAAAAAACAAACAAAAACGTATGAAAAAAATATTGATTATTGGAATGGCATTGCTTTCGTTGGTAGCATGCCGTAAAAAAGACATTAACGAGTTGAAAGATGACGTTAAAGATTTGCAGACTCGTGTAGCTGTTCTTGAGGAAAGTTGTAAAAATAACAATGCAAACATTGTATCGTTGCAAACTCTCGTAAATGTATCATTAAGCGAGAATGACTATGTGACAAATATTGCTCCAATCACAAGAGAGGGTGCCGTGATAGGTTATACGATTTCATTTAAAAATCAAGAGCCCATAACCGTTTTCAACGATGATAACAAAGAAAGTGGAAATATGCCTGTTATTAGCGTGAAGAAAGACACGGACGAAATTTATTATTGGACAATCAATGGTGAATGGTTGCTTAATGAC
>JAZRXD010000058.1:0-38261 GCA_045600045.1 Bacteroidales bacterium
TAATCACACCATCCTCTAAACAAAGTTCTATATAATCTAAAACCACATTTGCTAATAATGATTTGGATTCATTTATCTTTTGCTTATACTTTTGTTGAACATCAAAAAGATACATCTCACCAGAGGCAACGAGATTTAAAATTTCCTTAACTACTTCTGAGTATAGATTTCTTTCCAATAGTTTTTTCACATTTTCTTTTAATAACTCTTTCATATTAAAAATTACTCTTGTCGTTGAACAATATTAACCATAAAAATCGTATACAAAAATAAAAAATTTACATCATTCTTTTTCTTGGTTGTTACATATCATTTTATTCTATCCCCGCAAAAAAGATATTCAAGACATTCTTTTTTTCTTTTACGATACAAGGCTTTGTGCATATTGTATTTGCATTTGTTGATGATTTGGATATGATGTCCTCAAAGGTTAGTCTGTTTTATATGTACCATTTTTTCCCTCTGCTAACAGTTTTGCTTCATTAATTTCTTTCACAAGTTGCTCCGTTGTTGGAAGATAAAGCTTATACTCGCTCGTAAGAATCGTTTGATTATTTTCGGGCAACGCCATTTTTACAACAGTATCGTTTTTGCCTGTACATAACAATATACCTATTGAAGGATTCTCATCGGGCAATTTTTCGATACGGTCGTAGTAGTTCACATACATTTGTAACTGACCTAAATCCTGATGGGTGAGTTTACCCGTCTTGAGTTCAACAATGACAAAGCATTTTAATAATCGATTATAAAAAACAAGGTCAACAAAGAATTCATCATCTTCCAAAAGAATGCGTTTCTGCCGTGCAACAAAAGTGAATCCATTGCCCATTTCTAAAAGGAAATCCGTGATATGTGTGATGATAGTACTTTCAAAGTCTTTTTCATAATAGGATGGTTTACAATCCAAACCCAAGAATTCCAATACCATAGGGTCTTTTATGATTTCTTGTGGCGTTTCTGGTATCCTTTCCTTGCGTGCCACGGCAAGCACAGCTTCTTTGTCGTTACTTAACAAAAGCCGTTCATACAATTGGCTGTTGATCTGACGTTCCGTCTCTCGTGCCGTCCATGCATGATTCACCGATTCCAACTCGTAATATTCTCGTTTATCGGGATCATCAATCTGGATAAGGAGACGATATTGTGTCCAATTTAATTGCGAACGCACTGCGTTCGCAATTGGATAAATGCGGTAAAACTGTCGACAGAATTCCAACTGACGTTTCGAGAATCCGCTTCCGTATTCTGCTTCCAAATTATCGGCAAGTGTTCTGACAATATATGCACCGTAATCGGCTCTATCCTTCCCTTGTTGTTCTTCCTCGAATATCCTTCTGCCTAAGTTCCAATACATTTGTACACGGCAGAAATCAACACTTCGTACAGCGTTTGCTCGAGCATTTTCAATAATTGTTCGAGCGTCTTCAATCAATGCGTTTTGTGGCATTTTACCATGATTAGTTTTCATTTTCTTCGTATTTTATTTCTCAAAAGTGTGCAATTTTTCGCCTCTTGTGGTCTGAAATGCGAAAAACTTTAAAGATATGCGACTATATATCTCTTGTGTAAAATTAGATAAAAATACTGATATTGGAATGGAAATGCAGAAGTTTGTTGTCTATTTTATTCTATCCCCACAAAACTCCTTTCGACCGCAGTTTTTGCAATGAGTTCCCATCCAAAGTGTGTCGAATTGATTGATGGCAGCTTCTACCAATTGCGGATTGTTGGTGAGAATTCCGGCTTCGAAATTTCTTCGCAGAGCACTTTTCATTCCGATTCCTGCGCCCGTAAGATTCGCCGAGCCAATGTATGCAGTTTCCAAATCGAAAATCACTATTTTGAAATGTACACGTGGACAAAGTACACGTTCCAAACCTGTTGCTAAAATCGGATATTTATAAAAATCCTCACGGAAATTTGGTCCGGGTTCTTTTGCGTGAATCAAGCGAACACCAACGCCCCGTTTGAGCAATCCAGCTATTTGTCCTAACAATGGAATTGTATCATTTCCTTGCTTCACATACAAATCTTTGATGTCGGCTGTACCAATCCACAAAGTTTCGCGTACTGAAGCTATTCTGGAAATTACCTCGGTGTAGTGCTGTTCGTTGGAAATGTATTGGGTGAACATTACAATTCTATAATTTGAGGTAAATAATTAAAAACGTATTTGCTATCAACTATTGCAGCATTCGAAAACACGACACCATCTTGTTTCAAAATTCCAGGGGAATTATGATCATGCCCGAACAAATGGCATTTAGGTTTTATCGTCAAAACTTTTTGGGTTAGTGCTTGATTTCCGAAATGAATTCCTGCAGCATAATCAAGAATACCCAATGGCGGTTGATGAGTTATTAAAACATCGGTATCATCCGGTATTTTTCTAATAAAACCATCACAACTACCATTCATCACGTCGGCCATAAACAACGGGACACCCCAAAATTTCAGTCCTTCTATCTCCACTCCCGAATTACGCAAATAAAAGACATTGGCAGGTAATTTCGGCAAATCGCCATCATACAAACAATCGTCGTGATTCCCTGCTACAAAAATTTTGTATTTATACGGCAACGCACAAAACCAATTCAGAAAACATCTAGTTTCCTGTTCACTTCCACCAAATGTAAAATCACCAGAATGCACAAGAATGTCAGCCTCCTGCAAACTTTTCAATTTATCGTGGAATCCATGTGTATCGGAAATGTGAAGGATTTTCATTCTTGTTGAACAATTTATCGAGAATTAAAGTTTCTCAAATATATTAAAATTCAACCATTGTAACTTCAATAGGAAACAAGTTCTTTTGATTAGAACCAAAATTTTCCTTTCTTTATGCATATACATATGACTATAAATTCAACCAAAAGCGGTTTTTCTTCATACATATTTCTCGCCAAGCTATGTGCACTTAACCAAATTAAATCATTCTGCCTAATTTAAAATTTTTAATAATAGATTCCCTTTAAACAGATATGTTCCTTCGCCTAAATCTTCTCCTTTTTTAAGGTAATAATACTTTTGCATACATATACCAACATCGTCTACATTAGAACAAACCTTCAACGATTCTACATCATCAAAAAAGACTTTACCAAAAACACCTTCTGGAATAATAAAAGTTTCACCATCATCAACCTCCATATCGTCAATAAAAATACCTTGTTCAAAAAGTAATATATCATCGTCTTCTTCAAGACTGCTAACTATTGGTTTTAGAAAAATCTTAATCATCGTAATCGTTTTTCAACAAAAGAAAAACACGGGTGTGCAAAAATTTAGTGGAGAGTGTTCTTTATTCAAAAACTGAAAAACTATTTGAACAAGATATTCAAATCCATCAACAAGAAATCTTCAAGCGACATACCTCCAGAGCCAACAATGAAAGATTTATGAGGCTTATATGCTTCGATAAACTTTGGCAACCCTGTGTTTGTTGTTCTCCTACCAGTTTTCACTTCTATAGCGATTTTTTTACCTCGACGCACCAATACAAAATCAACTTCGTTGTTGCCTTCCCGCCAATAATACACTTTGTAATCTACAATGGCTGACTGACTCACGAGGTAAGCTCCCACAGCCGACTCTACGATTCTTCCCCATAATTGAGGATTTTCTATAACGTCCAAAAATCCTTCATCTGTATATACATTTCTCAACGCACTATTATGTACCTGAAATTTGGGGATGGAATTATATTTTCGAGCATTATCTTCGGCATATTTCTGTAAGCCGCACAAAAGTCCACATTCATCAAGTAGATGTAAATAATTAGCGAGTGTTGTCACGTTACCAACTTCTTGTAATTGGGCTGCTATTTTTGTGAGCGACAACAACTCACCACTATAACAACTACCCAATTCAAACAACTGACGAAGGAGTTGCGGCTTCATTATTTTAGTATCCAACATCACATCTTTAGAAATAGATGGTTCGACAAGAGAATCCTTTATGTAATTTCGCCATCTTTTTTCGTCTGTTATATATTGCGAAGCTCCTGGATAGCCACCATAATAAACATATTGAGGTAACGTCCATCCAAAACATTCCTTCATTTCTTTGTATGTCCAATGAGGCAATCGTATCAATTCAAATCGTCCGGCAAGCGATTCTGTTAATCCTTTTTCTATAAGCATTCGTGACGAACCCAACAAAACGACAATAAGTTCTCGTTTTTCTCTGGTATCAAAGTCCCATTCTGCCTTAACAATCTCGCTCCAATTCTGAATTTTTTGTACTTCGTCAACAACTAGAAGCCGACGCGACTCTCCTCGCGCATCCATAGTCATTCGTTGTGTTTCCCATACATTGTGAAACCAATTATCACTAGGACCAACGATATCATCAGCAGAAAAACTACCATACGGCATAGAACATTCTTGTAACACTTGTCCAATTAACGTAGATTTACCTACTTGTCGAGGTCCCACAAGCACTTGTATTTTACTCCGTGGCTCTTGTATTCGATTCATAACTTCGTCATACTGAGTTCTTTTATACTCCATAATAAAAATATTCAATTAAATGAGTAAAAATGTTCAATCAAACGAACAAAAATGTTCAGTCATTACAAAAGTATAAACTTTTAGCAATCTACAAAAAAGAAACAATGGGAAACTTTTACGTAAAAAAATTATACTCATTTTAAGGAATTAAATCCTCAAAGTTTGGCAATTTCAAGGAATTGCAATGTTATTCAATATAAATAGACATTAGGGCGAAACAATAACAATCTCTATCCCGCTCATATACAAGTAGTTGTACGCTATTTTCTCTAATAACGTTTTCTTTCATCTTCAATATCTTCTTTAATTTTTTGACAAAAGAAAAGTATGAATGTGCAAAAATTTGGCACCACACAACGTTTTTCAAAAAAATCCCCAACCTTGGGAGAGATTGGGGAATAATCTTATTAGAATGTTCTATTACGCTATTTTTCTATAAATATAATTTATATGATTTTGTTTCCATATTTTGCCTCAAACGTTTCCACAATATGGCGCATTTCTGTGTCAAGATATGACATTCCTTTATCATAAATTTCCTTAGGTATGCCATAGAACGCCTCCGCTATGCCACCCGTAATACAACCAATAGTATCGGAATCTCCGCCAATGCAGATAGCACTTCGTATAGAATCTTCAAAATCGTTGCCGTCGAGAAATGCCACAATAGCTTGGGGAACACTATTCTGACACAACACTCCATTACCAAATTGTTCGCTTTGCCAGCCATATTCGTCTTTAATTTCTTCTATTGTAAACGATAAATCGTAGTGGAATTTTTCGGTAATAGCTTGACGAATTTCCGCCTTTGACTTGCCGTTCCGAGCCATAAAAATACAAAGAGCTACAGCTTGCGCACCAATAATTCCTTCTATATGATTATGCGTACATTCCGCAGAAACCTTTGCTGCATTCATAGTTTCTTCTTCCGTTGCAAAAGCCCATCCCACAGGTGAAATTCTCATCGCTGAACCATTGCCACAACTATTATAGGGTTGAAAATTCCCTGTTCTTGCTGCAAAAATAGCCCATCTTATAAAACATTGTCCATAACCTTTATATGGATATCGGGTGAAATAACTAGCATAGTATTGTGCAGGCATTCCACCACTTAAAATCCAATCAGCCGTAGCAACGGAAAGTACACTATCGTCGGTAAAACCTTTTCCTTTGTCAAAAAAAGGAAACTCTTTTGCCTTTATATTGTCAAACTCATAAATGCTTCCAACAATATCACCTATTAAACTACCTAACATATTTATTAATTTTTTGTTTTGATTCAGCAAAAAAAAAGTATGTGTGTGCAAAAAATTGGTGGAGTAAAAAAAAATAAAACTAAACGTATTGTAAAATTTCATTTGGTGTTTTTACCAAAATCGTGGCTCCGTTTTCTTTCAAAAATTCTTCGGTACGAAATCCCCACAAAACCGAAATGCAATTCATACCAGAATTTTTAGCCGTTTCCACATCAATATGCGAATCGCCGACATAAATACTTTCACAAACCTCTTCGCCCAATTCGTTCAGTGCTTTCAAAACCATATCCGGTGATGGTTTCCTACGTATTCCTTCAACTTCGTTTTCGCCAAATGCAACATCAACATAATCGGCAAAGAATTTTTCGTGTAAAATAGATACTTCGCGTTGTGGTTTGTTCGATATTATCGCCATTTTATAACCCAACGCTTTTAATTTCTGCAATAAATCCATTATACCCTCGTATGGTTTCGTACAATCTTTGCAATGTTCCATATAATGTTTGCGGAACAAGACTAAAGCTAAATCTATTGCTTCGTCATCGATTGTTTTATGACATTCTTTTGCAGAAACCATCAATGCACGGACAAACAATTTTCGTATACCATTGCCAACGTAGGTTTTGATTTCGTCGAGTGTGCGTTCCGGCAATTGTGATTCCCGCAATGCATAGTTCACACTATTGGTTATGTCCTGCAACGTATCCAACAACGTCCCATCTAAATCAAATAAAATGGTAGTGTACTTCATATTAGTCCAACGCCGTACTATCGTGGATTTTCATAGCACCGCCACAATGCGGACATCCCTGGTCGGGAGACCAGGCAGAAACAGGTTCGCCGCATTTACTGCAACGTAATTGCAGTTTAGTCACATCTACTTGATAATTCTCTCCCGCATCAATATTAGTCAACGCATCGCATTTTTTGCAAAAACATTGAGCATACAAGCCCGACATTGTAACCGTGTACGGTTGGGCCGATGCAACAACTTCGAAACCGCATTTCTTACACTTATAATTCCGCACTATTGCCATAGCTCAATTTTTTATATGCCTTATTATTTGCCCACGCAGAAATGCGCGAATATATTTCCCAACATTTCATCTTCGGAAATTTCGCCGGTAATCAATCCTAAATAATGAAGAACCTGACGCAATTCCAAGCTAATCAAATCGTTAGTCAAACCATTCGCAAAACCTTCGTCAATGTTGCGCAACGACTCCAATGCGTGTTGCAATGCTTCGTAATGACGGATATTAGTAACAATGGCATCTTCCTGCGAAATATTGTTTGCCGAAACTTCCGAAAGCAATTTTTCTATCAACACATCGACATTCGTGTGATTCTTCGCAGAAATAAAAATCATCTCGTCACTTTCGGTTAATTCGGCGAAATCGGATTTTTTGAATTTCGCATCAAAATCTGCCACCAAATCAATTTTATTTACAACAACGAACATTTTTTTATCCTCGCAATATTGTTTGATAGAAGCCAACGTTTGATGCAAAACCGACGGTTTTTCCATTGCATCGGCAAGAACCAAAATGTACGACGCTTTGTTGATATTCTCAAATGTTTTCCGTATACCGATTTTTTCTATTTCATTTTCGGTTTCACGGATTCCGGCTGTATCGATAAAACGGAAAGTTACGCCACGCAAGACAATCGTATCTTCTATCACATCGCGCGTAGTTCCAGGAATGGACGAAACGATTGCCTTATCTTCGTTTAAAATAGCGTTCAGCAATGTTGATTTTCCCACATTCGGTTCGCCGACAATACAAACAGGAACTCCTTGCTTTATTGCATTTCCCAATTTAAACGAAACAACCAACCGCTCCACCCGACTTGTCAAATCAGTGCAAATTGCCGTCAATTCCTTTCTGTCGGCGAATTCCAAATCTTCTTCACTGAAATCAAGTTCCAATTCCAATAACGAAAGAAATTTTAGAAGAACCTCGCGCAAATCTTTCAATTCCTTGGCATAACCGCCTTTCATCTGCGACATTGCCAAACGATGCGACGAAGCCGAACTCGATGCAATCAAATCGGCTACGGCTTCCGCCTGGGAAAGATCCATTTTCTTATTCAAAAACGCACGTTGCGTAAATTCACCCGGATGAGCCAAACGCGCACCATTTTGAATAAGTAAATTCAATATCTCATTTTGAATGAAAACCGAAGCATGGCAACTGATTTCTGCCGAATCCTCGCCCGTATAGGAATTCGGAGAGTTAAACATAGAAACCAAAACGGAATCGATTGTTTCCTCGCCGTTTTTAATTTCGCCGTACGTTAGTTTGTAACCCACATTCTGCCAATTTTCGGTTGGGTGATATGGTTTGAAAACACGAAGAAGTATTTCCTTTGTCTTTTCGCCACTCACACGAATCACGGCTATCGCCCCTTTACCTTGAGCTGTAGCAATCGCGCAAATGGTATTGGATTCTACAATCATGTTTTTGATTTATTTTACAACCGACGGCACGTTTCTGCTTTCAATCTTTTCATCAACAGGCGAAAACGCATTGTACACGGCAAACAAGCCAAATAGAATAATGATGACTCCCGCAATTTTATTGATATAGAAAATAACGCGAAGTCTGAAATATTTACGGAAAATGTTGACGAACGTCGACAGCACAAACCAAATGCTTATTGCACCACAAAAAATTCCCGACAAAATCATACCCAACGACCAGAAATTGTCTTGAACCATATCGAAACTTGCAAACACTATTCCGTAGAAGATAATCGTAAGCGGATTGGTGATTGTAAGAGCGAAAACGGAGAAAAAGTCCGAAAACAAATTCGAACGTTTGTATTTATACGCACGAGCCTGATTTATTGTGTTTCTAAAAAACATTCTAAGCCCCAAAAACATCAATATAACCGCTCCTACAAGCATGATATACATCTTCTTTTCCTGAAAGAAATCTGAAACCATTGTCAAGCCATAGCCAGCAATTCCTGCGAAAAGCGTATCGGCACAAGCAGCACCAAGTCCGGAAATAAAGCCCGACAATCGACCTTGTTGCAGTGTCCGTTGAATACAAAGCACGCCAATTGGTCCGCCAGGAATCGACACAAATAAACCAATTAAAATACCTTGTATGAATAAGCTTGTCAGCATATACTTTTTAACACACGCAATAATACAATTTTCTCTCTAATTTATAATGAGATTGATTTGTAAAAATTCATTTCATCCAAATATTTCCACGAAGCATGTGGCATATATCCTTGAACTGATTTGCCTTCTTTTATACATTGACGGATAAAACTAGACGAAATTTCCATCAACGGAGCATCAATCACCGAGATATTCCCCTTGTTTTCCAACGATTTCGGCATTTCGAAACCCGGACGCGGATACACGTAGATTTTATAGTTCTCCAAAATGCGTTGATAATTTTTCCATTTCTCAAAAGACTGAATATTGTCACCTCCCATAATCAACGAAAATGTATGATCGGGATACTTATCGGACAAATGAGCCAACGTATTTACCGTATACGATGGTTGCGGAAGCGAGAATTCAACAGATGACGCACGAAGCTTCGGCATATCTTCAATAGCGAGTTCAACCATTCTCAAACGTTGGTAATCGTTCAGCAACGACGTTTTTTCCTTCAATGGATTCTGCGGAGAAACCACAAACCATAATTCATCCATTGGAGAAAAGTCAAGCAAATAATTCGCTATAACCAAATGTCCAACATGAATTGGATTAAAAGAACCGAAATATAAACCTACTTCCATAAAAAAGGCTGCCCATGAAATCCACAAGCAGCCATATCTATATTCATATTATAAACAACTATTCTTCAACTGGAGATTCTTCACCAAAAGCCAACTCCTTGTCAACAAGAATACGTCCGCAATATTCGCAAACGATAATTTTCTTGTGGGTTTTGATATCCAACTGTCTTTGTGGTGGAATTTTGTTGAAACAACCGCCGCAAGCATCACGTTCAACAGTTGCGACAGCAACACCGTTACGAGCATTTTTACGAAGACGTTGATAAGCGTTCAACAAGCGTTCTTCGATAGTTCTCGAAATATTTTCCGATTCTGCTTTCAAATGATCTTCTTCAGCTTTTGTTTCATTGATAATTGTATTCAACTCGGTTTCTTTAGCTTCTAAATCAAGTTTACGTTCGTCGTATTTTGCTTTAGAAGATTCCAACTGAGCTTTTCTATTTTCAACATCGTTCGAATATTCACGAATACGTTTTTCGTAAAGTTCGATATTCAATTTTTGGAATTCAATTTCTTTAGCAATAGCGTCAAATTCGCGATTATTACGAACTTCCATTTGTTGATCTTCGTAACGTTTTACTTGAGCTTGAGCGTCTTTGATTTCTTCTTTCTTTGTAACGATATCTTTCTCTTTCTGAGAAATCTCTTCATTTATTTTTGCAATACGAGTTTCAAGACCAGCCAATTCATCTTCCAAATCTTTCACTTCCAAAGGAAGTTCTCCACGAAGACGTTGAATTTCGTCTATTTTTGAATCAGCCTCTTGTAATTTGAACAATGATTGTAACTTTTGTTCAACTGTTTGTTGAGAAGCAACTTCTGCTTGTTTTTTTGCCATCTTATATATAGTTTATCGGATTCGTATTAACCTTTGATATTTGGAACGCAAAATTATAAAAATTTTTCATTAACAAATCATAAATGAGTTCTTTTATATAATGTTCCGATTCATAATGTCCAATATCGGCCAAAACCAGTTTTTTTTCTGCCTCAAAAAAGTCGTGGTATTTCACGTCGGCTGTAATGAAAATATCGGCTCCCGCGGCTATCGCATCTTGAATCAAAAAACTTCCGGAACCGCCACACACCGCCACTTTTTGGATTTTTTCCAGTATGATTTCCGTATGACGGACAACACCACACCCAAAGGTTTTCTTAATTCTTTTCAAAAAATCCAAGGTGTTTTCCGCCTGCGGCAATTCTCCTATCATCCCATCGCCAACCGCCAAATCTTCTTTGCGAGGAACAAGAATCCTACAATTCACAAGTCCTATTTTTTCGCAAATCTGTCCGTTCACGCCACGCTGCACGCTATCCATATTCGTATGACAGGCATAAATAGCAATATCGTGCTTCATAGCCAATTTCAAGCATTTTTCAACATCGGTTTGATTGTTGAATTTTTTCATGGCACGAAAAACCAACGGATGATGCGATACAATCATGTTTGCGCCACAACCTATCGCCTCCTGCAAAACCTCTGCGGTGACATCAAATGAAATCAAAACTTTCGAAACTTCATCGTTTCGATTCCCCACAATCAAACCAGCATTGTCGTAATCAGCCTGAAAAGCAAGCGGTGCGAACTCCTCTATGACCGCAATAAAATCTTGAACTATCATCTTGTAAAATTTTCCAAATTTATGAATTCTAATTATTTTTGCGCAAATCTTAAAATTATTAACAATGGCAACATTAAAAAAATCATCAAACAAAATGATAGCTGGTGTAGCTGCAGGCTATGCGGAATATTTCGGAATCGACGTGACATTGGCAAGAATTATCTTTGTTGTTGCTGCTCTTTGCGGTTCGCTCGGATTCTGGATTTACATCATCAGTTTGATTATTATGCCTAAATAATGAACGTTGCATTATTGAGCATCGGCGATGAATTATTGATTGGTAAGACCGTAAACACAAATGCGTCATGGCTTGGCGAACATTTGTCTGCCATCGGTTTTAACATTCACAGTGTGGAAACGATTGCCGACAATCGTGAACAAATCATAACTTCGCTCACACGTTTGCAATCAGAAAATCAAATAATTATCATTACCGGCGGATTAGGACCGACAAATGACGACATTACCAAACACGTTTTGTGCGAATATTTCGACACAAAATTGGTATTCAACCAACAAGCATACGACGGAATGGCACGCTACGTACTTGCCCGTAACCAAGAAATAAACGACAAGAATCTAACACAAGCTCAATTTCCCGAAAAAGCGAAATTAGTTCCAAATCCATGTGGAACGGCTTCGGCAATGTGGTTCGAAAAAGACTCCAATGTCGTGGTTTCTCTACCTGGCGTTCCTCACGAAATGAAGGCAATCATGTCGGAATCGGTCTTTCCTTGGTTAAAAGCAAAATACGAACTTCCCGCCATTGTTCATCGCCACGTGTTGGTTTCAAACATTGCCGAATCAAAATTAGCCGAAATCATTGCGGATTGGGAAGCGAAACTACCTCCCGAAATTCACTTGGCCTATCTCCCATCGCCGGGAATCGTAAAACTCCGCATGACGTGTACTGCCGCTGACGAAACCACAGCAAAAAAAATCGTGGCTGACGAAGAACAAAAACTACGTAAAATCATCAATCCATACATTTGGGGATTCGACAACGACACAATCGAAGGAAACGTCGGAGCACTTTTACTTAAATACAACGAAACGGTTTCTACTGCAGAAAGCTGCACTGGTGGCAACATATCGCACAAAATAACCAGCATTTCAGGAAGTTCCGCATATTACTACGGTAGCATCATTTCGTACGATAATTCCGTAAAAATCAACGAATTGAACGTAAGCCCAGCAGACATAGAGCAATTCGGCGTTGTGAGCGAAGCTGTTGTGAAAACAATGGCATCGGAAATTCGCAAAAAAATCGGAACAACATACGGCGTCGCAACTTCGGGAATTGCAGGGCCAACAGGCGGAAGTAATGAAAAACCCGTCGGAACAGCTTGGATAGCCGCCGCATCGGAACACAATGTTGTTGCACAAAAATTTCTATTCGGAAAAGAACGCGACACGAATATTGAAAAAGCAACTGTTGCTGCGTTAAGAATGTTGCAACAACTTATTTTACAGGAACACAATGCCTAACAAGAAAAAGATATTATTTGTTTGCATGGGAAACATCTGTCGTTCGCCTATGGCAGACACAATCATGCACCATATTGTAAACCAAAAAGGCTTGGCTAACAAATACGAAATTGATTCTGCCGGCATTTTGGATTATCACGAAGGCGAAAAAGCCGATTACAGAATGCGATGCCATGCAAATTTCAGAGGTTACGAAATCACACACATTTCACGTCCTGTTTCGAAATCCGATTTCGAACATTTTGACTTGGTTTTTGCCATGGACGAACAAAATGTCCGCGATTTGGAATATGTAGCCGAAAGCGACGAAAACAAGGAAAAAATCCGTCGCTTGGTCGATTACTGCAAAGAATTTAACCGTCCAACTATTCCCGATCCTTATTATGGCGGAGATTCCGGATTCAAATTGGTGATTGACATGTTGGAAGTTGCCTGTGCCAACTTGCTTGACGAATTGGAGGCACAATGTTAGAACCACTCAACGAATTCTTTTTCCACGTATTCCGACGCACAAAAAACGCCTGCATAACTCTTTTTGAGTTTATGATTCCTATCTCCATCCTTATTCGAATCATTCAACTATTAGGATGGTTGGAACCAATCAGTAGTGTGCTTACGCCAATTATGCAAATCGTAGGACTTCCGGCCGAAATGGCGTTGGTATGGCTCACAGCTATGGTTGTGAATATTTACGGAGGTTTTCTCGCACTATTCGCAATCTACCCCACAATGGCCGAACCACTCACCGCAGCACAACTCACCGTTTTCTGCGTCATGACTTTAATTGCACATACATTTCCAATTGAATTGATGGTTGCGAAAAAAACAGGCGTCAGAATCACAATAATGTTCCTCATTCGATTCGGTTTTGCCATTGTTGCCGGCATCATTCTCTCTCACATCTATTCTTTTTTTGACTACCTTGAAGATCCTGTTTCTTTTATGCTCGTAAATCCACAAAAAGACTTGAGTTGGGGTGCATGGGCTTTGAACGAGCTGAAAAATTACGCATTCATAACGTGCATAATCTTCGCATTGGTTTCGTTGCTTCGCATACTCTACATAACCGGCGCAATCAAAGTCATAACAAAAAGCATGGAAAAAACTTTAGGTTGGCTTCACATCAGCCCCGACGTTTTGCCATTGACAATTTTAGGAATGACATTCGGCATTGCATACGGCGGCGGATTAATTATTGCCGAAACCAAACAAAACCAACTCAACAAATGCGACATTTTTTATTCAATGACGTTAATGGGCCTTTTCCACAGCTTGATTGAAGATACTATTCTAATGCTCTCCATGGGCGGCCATTGGACCGGCGTGTTGATTTTCCGCCCTTTATTTGCAATTCTCATAACATATCTCATCGTACTTGGCACCGAGAAAATCCCCGACAACATACTAATGAGAATCTGCATGGTATCTGAAGTAAGGAGAAGTAAGAGTTAAAACGGAGAAATCAAATCACACATTGAGTTTTCTCCCATTGTTCATAAAATTTTCATTTCCTTTTCTTTCCCATAACCTTCACAAAAAATTAAATCGTACCTTTGGAAAAATAAATTTATACAATGGAAATACAAGGAAGACTAATTCAAATTTGTGCTCCTATTACGGGAGAAGGACGCAACGGGCAATGGAAAAGACAAGATTTTGTGATTGAAACGCAAACTCAATATCCTCGCAAAGTATGTTTCACAGTTAACGGAGACAAAGTTGATGTTTCCGGACTTCAAGAAGGACAAGACATTACCGTGTCAATCAACATTGAAAGCCGCGAATACAACGGACGTTATTTCACCGACATCCGTGCTTGGAGAATTACACAAGGAACTACACAACACTCAACAAGCGTTGATGTTCAAGGGAAAATCATCAAAACCCTAGATCCCAAAAGCGGAACAGGGAAAAACGGTAAAGAATGGAAAATGCAAGAATTCGTTCTTGAAACGCAAGAACAATACCCTCGCCAAATCTGTTTTGCTGTTTGGGGCGACAGAATGGATAAATCCGCTTTGCAACTGAACGAATTAGTCACAGTATCGGTTGATGTTGACAGCCGTCAAGGTTCAAACGGCAACTGGTTTACAAGTGTACAAGCTTACAAAGCTCTTAAAGGTTTGGTCAACAACAACGTGACGGCAATGCCGAACGATTCTGCTTACGGAGTTCAAGCTCCTACAACAAATGCTGATCCTCTTGGCTCAGCAACTCCTCAACCTATCACCCCCGACCAAATCAACCAGAACGAAGAAGGAAGCGACCTTCCTTTCTAAATACTATTTCTAATTGTAACGCTTTGTGCTAATAATTGCATAACAAAGCGTTACAATTTTTCACACCTCTCGGTAAATAAGATTCCAAAATCCATTATCGTTCAACAAGCAACAAAACCACCAACGCTATCTGAACCACAATAATCACTGGAATACCAACGTAAAATTTTGCATGTTGCGTTTTATGTCGCCACACCAACATTCCTGCAAGAGCGCCAAGTGAACCACCAACAACAGCTACACCAATCAACGTTCGTTCAGGAATACGCCATTTATTCTTTTTCGCTTTCAATTTGTCGATTCCGTATAGGAAAAATGCAACAACATTAACGACAATTATATATATAAACATAGAAGGCAATTATTTTTCATTATGAATTGGAAGGCAGAAAAAAAAAGCGAAACCATTTCTGATTTCGCTTTTCCATATAAACCTTAAAAATCTTAATTATGCTAATGTATTGATGTATTTAGCAACACCAGACTTGATATTAGCAGCTTTGTTTTTGTGGATAATGTTTGTTTTTGCAAGTTTGTCAATCATTGCACAAACTTTTGGGAATTGAGTTTCTGCCTCTTTTTTATCCTTCAAAGCTTTTATATCACGAACAGCATTACGCATTGTTTTTGCATAATATTTATTGTGAACTGTTCTTGTTTTTGCTTGTCTTGCTGCTTTTGCCGCAGATTTTGTATTTGCCATTTTTAATTAAAATTTAATTGTAGCGAGTAGCGGAATCGAACCGCTCTAACAAGGATGAAAACCTTGTGTACTAACCGATATACGAACTCGCCATCAGGTTTTTATTTTCGAGTGCAAATGTAGAAAAGATTTTTATTCCTGCAATAGTTTTCGATAAACTTTCTTACATTTTTTTTCAAGCGCTTCATTTTCAGCTGTTTAAATTTAATATTTTTTTCGACAAATCAGAAAAATCAAGCGATTCCACGTTATCGGTACGGAGCAACAACAGGTTTTTATTCTGCCACATAATGCTATATAGCTCCGATTTAATATCATCAACTTTGGTAAAGATTTTAATTTTCGACGTTCCAAACATCGATTTCACCATAGTTTCGGCCGATTTCGGCTTCGATTTTTCTCCGTCTTTCATGTTAAGGAATACGAATTTCTCGTCAGCCAAACGCATACTGTCGTCGTATTGCTTCCAGAAATTTTCAGGAACTTCTCCTTCCGAACCAACCTCCATGCACACAACCAACTCACGCAACGGATACAACTCGCGTATTGCTTTGATTGTCGCATTCATTTTTAACGGAGAATACACATAATCGCGGTACACGTTCACCGATGAGTTTTTACCCAACAACTGCAATTGTTTCATCGGCCCTTTGAAAAATTTCAATGCTTGATAGAATTTTTCCTCTGATATTTTCAATTGCTGGCAAACTTTCAACGCTCCTGCAATGTTTTTCATATTGTGTTCACCAAAAATATAAATTGGCAAACGCCCTCCTGAAATCTTCAAAAAAGTATGGTTGTTGAACAATTCGTATGGATGCGTTTTGTATGGAATCAATTTTATATTTGCCTCCGACTGCGAAATCACGTCGCAAACTTGTTCATCTTCCTCGCAATAAATCAAACGGCCATTTTCATTGATTGATCCAACATAACGTTTGAATTGCTCGATATACGCCTCCAACGTTGGGAATGCATTAACGTCTTCCCATGCTATACCACTCAACAAAGCCACACAAGGTTTATAATGTTCGAATTTTGAACGTTCATCGATTGGCGACGAAATATGTTCATCACCTTCCACAATCAACAATTTGCTTGATTTTGAAAGGCGAATGGTACTTTCATGATCATTTACAGTCGAACACAAAAAATAATCATAGTCATATTCATAATAAGACAAAACGTGCATTACGATTGACGCAATCATATTCTTGCCGTAACTTCCGGCAATCACAACACGTTGTTTATCTTTTGAAAATTCATATATAAATTCCGAATATGAAAAAATCTTTATTCCAAGTTCCTGAGCTTTAAGCAATTCGGGATTATCTGGTTGAATTTTGCCACCAGCAATAACCACATCAATATCGTGTGTGATTCGACTTTCGTGCCATCCCAATTCCTTAGGAAGCAAGTTGTTGTTTTTCAAATCGGTATAAGCAGGATCGAATATTTCATCGTCACTTCCCGAAACAACAAAGCCGTCATTTTTCAACGTGATTGCTATATTGTGCAATGTGGCACCACCTATAGCCAACAAATGAATTCTTTTCATATCCATTTTATTTCGAGGCAAAAGTAGTAAAAGAAATAAGATTTCATACATTTGCACGAATTTTAATAATTGATATGCCAGTAAATATTCCTGATAAATTACCTGCAGCCGATATTCTTCGCAACGAGAACGTTTTCGTCATGACAAATAGTCGTGCGCAGTCACAAGATATACGTCCAATCCGAATTGGTATTCTTAATTTAATGCCAATAAAAGAAAAAACGGAAACGCAATTAATCCGTATGTTGTCGAATACTCCATTGCAGGTCGAAGTTGTGCTACTTTACACACAAACACATGTTCCGTCGCACACCTCTACCGAATATTTACGCACATTCTATCAATCAATCGACAAAGTTGGAAAATTGGACGGCCTCATCATTACCGGCTCTCCTATAGACCATTTAAAATACGAAGATGTGGATTTTTGGCCAGAATTGACAAAAATCTACGAATGGAGCAAAGAGAATGTAACCTCAACGTTCCACATTTGCTGGGGTGCATTCGCAGCCGTTTATTATTACTACGGAATCAATAAATACTGGAGAGACGACAAAATTTTCGGTGTATTCAAACATCAAGTATTGGAACCGAAAGAACCGATTGTAAGAGGTTTCGACGATGAATTTTTCGTTCCTCATTCAAGAAACTCATATTTGAAATCCGAGGAAGTAAACGCTTGCAAAGACAAAGTTGACGTAATTTGCGAAGGATTCAACATAGGTCCGTATTTAATGATGTCGAAAGACAAGCGAAACATTTTTGTTTTCGGTCATTCAGAATACGACACTTTAACTTTAAGCGACGAATATTTCCGCGACAAAGGCAAAGGAATGGATATCAACTTGCCGGAAAACTATTTTCCACACGACAATCCATCGCTTACACCTCCAAACAAATGGAAATCGCACGGCAACCTATTGTACAGCAACTGGTTGAACTACTACGTTTACCAAGAAACTCCGTATAAATTGGATTAAAGCAATCCTTTTGTTGAAGGAAGCAATTGATTGTTCAAACTTCTAGAAACAGCCATTTTGATTGATTTTGCCCAAGCTTTGAAAATTGCTTCGATTTTGTGATGTTCGTTATCGCCCTGCACTGATATATTCAGGTTGCACTTGGCCGCATCGCTGAATGATTTGAAAAAGTGATACAACATTTCCGTAGGCAATTCGCCGACCATTTCGCGTTTGAATTCCACATTCCAAATCAACCAAGGACGACCAGAAAAATCAATTGCAACTTGTGCCAACGAATCGTCCATCGGCAACAAAAATCCATATCGTTCTATCCTTTCTTTTTTTCCTAAAGCCTGTAAGAATGCTTCACCCAATGCTATACCAGTGTCTTCTATCGTATGATGTTCGTCTACGTGTAAATCGCCTTTTACGGAAATTTTTAAATCGCAGTTTGAATGACGAGCCAATTGTTCCAGCATATGGTCGAAGAAACCAATTCCAGTCGTGATTTCCGATTTTCCTCGTCCGTCCAACAACAATTCTATGTCAATTTTTGTTTCGTTTGTATTGCGTACGACGTGTGCAAAACGCAACGGAAATGTCAATCTTTGTGCTATTTCACCCCAATTATCGGCAACCATTTCACACGATTTGGGCAATTCCGATTCAACCAAATGATTTCCACGCAAAATCAACGATTTACAGCCAAGATTTACAGCCAATTGCGCATCGGTGTTTCTATCGCCAATAACATACGAATGAGCCAAATCATATTCGCCGGTCATATATTTTCCAAGCAATGCCGTACCTGGTTTTCGAGTTGGTTTGTTTTCGTATTCAAAAGTTTCGTCAATTATCATATCGGAAAATTCAACGCCTTCGCTTTTCAGCACATCGAGCATCATATTATGAACCGGCCAAAACGTATTTTCAGGAAACGATTCAGTACCAAGTCCATCTTGATTCGTAACCATAACCAATTCATAATCAGTATGTTCACAAACCAATTTCAAAGACGAAATCACACCAGGTAAGAAAGCAAATTTTGCAAATGAATCGATTTGTTCATCTTCTACGGGTTCCTGTAAAACGGTTCCGTCCCTGTCGATAAAAAGCACTTTTTTCATTTCCATAAATATTTTCGCAAATATAGAATTATTTAGCCATGCAGAAAACAAAAAAGGTCGGAATGAACCACTCCGACCTTTCCTATTTTATCTTTATCAACTAAATACTTTCGTATTTTAATTTAGCTTCTTTTGATTTATCCATTTGTTGCAATTGAGCATACAAACGCATCAAGTTGAAATAAGAGTTTTTCTGCAAATTCTTGTCTTTTGAATTTTTTGCAGTGATTTCAAAACATGCGCAAGCTTGTTTCAAATAGCCTTTACCTTCGTCAACTTTTGCTTGGTAACCTTTTTTGCCCCAAAGTTTTTCAGCTTCTTTCATTGTAAAGTTACCTTTTTCTGCAATTATACGGCCAAGGTTAAAGTTGGCATTGGGTTCGTTGGCATCGACTGCGATAGCTTTTTTGTAATAATCCACAGCTGCAGTTTCGTTTTTCATTGTTTCGCTCAAATAACCCAAGTTGAACAAATAAGCAGTATTGTTTGGATCTGCTTCGAGGGCTTTTTGCAAATAGGAACTTGCATTTTCCAATTGATTTGTTTGAATGTACATATCAATCAATTGATTCAAATAAACACTAATTGATGAATCATTTGGGAATGTTGTCAAAACTGTCTGTAACGTGTTGATTGCTTCGGTTGTGTCTTTTTGCATCAATTGGCAATAGTAAATATTTGCATATATGTCGGTTGATGCGGCAAAAGAATTGATTGCGTTGTAGAATAAAATAGCTTGACCGTAATTTCCTGCAGCCTTATTGATTTCACCGCAGTTTTTCAAAACAGCAGCACGAGAAGAATCATCTTCGCCTGTCAAACCAGTTTTTACGATATCACCCGCTTTTGTATAGTAAACCGCAGCAGATTTATAATCTTTTGCATAATAGTAATACAACGCTTCTTTTTGATAGTAATCTGACAAAGTTTTTAATTGAGCATTGATAACTGATGTTTTCTTTCCATCAACATTCAATTCATTAGCTTTCAAATAAGCCTCTGTTGCAACATCAAGAGCAGTGTAATGTTCTGGGAAGAAAAATTCCTTTGCACGTCCTGTTCTTGCGTATTTCACAACTTTGTTGTTTACAAGATAGAAATCAACACGGTCGAAAGACTGGATTGTTGTATCGCCAACCGTTTTTTCCGACTTCGGAGCCGATTTCATAATTAGCGGAATTTGGTCTTTTGTTGTTGCAGGATAGATATTTTCCGCATCGAAAGTATAAACTTGCAAATAACGGCGACCACGTTCCATCCAAGTATTGATTTTCGCAGATTTTTTCGGATTAGCAATTTCCGCATCCGATTTTTTTGCTTCACTTTCAACTATTGCCCAAGTCATTACAAATTCATCTGTCTGGCTGAAAGCAATATTACCAAAGAATAATGCGATTAACGCTAGAATTGTTGTCTTTTTCATATTCTATAAGATTTATTGTTCGTTATTTTCTGTATTAGTTTCTTCTTGACTTTGAGATTCTCCCTCAACGCCTTCTTGAGCCTCTACATTTTCGGCATCTTTCATAGCTTGACGGTCTTCTGGGTCAACGTGAACAGTAGAAATTGCCGCAATTGAATCTTTCGGACGCAAGTTAATCAATTTAACGCCTTGTGCTACACGTCCCATTACGCGCAACGGAGCAACTTCCATACGGATTGTCAAGCCAGATTTGTTCATAATCATCAAATCATCGTCGTCGTCAACGGCTTCGAATGCCACCAACTTACCTGTCTTTTCCGTAATGTTAATTGTCTTAACACCCTTACCGCCACGGTTCGTTACACGATAATCATCTATGCTAGAACGTTTTCCGTAACCTTTATCCGATACAACCAAGATTTCCTTGCTTGTATCAGCTGGAGCACAAATCAAACCGATAACCTTCTCACCTTCTGGCACTGTCATACCTTTCACACCGGAAGCTGTACGTCCCATTGGACGGAATTTATCTTCTGGGAATCGGATTGCTTTACCCGACTGAATTGCCATCATAATTTCGCAACGACCGTCAGTCAAACAAGCATCAAGTAAATTATCGCCTTCGCGGATAGAAAGCGCGATGATACCGTTCTGACGTGGACGAGAGTATGCTTCAAGTGTTGTCTTCTTGATAATACCATTTTCCGTACAAAGAACCACGAAATGATTCTTCAAATAATCTTCGTCTGTCAAATTGTTTACAGTTACGTAAGCCTTAACCTTATCGTCGTTCGAGATATTCAAAATATTTTGAATTGCACGTCCTTTCGAAACCTTTGTTCCTTCTGGAATATCGTAAACCTTTTGCCAGAAACACTTACCTTGTTCCGTAAATATCAACAAAGTTGCGTGCATATTTGAAATGTACAAATGTTCAATATAATCCGTGTCACGGGTATCGCCACCACGAGAACCAACGCCGCCACGATTTTGAAGTTTGTATTCTGTCAACGGAGTTCTCTTAATGTAACCAAGATGAGAAATTGCAATCACAACATCTTCGTCAGCGTAGAAATCTTCAGGATTGAATTCTTCTGCAGCACGCACGATGTCAGTTTTTCTTTCATCGCCGTATTTAGCCTTGATTTCCAAAAGTTCGTCCTTAACAATCTGCATCTGCATATCGTAGTTTGCCAACACATCTTTGTAGTACGCAATTTTTCTCTCCAATTCTTCGTATTCGGCATGAAGTTGATCCATCTGCAAGCCCGTCAACTGACGCAAACGCATTTCAACTATTGCATTGGCCTGTTCTTCGTCCAATTCGAATCGCTTCATCAAATTTTCGCGAGCTTCGCCAACATTTTTGGAAGCACGGATAATATGAACAACTTCATCAATATTATCGCAAGCAATGATAAGTCCTTCCAAAATGTGTGCGCGTTTCTCAGCCTCTCTCAAATCGAATTTCGTACGACGCACAACAACTTCGTGGCGATGTTCCGTAAATACGGAAATCATATCCTTCAAATTCATTGTTTTTGGACGACCATCAACCAACGCTACGTTATTTACGCTGAATGAAGATTGCAAATACGTGTATTTGAACAATTTGTTAAGTACGATATTTGGAACAGCATCTTTCTTCAACGTGTACACGATGCGCATACCTTCCTTATCCGATTCGTCGTTTACTTCGGTAATGCCTTCGATTTTCTTTTCGTTGATTAAATCTGCCGTTCTTTTAATCAATTCCGCTTTATTGACAGCAAATGGAATTTCGTCAACCACAATCAAGTCGCGGTTACCTTCCGTTTCGAAACGGGCTTTGGCACGAATCACGATTCTACCCTGTCCAGTTTCGTATGCATCAAGCACTCCCTGATACCCATAAATAGTTCCTCCCGTTGGGAAATCAGGTGCTTTGATTATAGCTGCCAATTCAGGAATTGTAATATCATTATTATCTATGTATGCAACGATTGCATCAACAGAATCGCCAAGATTATGAGGCGCCATATTTGTAGCCATACCTACAGCAATACCCGAACAACCATTTACCAACAACATCGGAATTTTTGTCGGCAATACTGTTGGTTCCTTGAATTCTTCGGAGAAGTTTGGTTGCATATCAACCGTATCCTTATCCAAATCAGCAAGAGTTTCCATTGCAATTTTCGTCAGACGAGCTTCGGTATAACGCATAGCAGCCGGCGAGTCACCGTCGATAGAACCAAAGTTACCTTGACCGTCAACCATTGGATAACGCATATTCCATGGCTGAGCCAAATGCACCAACGTACCATATATAGATGAATCACCGTGCGGGTGGTACTTTCCCATTACATCACCGACGATTCTGGCGGATTTTTTATAAGGCTGACCAGGAACATTTCCCATTTCCCCCATACCGAACAATACTCTTCTGTGAACCGGTTTCATACCGTCACGGGCATCCGGCAAAGCTCTCGACACAATAACGGACATTGAATAGTCAATGTACGCCGATTTCATTTCCTTTTCGATATCAAATCGAATGATTCTTTCGTCACTTGATTTTTCTACTTCCTCTGACATTTTTTATTAATTTGTAGAAGGCATTTTTGCCTATTTAACATTCATAGCAAAGAACCCAAAAATTCGCCAATTTTCATTGACGCCTCACTGGGTTTTTATCAACATTTTTTTGTTAATAAAATACTTTCCGTTTAACGTTTTGAAAATAAGAAATTAAGAATTCCCCAAAAGAATTTCGTTTCATAATTATTATTGTGGTTCTTCGCATTTTGATATATTTACGGAAATTTATTATGCATGAATCATTCAAAAAAACTACAAGATATATTACGGAATAGCAGAGAGGAAGCAATTCGTCTAGGAAATGATTATCTAAGCGTAGACCATTTTTGTCTGGCACTTTTTCGCGACGAACAAAGCCTCGCAAATGAAATCATCACCGAATTGGGTGGTGATTTGGCTTCTCTCAAAAGACCTATAGAACAAATCCTAATGAGTCCGGAACCACTCAACCTAAACGAAACCGAATCTATTCCTCTTCTTAAAGATGCCGAAAACGTTCTGAATATCGCGAAATTCGAAGCGATAAACCTTTTCGCAACGGAAATCGACACTGAACATCTGCTACTTGCTATTCTAAAATGCGAAAGTGCAACTTGTTCTAAAGCACTTCGTCTTCAAGGAATCACGTATGCTGCTGTAAAAAACGCAATCATACAAAAATACAAAATCAACCAAGCCACAAAGGAAATCAACGATTTGTTAAATAATTCTGACAGAAACGAAACACCAGAAGAAAAAAAAACAATGATAGATTTTGTAAATAGATCAACTAAAACACCTGACACAGATAAAAACAATTCTCAAGAATTCAATCCAAAAGCAAACATTAAAGACCCTTTTAACATTGAACCTCGCTATCCTCAACATCAACAAGAGGCTAAACGAAGCCAACAATCGGGACAAACCGACACTCCGATGCTTGACAAATTCGGTACGGATTTAACAAAATCCGCTCGCGACGGAAAACTTGACCTGGTCGTTGGAAGAGATATTGAAATTGAACGAATCGCGCAAATTCTGAGCCGACGAAAGAAAAACAATCCTATCCTACTTGGCGAACCTGGTGTTGGCAAATCCGCCATTGTCGAAGGTTTGGCAATCAAAATCGTCAACCACGAAGTTTCCCGTACGTTATTCGACAAACGATTGGTAACTATCGATATGGCTTCGCTTGTCGCTGGAACAAAATATCGAGGACAATTTGAGGAACGTATTAAATCGTTGATTCAAGAATTGACAAACACAAAGAATGTCATTTTGTTTATTGATGAAATACACACGATTGTTGGTGCCGGAAGTTCTTCGGGAGCTTTGGACGCAGCAAACATTTTAAAACCTGCTCTTGCACGAGGCGATATTCAATGTATCGGCGCAACAACTCTCGATGAATATCGTCAGAACATCGAAAAAGACGGAGCTTTGGAACGTAGATTCCAAAAAGTGATTGTGGAACAACCTACAATAGAAGAATCTATCAATATTCTTAACAAAATCAAAGTCCATTACGAACAATATCATAATGTTTACTACACCGACAAAGCCATTAAAGCATGCGTGTATCTAACACAACGATACATTTCCGACCGTTGTTTGCCCGACAAGGCAATCGATGCAATGGATGAAGCAGGTTCGCGCGTGCACATCCAAAATGTTGTTGCTCCACAGGAAATCATCGCAATGGAACAAGAAGTTGAGAAAATCAACAACGAAAAAATCGAAGCCGTTCAACGACAAGATTTTGAACACGCCGCCGACCTACGCGACCGTGCCCAAAAACTACGCAAAAGCATTGAACAAGCAAAATGTGATTGGCAACGGTCGCTCGAAGAAAACCGCAATCCAGTAACCGAGGATATTGTGGCAGAAGTTGTGGCTATGATGAGCGGCGTTCCCGTAAAACGTATTGCACAGGAAGAAGGCGCCCGTTTGCTGCAAATGTATCAGGAACTAAAAGGTTCCGTCATAGGACAAGACGATGCAATTAAACAAGTTGTAAAAGCAATACAACGCAATCGCGCCGGATTGAAAGATCCCAATAAGCCAATCGGCACGTTCATTTTCATGGGGCCAACCGGCGTTGGTAAAACTGAATTGGCAAAAGTTTTGGCAGAATATCTTTTTGATTCCCGCGACGCACTAATCCGCATAGACATGAGCGAATACATGGAAAAATTCGCCGTATCGAGATTGGTCGGAGCTCCTCCGGGATACGTCGGCTACGAAGAAGGCGGACAATTAACAGAAAAAGTCCGTAGAAAACCTTATTCCGTAGTGCTTTTAGATGAAATTGAAAAAGCTAATCCCGATGTATTCAACATCTTACTGCAAGTTCTTGACGAAGGTCATTTAACCGATAGTTACGGACGAAAAGTCAATTTCAAAAACACGATTATAATAATGACGTCCAACATTGGAAGCCGTTCGCTTACGCAATTCGGAAGCAATGTCGGATTTAGCGTTAAAACCCAAGAAGAACAAGCTTCGGAATACGCAAAATCGATAATCGACAAAGAACTGAAAAAAACATTTTCACCAGAATTTCTGAACCGTATCGACGACATTATTCAATTCAATATGTTGACAAAAGAAGATATTCATAAAATCATCGACATAGAATTGAAAGATATTTACAAACGCACAAAGGAATTGAACATAGCAATCAAACTTTCCGAAGCAATGAAAAATTTCATTGTTGAAAAAGGCTACGATCAGAAAAATGGTGCAAGACCACTAAAACGAGCAATCCAAAAATATCTCGAAGATCCTTTGTCGGAATTCATTTTGTCGCATCCTATAGGAGATTCCTCGTCAATAGTATTAGATGTTGAGAACAACGAAGTTTTAATCCACGAATTAGATAGAAATGAGCAGTAAGATTTGCAACATTGCCTCGGAAATCCACCTTTCACCAGTCGAAACAATAGTTTACCTACAAGATTTTCTTCTCGACTGTAGCGAAATAAAATCATTCAAAGCTCCCGAAGGCATTGAGGTTTGGGTCAATCAAAATGATGCAAAACTAAAATTAGTCATAACCGACAACAATATTGTCCTACCAATCAGCAATCTTGATATTCTTTTCAACGACGGCACTGTGGAATCGCTTGTGCTCATCAAATCTAAAAAAATCAAATTCGTTGTTAAATATTTTCCGCAAGGTTACGTCCGTTCGGTACAAATTGCAGGCGATTTCAATAGTTGGAATCCGCAAGGATACGAGTTCGCTTTCATTGATAATTGTTGGCAATATACTTTGGAAATTGAACCAGGAAATTATTCCTATCAACTAATTGTTGACGGTAACTGGATAAAAGATCCTTGCAACAACGAAGTATTGGAAAATGGCTACGGCGGTTACAATTCCTTGCTTCGCGTACCATTTGCCGATGCCGAAAAAATGAATTTGGAAACAATTCAAGCACTTGGCACAAACATTATTTTCTCCGCATCGGAATCGGTTACCGGATATTTGGCTTTGTGGCAGAACAAAGTAATAAACGACACAAGCACGTTCCGTCAAAAAGACCGCATTGTCGTTACAATTCCTGCCGAAGCGAAAAAACTAAAACGTAGCTATATCCGAATTTTTGGCTACAATACACAAAATGCGACAAACGATTTACTCATTCCGCTTGAAAACGGACAAGTTGTCCAATCTTCATCAAAAATAACGCGCGACGACAAAGAATCGCAAATCATTTATTTTGCATTGATTGACCGATTCTACAAGAGCCAAAAACAAAACGACAATCCGCCTGCTTTTGAACAAGTTCACGCAAAATTGAATTTCTACGGAGGTGATTTGTGCGGCATCAAACAAAAAATTGAAGAAGGTTATTTCAATAAACTAGGTATAAACACAATATGGATTTCGCCCGTTGTGAAAAACCCTGAAATACCAATAGAGAAAAATGGCCGGAAATCGGCCGGATACCACGGATACTGGCCTTTAAAATCCGACGAAATCGACGAACATTTTGGAACGGAAAAAGATTTACATGCTTTAGTAAAATCGGCCCACGAACACGGAATAAACATAATTTTGGACTACGTTGCAAACCACGTGTTCAAAGACAATCCAATCATCCAAGAACATCCTAATTGGTGTACACCACTCTATCTACCCGATGGTTCAAAAAACATTGGCCGTTGGGAAGATCAACGTTTTTCAACCTGGTTCGAAGAATTTTTACCAACACTCGATTTCAGCAAACCTGCCGTGATTGACAAAATGACCGACATTGCAGTTTCTTGGATTGAGAAATTCGACCTTGACGGTTTCCGCCACGACGCCACAAAACATATCCAAACAGAATTTTGGCGAAAACTTACTAAGAAATTGAAAGAAAAAATCGTGTTGCCTAAACAAAAACGTTTATTCCAAATCGGTGAAACTTTTGGCGGACGCGAAATGCTCCAAAGCTACATCAATTCAGGTATACACGATTCTCAATTTTCATTCAACCTTTACTACGAAACCCGTTCGGCATTTCTTTACGAAGAAGTTCATTTTGAAAAATTATGTATTTGCCTTCGTCAAGAAATGGAATTTTTCGGCAGCCACCATCTTATGGGAAATATCTCGGGTAACCACGATTTACCACGTTTCATTTCGTATGCTGGACAAGATTTATGGACAAATCAAAATGCAGAATACGAAGGTTGGAACCGCCACATTACAGTAAAAAATCCTATCGGCTACAAAAAACTTGCAATGTTGCTTGCATTCAATGCAACAATTCCCGGAATTCCAGTGATTTACTACGGCGACGAAATAGGAATTCCTGGCGGTGGCGATCCTGACAACCGCAGACCAATGTATTTCAGCGGACTATCGGAACACGAAACCGAAAACTTGGCAACCACACAAAAACTCGGACAACTTCGTAGCGAATTTTTACCTTTCATTTATGGAGATTTCACATTCCTACAAATAGAAAAACAAGTTCTTGTTTATCGCCGAAAATACTTCGAAGAATTTGCACTTGTTTGTTTCAACAAATCGGCAGAAACCAAAACAATTGAAATACAATTGCCTCAATCTGTAGACTACACGGAATTGCAATCGTTCTCTCAATGCAAATACTATATGAGAAATTGCCAATTATTTGTTGAAGTTCCGTCGATGTGTTTCGAAATCATTTACCGAAAGCAACCTGCAAAGCAAGAAAAATCTACAATCTACGGAAAATATGAAGAATTTCTCAATTAAAATTGCACTTCTGCTCCTACTTCCTTTGACTTCGTTCAGCCAAAACAACCCAGGACTGCATTGGGGTGTGAGTGTAGGTTGGTATGCCGCTGGAAATTCCGAAGCACAAATGTACAACTGCAGTTCTACCACAGATGTGAACCTTTCGCAGATTTTAATTTCTAACACTACAAACCATTCAAAACTGCAAGAATATTACAACGACGATTTCACATTGTACGAACTACCGCAAAACATCAAATACAAACCAACAATTAGTTTGGGCGGACTTTTGCAATACAACACAAGCGAAACTTTCGGAATATTTCTACACGCCACATACGTTAGTCCGAGCATAAAAAACAGCAATTTTTCGATAAAACTTCTATCAAAATCATCGAACTATTCCGACAATGTGATTGAACAAGGAATGATTTCGGCAAAAGAAACCCGCTTTAATTTTGCATTAGGAATACACAAACTGTTCGACACGAAGTCTCTATGCAAACCATTTATCGAAGCCGCCGCCGAAGGAACTTTCCTAGAAATGAAATCGCATGAAATTTCAATAGGAAATCTTACCCAAAGCTTGTACTATTCGCAAAACAACACGAACACAGATTTCTCGAAATTCGGTTACGGAGCATCTTTCACCGCTGGCGTACAAATAATAGTTGCTAACGTCTATCCTATTTTTATAGGTGCTTCTATTTCGGCAATACATTTTGGCATAACCAACGATAAATTTTCTTACGCAAAATCACTGTCTTGTAATGTATGGCTGTAATTTGAAGCTTATATCCTACATTTAAATAAAAAGGCTATCGAATGATAGCCTTTTTGTGGAGCTGCGGAGGTTCGAACTCCGGTCCGGACAAGTACCGAAAATGCTTTCTACATGTTTATTCCGCTTTTGGTTGTCGGGATGCAACTGAGAACGAACGCCCTATTGCAACCGTATCTTGAATAAATCTCGGAAAAACTCACAAGAATTATTTTTCCTATTCCTTATTTACAGCACCCCGGACTCAGACGACTAAGGACGTGCCTTCTGCGGAATGTCTCGCCGCTATTCCTTGAATAGCGTAAAGCCGAAATCTACTATACTTCGATTAGGCAGCAAGAGCAAAGTTTTCTTCGCCAGTTATTGTTTTAGAGTATGGTTTTACGGGACAAACTCCATAGCCCGACATGCTTACATTCCCTGTAAACTCCCCGTCAAATCCAGTCAACCCCAAAGAATGTTTTGCAAATATATAGGATTTCTTGTCTTAGTCAATAAAAAACCAGAACATAAATCTTTATATTTGCCTATCCTACAATAAATAATATGGAAACAAACGACAAAGGAAAATTGGCTAAAATCCTCCATTTCATCACTATAGATGTGTGGAGCATCAATTTAAAAAAGATTTCCGACAGGAATTACAAGCTCATCCGCTTTTTGCAAATTTCTATCTTATCGGTTAAGAGTTTCATTCAAAAACGTTGCCTCGAAAAAGCGTCGGCTCTAACCTACTACACGGTACTTTCCATTGTGCCGATTGCCGCAATGGCTTTTGGTATTGCAAAAGGGTTCGGATTCGACAAAAACATCGAAGATTATCTTATTGAACTTTGCGGCGACAAACAGGACTTGGTTGATATGATTATCAACTTCAGCGAATCGATGTTGGCACGCACACAGGGCGGATTGATTGCCGGAATTGGTATTGTTGTGTTGTTGTGGTCGGTCATAAAAGTTATGGGTAATATCGAAAGTGCGTTCAACGAAATTTGGTCGGTCAACAAACAACGTTCACTTAACCGTAAATTGAGCGACTATTTAACTATAATGCTTTTAGCTCCAATTTTCCTAATCATTTCATACAGCGCAACTTCGTACATCACATCGTTTGTTGAAAATTTGGCCCTTTCTATTGAATGGGTGAACAAATTCCACGGACTATTGGAATTTGGCATGAAATTGCTGCCTTACAGTTTATTGTGGTTTGCGTTTGCGATTTTATATATGATCATGCCAAACACAAAAGTTGAATTCAAGGCGGCTTTCATTAGTGGAATTATTTCGGGAATAGCATTCCAAATCGTTCAATATTTCTATGTAAAATTCCAAATTGGTGTGTCGAACTACAATGCCATATACGGAAGTTTCGCCGTAATTCCGTTGTTTCTCGTTTGGATGCAATTGTCGTGGACAATTATTTTGGTCGGAGCAGGAATGTCATATGCAATACAAAATGTAAAAAATTTTGAATATGAAATGGAAGTCAATCTATTAAGTCAATCCTTACGGACAAAATTGGCACTTCTCATTTTACAGTCAACAGCAAAACGATTCAAAGAAGGCAAAAAACCACAAACATCCCTTGAAATCAGTGAAGAAATAGATCTTCCACACAGAATAACAAAAATGATTTTAGTTTCAATGATTGACTCTGAACTTATCCGCGAAGTCAAAACCGATGATGAGCAGCAATTTGCCTACATTCCAGCTTTCGACATTGATGATATGACAATAGAAACCTGCGTGAAAAAACTACAAAATTCAGGAATCACCACATTGGATTTTAAAGATGACGAAACCTTCCACGAAATTTCCAAAATTATCGACAACATTCAGTTTCCCGAAAATTGCCAAATAATCAATATAAAATGAAACGAATAATCGTTATTCTAAACTTATTTCTAACAACTTCGCTTTTTGCACAAGTTGAAGATGCCCGGAAGTTCATACAAGATTTGACAGCCCCAAATATGTTTGGCCGAGGTTACGTGAATAATGGCGTTCAAAAAGCATATGATTATATTCAAGATGTTTTGGATTTTCAATTTGGTTTAATGCAATTTTGGGGCGACAGCGGACAGCAAATAGAATATTCCGTCAATACGTTTCCCGACAAACTTAGTTTGAAAATTGACGGCGTTGAACTCAACTACGGCGAAGATTTTATTATTGACGGAGCAAGCTGCGGAGGAACAAAAACCTTAAAATGTATTCAATTCAACAAGAATGATTTGCGAGATGTTTGCAATGGTTCCAACGTATCAAAACTAAAAGAGAAATACAAGACTAAATACCCAAACACCTGCTTGATTTTTGACGAAACAGATACGACATTTTCACAAAACGAAATCAACATAATAAACGATTGGATTACGTATGATTTAGTACACAGCACAATCTATCCCATCGGAGCAATTATAAAAATCACCAATCAGAAATTGACACAAAATATTTCCAGCAACTGCGGAATTGTCCCCTTTTTCATTGTTTCGAACAAAAATTTGAAATCAAAGACTCCAAAATCAATTTCTTTCGATGTAACACAGAAAATCGAAAAGGTAACAAGTGGCAACTTCGGTACAGAAATAGAACATCCAAATACAGATGAAAGTCCTGACTATCCCAAAACTCTGTTTTTCACAGTTCACTACGACCATTTAGGACAATTCGGACAAACCGTTTACCAAGGTGCAAACGACAATGCAAGCGGTATTGCAATGTTGCTTACTCTTGCCAAATACTTTAAAGATCATCACGAAAATCTAAAAGTCAATCTTTGTTTTGTCGCATTTACCGGCGAAGAATTGGGACTTCTCGGTTCACACGCATTCGTAAACGACAACGAATGGTATGATATTGAGCCAACAGATTTTGTCATCAATCTGGATATGGTCGGCACCGGCGATGAAGGAATTTGCGTGGTAAACGGAAAAGTTTACGAAAGAGAAATGGACTTACTCAACAAAATCAACGAAGAAAACCATTATTTCTCAAACATTCAACTTCGTGGCGAAGCGTGCAACAGCGACCATTGCTCGTTCGACAAAGCACATATTCCGTGTTTCTATATCTACACAAAAGGAGGAACACAAGCCTACCACGATATTCACGACACTGCCGACCAATTGCCACTCACGAAATTCAACGAGCTTTTCAACCTACTTGTGAAATTCGCCGAGCAGTATGAATAATTGTTAATTTTTTATCTTGCCTATTTCCCAAAAATTTGCAGAAACTAGTATTTTTGCGACATAATTAAAATTCTAATGGAAAAAATAATCATTCTTGACTTTGGTTCACAGACAACCCAACTGATTGGACGCCGAGTTCGTGAGTTAGACACATTCTGCGAAATCGTTCCTTACAACAAATTCCCGAAAGACGACAAAGACGTTATTGGAGTAATTTTAAGTGGATCGCCTTTCAGCGTGTACGACGAAAAATCATTTAAAGTTGACTTGACCGACATCCGAGGGAAATATCCTATTCTTGGTATTTGCTACGGAGCTCAATTCATGGCTCAAACATATGGCGGAAAAGTTGAATCAGCAGGAACACGTGAATACGGACGTGCAAATTTGTCATCTTTCGACAAAACAAATCCTTTATTACAAGGTTTGGACGACAATTCGCAAGTTTGGATGTCGCACGGCGACACAATCACAAAATTACCTACTGGTGCAAAAAAAATAGCATCAACAAGTAAAGTTGAATTTGCAGCATATCAATTTGAAGGCGAGAAAGTTTGGGGTGTACAATTCCATCCCGAAGTGTTCCACTCTACTCAAGGAACACAATTATTAAAGAATTTCGTAGTAAACATCTGTGGCGGACATCAAACATGGAGTCCAGCTTCGTTTGTTGAAACAACAGTTGCAGAATTAAAAGCCCAACTTGGTAATGACCGCGTAATTCTTGGTTTGAGTGGTGGTGTTGACTCATCTGTTGCAGCAGTATTGTTGAACAAAGCAATTGGCAAAAATTTAACCTGTATTTTTGTTGACCACGGATTGTTGCGTAAAAATGAAGCTAAAAACGTGCTTCACGATTATGAATGTCTTGGTTTGAACGTTATCGGTGTCGATGCAAGCAACAAATTCTTCAAAGAATTGGAAGGTGTTACCGAACCAGAACGCAAACGTAAAATTATTGGTGCAGGTTTCATTGACGTATTTGATGCCGAGGCTCAAAAAATTACCGATGCCAAATGGTTGGCACAAGGAACAATCTATCCTGATAGAATTGAAAGTTTGAGCATTACCGGAATGGTAATCAAGAGCCATCACAACGTAGGTGGTTTGCCAGAAAAAATGAATTTAAAACTTTGTGAGCCATTAAAATGGTTATTCAAAGATGAAGTTCGTCGTGTTGGTCGTCAATTGGGAATGCCAGAACATTTGATAACTCGTCACCCATTTCCAGGACCTGGCTTGGCTGTTCGTATTCTTGGTGATATTACAAGAGATAAGGTTCGTATTCTTCAAGATGCCGATGATATTTTCATTCAAGGTTTGAGAGATTGGAAAGTGAAACTTTCTGGCGAAGAGGCTCGTAAAGTTCTTGCTGCTGGTGTTCCTGCAAATATGACAAATGGAGAAATTGAAGTTTCACTATACGACCAAATTTGGCAAGCTGGTGTAATTCTATTACCAATTAAGAGTGTTGGTGTGATGGGCGACGAACGCACATACGAACGTGCCGTTGCGCTTCGTGCGGTTACCAGTACCGATGCCATGACAGCCGATTGGGCTCATCTTCCATACGAATTTATGGCAAAAGTTTCCAACGACATTATTAATAAGGTAAAAGGTGTCAATCGCGTATGCTACGACATTTCGTCGAAACCACCTTCAACAATAGAGTGGGAATAGAATTTAGTGATAAAAAAGCGAATCAAAATTTGATTCGCTTTTTTTTGTATTATGCGTCAAACATTTGTCTTGATTCTTGAATCAAAACTTTTGTAAAATCTGTTCGTACAAACAATGCACTGGCAATCCCATAATATTGTAATACGAACCTTCTATCCTATCTATTCCAATATAACCAATCCATTCCTGAACGCCATAGGCTCCAGCTTTATCTAACGGTTTATATTTTTCCACATAATAATCAATTTCACTGTCGAAAATTGCGGAAAAAGTTACTTTCGACAAGCAATTAAATCTATAGTGAGATTTTTTAGTACCAAAACAAACGCCAGTCACCACATTGTGCGTTTTTCCAGAAAGAAAGCGAATCATTTCCTTCGCATCGTTCACATTTTTTGGTTTTCCCAGTGCTCGATCTTCACAAAAAACCAAAGTATCAGCAGTTATTAAAAAATCATTTGTTTGTAAGTCTGATAAAAGAGCATCAAATTTTTGTTGTGCTATACTTTCTGGTATTTTTTCGAGAGGTAAAGACTTGTCAACTACTTCATTTGTATCTTTTACACGAATTTCAAACGGAACATCCAGTCCTGCAAGCAATTCCTTTCTGCGTGGCGATGCAGAACCAAGAATCACATGATAATTCTGTAATTTCGAAGCCAACAAATTCATAATCAAAAAATTAACGGAATCAAATACAAAAGTCCCATCAACATAACTAATTTTAAAATGAGACTTACACGACCGTAATCTTCCGCCGTTTCTGCTTTAACCAATCTAAATAAAGAATAAAGCAACGGAAGAACAATTCCAATATTCAAAAACAACAATGAATATAAGTCGTTCAACTTACAGATTTGTGCAAAGACAAGCGAAAATATCACAACAACACTCACGCCAATTGTGCTATAGCGAGCGACACCCATTCCTAACGAAATCGGCAACGTATTTCTGCCGTATGTCCTATCGCCTTCCACATCTTCAATATCTTTTACCATTTCGCGTTGTAAAGTCAATAAAAATGCAAAAATGGTATACCCCAAACTCCAAACCAAGATTTCCTCCAAACGGATGTGCATTTCACGCAACGAATCCAAAGGAATCGACAACAACGGCAACGTTTCGTACAAAACCTCAATCAACGGAACGGCAGCAACCAACAATGCAACCACAACATTTCCCAAAATCGGTTCTTTGCTAAACGTTGTTGAATAAAACCATAAAATACCGGCAATAAATAAAAACACAAACGTAAAATTCGGACGTCCAATGCCAAACGACACAAGAGCACCACACACACAACCAACAATATTCAAAATCCAATGATAAATCATTGCCGTCTTTCGATTGATTGATTTTCCGACCAAAACTTTATCAGGTTTGTTCATCATATCGGCATTCACGTCAAAATAATCATTGATGACATAACCTGCTGCAGAAATACAAACCGTAGCAAGCACAAGCAAGCAAAAACCAACAGTCGACAACAGCAACGGCATATAAACACCTATCAAAGCATAGCGAATCACTATCATTGTCGCGACAATGATTAGTAGATTTTTGTATCGTATTAAACGTAAGAATTCCAACATATTACCAAACAAAAGCTTCTTCGCGTAACCAATTGTCCTGTGCACGCAAAGTTTGTTCTATCACATCGCGAACACAACCTTGTCCACCAATTTTATTTGAAACATAATCTGCAATTTCAATTATTTCGTGAGCTGCGTCCGCAGGACAAACTTTCGCACCACAACGTTGCATCACACGCATATCAGGAATATCGTCGCCCATATACATCACTTCTTTGGGCGACAAATTATATTTTTCAAGAAATTGTTCAAAGCAAACCATTTTATCGCTTGCTTCAATAAAAACATCTTTAACGCCTAAATCATTAAAACGACCTATTACGGATTTACATTTTCCTCCAGTAATAATTCCAATTGGATACCCAATTTTTGTGGCATAATGAACCGCATAACCATCTTTGGTATTGGTCGTACGCATTTGCAAACCATTTCCGTCAACATAGACAAAACCATTTGTCCACACTCCATCAACGTCAAAAATAAACGCTTTTATATTTTTTAATTTGTCTTTGAAATTTTTCATACTATTTCTTTTCGGAATGAACTTTCACAATACTTTCGCTTATCGCATTGTAAATTTTCAAAATATCTTCGTGTTCAGACAATAAATCACGATGTTTCTGCATAATCAATTCATCGCCACGAACTGCAGGTCCAGTCTGTGCTTCGTATGGTGAATATTTCAACATTTTTTCATACGTTTCCTTTATCAGCGGTTTTAGCAAATCAAACGGAATTTGATTTTCCTTCATCAAATTTTCGGCTAACGTATATAAATGATTCGAAAAATTATTTACAAGCACTGCACTCAAATGCAAAACAGCATGTTGTTCCGACGTAAGAACTTGAACATGAGGCGTAACATTTTTCATCAAATCAACCAAAATTTGTTGATTAGCTTCGGTATTTGCTTCAATAAAAACTGGTATTTCGGAGTAATTCAAATCTTTAAATTTCGAAAAAGTCTGCAATGGATAAATACAACCATAATTCGTCGCATGATCATAAAAGACATTTATTCCAACACTTCCTGATGTATGAACAACCAATTTGTCGCCAACCGACAACTGGCGTAAAATCGGACTGATTGCACTATCCGAAACACAAAGCACATATACATCTGCATCTTTGTTTATATCCTGAAAATCAGTAGCAAATGAGCAACCAATTTCCGAAGCCAATTCAACAGCCGACTTCATTGTACGACTAACGATTTGCACGACTTGAATATCGGACGCAATCAAGGCTTTCGCGAAGTGAGTACCCACATTTCCAGCTCCGATGATTACAACTTTCATAGCTACAAAATAATAACCTTTTATCGTTCCAAGTCCGACAAAGATAGAAAAAATCTATACAAAGAAAAATGATTTCGACTAATTGTAAAGAGCCATTTTGATAGCAGTCACAGCAGCTTCAACTCCTTTATTTCCGTACTTTCCGCCAGCTCTGTCCATTGCCTGTTCTTTGTTGTTCACAGTCAACAATCCAAAGATAAATGGCAAATCATACGAAAGATTTAATTCAGTCATTCCGTACGAAACAGATTGGCAAATATATGTAAAATGAGGTGTTTCTCCTTGAATTACTGTTCCTATCGCTATCACGGCATCAACATCATAGTTTTCTGCCATAATACGTGCGCCATATGTCAATTCAAATGAACCAGGAACGTAATTGATAATGATATTCTTTTCAGCAACGCCATGTTTTTGCAATGTTTCAACAGCACCTTGCAACAATTTGGTGTTTACATCCATGTTCCATTCTGCAACAACAATACCAATTGATAATTCTGACGCATTTGGAACAGAATCCGGATTGTATTCTGAAAGATTTTTTAGCGAAGTTGCCATTATTTCTTCAATTGAGCACGAGTAATATATTTGTCAACTGAAGATGCTTCTGGAGAACCGCTATATTCTTTTTTCAAAGATTGATATACTTCAGTAGCTTCGCTGTATTTTTCCATTTTTTCCAAAGTCATACCAGCTTTCATCAAATAACGTGGGCTCAACAATTCATGGCCTGCAACTTTTGCTGCTTTTTTATAGTATTTAACAGATTTTGCATAATCACCTGTTTCGTTATATGCATCACCTAACAAACCCAAAGCTAATGGTTCAACGATAGGATCATCACTTGAGAAATCTTCCAAATATTCTATTGCAGTTTCGTATTCGCCCAAACGCATTGCGCAACAACCTGCATAATAACGAGCAGTATTACCAGCTTTTGTGCTTCCAAATTCATCAACCACATCAATAAAACCTGTTACATTTTCATTTCCATATAATGCAATATGGAACGAATCTGCACGAAATTGAGCTTCGGCTTGCCACATAGCAGCCAACGCTTTATCTTGTTGTTTATTCAAATATAAATTTTTGTATGCGAAGAAACCGCAAATCAACAAAACGATGACTGCAACCACACACAATACAACTTTTTTATTTTGTTCTACAAATTGTTCTACTTTAGTCAATGAATCACCCAATTGTTCGATTTGGTCTTGATTCTGGATTTCTTCTGCCATTGTATTT
>JAZRXD010000059.1:0-2632 GCA_045600045.1 Bacteroidales bacterium
AGATATTTCGTGTACAACGCTATCAGTTTATCGTTAATATCTTTGGCAGTCATCATTTTATTTCATAAAATTAATATAATAACTCCATCTGTCAGTTTCTTTAAACTGTTCGATTGTGCCGCTAAACATCAACTCACCGCCGTTCTTGCCTTTGCCCGGACCCATTTCAATTACATAGTCACAAGAATACAAACCTATAACATTATGCTCAATAAAAACAACAGTTCCACCCTTGTCTGTTATTTCGTTGAATATGGACAAAATGTCCAAAGCATTATTTTTGCTAAGTCCGCGCAAAGGTTCGTCAAAAATGAACAATTTTTTGTCGCATTTTTTACCGATAAACTTCATTAGTTTTAACCTCTGAGCCTCGCCGCCTGACAATGTATCAGTTGTTCTGAACATATTCAAATAACCCAAACCTAATTTTTGCAAATTAGTAAGTTGCTCAAATACCGGTTTGCAGTCGTTTAGAATTTTGTTTTCTACCAAACTGTCTATTGTAGATGTCAACAATTGGTAGATGTCTAACCCTTTGTATTTGAAAGATAGACACTTTTTGTTGTATCTTTTGCCGCCACATTCGTCGCAAATAATATCAATTCGCGTTTTGCCGAAATCCAATTCGTATGTAACATACCCTTTGCCGCCGCAACACGGGCATTGTCCTTCTTCGTGCGTGAAACTGAAAGTGTTTACGTCTTCTTTATTTTCTTTGGCAAACAATTGTTTTATGTCATCAAGTATTTCACTATATGACGCAATTGTAGAAACCTTGCTGCCGCGAATCGGCTTTTGGTTTACATATTCAGTGTTTTCATACTTCAACTGAATATTTTTAGCCAAGGTTGATTTTCCAGAACCCGAAGGACCATAAATGCTTGTTATTCTTCCTAATGGAATATCTACATCAATGCCGTGAATATTGTTGTCAGAAATGTTTTTCAAATGAATAAACTTAGAACAAGCACGAGGTGTAAAAGTCATTTTCTTTGTACAATCTTCCGGCAATTCTTCCAACAAATATCCGCCGTCATTCCCTGATTTTGGACCGATTACAATTGTTTTTTGGGTCTTATTCAAGAAATACGGATTGTGTTCAATCATTAGGATTGTATTTCCTCGTTCGTTTAAGTGTTGAATATCGGAAAGTATAGAATCATATTCTGATATATGCAGACGCGCGGAAGGTTCGTCGATAATGTACATCATATTCTCTATTTGAGAAGTTAGAATATTTGTCAATCTGATTCGTTGTAATTCGCCGCCCGATAATGTGGGTATGCTTCTGTTTAGGTGTAAATATTCCAACTTACTATCCACCAAACTCTTAACGATGCGATGGATATTTTTTAGTAGACGAATATTTTCCAAGTTCTTTTCAAATTTGAGACTTGATGAAATAAAAAACTCCAAATCTTCCAATTCCATCATATACAATTCGCCTAAGTTTTTTCCGTAGAACGTGTAGTCCAACACCTTGTCGGCGAATCTCATTCCCTTACACTTACTGCAAACGCACTCTGTGCCAAAATCCGCAATTTTTTTCGCGCTTGAAATATGTTTTTTGTCGTTTTCCATTGAGGAAAATTCGTCTAATAACCCAATATATCTAAAATTATGGGTTCTCTGTTTGCCATTCATTTTGTATGAAACAGGGAACTTATTTTCCGAACTTCCGTGGAGAAGTTGGTTTATTTGGGGTTCGGGTAATTTGTTAATTGCTACGTTTAGTGGAATGTTTTGTGATGCGGCATACTTTTCCAAAAGTTTTTGCTTATGATTCTTTTGCCACGGGATAAACGGCTTTTCTGCAATGGATTTGTCCCATTCTATTAGTTTTTCTTCGTCAGTTTTTGTTTCAACGCCCAAACCTGTGCATCGTGGACAGGCGTTTTGTGGATTATTGAAAGAAAAAATGGACGGAGAAACGTTGTTGCTTGCAGCAAACAGCAAACGGAAATCCTTGTCGATTCTTAAAAAAGTTGCGATTGTTGAACGCGGATTGTTGTTGAAGTTTTCTTGCCGCAGAGCAAGTGCGGGAATAACATTTTTGTACGAATCAATTCGAAATTTTTCGTACAAACCAGTAGGAACATTGGCTACCTTTTCCCATTCATATTGCGCAATGGCATATATCGTACTATACACCAAAGAACTCTTGCCCGAACCGCTTGGTCCTGACACACCGATAAAACTTCCTTTCTCGATGTCTATATCAAAGTTTTTCAGATTGTTAGTCTTTATTCCTTGATAATTGATAGTATTTTCCTTCATAGCCGCACCATTTACATTTTTCATTTCTTTCTATTTTTATGTTATGAAAGTTCATATCACTGATGTTAAATTCAGTTCTATTATTTGTCATAACCAATTCATTTTCAAGACCTGCAAGTATTTTGAACGCTTCGTTTGCTGCAATAGATGCTGCCAAACTTGATAACGGGGGAAAACTACCAATTACTTCGCTTTGTTTTGGCAGTTTTCTGATATTGGTCGTGTCTATATCATTTAACTCGTTCAGCGCCAATCGGAAACATTCGCAACACGCTGTTTTCCCAGGAATCACAACTTGACCGATAAGTGTCAAATGCAGATTGTATCCACCACCTATAATATGGGGAATGCCATA
>JAZRXD010000060.1:0-15751 GCA_045600045.1 Bacteroidales bacterium
GGCGATATTCTTACGTAAACTCTCTGATTGTCCCAAGTGTAACGTAGTATGTTGTGCGCTTAAATCAGTCTCGTTTCCGCAGTAGTCTGTTGCCGAAATCTTGTAGCTCCACTGACGATTCGCAACATCTGCTTCCTCGTCTTCGAACACACTAATTTCACTATAAGCAACAGTTCCGATTGAATCCCAAGCACCTGTTTCGCTCGTTTCGCGATATACAGTATAGTAGTCGATTTGGTCGGTTGCTTCGCGAATCCAAACAATCAAATTATGACCAGTTTCCTTGCTGACTGTTACCAAAGCAATTTCTGGCTGTTGAATCGACATTTCTAACTCTTGCGAAAGAGAAACCGAACAACCATTTTCAGGATTTTTGACAGTTACGGTATAAGTGCCGATTTCTGCGCCAATCAAATCTTTTTCGGTTGAGCCGTTGCTCCACAAATACGTGTAGTCGCCCTCGGCCTTCAAAATGATTCGGCTTTCCTTGTCGCAGCGAGGATTTTCAACCGTGTCGATTGAAACAATGATTTCGTCAGGTTGACTTACGGTGAAAGTCTTGTAAATTTCGCAAAGATTTTCATCGGTAATCAAAATCGTGTAGTTTCCGGCAGCAACATTTTCAATTACGTTGGTTGTTTCGGTTCTGTCAAGCCATTGGTATGTGTATTTTGCGTTTTCTGGAGCAACAAGTTCAATTTTACCATCTTCCAATCCGTAGCATGAAACGTCTTTTATTTTCTTATCTATTGTGATGTCGCAGTCGTAGTCAACAATTGCCTTTGTAGTTAGAGTTGCTTTTTCTCCGTTTGCCAATTTCGCAGTTACTTTAATGTCTGCCTCGCCTTTGAATTGGAATGTTGAAAGGAACAATTTGCCTTCGTTCACTTGTGCCAAAACAATGTTTGGAGCCGAACTTGTAACCGAATAAGTTATTTCGCCGTTTTCACTTGAACGGAACAATGTACTTAAGTCGATTGGTTCAACTTCAACTTCGGTCTTCAACGTATCGAGAGAGATTTTGTTTACTGCATAAACCACTTCTTTTAATTTGAAGTTTGCTGTCAAGTTTAGATTTTCGGTAACAAAGAATTGGATTGTTGAATCGGTTTCAACATTTTCGCCGTCGGTCCAATTTACGAATTCAAAACTTGCATCGGATTTAGCAACCAAAGTAGCTTGTTTGTTGTAGTTGTAAACTCCTGCACCTTCAATTGAGCCCATTGTCTTGTCGTAGTCAACAATAATTTTGTAGCTATTGATTGTCCAGTTAGCCCAGAAGAATTTGTTGCCGAAATCGTTCGATGAAATTGTTGTGGAAACGGCTCCGTCGAAGTTTGAGTTGGTGTACCAACCATCGAAAGTCTAACCTTCGCGAGTTACATCGGTTGGCAACGTAACTGCTTGTCCGAATTGATATTCATCAATATAAGTTCCGTTAATTTTTCCATCTCCCACAACGTATGTAATTGTGTAGTTGTTTACAATCCATTTAGCCCAAAATTCTTTATCGCCTGTTGCATCGGCTTTTATTGCAGTTTGAGCTTCGCCTTCGAATTCTGCATTGTCGAACCAGCCGGCAAATGTATTTCCTGTTTTTGTAATGTCGATAGGAAGTGTTGCTCCAACGCTGTAAGTGTAAGCAACGACATTTCCGTTGTTGATAGTACCTTCGTTAGTGTTAAGCGTTACTTTATAAGAATTCACAGTCCATTTAGCCCAGAATTCTTTGTCGCCAACAGCATTGTCGGCAACTTCAGATTGGACAGCTCCAAGATAACTTGAATTGTCAAACCAACCAGCAAAAGTGTAACCAACTTTCTCCATTTGTTCTGCAGTTGGCAACATTACAGAAGTGCCGTGTACATAACTCGTTACATTTCCTTCGACAACAATACCTTCGTTAGTGTTTAATGTAACGGTGTATGCCGAAGTTGACCAACCTGCATAATATTTTTGTTCACCGATTGTTGTTGACGAGATTATGCTTACAATATCACTTGTACATTCAGCATCGGTGTACCAACCTGTAAATGTATAACCGTTTCGTTTTACATTTGTAGGAAGACTTACAGTAACACCGTATGTATAATTCGTAATATCGCCACCATTGACAGTTCCTCCCTGAGCATCTAATGTTACTTTATATTCGTTGGCCGACCATTTAGCCCAGAAGTTTTTATTGCCAACTTCATTGTTTGCAATGGCAGTAACAGGACCGCCCTCGTAACTTGAATTATCAAACCAACCAACAAAAGTATAACCTGTTTTGGTTATGTCAGTTGGAAGAGTTGCTCCAACGCCATACGTATATGATGTTAGATTTCCATCGTTGATAGTTCCATTGTTCGTTTGCAAAGTAACAGTATATGTTTTTGCGGTCCATTTAGCCCAAAATTCTTGGTCGTCAGTTGTACCTTTATTAATTTGTGTTATAGCTGTTCCTTCGCAATTCTCGTTATCGAACCAGCCAGCAAAATTGTATCCAGTTTTCGTTACATCTTGTGGAAGAATTGTAACTACATCGTAGATATAATTAGTAACATTTCCTGAATTTATTTCTCCTTCGTTTATATTCAATGTTACATTGTATGTATTTACAGTCCATTTTGCCCAGAATTCTTTATTGCCAAATTCTTCACTTGAAATCGTAGCAACTTCGCTTCCAATATAATTGGAATTATTGTACCAACCTGCAAATGTATAACCTTCGCGTGTTGGAGTTGGAAGTGTAACTTCATCTCCATATACATAATTTTCTGTAGGAGTTTCTGAAAGTGAACCTCCGTTTGCGTTGTAAGTTATTGCATAGTTATTTTGCACCCAAAGAGCTACAAGTTCAATATCTCCAATTGTTGCTGTTGAAATATTTGTAAGAACCGTACCAGCTTCTAATGATGACTTTTTTTCTATAGTAACTTTACAATCAATTGCTTCAAATGCATCTTTATAAATTTGAGCTTCTTCAAGTGTAATATCTTCTTCTAATATTTGAGGTGCAACTTCCGTAGCATCAACCAAATCTTTTGCCTCTTTCAATCCTATGTTGAGCATTTCTTTTACAAGTTTTACCGTTATAAGTTTTCCTGTACCATAGTCGTTTAATAACACATTACAACTGCCACCATTGCCAGAGGTAGCTTCCCAACCATTGAATGTATAACCTGTTTTTGTTACATTAGTTGGAAGTATTGCACCTACTCCATAAGTATAGCTTGTTATATTTCCCGAATTGATTTGCCCTCCATCTGTATCAAGAACAATTGAATACGTATTTACCGACCATTTTGCGTAATACGTTTTGTTGCCTGTTGTTGTACTTGTTATTGTTTTTATTGGAGCACCATCATAATTAGAATTTTCATACCAGCCATCAAATGTGTAACCATCACGGACGATGTTTGTTGGTAATGTCGTACTATTTCCATAAGTGTAAATACCGATGTTTCCCGATTTTATAGTACCACCATTCACATTTAATGTAATTGAATACGTGTTGGCAGTCCATTTAGCATAGAAAGTTTTTTCTTCCATGTCGTCAGGAGTAATAGACACAAAGTTTTTACTTGTGAAATTTGCATCCGAATACCAACCAGCAAACGTGTAGCCTGTACGAGTTATATCAACAGGAAGTGTAGCTCCGTAACCATAGGTGTATTGTGTTAAATTGCCACTATTTATTTTTCCACCATTTGTTACTAAATTAACGTTGTATGAATTTACAATCCATTTCGCATAAAATGTTTTGTTTCCGAATTCACCAGATTCTATATAATCAATTGGTTCGTTGTCAAAATTAGGATTGTCGAACCAGCCATAGAATGAGTATCCATCTTTGTAAACGTCGTTAGGGAGAGAAAATTCATCGTCTATAGAATACGATGTTACGATTTCTTCATCTTCAATATAGCCACCATTTTTGTTGTATGAAATGGTATAAGTGTTTTTATTCCATTTAGCATAGAATGTTTTGTCTCCATAATCGGAAGAACGAATCAGTGCTACAGAATTTCCAGCAAAGTCAGGATTATCGAACCAACCCATAAACGAATATCCGTTGCGGGTTACATTGCTTGGAAGTGTTCCTCCCACACTGAATGTATAGTTGTTGATTACAACTTCGTTATTTATTGTTCCTTCGTTTGTTTCGAATGTTACGTTATAAACTTGTTCGCGCCATTTTGCCCAAAATACTTTTTCATCGACGGCTTCGGCTGATATTTCAGTTACTGGCGTTCCCAAACAACTTGAATTGTCGAACCAGCCTTCAAAAATATAACCAGTTCGTGTTACGTCGGTTGGAAGTTTTTTGGCTGTTCCGTGTTTATAACTTACCACATTTCCTGTATTTACAACACCTTCGTTTGTGTTAAGCACCACTGGATAACTTCCTTCTTCCCATTTTGCCCAATATTCTTTATTTCCAAAATCAGCAATGGTAATTTCACTCACAGCATCGCCGTCATAATCTTCGTTATCGTACCAACCAGCAAAACCAAAACCCGATTTTGTCATTACCGATGACAAAGGAAGAATTGCTCCAACTCCATATACATACGAAGTAATATTTCCACTTTTGATAGAACCACCAACCAAATTCAATTTCACAGTGTATGTATTAGGTGTCCATTTTGCATAGAATGTTTTGTTGCCGAACGAGCCCTTTGGAATTGTAGTGATTGCAGTTCCTTCGCAGTTTGCGTTGTCGTACCAGCCACCGAACGTACATCCGTCACGGCTGATAGAAGGTAATGTTATTGTTGCATCGCCATATTGATATGTCGTTTTCGGAGTTGTAGAAACGGTTCCGCCGTTATTTACATACGTAATTGTATATGTGTCTTTTACCCAATATGCGTATAAAGTAGTTGCTGCTGTGCGCAAAAACAACGACTGATTAGCAGAACCATCGGCATTGTAGTATTTTGTACTTGAACCATTTGAACCCAAATAATATCCTTGGAATGTATAACCCGTTTTTGTAGGAGCAATAATTTCGGGCAATTTTTCATCGTATGTTGCCGTAGCTGTTTTGGTTCCAGCTGATGTTGCACTTTGATTGTCGAATGTAATTGTATATGTGTTTGCTGTCCATTTTGCATACAATGTTTGGGCTGTTTCAAAATCACAACTTTGGGCGCTTGCTCCCGAAGCCAAATAGTATTGCGTTCCGCCTCCATTTACAGCAGTAAAATATCCACCAAAAGTATATCCCGTTTTGGTAGGTTTTATAATTGAAGGCATTGCGCTACCATACGTTGCCGTAGCACTTGTAGTTCCTGCAGTTGTTGCACTTTGATTGTTAAAAGTAATTGTTGGTTTTTTAATTGTCCATTTTGCATAAAGTGTTATTGGAGCAGTTAAATATGAATAACGGTATCCACTTCCCGAAGCATAATAATATTGTGTACCTTGTCCATCGGTATCATCGAAATAACCGCCAAACGTGTAGCCTGTTTTAATCGGCGGAACAATTGTTGGCATTAAGCTTCCGTATGTTGCATAAACGCTTGCTGTTCCCGATGAATTTGCGCTACGATTATCCAATGTCACCAAATATTTATTAGCCGTCCATTTTGCATAATAAGTCTTGTTCCCCGTGTCAGTTGTGCTAATTGTAGTTACCGGAGAGCCAGTGAAACTTGAATTTGTGTACCAACCACCAAATGTGTAACCTGTACGTGTTACGTTTGTAGGTAATGTTGCACCAACACTATATGTGTAATATTTTATTTCTCCACAGTTGATTGTTCCTCCATTTGTGTAGTATGAAACGGTGTATTTTTGTCCGATTTTTATTGGTATATTTTTCTCATAAATATATACGTTGTGTCCAAACCAATCGCTGATATAGGAACTTGCATTATAGTATCCTATCGTACTTGATGTTACGCATGTTGAAGTGCTAAGGGTTGGTGTGCCATAAAAATATAATGTGTTTGTTCCCGAACCTGAGTAATATGTGAAATCGCAAGATTTACCATCAATTTTTATAGGAATTGAGAATGATGAGCTTTTGGCTGTGACAATTCTGTCGAAGGAAATCGAAATCCATATTTTATCTCCCGAAGTATATGTTGATTTTGTATTAACTTGTATATCCTTTACCGAAGGATTTGATTCGTCCTTTAAACACATATATATTGTTGGACACCAGATATATCTGTGACCGCTTGGAATACTTTCTGCAAGCAATTGTACACTTGCATATTCCGAGCCGTTATAAAGCTCTAAATATTGGTTCCCATTACAACTATATGCATCAGGTTCGTATCCGTATTGATGAGCATACAAAATATCTTTTTCGCCATGATTCCAAGGATTTGTTCGTGGCATAGATGACGAATTCGTTATACCATAAACAGGAAATGAATATGTGCCTCTGCTGTTGACATTATATGGATTCACATGTCCAAAATTTGCAGCGAGTCGTCCAGCTCCAGGACTACTACTCCATTTTGTATAAACACCGGAAGTCATATTATGAAGAAATACATACCACCAAGATGTCCCAGTTGCAGTACCCGAACTTTCAAACAAATCAATTTCAGCGCGAATCATGTACTTTATGCTGCTATTTTCAAGTGCGTCAAGATAGGCTTGGCGTGTAGTAGAAAAAGCACTTTTCAAAGTGGATAATGAAACAGAATAGTTTGCAGAAGAAGACACACTTTCGTTATATCCTAAACCTTTCCGTACTTCATTATCGAATATGTCTGCTTTAGACACAATCGTGTTCGAATTCAATGTACATGATGTAAAAATTGATGGTGTACAACTATTCCATACTTCAAGACGGAAAAAACGAGACCCACTTGTTCCGTATGAATATATTGATGATGACAACACGGTTAGTGTGCTTATTGTTACTGTTTTAGTTGCCTCGCCAGCTGCAAAATTTATTGTTCCATACGCTTCTTGAAAATGGATTCCACCAACAGCCGAGCCGTTTACAGTACGATAATACACCGTAGTTGGATACGTGGTTGTCGTTCTTTTAATAGTAAATGTGGTTCCCGAACATGTTACCGACGAAATCACATCGGAACTTGCCGCGTTGGCAACACAAAACGTAAGCACTGCAAGAGCAGTTACCATAAGGGCTCGTAGGTTTTTCTTCATAACGAATATTTATAGTTAATGAATAGGTATCGAAAAAAATCGTGGCAAATTTAGCAAATATTCAAAATATATTTATGATAATTGTAAGAAAATGAGAACATACCAAAAAACGAAAAAATCTTCGTTGTTCTGAATCAAGAAAAGAAAGAAAAAGAGGGAGAAAGATTATGATTGGAGAAGAATTCCAAATTAAAATTGAATTGTCAATTGTCAAAAATTGCTAATTTTACCGCTCGAATTTTACAAGTGGAGAATCTTCTTGAACATATTGAATCGCCTGCCGATTTACGACAACTGAAAATAGCACAGTTGCCACAGCTTTGTAAGGAACTGCGTGATTTTATAATTGACGAAAGTAGTCGGAATCCTGGACATTTTGGTGCAAGTTTGGGCACGGTGGAATTGACCGTTGCTTTACACTATGCGTTCAACACACCCGAAGATCGTATCATTTGGGACGTGGGACATCAGGCGTACGGGCACAAAATTCTTACGGGCAGAAAAAAAGATTTTCCAACAAACAGAAAATTCGGTGGACTTTCTGGCTTCCCAAATCCGCAGGAAAGTGAATACGATAGTTTTATTGCCGGACATTCGTCCATTTCGATTTCGGCGGCAATGGGTATGGCTTTGGCGGCAAAAGTTCAAGGCAATGACCGTAAAATTGTTGCTGTGATTGGCGATGGCGCGCTTACTGGTGGTGAGGCTTTCGAAGCACTTGATTATGCTGGCGGAAGCAATGCGAATATTCTGGTGATTTTGAACGACAACGATATGGCAATCGACGCTAATGTGGGTGGTTTGCACCAATATCTGATTGACATTATCACATCGCCGTCGTATAATAAGTTCCGCGACAAAACTTGGAATTTTTCCGCAAAATTGAGCGAATTCGGTCCCGATTTACGGAATTTGTTCAAGAAAATGGGACGTGGGTTAAAATCAATGGTTTTCAAAGAAAGTAATTTGTTCGAATCGTTGGGATTTCGCTATTTCGGTCCGATTGACGGACATAATGTGTTCCAATTGACAAGAACTTTGCAGGATATTCAACAGATTCCTGGTCCGAAATTGCTTCATATCCATACACAAAAAGGGAAAGGTTTCAAACCTGCCGAGGAAGAACAAACTGAATGGCATGCTCCACGTAAGTTCGACAAGGAAACTGGCGAAATGATTCCTTTGCCTGATAAGGACACGATTCCTCCTAAATTTCAGGAAGTTTTTGGCGAGACACTTTTGGAACTTGCCCAAAAAGATGACAGAGTTATGGGAGTTACACCAGCAATGGCTTCGGGTTGCTCTATGAATATTTTGATGAAAGCAATGCCTGAACGTGCTTTCGATGTTGGTATTGCCGAACAGCATGCAGTAACAATGTCGGCAGGAATGGCAAAGGATGGTTTGATACCATTTTGTAACATTTATTCTACATTCATTCAACGTGCCTACGATCAAGTGATTCACGATGTAGCAATTCAAAATTTGCACGTTGTTTTCTGTCTTGATAGAGCTGGTTTGGTAGGTGCCGATGGTGTTACTCACCACGGAATGTTCGACCTTGCTTTTATGCGTGCCGTTCCGAATCTTACGGTGTGTGCTCCGCTTAACGAAATGGAGTTGCGTGATATGATGTTTACCGCTTATTCAACACCACAACCATTTGTCATTCGCTATCCTCGTGGCAACGGTGAATTTGTGAAATGGCACAATGAAATGGCGTTGATGCCGATAGGAAAGGGAGAGTGTATTCGAAATGGCGAAAAAGTAGCCGTTCTCACAATCGGAACAGTTGGAAATACAGCTGCGAAAGCGGCCGACAAAGTGTTTGCCGAAACTGGTAAAATGGCTGCGGTTTACAATATGCGTTGGGTGAAACCAATCGATGCTGAATTGGTGAAGGAAATAGCGCGGTCTTTCGATACAATTATAACTGTAGAAGATGGTATTTTGGCTGGCGGATTTGGTTCGGCTGTTCTCGAAGTGCTTGATGGCACGAAATTCAACGGAACTATTGTTCGTTTGGGAATAAATGATACATTTGTACCTCATGGAACGCAGCAAGAATTATACAAATTGTGCGGCTACGATTTTGATAGCATAGTTAAACAAATTGAAACATCTTTAAATAATTGATTATGAAAAAAATAGTTACTGTTCTTTTGATTGTGTGCGCTTTTGCTTCGGCACAAGCTCAAATTACCGCAAGTTCAAACATTCATAATCCCGAAGGTTTGCAAACGGGAAATGTTCTTGGAACAATTGCTGTAGAGGAATCTTTCACTGCCGACAGTTTGGATTGCGAATTCACATGTGTTGTTGTTCCTGAATCGAACGCGATTCGTCTTACAGCTTCGAATCCGAAAGGAATGCGTTTTGTGTTCCGTCGTGGTTACACTAAATTGCATGAGCAACAATTCGACGACAATGTTATTTTCCTTGATATAAAAGGTACTTTCGAAGGAAAATATATTATTGATATTTATGATGCCGAGAACATCAGAATAAAATCGTATGTCATCCAACGTAAATTATAGAAAACTCGCAACCGAGGAACTACAACGGATAACTCCTGAAGAATATAAAACCTCGGAGAAACATCCTGTTGTTGTTGTACTCGATAATATCCGCAGCGCAAGTAATGTTGGTTCGGCGTTTCGTACGGGCGATTCATTGCGTGTGGAAAGTGTGTATTTGTGTGGAATTTCGTGCGTGCCGCCTAATAAAGAATTGCAGAAAACCGCATTGGGTGCACAATTGTCGGTTCCGTGGAAATATTTTAAGGAAACGACCGAAGCGTTGCGTGAATTACAATCTTTGGGCTATGAAATCGTTTCGGTTGAACAAGCCGAAAACAGTACGATGTTGCAGGATTTTCGTATGGAGCATGGGAAAAAATACGCATTTGTTTTTGGCAACGAAGTTCACGGTGTTGCCGATGATGTGATAGCCATGAGTGATGTTTGTATTGAAATTCCACAATATGGTACAAAACATTCGTTCAATGTTTCGGTAACGTGCGGAATTGTTTTGTGGGAAGCAATAAAACAACTTCGTTTTGAACTCTAAAGTCCAGAGTTCACTTCTTTTTTCCGTTTTTGCTTAATCTTTTCAGGAATGTAGTCCGAAGCTTTTGTTCGTGGACTATGTAAATCTATGTCGGAAACATAGTGAAGTTTTCCTTGACGGAATTTGTAGCCATCAATTGAAAAATCTGGGCCGTAATATTCGTAGATGCCTTCGTAACGAGGCTCTGCTGCTGCAAGATGGTCGAGTACGTACATTTTCTTTTTCTTCTCGTAGCGAAGCATCATTGTTTGTTTTGACGAGTATTCAAAAATGATTCTCTTTTTAAAACCTTTTCCTTTCAATTCCACAGTTTGGTAACCGAATGTTGGTTTGTCTTTTTTGTCGAAACGGAATGTTTCTATCACTTTTTTCTGCGTGTAAATGTCGTTCGGACGCCAACCAAGCAAATAATATGTTGTTATTCCGTCGTATTTGTCCATTCTAATGTCGTAGTATGTTGCGCCGTACCAGTTTTTGGGCGTGCAGTTCGTCATAAACGGGTCTTTCATTGAGGTGGCGTTGTCTTCCAAATAATACACTTCAACAGTGTTGGAATTTTTTAAATATCGTTGCAGAAAACCGAAAGTTTCGTATGTGCCGTTTGTGTGAACCATAAACCATGTAAAAATGCGGAAAGTTTGGTCTGGAGCTGTTACTTTCCCCATATTTAAAGACGAGAATGGATAACTGAACGATTCTGGAATTTTGAGTACAGAATCCAACATTTCCGTAAAAATTTTGTTGTTTTTTAAGTTTTCCTCTTCGGTTGCAAAACGGGTGATTTTCGTATAAATCGTATTTAGATTGAATTCGGCTATGCTCATGTCGCTCGTTTCGGAATAGCCGCTAAAGCAACAGCAAACAAAGAATAGTGGTAATAGGAATCGTAGTTTTTTCATTATTCAACAAGTTTGAATGTTGTGGTAACACCTTCGCGTTGTATTGAAACGAGATATAATCCCGGTTTTAAGCTGATAGGCATTTTGCCGGTTTGCTCGTCAGGTGCAATGTTATTCGCCATAATTTGTTTGCCGGCAATTGAATACACTTTAACCGAAACGGATTCCGTTGATTTTTCGTATTCAATAAAGTATGAATTGTTTTCGCGGAGCAATTTCGGTGCTGAGAGGCTGGGGCTCTTCACAGCAGAAATAGTTGTTGTGTCTTCCGGAATAACAATAGTTGGATTATATTTTTGTTTCAATGTGTAGGCAAGTTCATACAATTCCTTTTCTGAATCGGCGGCAAGCAAGGCAAAACGCACACTTGCGAAATCTTCCACTTCAATCGTGTCGATTTGTGCATAATTGAATGCTGCAATTTCACTTCCGTAAACAGATTTTTTCCCAGCTGATGTTTGGCTGTTGGTGAACGCATACCATATTTCTTTTTTGTTGAATCCATCTTTGGCGAAGATGATGTCGTTGTCAATGTCGAATGCGTACAAACCTGTTTTATTGTAATCCAACGGCAAATATCCCACGTAATAACTTTTCGGATTCACGTTTTTTACAGCGGTAAGTTGCAGACTGTCAACGTACCAAATTTGATTGTATTTTGAATTGAGAATATCCCAATCAATGAAAGTTCCTAATTTCAAATTGTGTAAGGCTGTGTCGCGTAAATTCACAACTTGGTATTCGTAGATGAGTGCGTCAACATCTTCCCAACCAAAAATCAATTGGTCAATCATTATGTTGTTTACATTATAGTTCGAATAAATCAAGATGTCGCACGTGTCTTCTGGAATAAGTGTTGGTGGAATGTACGCTTCGAAATCGGCAGTTTTCTGTGTACGCGAATAAATTTGATTTTGGTTTTCGGCAAGAATCAATCCGCCTTGACTAATGCAATTTTCGTTGTTTTTATACTTGAATCCATTTTGGCTGATGTATGGCGAATACACGGCGATACTGCCGTCGAATGTCGCCGTTGATTGTATGTTTCCAAGCTCAAAATCGTACACATAGTTATTTAATAGGATTGAGAAAAATTCAAAATCGGAATATTTTTCGGCATTGTACGAAATTTTGAAATACATATCAAATCCCGCAGGTGGCGTTGCAAGAGCACGGAATGGGAAAGTGCAGATAAATTCTTCTCCTGCGGCAATCGATTCTATTGTATAAGTATTATTGAGCGGAATCATAAAGTTTTTTTCGCAAGTTGCGCTGATGGAAATGTTTGCGGCCTCGTGCAAATAGTTTTTGAATGTTATTTTTAGATAGATTGTATCGCCAGAAAAAGTGTAAGCTTGTCCGGTGTTATTGGTGATTTCGTAATCAACCATGCGGATTCCCGGAATGGAGTCGTTTGTCAAGGCTGCGTACACATTCAATCGTCCACCGCCAAGCATATCTTTATAAATTTTTTCTGAATTGATATCGTAAATATTATCGGCTGTAACGCGCAGTAGTTCACCAATTTGCAGAGCTGAATATGTAGGATATTTACTTCTGACCAATGCTGCAGCTCCCGAAACGATTGGGGTAGCGAACGAAGTTCCTCCGCCCGACATGGAAATAGTTTTGTCGTAGTTTGCTATTGAATAGAAATTTTTTGCAGGAGCACAAACGTCAACAAATTCATTGTAGTGCGAGCCCAAGGTTTTTGAGTCATACCATACGAAATCTCCGGCAACTGTTCCCGCAACGCTAATTGTTTCGGGATATGAAGCTGGAAAATACAATTCCTTGCTCGCGGAATTTCCTGCTGCGGCAACTACTAAAGCGTCGCAGTTGTACGTTGCATAGGCAATAACATCTTCTCCAAATTGACTATAGATAGGCTCGCCCCACGAACAGTTTATTACTTTACAACCGTGATTGGCGGCGTAGATGATTCCTTCGTAACCACACGTAACGTCGCTGGTTCCTTCCGGACAAATTTTCACAGGAATGAATTTTGTTTTGTAGCCAACGCCGGCTGTTCCGAATTCATTGTTTACTTCGGCACTTGCAATTCCAGCAACATAGGTTCCGTGTTCCGTTGCCGAAGTGTTCGACGGATTATTATCGTTGTCGGCAATGTCCCATCCGCGATAATTGTCGATGTAGCCATCGCCGTCGTCGTCAACTCCGTTGATAGGATCGTTGAGGTTGTATGCGATTTTGTTTATCAAATCTTTTTGAATGATGTCGATTCCGCCGTCAACAATTGCAACGACAACGGATGTGTCTCCTTGTTCAACATCCCATGCGTCAAGAACTTTGCACGTATTGAGATGCCAAAGATTGTTTTGGGTGAATTCGGTGTCGTTTGGCGAGAAAAACAATTCTCCGACATACGAAGGTTCTGCATATTCAATGCAATCCATTTGGTTGAGTTTCGTCAACGCTTTGTTAAACGAATAATTTTCGGGAATGTAAACTTCGTAAATCTGCGAGATGTCAACACAATTGTCGCAGTTTGAATTTTTTGTTTGTGGGAATTTTTGTTTCAATCCTGTTGCTCCAATTGATTGCAGAAAAAATTCAACATTCTGTTTCGCATCGTTGGTTGTAGTGTTTTTAAGGATTGAGGTTTTGTATTTGAAAATGATTTTCCCCGTCACGATTTTTGCTCCATTGAACTCACCGACTGATTGCGAATGTGCGAAAAGGGCAATGAGAACAGCGCAAAATATCGACAGGATTTTTTTCATTTATAGATTTTGTTTGATTTTTTTAGTCAACGACGATGCAAAAATAAAATCATTCAATTCTTGGTTTTCGGTGCGCCAAATTTCGTCTTTGTTTCCTTCCCACCATTTTTCGCCTTTATAGATAAACACGATTTTGTCGGCAATTTCCATCACAGAATTCATGTCGTGTGTGTTTACTATGGCTGTGATGTTGTATTCTTGAACAATGCCGTGAATTAAGTTGTCGATTACGATTGATGTCATTGGATCCAAACCAGAGTTTGGTTCATCGCAAAGCAAATATTTAGGATTCAGTGCGATAGCACGTGCAATTGCCACACGCTTTTGCATACCGCCCGAAATTTCCGACGGATAAAGATTGTTTTTGTTGATAACTTCCACACGTTTTAGGCAGAAGTTTGCGCGTTCGCGACATTCTTCTTCGCTCATTCCCGAAAACATTCGGAGCGGAAACATCACATTGTCTTCCAATGTTTCGGAGTCGAACAACGCACCACTTTGGAACACCATTCCAATCTCCTTGCGGATTTCTTTGCGTTGTTTGTCATTCATATCCGTATAATTACGGCCATGAAACAAAATGCGACCTTCGTCAATTTCGTGCAAACCGACAATGGATTTCATTAAAACAGTTTTTCCCGAACCACTTCGACCAATAATGCAGTTCACCTTTCCTTCCTCGAAAACGGTTGACAAGTTTTTTAGAATTTGTACATCCTTAAAGGATTTCGAAACATTTTGTACTTCTATCATATCCTACAAGATTGTGGTGAGTGCAAGGTCAAACAACAAAACGACAATACTGCTGACAACAACAGCCTGCGTGCTGGCTTGTCCAACTTGTAGCGAACCGCCTTGCGCGTAGTATCCGTAGTAACCAGAAATTGATGTTATGATAATGCCGAAAAGAACCATTTTAATGTTTGTGAATGTAATGTAGAACGGTTGGAACATAAACTGCAAACCAATCACGAATTGATTGCTTGGAACCATGCCCGTTACATCGCCCACAATCCAACCTCCGCCAACGCCGAGAATAATACTCAAACAGCAGATTACAGGGAATGTGATTGCTCCGGCAATAACTTTTGGAAGAATAAGATAATTAGCCGAATTGATACCCATAATATCAAGAGCATCAATCTGTTGACTAATTCTCATTGTCCCGATTTCCGATGCGATGCTTGAACCAACTTTTCCTGAAAGGATAAGTGCAATTACCAGCGATGAAAATTCAAGAATAATAGCATCGCGAGTACCTAAACCAACCAAATATTGGGGAAGAACAGGGTTTTCCATATTGATTGCAAGTTGCAATGCCATGACTCCACCCATAAAAAATGAGATGATGGAAACAATACCGACCGAATCGTAGCCAACAGCAATGATTTCCTTGCCGATATTTCTCCAAAACATATGTTTTTCGTCGGGACGGCCGATTGCTTTTTTCATAAGTAATACATACCGACCTATGTGATAGAAAAGTTTCATCAGTTTATTTTGAACGCATAAAAATAGTAAAATTTCTTGAGTTCAAAAGAAGAATTTGCGTTTACCAACTGAATTGCCGACAACTTTTTCAGGTGTACCCTTCCCAAAAATGATATGAACCCCCAAAGTTGGACATAACAAAAAGGAATATGTCAAAATATTATGCGCAGGAGGAACTTAGAATGAAAATCGAAACTCTGTAATTAAACTAAACTTGTTACATTTGTATGGTTTTAGGCAGTTGGAAAAAGGAAGTTTATAATAAATTTAAATGCTAGGTTACGCCACCCGATACTATGCCGATACCTACGAGGAGGTGCATTCAGGTAACGACGTGTATCGTTACTACTACGTATATACTCCCGATGGTCTTAGTTTGGTTGCAGAGCGCATAAACAATACGATAAACGTAAAGAATTATCACGT
>JAZRXD010000061.1:0-24005 GCA_045600045.1 Bacteroidales bacterium
TATTTATAAATAGGAAAAGGCAACTTGAAAAAATTGCCTTCCCACTAATAGATTTTGTCTCGTAAAATTATTTACGAATATTTAATTCTTTAATTAAGTTACGGTATTCTTCTATGTCGTGGTCTTTTACGTAAGTCAACAAATTACGTCTTTTACCAACCAATTTCAACAAAGCACGTTGTGTAACGAAATCTTTGTGATTTTCTTTCATTTTATCAGTCAAAGCATTGATCTTTTCTGTGAAAATAGCGATTTGACACTTTGTTGAACCTGAATCTTTCGCAGACTTACCGAACTTCTTTATTAATTCAGCCTTTTTTTCTGTAGTTAAATACATAATATTCTATTTTTCTCTAAAAATCCGTTTTTCAAGACGCAAAAGTAAATGTTTTTCTTGAATTACAATACCCCACGCGTTCTTTTTTCTAAAAAACAGATGATTTTAACTCCAAAAGACAAATAAATCTATTTTTTCAACGATTGTAAATGTTCCAAAGCTGCTTTTTGTTCCTTTCTATTTTTATCTGCAGCTTGAATATCGTTTTCTGTATTCTTCAAATCTTTTTCCAACGATGCTTTTTTATCCAAAAGTTTTTCGTATTCCTTTTCTGCCTTTTCGTAAACTTTTGTTTGTTCCTCAATTTTGTATTGCAAATCAAGTGCTTTAACGTCGGATGACAAACTCAACATGAATTTCTTAATACATTTTTCTTCGTCGTCGCCAGAATTAATGAAATTACCATTGGAACGCATTATAAAAATGTCAATCGTTGCCGATTTTCCGTTGCCATCAACTTTCGTGTAAATGTCGCAACCATCCACACACATATCAGAATACGATGCTTTTGCATACATCATCATTCCATTCGAAGATTTTCCCTTCTGTTTGTCAGCTTTAAAACGTTTTTCCACAGCTTCTTCCACCAACTTCTTGGAATAATCCAACTGCATTTCAAAAGCAGGTCTTGTTTCCTTGTTAAACTCGGCATTTGCCATGTTTACTACCTGAGCGTTTGCGGCTGCCGCAACGAAAATCAGGCTCATTAATGATAACACTGTTTTTTTCATTTGTAAAACTATTTAATTAATTCATTCTAATAATTTCTGCTCCAATTGCATTCAAACGTTTATCTATATCTTGATAACCGCGGTCTATTTGTTCAATATTACTGATTGTACTTACACCTTGAGCCGACATGGCTGCTATCAACAATGCGACTCCCGCACGAATATCAGGCGACGACATATTTGTTGCACGAAGTTTTTGTTTATTACCTAGTCCAATAACCGTTGCACGATGTGGATCGCAAAGAATAATTTTACATCCCATATCAATCAATTTATCAACAAAGAACAAACGGCTTTCAAACATTTTTTGATGAATCAAAACACTACCAACAGCTTGAGTTGCAACTACAAGGAACACACTCAACAAATCCGGTGTCAATCCTGGCCACGGGGCGTCAGAAATATTCATAATCGAACCGTCGATAAACGAAGGAATTGTATAAGAATCTTGTGCCGGAATATAAATATCGTCGTTACGTTTCTCAAATTGAACACCCAAACGAGAAAATGCAGATGGAATTATTCCCAAATCTGGATACGACACATTTTTGATTGTAATTTCAGAACCCGTCATTGCAGCCAATCCCATAAAACTACCAACTTCAATCATATCCGGCAAAATAGTATGCTCACAACCACCTAACTTTTCAACCCCTTCTATTGTCAATAAATTGGAAGCTATACCTGAAATTTTTGCGCCCATTTTATTCAACATCTTACACAATTGTTGAACATATGGTTCACAAGCTGCATTATAAATTGTCGTGGTTCCTTCCGCCATAACCGCAGCCATCACAATATTTGCAGTTCCTGTAACCGAAGCTTCATCAAGCAACATATATTTTCCTTGAAGATGATCGGCAGAAACGGTAAACATATTTGTTTCTTGATTGAAGTCGAAATGAGCACCAAGATTTTGGAAACCGATGAAATGCGTATCCAAACGTCTCCGGCCAATTTTATCGCCACCAGGACTTGAGATAAAACCTTTTCCAAAACGTGCCAAAAGCGGTCCAACCAACATTATTGAACCTCGCAACATTTTAGATTTTTCCTGGAATTCTTTTGATGTCAAATAATCGATATTTACATCATCTGCTTGAAACTTATAATCATTTGAACTTAATTGAGTTACCTTTACGCCCAAGCACATCAACAATTCAATTAAGTTCATCACGTCGCGAATCTTTGGAATATTTTTTATGACAACGGTTTCCTTTGTCAAAAGAACCGCTGACAATACCTGCAAAGCTTCATTTTTTGCACCTTGCGGATACAAATCGCCATGTAACTTTCTTCCTCCTGTTATTCGAAATACCGACATGATTAGTTTTATTTGTTTTTATTGTTATTGTTTTTGTTGTTACTGTTTTTGTTTTTCTTTCCTTGATTATTATGCTTGAAATTGTTGTTTTTCTTTTGACCTTGAGATTGAGTCGGAACATTTACATTCATCAACCGAGTGTCTTCCGACAATTTCAAACGACCTTTAGATAATCTATTCAAATCATTGATGATAATTTCATCGTTGACAGATTTTTGATTCCAAACAACATAATTTCGTTTCATATTGTTGGCAATCATCCTCACCAAAACATCTCGTTCTTCCCCTTCCTGCAATTCAACTGCCGCATTGATCATTCGTTCAACCGTATAACCATAATGACGGCATTTTATTTCGTTCATATTGTAATCCAAACGTTCTGGCATTCCCATTTCCTCCGCTTTTGTAATTGGGAAAGGGAAATCAACATCCAATTGATAATCACACAATTGAGCCAAAAAATCCCACATTTTTTGTTTGTAATCTTTTGTCTCACGCACCGACGGATTCATATTCACCATTATAGCAACCAATTCCTTAGCTGCTTCAGTTCTTTTATCTCTATCCTTAATTGTCAACAAATGATCGGCCATCATTTGAACATTTCGTCCGTATTCCGGCAATATCAATGGTTGTTTCGTTGTATTATACTCCATTTCTGAATTCAAATTTTTCAAAATTAAAAAAAATATCAATTTTCTACTATTTGCAATTTTGCAAATTTTAAAAGCAATTTTTTCTCGCCCCAATTGTCAAATGCAATTATTACGGCAAGATTTGCATCCTCACCCATTTTTTCCTTAACCATACCCAAACCAAATTTTGAATGAGCAACACGCTGTCCAACTTGAATATCATTAGGGTTACTTGGTGTGATTAAATTTGGCTGAGCTGGTTTTTCATTAAAATGTGCGAATGGTTTTTCTTGATTTGACTGGAAATTGCCGAATTGCGATTTTTGCGATGAAAAAGATGTTATGCCTTGTGTTTTTTGTGTGTAAGAGCTAAAACTGCTTTGATTTTGTTTGAATGAAGAAAATCCACCTTGATTCTGAGAGAAAGAAGAAAAACTTTGTGTTCTAGATGAAAATCCGCCAAATTGAGGTCTGCCAGACTCAAAGTTATCATCGGTCATTTTTCGAACTTTCCCGTCAACATAAGAAGAGTCGATTTCCGATAAGAAACGACTTGGTGACGATGCATTCAAACTACCCCATTTTCTTCGCATCAACGCATACGAAACTGTGGCTGTTTTCATTGCTCGTGTTAATGCCACATAAAACAATCGCCGTTCTTCTTCTATATTTTGCTGACTATCTGAATTCATTGTCGATGGAAAAATATTTTCTTCCATACCAACAATAAAGCAATGTTTGAATTCCAAACCTTTTGCCGCATGAACTGTCATCAACAAAACCTTGTTCGGATTATCAGTTTCTTCTTCATCAATATCTGTCAGCAATGCAATTTTCTCAAGATAATTATGCAAGGCAATCGAATCAGGATCCATCTCGTTTTCAACAAATTCCTTCGCGCCATTCAACAATTCCAAAATGTTGTTGTAACGATCTTGGGCGTCCTCTTTTGAATATTCCTTAGCAAGAGCTTCCTTAAAATCAATCTTTTCGACAATTCTATTCATCAACGAATATGCGTCAGCTTCGGGTTCATCGGCCATAAAACCCTTCATCATAATCACAAATTCATTGATTTTGTTTTTCGTTGCTGCCGAGAACAAGTTTCCTGATTGATTAATATTTATCAAAACTTCCCAAACACCAACATTCGCCTCATTTGCCAATTTTGCAAGTTTTTCAAGGGTGGTGTTTCCTATGCTTCGAGCAGGATAATTGATTATTCTCTCCAATGCTATTTCGTCATGAGGGTTGATGACAACTCTCACATACGCCAGCACATCTTTAATTTCCTTTCTCTGAAAGAATGACGTCCCTTTTACTATTTTGCACGGAATTCGTTTTTTGTTTAATGCCTCTTCTAATATACGTGATTGGGCATTCGTTCGATACAAAATCGCGCAATCACTATATTCCTCACCGTTATGAATCAAATCGGAAATCAACGAAGCAACTTTTATTCCTTCCTCCGCATCAGTCGATGATTCTATTATTTTAATTCTTTCGCCTTCTTCTTGTTCTGAAAATGTCTTTTTGGGAATTTGACGTTTGTTTTTCTGTATCAAACAATTAGCAGCATTTACGATAATCTGAGTAGAACGATAATTTTGTTCCAATTTAAACAACCTATAATTCGGATAATCTTTGCTGAAATTCAAAATATTTTCAATTTTCGCACCACGAAAAGAATAAATACTTTGCGCATCATCACCAACAACACACAAATTATTTTCTGGCTCGGCCAATTTCTTTATTATATGATACTGACAACTATTGGTGTCTTGGTACTCATCAACTAAAATATATTTGAACAAATGCTGATACTTAGCCAAAATCACCGGATTCCCACGAAACAAAATATTTGTCATCAACAGCAAATCATCAAAATCCATTGAATTTGATTTTCGACACATTGCAACATAATCCTGATAAATAGAACAAACCTCCGGCATTCCATTCATTCTATCTAATTTCCACATATCCGACGCCTCGTACATATCTGCTGGAATCAAATCATTTTTTGCCTTGGAAATTATTCCCAACACTTTTGATGATTTGTAAACATCCTTGTCTAATCCCCGAGAAACAACTATCTGTGAAATTAATTTTTTCACATCTTCAGTATCAAGTATAGAATAGTTTGAATCATATCCAGGAAGTGAATTCGATTCCACACGCAATATTCGAGCAAAAACCGAGTGGAATGTTCCCATATTCAATCCACGAGCAACATCATCACCAACCAAACGGGCAATACGTTCTTTCATTTCGGCAGCGGCCTTGTTGGTAAAAGTAAGTGCTAAAATATTATAAGCAGGAACTCCTTGCGACAACAAATAAGCGATTCGATACGTCAAAACTCTTGTCTTTCCCGATCCTGCTCCTGCTATAACCAAACAAGGACCTTCCACATTTCTAACAGCTTGTTGTTGGCTGTTATTTAAATTTGCAAACAAATCTTCCATAACTATAACGTTGATAAGATTTGAACAAGACTATCAGCAACAACACGAAAAGCCGGCATATCACTTTCTTTAACTGGATTTGTTGGTGGAGACACCATTTTTAATGGATTAATTGCAGTCCCATTTTTATATACTCTAAAATCCAAATGAGGTCCTGTTGACAAACCCGAACTACCTACATAACCAATTACTTGTCCTTGACGAACACGTCCTCCAACCTTTATTCCACTTGCAAATTTCGATAAATGCATATACGACGTTGTGTAAGAATGAACATGTTTTATCGTTATCATGTTTCCTGCTCCTCCAGAATATCCTTTTTTCACAACAACACCATCACCAATAGTATGGACTGGCGTTCCTGCCGGTGCGGCATAATCAACACCATGATGAGGACGAACAATTTTCAAAATCGGATGTTTTCTTCCATTTGAAAAATAAGAACTGATTCTTGAATACTTCAAGGGTGCCTTCAAAAATACTTTACGTGTTGATTTTCCATCTTTATCAAAATATTGTTTAAAGCCATCTTGTTCAAAAGGAATTGCATAGCAATCCTGTCCCATGTGATTAAATACCGCATATTTAATTTCTGCTAAACCAGCTGGTAAAGAATCTATATACTTTTCAACATATACGACTTTAAACCAATCCCCTTTTTGTAAACCAAAAAAATCTATAGACCAAGCATAAACATCCGATAACGACATCGCTAAATTTGGACTCAAATTATTGTCAACCATAGCATTCCACAATGACGTTTCAATAACTCCTTTTGCTCTACATTCTTTATATGAAACTTCTTTTTGACCTTTATAAGCTCGCGGAATAGAATCAGAGAAATCGTACACCAAATAATTTTCATCCGAAAATTCATAAATCCAATAAAGCAAAACGGTATCAGAATACAGTTTTGTATAGGGCTTCAGTTTCAGCATTTTTTTTATATTATAAATACTATCGGATTGAGCGAGAACCAATTTACAAGCATTAAAATCAATACCTTCACCCATCAATAAAGAAGTAATATTTTCTCCTCGTCTAACTGTATCGATAACTACGTCTAAATCATTTATTCTAATATTATATAAAAATTTATCAGGCTCTACAATTTCTTCTTCCGTATTATCTGAAGTACTCTTATGATTACAAGAAAACAAACACACTAAACTTGCCAACAAACAAAAAGAAACGCTAAACTTTTTCATAGATTTTTATTTGGCGCAAATATAAATAAAGGGGGCTCGTCGATATTCGATGAGCCCCCTTTATTTATTAACAAACAATTGTTTAATATTCCCACAAATCGTGTTCGAAATTGAAGATGAAAGTCTTTATACGTTCTGCTTCGTATAATTGTTCGATTCCGAATTTGTATGAATTAACCTCACGATTATTGTAAACGTTGCTTTCTCTTGAAATAAAGCTACTGAAATAACGTCTTTGGAACAAATCATAGAATGATTTTTGGTCACCATCGCTATTAGGGTTGAAAACTTCATTTCTAGCCAAAATAGGTTGTGCAGCTGGATAATAAATTTTGTAAGGCAAAGATTTACGAATTTCTCCGTCTTTTTCAAATTCACGCAAAGCTGTAATCCACATAATACGAGGATCCATAACTGAACGTTGTTTATCAAACACCCATTCTTCTTTCAAGATTAAGAATTTCACAGAACTTGGTTGCATTTGATTTTCAATTGCTTTTGCAGTTTCTGTACCATCTTCGTTTTCAAGATAGATAGTATCTATACTAGCACCAAGTTTTGTTCTAAAATCATCTTGTGTAATAGGAACTGCACCATCACTCATAGGATCATAGGCGAACAAATAACCTTTTTCAATAGCATCAATAGTCAATGCCGTCAAGCTAAAACGAGTTCCAATTTTCCCAGTTTCATTATTTGGAAAATATAATGGAAGATTCATTTTTTCACGCAATGGTAATGTACGTTCTATCTGTTTTGACCACATAACATCGGCATAACGAATGTTCTGCATAATAGCAGGCTTTCTGTCATTCATATGAGGTTTGTCATACGGACTATCAGGATATTCACTAGCTTGAGCGAATAAAGCTGATGAGAAAGCGATTCCGATAATAAATAAACCAATCTTTTTCATAATTATATACTTTTTTAGGTTTGTCTCTATTTTACAACGAATTTCAATACACCAAGATTTCTAGGTTTTCCATCAGGACCAACAGCCTTAATATCCTCGAAATAAACCTTAGAACCTTTTGTTACCTTACTAAAGATATTTTGTTTAACTTGAGGATTAATTCTATTACTCTTAACAGTTTCCGACAAGAAATAAGCTCCAACTTGTGCACTGACAGTAAATGATGTTACTTTGAATGACAAGTCAAAATCAAAATCTTTCATCTTAGCATCGACAGTTTGAGCAGCTTGTAATCTTGATTTTTCTATATCACCACCACTCATACCCAAAACTTGAGCTACTGGATCAGGAACGGTCTTGATACGGAATTCTACACTACCCATGTTTTGTTTTTTACCATTAATGTCAGCAACAACAGCAATAGAACATTTTCCAGCTCTGGTAACCTTTACAATATATCCACCCGAAGAACTCTTTGTAATAGATCCATGAGTAGATGGAGTCAAAGATGCAGAAATTTTATCAGCAGGTACACCAGGGACTGAAATTTCCACAGGGTTTTCTGGACCTATATAGAATACATTCATCTTTGTTGGAGAGACAACCAAACTTGGTTTTGCAACTTGATATTCTCCAGAAATCGTATAAGTTAAAGTATCAGATGAATTTGGTTTTGGCATCTTGATAACCGCATTATATTTTTGAGCACCAATACCGCCACCATTCACTTTGTAAATAGGCAAACCACTAACTGGATCAATAGGCAACTTTCTACCATTTACATATACATCCAATGCTTGGGTTGTATCAAATGCAGCCAAGAAAATTTGAGATGAATATTCATTTCCTTGCATAATATATGTACTAGGAGCCAAAATCACTGGAGAAAGTTTATTAAACTTGAATGAAGTTGCATCCAATTGACCATACATTAAATTTAACAAATCACCTTCAACATTACGAACAGCAGACTGCCATTGTGTCAATACTGTAATACATCCCATCAAAGGTAAATGTTCAAATTGAGAACTAGCCCAAGGAATAACACCACCTTCATGTCCTTCACCAACAACATCATCTGTACAAAGAGCAACTCTTACGTTATTAGCCATAACTGATGTTGAATCAGAACCATGTTGAGCAGCAACTTTCAAAACCCATTCACGGAAATTATTAATGGAATTTTTTAAGACTGCACCACCACAATTTTCGCTTTGTCCTTGATCGTTTCCTACCATAATTTGAGCAGCAATATCCAAATTATCTTTTGATTGACATTGTTCCTCCAAAGAAAGAGTATCACCTTCCTCCGTTGCTATATACAAACGTGTACTTTTAGTTTCAGGACGAGTAAAACAAGTACTTCTATCAATTTTATCTGCGTAGAAAATGATAGTATCCTTATAATATTGCATCTCAGCAACCAAACTATCAGCTTTTCTTTTCAACTCCATAGACAAATCATGAACTGATTGAACCTTTGCAGGGTTTGCCATATAAGCTTTATCAATTGCATCATAAGCAATTTGATTCTTGCTGATAAAGTTTTCGTTTGTAACGTTCAAAGAGTTATTGATCTTTATGAATGAATCAAGAACGTCTTTGGAAACATTCAACGCCATCAACGCTGTATAGAATAGGTACATCATACCTATCATCTTCTGTCTCGGCGTTTCTTTTCCGTGTCCCATTATCTAAATCTCTTTAAAGTTCTTACAATAAATTATCTAATACTCATTGCATTCAACATGTTGCCATAAACCGTATTCAAAGCAGCCAAGTTTTGGCTTAATTTTGAAATTTCTGCTTTATATTGAGCAACATCGTTTGCTGTTGATTGTAAATCTGCCATTATAGAATTGATACCAGATGTAATTTCATCTGTAGCATTCAAATTCTTACTTGAATTTTGTAATTGTAATTCATAAACAGCATTTAATGCAGATAAGTTCTTAGTTAAAGCTTCTTGTTGTTCAGCTTGAGCTTTTGTACTATCACCAATTGAAGAGAAGTTTGTATTAAGACCTTCCAACATTTGTTGATAACTCTTACCTGAAGTTTGAATAATACTTGCTGTTTGTTCTGCAGAAGAAGCAATCAATTGTGATGATTTAACACCTGATTCAGCAATTGTACTTGCTGTTTGTTTTGCAGAATCAGCAATTGAATCAAATGCTCCTGACATAGAAGAAACAGAATTATTTGCTTTATTGATATTTTCAACATAAGAATTAGTAGCGACTGCTGCATTGGAAATGTCATTCATATTTGTAACATTAGAATTCAATGCTTCCAAATTAGAACCTAATCTTTCAAATAATTCTGGACCTAATTTACCTTGTTCCAACAATTCATCGAATTTTTCCAAAGCTGTACCACCTTGTTTGCCTGTGCCAGAACCACCACCAACACCACCTTCGATTTTGCCAGACAATTTGTCTTTTAAGAATGTTGTCAATGGAGTTGTATCTTGAATACCCTCAATTTCTTCACCTTCCGGAGTTGGTATCAATTCAGGGTAAACTAATGTCCAATCGATTTCAGCATGTACTGGTTCGAATGCAGAGAAGAAGAAAATCACAGCTTCAGTCAACAAACCAACAACTAGCATAGGTCCTGCACCAGGATAGTGCTGAATTTTAAACAAAGCGCCGACCATTACGACAGATGCTCCCCATCCATAGACTTTCGCCATAAATTTTTTCCATCCATCGGTTTCTACTAATTCTGAAATACTCATCATAACTTTTAAAGGATTTAATGTTTAAATAATATTGTCAATTTTAATATACTTGAGAATCTTGAGCATCAAGACCGAATGAACGGCCCAAATAAGTTTGAACACATCTAAAACCAATGTAACTCTTTGCTGAATCTTGATATTCGTATGTTCTAGAACTGCATTGCATATAATAAGCTATATCTTTCCAAGAACCACCACGAACAACTTTTCTCTTCATTACAATTGGGTCATCGTCCAAAGCACTATAATAGTTGTCTGTGTTCATGTCTCCTGTAAAACTATAAGCACTTTCATCAAATGCAGTTTGAGTCCATTCTGCAACGTTACCAGCCATATCATACAAACCCCATTCGTTTGGTTCATAGTGACCAACAATAATAGTTTGGATACCACCATCATCTGTATAGTTTCCTCTCAAAGGTTTAAAATTTGCAATGAAACAACCCAAATAATTTCTTGTATAGTTACCACCCCAAGGATATGGAGAAGATTCCAAACCGCCTCTAGCTGCATATTCCCATTCTGTTTCTGATGGCAAACGATAATCATTAACGATTACTTTTTTCATACTTCTCAAGAAACCATTTTTCAATTGAGTTCTCCAAATACTGAATGCAACTGCTTGTTTCCAAGAAACACCTACAACAGGATAATGATCATATGCAGGATGCCAAAAATACATTGCAGACATTGGATCATTGTATGAATAAGTATAATCACTTACCCAGCACAATGTATCTGGATAAACATTAATTTCTTCTTTAACTATATATGAAGATCTATCTTTTATTGCTTGTCTAGTTCCATCAGCACGAAGGACTTCACCTTCATACTTACCTGTTTTGTAATTGTATGCACGATTTTCCTTACCATTAACTTTATGTTTTTCTGCTGCTTGTTTGAAATCAATCCAATAGTAAGTAAAATTCATTTGGCGAGCATCCAATTCATGTTTCTTATAGAATCTTTCATCACCTTGCAAGAAGAATGACAACAAAGCTTCTCTATTTTCAGCTTCATTCCAATCGATTGGTTTAGTCCAGTCGATATATTGTTCGTCATCATCCAAATCTTCACCGAATTCGTTTACAGTAACAAAAAGATCTTCTTTACCAGCATCTTCTTTCAACGTTACGTATGCCAATGAGTCACGAACCCAGTCAACGAATTGTCTATATTCGTTATTTGTGATTTCAGTTTCATCCATCCAAAATGATTGAACAGAAACGTTTCGATTCTGTGCTGTATTGGCCCATGCAACATCTTGATCACTTGGTCCAACATTCAAACTTCCTTGTGGAATAAACAACATTCCAAAAGGAACTTCATTATCCCAAATTGGTCTGGTTAATGTACCAGACAATTCTCCGCTTTGATAACTTGATGAACAACTAACCATCAAGGCGACAACTGAACTAAAGAACAATAACTTTTTCATATGTATTCATATTAAAATAATTCGCAAGGTAATAGTTTTTTCCTAAATTCCTACAAAAATCTAACACTTTTATAAGTTTTATTTTCTTTCTCTACAAAAATATTAAAGTCATAAGATACCATAAATTCAAGATTACCAGCACTTTCGCCTCCTAATTTTGATGTTACGATATCATATGAAAAAATTGTTTTTAAACCATCAAATTTTGATCCATCACAGAATTGAACCCCCACATTGAGCGAAATATCATTGCTACTTGTGTATGACAAACCTCCTATAATAAAGTTATCATATACTAATCTGCAATCAAAACTTGCTTGCCAATCCACAAATGTTGTTTTCAACGTCATTGCAGGATGTATTGTCCACTTAGGGCTTGAAGTTTGGTATTCGTACCCACAAGACAACCAATAATGACGTTTCAAATAATCGCTTTTGCCACCTTCATATTTTAATGCTGGTTCATTAAGTTCTGTTATAGCAGCCGCTGCATATAATCCACCATGGTGATAAAACACACCAAATCCCAAAAGTAGATTAGAAAATCTATCCTGTGAAGCAATTGTGTTTTCTATATATGTATCAGATGATCCGTCTGGATAAACCGCATCGCTCAAATCCCATTCTGCAGTATTTAAACCAGCACTCAATCCCAAACCTAACGTTCCTGTTCCAAGATCAAGATGATATGCGTAATTTAATTTTGCAGACAACCTTTTTTCAAATCCTTCTTTTGTTTGAGCAACAGCCAATCCTACCCCACTATTTAAACTTTTTATTGGCATTGAAACATCAAACCATGTTGAAGCAGGTCCTGATTTGTCTTCAAAACCAACATATTGTTTTCGTAAAACCAAAGCCGCTGTTCCATAATCAAAAGCTCCACAAATCGCTGGATTATATGAAGATTGATGGAATTCATACAATGTACTTCTTGGATTCAACTGTGCAAAACAAGACAAATCCAGCAACAAGATTGCTGTAAAACAAGCAGAAAAAAATTGTATAAATTTTACTATTCTTTTCATTGTATGGAAATACCTTCCTTGAAAATAGTGCGTAAAGAAAGCATATTTTTTTTATGATTGCAAGAATTTATTGAAAATCCTTCACTTTCGAGGCTTTATTCTATGCTAAAAGCTTTTTTACGACCTCAGAAATAGATTTTCCATCAGCTGACCCTGCCATCTGTTTACTTGCCATACCCATAACTCGTCCCATATCCTTCATAGAAGTTGCGCCAATTTCAGCAACAATTTTTTTCACAACTTGTTCTATTTCTTCCATCGACAATTGTTTTGGTAAATAGAATGACAAAACATCTGCTTCGGAATTCTCTTTATCCGCCAAGTCTTGACGATTGTTAGCCGCATATTCCATTGCTGAGTCTTTTCGTTGTTTGATTAACTTTTGAACGATTTTCAATTCTTCATCATCAGATAAATCTGCAGCACCAGTTTCTGTTTTTGCCAATATGAATGCTGTTTTTAATGCTCTCAAGGCATCCAACTTTCCTTTTTCCTGATTTTTCATTGCAGCCATCAAATCGACAGCAACTTGTTTTGTCAATTTCATTTCTTTAATTTTTATTTAGTTCTTTATTTTGTTTTTTCGCCAACAATTTTGACGAGATTTCTTTCAAAAACGGCATTGGAGACGGCAAACCTTTATCATTTATTGCCAACTGGGTGAAATAAACTCCTACAATTAATATTATAAGTATTGGATACCACATACCAACCCAAGGAGATATAGTAGCAGCCTTTACACTTTTTTCCCCAATCATTGTTAATATATAATACAGTAGGTAAAATATAAATGAGAAAATCACAGGTATACCAAAACCACCTTTTCTAACTAACGCGCCAAATGGTGCCCCTACAAAAAACATTATGATGCACACAAATCCCAATGTGAATTTTTTGTGCCATTCTATACGTAGTTTGTTTAATCCTTTTTCTTGATCGAGTTTGGTGTCAATTGCAGCCAACAAAAATGAAGATGACGAACGTGCGACATTCAACGCTTTCATTACGACCGCTACACTATCAGCGTTTGAAAACTCCCTTGACAATGTATCTACATTCACATAAGGCAAAGTATCGCCTTCTTCACGAACTTTACATACATTATTAATAAAGTATTGTTTAAATGATCGTTCGTTATGTTCTTTATAATTCAAAGTCAAAGAATCAATCATGTAATCAAGTTGTAACACATTCTGCATCTGAGAGTTATGTTTAAACAAATCGACGTTTGTTCTACTAAATGCATAATCCTCTAATTCAAACAGAACTTGTTGTTTATCAAACGAATACTGACGGAAAGGACGTCTTTTCTTATAAACTTCCGGATTACTTCTATCAATTACATCTTCGTATGATTCACCATGAAACAAAGTCAAAACCAAAGATTGTTTGTCATCCGTAACCCTCATCATTGCCGAATCTGCAATAATCACACTAGTATTTCCATTATTATCACGATGATCATAAATCATCATATCATACATCATATTGTTGTCTGGATTTTTCGAAGAAATCTTTAAACGAACCTGTTCTATTCCATCGAAAAAGACACCTTCTTTGATATTCATTTCCGGTCGCTGATTTCGGACATCGAACATAAGAGACCACAACCTCAGGTTTGAATATGGTAAAACATTATTAGCATAGACAAACGACCCGAACATCAAAATAACATTGAAAACAATTAATGGACGCATCATTCTAGACAAAGAAACACCAGCTGATTTAATAGCAATCAATTCATTAGTATCGCCCATACTTCCATATGCAAAAATTGACGCACAAAGCACAGACAAAGGCAACGACATCTGCAACAATCCCATTGCTGCATAAAAGAATAATTCTAAAATGATTTTCAATTCTAGTCCTTTACCAACCAAATCGTCAATATATCGCCACAAGAACTGCATCAACAACAAAAATGTTGTCACAAAGAATGTAATCAGCAACGGTAGTAAATACGACTTTAAAACAAAGATATCTAATTTCTTAATCCCCAACATTTTTCAACATCTATGCGGCCAAAATCCTTTTCAAACCATCGACTTGAAATGTCCACAACCTTACAACATCGTCATATTCTTCTTCTTCAGAAAAATCAACTACTTTTAAAGTTATGTTTCCAGCCAATTCATTTCTCAAAATACGGAATTCGAAATATTCGTCATCTTCATCATCTTCCCAACGAAAACGAATAAATTCATTTTCGTTAGAATCCAACACAATAGCTTTCGTAACCTCTTTTTGCCATATAAAAGAATACACCACCCCATCTTCGCTGCTCACAACACCTTCGGCAAACCATGTAGCCAAACCATCGGGCGTAGCAACACGTTTATAGACAACGCCAGGCATTGTCTTCATCTCAAATTCCAATTCTATTTTACGTTTCGCCATAATATATTGTAGCTGTGGCAAGATACAACTTTTTCCTTATTTAGAGTACTTCGTTTTAGAATATTAAAAATATTGACGGTCGCTTTTGTAAATCCGGAACATTTTTCTTCCATTCCGAAATAGTTCTCGTTTTGATTTGTTCCGAATCCAACGTAATGTCTGTAGCTATACAAAGTTTTGTTGTTGGACGCAAAATATTCGTCAATTCCGAAAACAATTGCTGATTTCGATATGGTGTTTCCATAAAAATCTGAGTTTGTCCCGTTCTTAATGCTGTCGATTCCCACGACAGAATCATCTTTTTTCTATCATCTTTTATCGGAACATATCCATGAAAAGAAAAATTTTGTCCATTGAAACCAGACGAAATCAATGCCATGATAATCGAATTAGGACCGACCAACGGAATGACGCGAATATCTTTTCTATGAGCTTCCGCCACAACCATATTACCAGGATCGGCAATACACGGCATTCCAGCTTCGCTAATCACACCGATATTTTCACCTTCAAACAATGGGCTCATCATTTCTTGCAATCTTTCGGAAGGTGAATGTTTGTTTATTTCAAAAAAAACAATATTCTCTATCACACACTCTGGACAAATCTTTTTTATAAAACGACGAGCCGTACGAACATTTTCTACAATATAATAATGTATCTGTTTTATGATTTCTAAATTATATGCAGGGAATAGACGTTCTGAATTTTGTTCGCCCATTTCCGAAGGAATTAAGTAGATTTGACCATTCATATCAAAAAAAATCTTTTACTTTGTAAAGATAAAATTTTATATAGAAAGACTGACTCTGTCAGATAAAAACATTTGAGTTTATGATTATCCTAAATATCATTCAACTAATTTTAGTCGCATTTTGGACGCTACTCTTTGTTTATGTATTAACATTATTACTTCCGCCCAAAGCATCTCTGTGGCTAACCGTGCATCTTTGGGCTCCAGTTACATCATTCATTGTTCTCAGTCCAATCAAGTCGGAAGGGTTGGAAAAACTTGATCCGAAAAAAAATTACGTTTTCATGGCAAACCATTCTTCGTACTTCGATATACCTTGCCTCTTCTATGGTTCAAGACGAATGTTGCATTTTTTAGCAAAGGAAGAATTGAAACACAACATTTTTACGGGATTCATGCTACGTAAAATCCAAATGATTTTTATAGAAAGAGGCAATGCACAAGCAAGCAGTATGCGTCAAACCGTTGATTTGATTTCGCAGGGAATGGACATCGCAATTTTCCCGGAAGGGACCAGAACCAAAACCGGAGAATTGAGTCCTTTCAAAAAAGGCGGATTTAAAATGGCAATAAACTCACAAACCGACATTGTACCTGTCACAATAAAAAATTCCGCAAAAGCATGGTCTCGTTCAAACATACGTTTTAGACCAACAAAAGTTATTGTTCATTTTGGAGATCCGATTTCAGTAAAAGGATTACAAGAAAACGAAGCAACAAAACTTGCAGTAACAGTTTCAGAAATAATCAACGAGGAATTACACAAATAACATCCTATTTCTTACACGCATATTGCGTAAACGCCATTGACGTTTCTTCTTTGTATGTTTTAGAAACAGGTATTTCTTTCATAGGTTGCACATCCAACTCAATTATCAATCCATCGGCAGCTTTTCTCAATGCAACAGCATGGTCGAAATTTACCATGAACGATCTATGACAACGGAATAAGGTTGTGTCTTTAAACTCATCGGACAAACGTTTTAATGAATTTCGCAAGATGAAATCGGACAATTTACCATTGTTCTGATATTTTATAACAACGTAATTGTCGGCAGCTTCAATCCAAATAATTGATTCTGATTTCACCGAAAATTTCACTTCTCCTTTCTCATCTCTAAATTGAAGAACCGCAGGTTGATCAACAGTCATAGACGGATTTTCTTTGACTTGAGTCTGTAAATTTTGCAAATCAATCTTTTTTTGAGAAAAAGCCAAATACAACCACGAAATCATAGTTGGAATCAACAATATAAAAAAGACAGAAAAAAATGTGGTCCAAAAGAAATCAACAATTTCCGTTCCTCCGCTTATGTGCGAAGTTTTCGGCATTGCATATTTTGCAATCGAAGTATATGCAATTGCCATTACAAAAATTTCAACGAAAATCCAGAATGCATATACCCAATAAAAAATTCTATGTTTTTTTGAGTAGTAATAAATAAGGATACGGCTTATCACCAAAGTCACAAAACCAATAAAAACAACGCCCAAAGACCAAAGGAAATATTCCAACGTGGAAACATCGCCCCATAACCCCGAAGTAAATGGTTTATAGATGTTAACGAACAACAAGGCAAATATCGTTATGAAAAGAACCTGACTTGCCAACCCTGATTTGGTAATCAAATAATCAGGAATTTCTTTTTGCTGTTGAAACTCAATTAACCTCATCGACAAAATTTTCACAAATGTAACAAAAAAATAAGTAAACAAAAATCTATTCAACGCACTAATCAGACCATACTTTAAGCAAATTTTACTACTTTTGCGAAAATAAATTTTCAGCTATGATAAAATCAGACTTAGACAAAGCAAGCTACAGCTTGGGAATGAATATTGGTACAAGTTTAAAAGGCGAAGGTGTTTCGGAAATCAATGCAGAAATGTTCGCTAAAGGATTGAACGACATGATGAAAGGTAATCCATTAGAACTTTCTTTACAAGAAGCATACGAAACAATTCAAGAATTTTTAGCCGAAGCAAATTCTAAAAAATTCGAAAAGAACATAACCGAAGGTAAAAAATTCCTCGAAGAAAATGCAAAACGCCCAAATGTAATTACCTTGCCGAGTGGTCTTCAATATGAAATTTTAAAAGAAGGGAATGGTCCAAAGCCAAAAGCAACAGACACTGTTACAACACATTATCACGGAACATTAATTGATGGAACTGTATTCGACAGTTCTGTTCAACGCAACCAACCCGCTTCGTTCCCTGTAAATGGAGTTATTCAAGGTTGGGTTGAAGCTTTACAATTAATGCCTGTTGGCTCGAAATGGAAATTGTATGTTCCATCGGATTTAGCATACGGAGCAAACGCACCTGGTGGCGTAATAGAACCGCACATGACATTGATTTTTGAAGTAGAATTGTTGGCAATTAAATAAAAGCAAAAGGAGACTTGTTTCCCCTTTGTTTTTGTAACAAAAAAATGTATTTTTGAAACAATTTAGTTTTTTCAGATGAAGCGTTTTTTGTTCTACATTTTTTCCATTTTACTTTTTTCCACTAACATATATGGTCAGAAAGTATTACAAAAGCGTGCAGACAACGCGCTGAAAGCAAATGAATATTCTTTTGCAATCAACGATTATAAAAGTTTATTTTCTCAAATAGAAAACGAAGATCCTGAAAAAGCAATTGTAGCCTACAAAATTGGTTATTGCTATCATCACATTTCAAGCCCATTACACGCTCAATTATGGTTAGAGAAAGCTATTGAACTCAACTATCAAGAACCGATAGTCTATCTTTATTGTGCCGATGCAATGAGAATGAACAAGAATTTTGATAAAGCAATCGCTTACTACGACAAATATCACACTCTTGTTCCTGGTGACAAGCGTGCAGAAAAAGGCGTAGAATCTTGTAGAACTGCAAAGAAATGGCTTCAAAATCCAACGAACTACAAAATCACGAATTTAGCTTACATCAATAGCGAATTTTCAGATTACTCTCCATTTTTCAATTTTGACGGGAAAAGCAACACTATTTATTTTTCGTCATCAAGAGCAAATTCCATAGGAGACAGAATTCATGGTGGTAGCGGGCAACATTTTTGTGATTTATTCTCTTCGAAAGAAGATGCAAAAGGACTTTGGCTTACACCAAATCCTATTTCAGAACAAATCAACACAACAAACGAAGAAGGTTCTCCGAGTCTTACGAAAGATGGGAATTTCATATTTTATACGCAATGCAACTATGGCGACAATCATTATCAATGTAAAATAATGTCGTCCAATAAAATTGGCTCCTCTTGGGATAAACCAGTACATCTTGAAGTAAGCGACATTCCAAACGACACGAATGATTATGTCCACCCAAGCGTTTCTGCAGATGGTTTAAAACTTTATTTTGCTTCGAATCGTCCTGGTGGATTTGGCGGATATGATATTTGGTACTGCACAAGACCAACCACAAAAGATAAATGGGACAAACCGAAAAATGCGGGTGATGTTGTAAATACCGAAGGTGATGAATTATTCCCATTTTACAGAACTGCGGACAGTATTTTGTTCTTCTCATCTAACGGACAAATCGGGATGGGTGGTTTGGATATTTTTAGAGTGAATTACGACGCAAAAGGGAAACCGTATGCTCTAAACCTTATGAGCCCGATAAATTCACCATCTGATGATTTCGGAATTTGTTTCAAAGATTCTTTGGAAGAAGGTTTCTTTAGCTCAAATAGACCTGGAGGAAAAGGTTACGACGACATCTATCATTTTTCAATCATAAAGCTTCACTTTAAAGTTCGCGGACAAGTTCTTGATGAAATCACAGAACAGCCATTATCAAATGCGACAGTAAGTTTGATTGGTAGCGACGGAACTTCTATCGAAGTAACAACTAATGAAAATGGCGATTACAACTTTGACCTAAATCCACAAACTAATTATGTTTTGTTAGCTATTCACGATGGATATTTGAACAGCAAATACAAAATCACTACTTACGGAAGAAAAGAAGACAAAGACTTTGCGGTTGATTTGTATATGACACAAATTGACGCCCCTATTGAAGTTCCAAACGTATTGTACGATGTGAATTTGTGGGCATTGCGTCCAGAATCAATCGTCTCTTTAAATAAACTCTACGAAACATTGATTGATAACCCTAATATCGCAATAGAATTAAGTTCTCACACTGATTATCGTGTTGGAACAAAAATGACAAACGAGGAACTTTCGCAACGACGTGCACAATCGGTTGTTGATTTCTTGATTTCTAAAGGAATTGACAAATCACGTGTTACCGCAAAAGGTTACGGAGCAACGCAACCGAAAATCATAGACAGGAAAAACGCAAATTTGTACAAATTCTTAAATATCGGCGATCAATTAACACCAACGTTCATCAACGGATTGACAAGCGAACAACAAGAAATTTGTCATCAAATTAATCGTAGAACTGAATTTAAAGTTACTTCAACAAACTACAATAAATAACAATGGCTGTAGAATCAAGATATATGCAACGTGGCGTTTCGGCAGGTAAAGAAGACGTTCACAACGCAATCAAAAACATTGATAAAGGATTATATCCACAAGCATTTTGTAAAATCATTCCTGACATTCTAGGTGGCGACCCTAATTATTGCAATATAATGCACGCCGACGGTGCGGGAACCAAATCATCCTTGGCATATTTATATTGGAAAGAAACTGGTGATTTATCGGTGTGGAAAGGTATTGCACAAGACGCTTTGATTATGAATATCGATGACCTTTTGTGCGTAGGAGCTGTTGACAACATCCTTGTTTCATCAACAATTGGAAGAAACAAACTTTTGGTTCCCGGGGAAGTAATTTCAGCCATAATAAACGGAACCGATGAATTATTAGCTGAATTACGAGAAATGGGCGTTGGCGTATATGCAACAGGTGGAGAAACCGCCGATGTTGGCGATTTAGTACGCACAATCATTGTTGATAGTACGGTAACTTGCCGTATGAAACGTAGCGATATTATAAACAATGCAAATATTAAAGCTGGCGACGTTATTGTCGGTTTAGCATCGTATGGCAAAGCGACATACGAAAAAGAATACAATGGTGGTATGGGTAGCAATGGTTTGACATCAGCCCGTCACGATGTTTTCGGAAAATATTTAGCAAAAAAATATCCAGAAAGTTATGATGCTGCCGTTCCCGAAGATCTTATATATTCAGGGAACTTAAAATTGACTGATTCCGTAAAAGATTCACCTCTTGATGCGGGAAAATTGGTTCTTTCTCCAACAAGAACATATGCCCCTGTTGTAAAAAAAATATTGGATGCAATGCGTCCTCAAATCCACGGAATGGTTCATTGTTCTGGTGGCGCGCAAACGAAAATCCTACATTTCATCAACAATCTAAAAGTTGTAAAAGACAATTTATTCCCTGTTCCCCCTCTATTTAAAACGATTCATGAGCAAAGCGGAACGGATTGGAAAGAAATGTACAAAGTCTTCAATATGGGACATCGTTTGGAAGTGTATGTTTCTCCAGAAAATGCGCAACAAGTTATTGACATCTCAAAATCATTCAATATTGATGCTCAAATAGTTGGACGTATTGAAGCATCCGACAAAAAAGAATTGATAATTGAAAGTGAATTCGGCACATTCGTATATTAAAAAGGCTTTATTCATTGGTGGAACCGGCACAATCAGCACTGCCATCTCAAAATTAGTAGCCCAATCTCCCGACTGGGAACTATATGTGATTAACCGTGGCTCGCGCAACAATGTTCTGCCAGAAAATGTAAAAACAATAACAATAGCCGACATCAACAACGAAGACGAAGCACGCGAAAAACTTGCAGAATACGAATTCGACTGTGTGTGCGATTTTATTTGTTTTGTCCCTGAACAAATAAAACGGGATTACCGTCTATTCAAGGGAAAAACCAAGCAAATGATGTTTATCAGTTCCGCCTCAGCCTACCAAAAACCTGTTGGAAATTATCTTATAAATGAAGCAACTCCACTTGCTAATCCATATTGGGAATATTCGCGAAACAAAATTGCCTGCGAAGATTTTCTAATGGAAAAATATCGCAAAGAACAATTTCCAATCACGATAATTCGTCCCAGCCACACATACGACGAACGTTCGATTCCTCTTGGAGTTCACGGCAAAAATGGCAGTTGGCAAGTTGTAAAACGCATGCTTGCTGGCAAGCCCGTCATTGTCCACGGAGATGGGACATCGCTCTGGACTATGACGCACAACAGCGATTTTGCGAAAGGATTTTTCGGTTTGATGGGAAATATTCACGCAATTGGCGAAGCGTTTCAAATCACATCGGACGAAACAATTACGTGGAACCAAGTATATCAAAGTATTGCAGACAGTTTAGGCGTAGCTTACAAACCATATTATGTTGCCTCAAAATTTCTTGCTGCCGTTAGTGATTACGATTTTACAGGCAGTTTAATTGGCGACAAAGCAAATTCAATCGTATTTGATAACATAAAACTAAAGAAGGCTGTTCCCGATTTTAAAGCAACAGTCCGTTTTGACCAAGGAGTTCGCAAAACCATAGAATTTGTCCTCTCACATCCTGAATATCAAAAAGAAGATAAAGAGTTTGATGAATGGTGCGACAAAGTAATTGCCACGTTGGAGAACGCAAAAAAACAATTGGCAAAGAACTAACAACATGAAACGAATCATTCTTTTCCCTTTGTCACTTTGTCTTTGCTTTATTTTGAATGCACAAGAGAATTTACGCGCATATAAAAATCCTGTGCTTCCAGGTATGGCACCAAATCCTAGCATATGTCGAGTAAACGATGACTATTATTTGGTAACGAGCTCATTTAATCAAAATCCAGCTATTCCAATTTATCACAGTAAAGACCTAGTCAACTGGAAATTAACAAATTATGCTGTAACCGATAAAAACGGACTTGATCTAAGTCAAGGCGAAGGTATGTTTGCTCCAACTATTCGCTACAACAAATTTGACAGCACATTTTACATAGTTGCGACAAATATAGGAAACGGAAATAGTTTTATAGTTTACACCCAATCACCCGATTCAACGTGGAGCAAGCCAATTTTTTTCGCAAATCCACGTATCGGACTTTACCCGTCATTATTCTGGGACACAGACGGTTCCTGTTATTTGCAATGTGTTGACAAAAGCAGTATCATACAAATAGTAATTGATCCCAAAACTGGAGAAGAACTATCTTCGTTCCACTACTTAACCGACGGTATTTGTCCCGAAAATCCACACATGTATAAAATTGGGAAATACTATTATTTGATGAATACCGATGGTCAAGAATTTGATTATCACGTAAATATTAGAATGAGCGATGATATTTGGGGACCATTTATTCCCTGCCCGCACAATCCAATTTTGTCACACAATCCAATTCTTTCAAAAGACAAAGCCAAACGAGACAATCCTATCCAATGTACCGGACAGGCCGATATGATTCAAGCACACGACAGCACGTGGTGGATGGTATTTTCCGCAACTCGACCTTTTCAATTTACAAATCAACCGCTTGGCCGGGAGATGTTCCTCGCTCCTATTGAATGGGAAAATAGATGGCCAATTGTAAACGACAACGGAACTATGTCAGAAGATGTATCATACGAGAATAGCACTTATCAAGCAGGTAGGAATGGAGTATGCGAATTATATACATTTCCACACATAGAGCCACTTTTGTTGGAATGGAATGCATATCGCATTTCACCCGATTCGGTAGCAAGAATCACAGAAGACGGATTGGAAATCAAGGCAAGTTCAACATACGACGCATTTGTTGGAATTCGTCAACAAAGTTATATTGAAGAGCTTGAGACAAAAGTAAAAATTGTCAATTGGGAAGGAGAAGCTGGTATTTGTGTTCACAACAACCACGAAGGGCGATACAATCTTGCATTAGTGCGCGAAAATGGGAAAGCATACGTAGAATTACAATATTTGTTTCATAGTATTAACCAAACTAAAAGAATCGAAATAGATTCAAAAACACATGAAATCAAACTCAAAATATCTTCAAAAAAATATTTAT
>JAZRXD010000062.1:0-2053 GCA_045600045.1 Bacteroidales bacterium
TGGACGAGAATAGCCCCATTAAGGTAGCTCAATATTATACGCAACTACCCGACAAGAAACTGCTTGCCGAAAAGTTGCAACGTGCTATTGCTATAGCAAAAGAACATATTGTTGAACAAAAGATTAACAAAAGAATAGAAAGCAAGTAACATAAACAGAAAAGATATTTTAACTGAAATAGTAAAATACTGAGCTTTACGCTCTTGTTCTCTGAACGGAAAATCGCCAATTTACAGTACACGAGAATAAGTTGCGAGAGTTCACGCTACGGCGTGAATTGTCGGATTTATTTGTGTACATGGCGTTTGGCGATGCCTCCGTTCAAGATAAGTCTTAAAAATGGCAGTTCCGCCTTTTTTATTGCTTATCAGAATTTGGGCAAAAGTTCGCAAAAACTGAAAAATATGCCCACACTCAACTGGATAGGAAAAGATGCGGTTATCAATCATCACCACGATGTGCCGTTCAAGACGCTGGACAAACAATATACGTTTGACAACGGGGAAACAATCGTTGACGATTGTAAAGACGCAAAATCTTGCGTCTCCGAAAACAAAATCATTCACGGCGACAACCTTGAAGCCTTGAAGGCGCTTTTGCCCGAATACGAAGGCCGTATAAAATGTATTTACATTGATCCGCCGTACAATACGGGCAACGAGAATTGGGTTTATAACGACAATGTAAATTCGCCACGCATACGCAAATGGCTCGGACAAGTAGTGGGCAAAGAAGCCGAAGACCTCACGCGCCACGACAAATGGCTCTGTATGATGTACCCTCGCCTGAAACTACTTCACCAACTGCTTGCCGACGACGGCGCCATCTTCATTTCCATCGACGACAACGAACAGGCAAACCTCAAACTGATTTGCGATGAGATTTTTGGTAGTGGGAATTTTGTAGGAATTATAACTTGGGAGTCATCTACACAACCTACAAACGCAGGCACTGCAAAATTCAATTTGCAAAAGAAAACAGAGTTTATTTATGTCTATAAAAATGGATTGAAGAAGTTTAAAGTGGAGATTAGCGGAGATGAATTAAAATATCCACATAACGGAAAATTAGGAAAATGTCGCTTTGAAATAATTGAGAAATCTGACGCTGGTGGTTATAACCGAGAATCAATGAAATTTCCAATTCTTGGTCAATTACCTCGTGAAGGGAAAAGATGGCAAATTGGTTTAGATACAGCAAATGATTTAATAGCGAAAAATAGGATTGAAATTGTTGATGGTTTGGTAAAAAAGGCAGTATATCCAGAAGATGAAGTTGATAAAGTAAGTATTGTTCCTTTTTGGTCTCATTTTACTTCAATTGTAGGAACTGCACAAACTGGCAAAGATGATTTAAATAAAATTATGAAAAAGCCAGTTGGGTTTGATACAGTAAAGCCATCTGGTCTTATTGAAAAATTATTGTCTCATATAAATGGGAATGATGTGATTATCCTCGATTCCTTCGCTGGTTCTGGCACAACAGCCCACGCGGTTTTGAATTTGAACAAGCAGGACGGTGGCAACCGCAAATTCATTTTGGTGGAAATGGAAGATTATGCGGAGAGTATCACAGCCGAAAGAGTGAAAAAAGTTATAAATGGGTACTCATATATCGGTGAAAAAGAAACAGAAATTTATAGTAAAAAACTGTCTGTGAAAAATCTAAGCAATGCTTCCAATTATTTAGAAGAGGCTAAGTCAATTGCAGAAGAAATGAATGATGAATATGATAGCATAAATTTCAAGGTTGCAGACAATTGTATTAAAGTTATAGGAACCAAACGATATAAAGGCCGAATGGAAGGCATTGGTGGCTCGTTCAGTTATTACGAATTGGGCGAATCAATGATGAACGGCGATTACCTGAACGAAAACCAACCCATCGAAAAAATTCGGGAATATATTTGGTATTCTGAAACGCATACGGCACAACGCGTCGCAACGACGGGCAACGCATATTATTTGGGCAATCACAACAACGCAGGTTATTATTTCTATTACGAAAAAAACACGACGACCACATTGGACAAGGCATTTCTGAACACGATTTC
>JAZRXD010000063.1:0-76741 GCA_045600045.1 Bacteroidales bacterium
TGTTGAAAAAGACAACAACATCCTTATTTCAACAAGCGACGGGTTCATCCAACCAATTGAGATTCAATTGGAAGGCAAAAAAAGAATGAACATCGACGATTTCAAACGTGGATTTTCATTCAACGAAACAACGCTTTTATAGCGGTTTTCAACAATCAACAAACAACCTTTTGTTTATATTTCATTTTTGGAGCAACCAAAGAGTTGATTATTTTTGTCTCCGATAAAAAAACAAGAAATGGCAAAGAATAATTACCAACGTGAAGTTGAAGTCCATGTCAATTACGACGGAAAAACTCCGCCGTTTTCGGAGACATTGGAAGAATCTGTTTTGGGACAACTTATGATTAACAGCGACGCCATATCCGACGTTATGAATCTGCTTAATAAAAAAGAAATATTTTACGTTCCAAAACACCAAATAATTTTTGAATCAATGTCTGAATTGGCGAAACAAAACGAGCCAATCACATTAGTCACCACTATAGAACAACTACAAAGCAAGGAAGAACTCGACAAGGTTGGCGGAGCGTCGTACATCACCGACCTTTCAATGAAAGTTTCTTCGTCGGCAAATATTGAAAACCATGCAAAACTGTTGGTTCAAAAATACATTCAACGTGAACTAATCCGCGTTTCTTCTCAAATTTGCGAAAAAGCTTTCGATCCAGCATGCCAATTAGCCGATTTGACCGACACCGCCGAACGCGAAATTCTTTCGGTTACCGACCAAAGCCTTCAAAAAAAATCAATTGTCAGCATTGACAAAATCGCGCCAAGCGTATACGACCACTTTATTGAAGCAAGTAAAGACAAACGTGATTTCACTGGAGTCCCATCTGGATTCACAGCCCTTGACCGCATTACAGCAGGATGGCAACCAGGTAGTATGATTGTACTGGCAGCCCGACCAGGTATGGGTAAAACAGCTTTCGTTCTAACCATGATACGCAACATGGCTATAGATTACAATATTCCTGTTGGTATGTTTTCGTTGGAAATGAGCTGCGAACAATTAGCAACGCGTCTTTTCGTTGGCGAAGCCGAAATCAAACAACTCGATTTACAAACCGGGAAAATCACCACAGCGGATATAGGCAAATTAAGTTCTGCCAAAGAAAAACTTTCTGCTGCTCCTATTTATTTGGATGATACTCCCGGACTTTCAATTTTCGAATTCCGTTCAAAATGCCGACGACTTGTCGAAAAATACAAAGTTCAATGCATTGTAGTCGATTACCTTCAGTTGATGACCGCATCGGGAAGTTTCAGCCGTGAACAGGAAGTTAGTACCATTTCGCGACAAATCAAATCCGTAGCTATGGAACTAAAAATTCCAATCATCGCATTGGCCCAATTGAACCGTGGTATTGAAGGACGACAAAACAATGATAAAAAGCCACGTCTTTCCGACCTTCGTGAATCGGGAGCTATCGAACAAGATGCCGATTTGGTAATGTTCATCCACCGTGAAGCAAAAGCTATCGGAAGCAACAATAACGTAAATGGCGAAGATATTTCAAGAAATGCACAAATAATTGTTGCCAAGAACCGTCATGGTGCCAGCGACGACGTAGATTTGCTATTTATTGGCGAATACATGAAATTCATCGACAAAACCGATTCTCCAACAATGCCAAATGCGGAATTCTATGCAAATCAAGATGCTGAACAAACATCATTTATGGAATTTGCTTCAAAACTTAATTCATCCAATCTAAATGACTCAGGTGATCCTTTTGCAATAAATTTAAATTCAAACAAATCAGCTGATCCTCTCGGAGGAAACAGCAACACAGAGCAAACCCCTTTTTAATGAAAAAAATAATCACAGTCATATTATTTGCGTTTTGTAGCCAATTTTGCTCCGCTTTTGGCTTTTTGATTCCTATGGACGATAGTCAAAAGAATCATCTAAAAGCTTATGGCATAGCATATTGGGTATTACAAAACAACATTACTATTGACTGGCTATTGAATTACCGTGGAGGTAGTTTCTTAATGGAATATAATCCCGACATTAAAAATGAATGCGACATTCGTGGAGTTTCCTACGAAATAATTCCCGATGTAAAAATCTCGTCAATCCTTACCGAAGTTTCGGCTGACGATGTTAATATGGATGCCGTGAAACTTGAAAAAGCACCCAAAATGGCAGTTTATTCACCTAAGGACAAATTACCTTGGGACGATGCTGTAACACTTGCCCTCACCTATGCAGAAATTCCATACACTGTTATTTATGACGGCGAAATCGTACATGGAGAACTTGCGAAATATGATTGGTTGCATATGCACCACGAAGATTTTACCGGACAATACGGAAAATTCTACGCAAGCTACAAAAACGCACAATGGTATCGCGACCAACAACGAAATGCCGAAGCGGAAGCTCACTCCTACGGATTTTCAAAAGTTTCCGACTTAAAATTGTACGTGGCAAAAACTATCAAAGCATACGTTGAAAATGGCGGTTTCCTTTTTGCCATGTGCTCGGGTGCCGATTCTTTCGACATAGCATTAGCAGCCGAAAATGTAGATATTTGTGAAAGTATGTTCGACGGAGACCCCGCCGATCCACAAGCACAACAAAAACTTGATTTCAACAATTGCCTGGCGTTTCAAAACTTCACACTACGAAGAAATCCGCTTGAATACGAATATTCCGACATTGATGTGACGGAAACTCGTACTGTCAACGAAAACGCAGACTTTTTCACATTATTCGAATTTTCAGCAAAATGGGATCCTGTTCCGACAATGCTGTGCCAAAACCACACAAACGTAATCAAAGGTTTTATGGGACAAACTACGGCATTCAACGAAAATCTTATAAAACCAACTACAATAATAATGGGCGAACTTAAATCGGCCAAAGAAGCCCGATATATTCACGGAACATACGGGAAAGGAACGTGGACATTTTACGGAGGACACGATCCCGAAGACTACAGGCACTACGTTGGCGACCAACCAACTAATCTCGACAATCATAAAAATTCACCTGGCTACCGTTTGATTTTGAACAACGTGCTGTTTCCCGCAGCTAAAAAGAAAAAACAAAAAACCTAACGGTCAATCCTTTTGCTATTAATACAAAAAAAACTACATTTGTAGTGTTATGGAGAATTTTATAGTATCAGCACGAAAATACCGTCCAGCAACGTTTGCGACAGTAATTGGCCAAGAGTCAATTACACGTACGTTGAAAAATTCCATTTCTTCGGGACATCTTGGACAAGCCTATTTGTTTTGCGGACCTCGCGGTGTCGGTAAAACAACTTGCGCTCGTATTTTCGCAAAAACTATAAACTGCCAAAACTTAACCGCCGAAGTCGAAGCCTGCAACGAATGTGAATCTTGTAAATCATTCGACGCTTCTGCTTCATTCAATGTTGTGGAACTTGATGCAGCATCAAACAACTCGGTTGAAGACATCCGCCAATTGATTGACCAAGTTCGAATACCGCCGCAAGTAGGAAAATATAGTGTTTACATAATCGACGAGGTTCACATGCTTTCTTCGAGTGCATTCAATGCATTTCTAAAAACATTGGAAGAACCGCCACGTCATGCTATTTTCATTTTGGCAACAACGGAAAAACACAAAATCCTACCTACCATTCTTTCCCGTTGCCAGATTTTTGATTTCAACAGAATTCAAATCGATGACATTACAAAACATCTTGCAAATGTTGCCCAAAAAGAAAATGTGTATATAGAACCAGAAGCACTAAACGTTATTGCAACAAAAGCAAGCGGCGGACTTCGTGACGCACTTTCAATATTCGACCAAATTGTCAGTTTTTCTGGGAAAAACGTCACTTATCAAAGCACAATCGAAAACTTGAATGTGCTTGACTATGAGTATTTCTTCAAAATGACCGACTTTTTCCTAAATTCCGACTATGCTTCGTCGCTAGTTACTTTTGATGAAATTCTGAACAAAGGTTTTGACGATAGAAATTTCCTTTTAGGTTTATGCAGTCATTTTAGAGATTTGCTCGTAAGCAAAGATCCTAAAACACTACCGTTGTTGGAAGTGAGCGAATCAACAAAAACACGGTATTCGGAACAAGCGAAAAAATGTCCGTTGGATTTTCTTTTTGCAGCCCTTGACTTAGCTCAGAAATTTGACGAAAAATACAAGGAAAGCAATAACAAGCGCTTACATATAGAATTGGCATTGTTGCAATTATGTAACATTCAAAAAAAAAAATCTAGCACTGTAAACGCTCCATCGGCACCTCAACCGAAACAACCGACAATTGTTTCCCGACCACAACAACAAACAAACAATCCTACACCAAAACAAGAAGAAGTTGTTATAACAAAACCGGTTGATAAACCAAAAACTAATTTCATGTCCGATATTCTTTCGGGCAAAACAACTCCTCCTACCACCGTTGTTTCAAAACCAACAATAAAACAGGAAGAACCCCAAATACAAGAACCCCAAGTTACTCAACCTGCAGCAAAACCTTTGATTTCTAACAAAGATAGATTTGACGTTCTTTCCAAGGAAAATCCGTTGCTCGATAAATTGCGAAAACAATTTGACCTAAATCTTAATTAGTATGATTTGTTTTCCAAATGCAAAAATCAACATTGGTCTTCGTATAACCGAAAAAAGAAACGACGGATACCACAATATAGAAACAATATTCTACCCTGTCCACGGACTTTGCGATTGTCTTGAATTCTTCGAATCCGATAAAGTTATATTTGAAAACGCTGGAATTCAAATTGATACGCCACCCGAAAAAAATTTATGTGTAAAAGCTTGGAATGTGTTTAACGCAAAATATAACATTCCTCCCATCCACATGGTGTTGTACAAACATATTCCGTTTGGTGGCGGTTTAGGTGGCGGTTCCGCCGATGCTTCGTTCCTACTTTCTGCTTTAAACAAATATTTTTCCATAGGCGCAAGCAACGAAGAATTAGAAAAAATGGCCGCATCTCTTGGTAGCGACTGTCCTTTTTTCATTCAAAATAAACCTGTATTTGCCGAAGGTTTAGGCGAAATCTTTACCAAAACAAATCTTTCATTAAAAGGTTATTGGATTTTATTGGCAAAACCAAACGTAGCCGTTAGTACGGCCGAAGCATATCGCGGTGCAACGCCAATGAAACAAGATAAAAAACTCTTCGATGAAATTTCCGACAATCCTATCCTTTGGAAAAACAACATTGAAAATGATTTCGAAAAAACTGTTTTCTTAAATCATCCGGAAATAGCACAAATAAAAAAGCAAATCTACGATTTAGGAGCAATCTATGCGTCAATGAGCGGAAGCGGCGCCACAGTTTACGGCATTTTTGACCACGAAATTTACATTCCTGATTTCTTACCAACTATTTGGTTCGGGCAACTACAATAATTTTTGTAATTCAAACATTTCGTCACGCAATTTTGCGGCAGTAGCAAAATCCATTTCTTTGGCGGCAGCTTCCATTTCCTTTTTCGTTTTTGCAATCAAAGCTTTTAAACTGTCTTTATTCATATATTTCACAACCGGATCTGCTGCAATGCCCGGTTTAACATCCTCGTCTTCTTTTTTAGCCAATGTACTGTCTATTGCCTTTACAATCTGCTTTGGTGTGATGTGATGTTCAGTATTGTAACGAATTTGTTTTTCACGACGGCGATTTGTTTCGTCTATCGTTTTCTGCATACTTTCGGTAATTGTATCGGCGTACATAATAACATGTCCGTTGACATTTCGTGCTGCACGTCCCGCCGTCTGCGTCAATGAACGTTCACAACGCAAAAATCCTTCTTTGTCGGCATCAAGAATAGCTACCAACGAAACTTCAGGCAAATCCAACCCTTCACGTAACAAGTTCACACCGACAAGCACGTCAAAACCTCCTGCTCTAAGATTTTCAAGAATTTCCACTCGTTCCAAAGTATCAACATCGCTGTGAATATATGCGCTTTTCATTCCCAAACGTGTCAAGTATCGTTGTAACTCTTCCGCCATCCGTTTCGTCAATGTCGTTACCAAAACACGTTCGTTTTTCTCTGTTCGTTTGTTTATTTCTTCTATCAAATCATCAATTTGATTTTCGGTCGGACGTACTTCAATTTCAGGATCGAGCAAACCAGTCGGACGAATTACTTGGTCAACAACAACTCCTTCTGCTCGCTGTAATTCAAAATCGGCCGGCGTGGCACTCACATAAATCACTTGATTGCAAAGCGATTCAAATTCCTGAAAATTCAACGGACGGTTGTCCAATGCCGCCGGCAAACGGAATCCGTTGTCAACTAAATTGATTTTTCGTGAATGATCGCCTCCGTACATTCCGTGAATTTGCGGAATCGTCACGTGACTTTCATCTATCACCAACAAAAAATCTTTGGGCAAATAATCAAACAAACAATACGGACGGACACCTTCAGCACGACCATCAAAATAACGGGAATAATTTTCGATTCCGGAACAATAACCAATTTCCTTTATCATTTCCAGATCATATTCAACACGTTCTTTCAGACGCTGTGCTTCCAAATGCTTGTCCACACTCTCAAGAAACGCAATCTGTTTCACCAAATCATCTTGAATATCACGAATTGCTTTTTCAAAACCACCTTTGCTTGTAATGAAAAGATTGGCTGGATAAATCACCGTTTCCTCCATAACATCAAGTGTTTTTCCTGTTTCCGGGTCGATTGCCGCCAACCGATCGATTTCGTTATCCCACATTTCTATGCGGATGGCATAATCGTGCGACGCTTCAAATACATCAATCGTGTCGCCTTTCACACGAAACGTTCCTCGCTTGAATTCCAATTCGTTACGGGTATATAGATCGTCAACCAAATCACGAAGCAACACATCCTGCGCAATTTTTTGTCCAACATGCAGATGCAACGACCGTTCTTCGAAATTATTCGGGTTTCCCATACCATAAATACATGATACAGAAGAAACTATAATAATATCCTGACGACCTGAAAGCAACGTGCTGGTTGTACTCAACCGCAATTTTTCCAATTCGTCGTTTATCGCCAAATCCTTTTCTATATACGTATTTGTTTGTGGAATATACGCCTCCGGCTGATAATAATCGTAATACGACACAAAATATTCCACTGCATTATTCGGAAAAAATTGTTTGAATTCATTATACAACTGTGCCGCCAACGTTTTGTTATGACTCAATATCAGCGTTGGTTTCTGAACTTTCTCAATAACATTCGCAATCGTAAATGTTTTTCCCGATCCGGTAACACCCAACAAAACCTGATGTTTCGTTCCGTCAAGAACGCCTTCGGTCAGTTGACGAATGGCTTCCGGTTGGTCGCCCGTTGGTTTATATTTCGAAGTTAACGTGAATTCCATAATGCAACGCAATAATACAAAATTTCGCTATAATTCATCATTCTCGTATTGGTATAAATCTAAATTGAGTACCTTTGCGACAAAGACTTACAGGTATGGAATTACAATCTCCTCAAAAAGAAATTTATGCGAAAGAACGTTTTAGTGCCTTGCAGGCTCAACGTCTAGCTCAAGAAATAGCATTCGGCCCTATTGTTTTCCAAGTTTCACGTTTGATGGTGAAATTCGGCATTTTTAAAATGTTGGACGACAACAAAAACGGTCTTACAATGGACGAAATCGTTGAAAAGACTAAGCTGTCGCGTTACGCCGTACAATGTTTACTTGAATCTTCGTTGACTATCGGCACGATTCTTTTAAAAGATGAAAAATTCCTTCTTGCAAAAGCAGGTTGGTTCCTCATCCACGATGACATGGCACGTGTGAATATGGACTTCAACCACGATGTGAACTATCTTGGCCTTTTCAATCTTGAAGAAGCTTTGGTAAATGGTAAACCTGAAGGTTTGAAAGTTTTCGGAACGTGGAAAACGATTTACGAAGGTCTTTCTCAATTACCAAAACAAGTACAAAAAAGTTGGTTCGGTTTCGACCATTTTTATTCTGATAATTCATTCCAACAAGCATTGGAAATTGTGTTTGCAAACCAACCCAAAACATTGCTCGATGTTGGTGGAAACACCGGCCGTTGGGCTTTGCAATGCGTAGGATTCAACAACAATGTGAAAGTCACAATTATGGACTTACCACAACAATTGGAAATGATGCGAGCACAAACAAAAGATTTACCTGGCGCCGACAGAATTTTCGGTCATGGTGCTGATTTGCTTGACGAAAAAGTTCCGTTTCCTACGAATTTCGATGCAATTTGGATGAGTCAATTCCTTGATTGTTTCTCCGAATCGGAAGTTACAAGCATTCTTACCCGTGCTGCAAAATCAATGAACAAAGACAGTAAATTGTACATAATGGAAACATTATGGGATCGTCAACGTTTTGAAACTGCATCGTACTGCTTGGCTCAAATCAGTTTGTATTTCACGGCTTTGGCTAACGGAAATTCAAAAATGTATTATTCGGGCGACATGATTCGCTGCGTTGAAAAAGCAGGACTTCAAGTAGAAAAAATCCACGACGGCCTCGGTTTAGGACATAGCATTATCGTCTGCAAATTGAAATAATATGACAGAAATTCCAATTTTAGACCTTATTCCGCAACGTCCGCCATTTGTTATGGTTGACAAATTAACTTCATTTGAAGGAAAAATCGCATCAACCCGATTCGAAGTTAAAAAAGACAACATCATGCTTGGCGACGACTGCAAACTTTCTGCTGGTGGAATTGTTGAAAATATGGCTCAAACATGCGCCGCAAGAATTGGCTATATCAATAAGTTTATGGAATCCAAAACTGTGAAAATCGGTGTGATTGGTTCCATTAAAAATCTTACAATCTACAGTTTCCCGAATGTTGGCGATGTGTTGACGACAACTGTTGAAGAAACATTCAGCGGAATGTTGAATATGACACTTTTAAACGCAAAAATCGAGTGTAACAATAACCTTGTTGCAGAATGCGAAATAAAAGTCGCCTTAACCGACCAAGAAAGTAAATAATGGACGAAAAAGTTTTACAGGCAGAAAAAGAATTTGACATCCGTTTTAGCGAAGTCGATGCTATGCAGATTGTTTGGCATGGCTCGTATGCCCTCTATTTCGAAGACGCACGCGAGGAATTCGGACGCAAATATCAACTTGAATATATGCGTATGTACGAATTCGGATTTTACGCACCTCTTGTAGAATTGAAATTCAACTACAAACGTCCGTTGAAATATCAAGATAAAGCAAAAATCGTCATCAAATTCCGTAACACGACTGCCGCAAAATTAATTTTCGACTACGAAATATACGACTTGAAAACCAACGAATTATGTGCAACAGGACACACAGTCCAAGTTTTTCTAGACACAAACTACAATTTAATGTGGACGTTGCCACCATTCATTAAAGAATGGAAAAAAATGAACGGATTGCCAGAAGAATGATTTATCAGATTTCACACAATATTATTTCGTCATTGGGCTTTTCGTCCGAAGAAAATTATAGGGCCGTAAAAGCAGGAAAAACAAATCTCAAACTTCGCAAGGACACTTTTGATCTACCAGAACCATTTGTTGGTGCGTTGTTGGATGAAGAGAATTTAAACAATGAATTTTCTAAAATAAACAACACTGGCAAACGCTACACTAAGTTCGAAAAAGCTGCCATTCTCAGTATATACAAAGCTTTACAAAAAACAAACATACAAACCAATTCCAAGCAAGTTCAATTCATTCTGTCAACAACCAAAGGCAATGTACAATTGCTTGAAAATCTTGATGGTTTTGAAAAAGACAGAGTCCATCTTTGGAAATCGGCGCAACTCATTACTGAATTTTTCGGAAACAAAAACGAGCCTATCGTCATTTCCAATGCTTGTATTTCCGGAGCTTCCGCACAAATCACCGCATTAAGAATGTTACAAAACAACGACTGCGAAATTGCTATTGTTGTTGGTGCCGATATGCTTTCTAAATTTGTTGTTTCGGGCTTTCAATCATTTAAAGCGCTTTCTCCGGAATTATGTAAACCTTACGACAAAAACCGAGTAGGCCTGAACCTTGGCGAAGCTGCGGCTACAATCATATACGGAAAAACAAATAATCCGTTGCCGAAAAACAGCATCGTACTTTCTGCCGGTGCAATGGCCAACGACGCAAACCATATTTCTGGTCCTTCGAGAACAGGCGCAGGATTATTTCTTGCAATACAAAAAGTTTTGAAAGGCACCAATCCCGATGAAATTGCATTCGTCAACGCACACGGAACCGCAACTGCATACAACGATGATATGGAATCGTTAGCATTGACAAGCGCTAACCTGCAAAACAGACCAATAAATAGTTTGAAAGCTTATTTCGGACATACACTGGGCGCTGCTGGCATTCTTGAATCTATCATTTCCTCTTTGGCTATTATTGACAATACAGCATTGAAAGTCAATAATTTGACCGAACACGGAACCGTTGCCCCTATCAATACTTTGCAGGAAAACGAAGTTTGCAAAGCACAAAAATTTTTAAAAGTTCTTTCTGGATTCGGCGGAAGCAATGCAGCATTACTATTCACAAAAATCACTGAATAACATGCAGTTAGGAATTTCATCATATTGCAGGATAACGAACAACAAAGTCATAATCAACGGAAAGGAACTCGCAATTTCGCGCAGCGATTCTTCGTGGCTATGCGACATTTACCATGCTTTGAACATTTCATATCCGAAATTTTTTAAGATGGACAATCTTGCCAAAAGCGGATTTTTAGGTTCCGAAGCTGTTTTACAATCTATTGAATTCGACAAAAATACATTAAAAGAAAATGTTGCTGTTGTTTGCTGCAACCGCAGTTCTTCCCTCGACGACGACACCGCTTATCAAACAACCATACAAGACAAAAACAACTACTACCCATCGCCTGCTGTTTTTGTATATACATTGGCAAACATTGTGACTGGCGAAATCTCCATACGAAATAAAACAATGGGCGAAAGCGCATTCTACGTTATGGAACAATTCAGTCCCGAAAAATTCTATTCTTTCGTACAAGGTGCATTTTCCGACAATACAATAAATGCTTGCCTTTGCGGTTGGGTTGAATATTTCGAAAATAACTGTGACGTGCTTTTCCTTTATATTGAAAAAACTAACAAAAAACATCTTTTATCTCCGAGCGAACTCGAAAAAATCTACAACTTTTGTTAGTTCTCAAAACGAACATTTAAGAACAAAAAATAGACAATTGAGTTAATTATAGCATCAACTCATTCCGTTTTTTGATAAAAATCATATATTTGCAATACTTATTAATAAAATTTCATGCGATGAGAATACCACCAAAAGATGTTTTACTAAAAGAATTAGCAAACACAGATTTTGCTAAATGTCTTACAGCCAAGGATATAGAAAAACTTGACAAATCAATTAAATTTCTTTCTTACTCAAAAGGAGAAACTATCTACAAACAAGGTGCAAAAATCAATGAATTCGGTTTGTTAGTCAAAGGTTTATGTAAGTTAACCGTTGAAAACGAAACAGAAAACGAACTTGGCACAATTGTTTGGATTAAAAAACCTGTAGGTATTATCGGTATTACAACATTGTTGGAAGAAAATTATTTGGCAACAGCCACAGCAATGAGCGAAGTTGTTGTTGCTTTCTTCGACAGAAATGATTTTCTTCAAATCATAAAAGAAAATGGTAAATGTGCTTTCGAACTTTTCAAATACAGCACAAATTCCATTAAAAACCACGTAAGCCACTTGGCTGACTTAGGACAAAAATCAATTCGTTCCCGTTTGGCTTGTACATTGCTTAACGTTGCAAATTTCGCTAACAATGATTTCATCGATCTTCCTATTTCAAGAAACGATTTGGCTGAATATACTGGTATTGCAACAGGAAGTACAATTCGTTTGTTGAGCGACATGGAAAAAGAAGGTGTTATTGTACTTGACAAAAAGACTATCAAAATCAAGGATAAAGCAAAACTTATTGAAATCAGTAAAGAATCTTAATTCATTCGTACGATTTAAATAAATAATAAAAAACAAAAAGGGCGAAATCAAACGATTCCGCCCTTCTTGTTTTGGTATGTTTTTCCAAATACTTCTATTAGAAGCTATATTTCATCATCATTTGCAAACGATGGTTTGTAATCCAATGGATATTTTTTTCTGCCTTACCATTTTCGGCATCAACATAATTCACACCATCGATAGTAATAAAGTCACCATATTCAACCCACGTCATCAACCATTCGAATGAAAGTGCCAACTTTCCCCAATTACGGACAATTCCAGGTGCTAATTGACGCATAGAATTAACGTTTGCGTATGTGTTTTTCGACAAATAATTATTATTTACAGCAGCTAAATCAACACCTTCAACAGTTTTGTCGACATACAATTTGTCCATTGTACCCAAATTCTTTGAATAACCAACGAACAAAATTCCTTGCCATTTCTTTCCGTACGTCATACTTAACCATGATGAAGAGAATTTTGTTGGTGTATATTCCCAATGGCCATCTTCGCCAAGTCCGTCGAATTTTTCAGTAACACCGTAACCACCATTCAAATTCATGTGTTCACCACCTTGAGCATAAATACTCTTTGCTTTAACCTCGAAATCGTCTTTTTTATATTGAGCGTAAATAAATGGTGAAATCGTTGTCAATCTATCAGAAACTAACGCTGTGTACGAAGTTCCGTCGCTCATTTTGGCAGTTCCTTTGTAACGAGGTTTAATACTTAATACATCAACTCCCACACGACCAAGAAATCCGTTATCGCTATTGAAATTAACACCAAAATAAAATTCTGGAATGTTGCTGTATTTAATGTAGTTTGCCGAAGCTCCTTCCGGTCCGCCCGAAGTATATTGCATTTGCCAAAGAGCCGATGCCGTCAACGAAAGTTTACCTGGAATGTAGTCAAATGTGATTTGAGGAGTGCGGGCGAATGGTCCAAATGGAACACCAATTTCCAGGTTAGTGCTATGAACCATATCAATTGCCATTGGATGCCAAGCTTGTCCAACTTTCAAACCGTATTTGTTGTCACTCTTGTCTTTCCAATTCAAAGTTGTATATGCTTGACGAAGACGGAATTGTGCCGTTCCGGTAACACCACTCACACCACTATAAAAGTCAGCTTCAATTTTTGCACCAACTTCCATATTGTCACCTATTCTGTAATTCTTCACATCCAAACCAAGACGTGAAGTGATTGCGCTCCATTTCATTGTTGGATGTTCGTTAATGTCGGTTCCATCGGCTTGTATAGAACGATCTAATGGCAAATAATAATACAATTCGTCGGTTCCGGCCTTACTTTCACGTGTGTCGAATGTAAAGTAATTGCGGACAAAACCATACCATTTCAATTCTGCTTTTGGTGCTGGTTTTTCATCTTGGGCGAACGAAACACTTCCTACTAAAAGGGAAGCCGCTGTCAAACATATAATTTTTTTCATACTACGTATTAAAAAGAAAGGGGAACCTTTTGAGTTCCCCTTTGGTTGTTTATTACTATAATATTGATGCTACCGTTTGTGCTAATTCTGCTGTCTGTTCAAATGGGAAGATTGTTGTCAACCAGAAATATCCCAAAATGAAACCTACAACACCGATTATGATACCAACTTTAGCCATATCCTTAGTTTCAACCAAACCCGTTGATGCAGCAATTGCATTCGGTGGAGTTGAAATAGGGAACAACATTGCGATTGACGCACAAACTGCGATGAATGAAATCATTGCGTGTGTTCCACCCAACGACATAAATGTGTCGTGGCTTGCTGCGGCTGGATCTGCCATTGCTTCGGCAACCACAATCAAGATTGGAATTAACAATGCTGCTGTTGCAGAGTTGCTGATGAAGTTCGACAAGAAGTAGCAAACCAAACCTGCGATGATGAATACAAGTACAACACCCATTGTTCCGAATGGAATGGCATCAATAAGAACTTTTGCCAAACCTGTTCCTTGTAAACATGTTCCCAATGCGAAACCACCGGCTACCAACCAAAGCACAGTCCAGTTGATTTCCTTGATATCTTCTTTTCCAAAAATACCCGTACAAGTAAGAACTGCAAGTGGAATCAATGCTACTACGTTAGAGTTGATACCTGTAAGTTTTTCCGTAGCCCACAACAAGATTGTACCAATGAATGTAATCCAAACTACGTATGTTTTCCAGTCTGTCTTACGTTCATTTCCTTTTATTTCCAAAACAACTTCCTTCGATTTGAATGGGAAGAACAATTGTAGTATAACCCATGCAAACAAAATCATGATAATTACGTAAGGAATCATTCTAATTGCCCAGTCGCCGAAAGAAACCTCGCAACCTGCTTCAGCCAAGAATTTAACAGCTGTTGCGTTAGGTGGTGTACCGATTGGTGTACCTATACCACCAAGGTTTGCTGCTACGGGAATTGCCAACGACAATCCAATTTTACCTTTATCATCGCTTGGAAGCACTGCAAGCACTGGTGCCAAGAAAGCCAACATCATTGCTGCTGTAGCTGTGTTACTCATAAACATTGAGAATACTGCAATTACAACCAAGAAACCAAGAAGAACCATACGAGGATTTTTACCGAAAGGTTTCAAAAGGATTCTTGCCAATGTTACGTCCAATCCATATTTCGAAGCCATAATAGCCAACACAAAACCGCCCAAAAACAACATAACAACAGGATCGGCGAATGCTGACATAATATCGGTGTATTTAACCAATTGACCAGCTTCAGGGTTACAGAAATATCCGATACCTTTGTTTGAAACCGTCAACAACGAAAGTACAATAATCAATACTGATGTTGTCCAGTTAGGAATTGGTTCGAAAATCCAAAGCAATGCAGCCATAACGAACATGGCAATCACACGCTGTTGCACAACTGTTAAATTTTCAATTCCAAACACATCCGTTGGAAGTGCCCAGATAGTCACCGTAATGGCGAAGGTTACTAATAAACCTATAATCTTTTTTAAATCCATAAAATTTTATTTTTTGTTAAACTTTGCTTTTAAGGCACACCTCCCCAAAAGCCACGCAAATGTAAAGAAAAAGTGTTTACGTGTTACACGTACCGAGTTAAAAATTTCACGTGGAATATGAACAGGTGTTAATAATAGTTTTCAGTGACAAGCTGTTTGTTTTGTTGTAAAATTATTATATCCTCAAACTTAACCGACATCACTCTACTGACAACTCACTCTATACATTGGTGTTTCTCCCAGGCACAATTCCAGCACATGCTTTTCGCAACTAAGGCGTTCTGTTGGGTCATGTGTCACGTGAAGCATTGTGGTTGTTCCTTTTTCGGCGATTAATTCCAAAAGATGAAGGATTTTTTCACGGTATTCTTCGTCAAGGCCGTGGCATGGTTCGTCCAATATCAATATAGGTGGACATTTCACAACAGAACGAAGAATCAACATTGCGCGTTGTTCGCCGTAACTCAAGTCGCGGAATAGTTCGTGTTCACGGCCGGCAAATCCACCAAGCGCAAGCCATTTGTCGGCAATGGCAATTTCAACACCAGTGGGAGCACCATACAATCCAATGGAATCACGAAAGCCGGAAATGATAAGATTGCGGAGGTTTGTGCCGCCAACCATCCTATATTCAACGTGAAGACGATACGACACAATGCCAAGCTTTTGCTTGATTTCCCAAATGGATTCTCCCGAGCCACGTTTTTTACCGAACAAACGGACATCGTTACAATAAACCTGCATATTGTCGCCAGTTATTAATTCCAAAAATGTAGTTTTTCCCGAACCGTTAGGGCCACGAACCAACCAATGTTCGCCTTTTTTCAGTTTCCAGTTCAAGTCAATCAGCACTTGATGGTCGCCCCAACCGACATTGACGTGGTTCATTTCCACAAGAATTTCTTCCTCTTCCGAAGTCTCTTGTTTAAGTGGAGCAGTATTTTCTATCGTTGCTGTTAGCGACGATGATAATTCTTCTTTTTTCGCCGCTTTTTCATTGTCTTTTTGTGTCTGTTTGCTTTTCAAACGTTGCACATAGTCATTTTTAGAGCCACAAAACGATACTTTTTTGTCGGCAAATTCAATAACATTACTGATTGATTCAGGAATTTCGTGCCAACGTTCCATACATAATATAATGTGTGGATATTCCGAATCGCCTTTTTGCTGAGCGGTTACAATGGTTGCGAAGAAATCGAACAAAATCTTACGGCTTTCGGCATCGAGTCCGGCGAACGGATCGCTCAAAACCAACATTTTTTTACCCGAAACCAATGCACGTGCAAGTAAAGTTCTTCTAATCTCTCCTGTTGACATATATTTAAGTCCGCGGTCGAGGATTTTTTGTATTCCACACAATTGTATGGCGAAATGCGTATCGAGGTCGTTTGCCCATTGCGGCAATTCGTCGTTCTTTTTCAACGGACCAAGAACACCTTCGGTAATAAATCTTCGGCCTGTTCTTCCTATATCAACACCGCCTTCAACATAGTCGCTTTCATCGTTGTTTCGTTCCTCCTCAATTAATTTAGCAGCGCGCTCCAACGAAACCATTTCGACTGAATCGCCAAAAACCGATGAAAACGAACCGTGCGATTCGACAACAGAATTCGGCACAAACGACATTTTTCCAGCGAGTGCATTCACAAAATCGGCTTTGCCGCCACCATTCGGACCAATTACTAGCCATGCTTCGCCTTGGTTCATCCGCCAAGAAAGACTTGGCACAAACGTTTTTTCGTTGCCTTCGATTCGGCAATCAACTATCGAAATAAGAGCTTCAGAATCCATATCCTTAACATTTCGCGTGCGAAAGTACATAAATTAATTTAGAGATGTGAGGTTAAATATTAGAGATTACGGGAGATTCACAGAAAAAAATCATTAAAAATTTTTGGAACTCTTGACACGAATATAAAAAGTTGTATATTTGCACTGCTTTTTCAAAAGCACAGTTCTTTTACATAAAAAGATTGCCTCTTTAGCTCAGCTGGCCAGAGCACGTGATTTGTAATCTCGGGGTCGTTGGTTCGAATCCGACAAGAGGCTCTTTTTTAGGGAGTGTTCTCCAGCGGCAACGAGAGCAGACTGTAAATCTGCCGTCTTTCGACTTCGGTGGTTCGAGTCCACCCACTCCCACCAAAAGCGGGAGTAGCTCAGTTGGTAGAGCATTAGCCTTCCAAGCTAAGGGTCGCGGGTTCGAGTCTCGTTTCCCGCTCATTGATAAGCAAGCACTTACATGAATTTGTGAGTGCTTTTTTTATGTCTTGTTCAAAATGGCATTTTTATCTGTAATCTTGAGAGATTTTTGTCAAAACACGAAATGAGATATTGCGCTCACCAATGTCAAAAAGAACGCGACAACATTGTTTTGTGATATTAATAGATTTAACAATACCATCTCCAAATATTTCATGATGAACCTTAGCACCTTCTTCAAACAGATTTTCATCATCTTTTTCAGGTTCATCATCCAACATCTGCATCATACTGTCAGTTCCATGCCATAAATCATCGTCAAAATCACCTTCGGTAACAAGTGCTGATTTTTTTATTTCACGAATAAAACGAGACGGATATTTGTCACATTGATACGCACCATTGTATCCTTCTGATTCAGTTAAGAACAAGGCTTTTTCTGCTCTAGTAAATGCAACATACGCAAGGCGACGTTCTTCTTCTTCGGCAGATTTTTTTCTTTCTCGTATTGAACGATAACTTGGCATTATACCTTCCGTCAGCCCCACAACAAAAACATAAGAAAACTCCAACCCCTTCGCCTGATGAATTGTCATCAATTTAATAGAATCGGTATTCTTTTTATAGTCCGCATTTGTATACAAAGCAATGTCTTGCAAATATGATATCAATGTTACTGAATCTTCTTTATGCGAAGTTTCATAATATTGGATAGAGTTTATAAGTTCCTTTAGATTCTCTAAACGATCTTCATCAGAATCTTTTCGTAATTCATCTTGGTAGCCTGTATTTATCAAAATGTAAGTCAACAAATCAGATATAGTCCATTTACTTGCATTTGATTTACATTTTTCAATTACATCAATAAAGTCATCTACGGATTTTTGATGAAATACCTTGTCTTCTTTATGCTTTTTTAAAGTTTCGTACAATGTACAATTTTCACCATTCGCCAAAGTTTGTAAACGCTGCAAATACACTTTCCCTATTTTTCGAGATGGAACATTTGCAACTCGCATGAATGACAAATCATCTCCTGTCGCAACCAAACGAAGATACGATAACATATCTTTTATTTCCTTTCTGTCAAAGAAACGCACACCACCCCAAATTGTATAATTAAAATGATTACGAATAAAAGCTTCTTCTATATTTCGAGATAAACTAGACGTGCGATATAAGATTGCATAATCAGAATAATTAATTGAAGGATCTTTTTTTCTCATTTCCTTGATTTGCTTAACAATCCAATTTGATTCTTCCAAATCATTCTTCCCGTGAAAATGAATCACTTTTGGCCCCTCGTCCCGATTGGTAAACAAATCTTTCTTTATTCGATTTTGATTATTCGCAATTATAGTATTCGCGACATTCAGAATACTTTTTGAGGAACGATAATTTTGAGACAAAACAATATCCTTATCACATTGAAATTGAATAAAATGATCGGGCAATACGCCTCTCCACTCATATATCAATTGGTCGGGATCACCTACGACAAACAAGTTTTTGTAATATTCACATAAAGTTTCTACAAGCAGCCATTCGTTTTCACTGCAATCTTGAGCTTCATCAACCATTATGTAATTCAATTCTTGTTGCCAATAATCTCTCGCCTCAGTATAATTATAAAGAATATATAGCGTAAAATAAATCAAATCATCAAAATCCAAAGCAAACAACCTTGATTGCTTCTTCAGATATTGAACAAAATTATTATCTTCCTTTTCAACCATCAAAAAACCAGGCAAAAGATATGGTTTTATATAAGAAACAGAGGCTGATTTTTTTCGGAATAAGACTTTTTTCCACACAGCCATTTCTTGCAAAAACTTATTTATTGTTTTTACACTTCTATCTTGCTTTGAATCTTCTAACACTTCCCGTGCGATTGTTTTTGTATCTTCCTCGTCAAGTATTGTAAATGTTGCAGGATATCCTAAACGATATATTTCCCTTCTAAGAAATTTCACACAAAAACCGTGAAAAGTACAGACAAAATCATTGTAGTTACCTGCTGGTACCAATTGAGCGATGCGCTGAATCATTTCTTTTGCTGCCTTATTGGTAAACGTAACACAAAGTATATTTGAAGGATCGATACCTAATGTATTAACAATATATGCATAACGATGAGTTAAGGTTCTAGTTTTTCCAGATCCTGCACCAGCTAACACTCTCACACGCCCTTCTGTAGCTAAAACAGCTTCTATTTGTTTGTCATTTAATCCGTTCAAAACCTTATCCATATATATTAAATTCTAAAAGTTATTGTGACTTCAATGATTGAACATATTCCTAACATTAACCCTGTTGTAATATCTAATTACATATTCATTTTATTAGTCTTGCATAAAGATAAAATAATATCCTCAATAAACATATTACATATTGTAACCATTCCCCACAATTGTGTAGGACATATGTTGTTATTGACGACAAGCAAAACAACATGTTTCGTAACATATAAAGTTCGTTCTATTTCCGTAAAAACATAACAAACTTTATTTTTAAAATTCATTTGTTGGACGCGATAAATACGGAAAATCCTATTCCATCGCTTCAGCAACTATTTCCGCTATATCTTTCACCTGAACGTCAACACCTTTCACAAAGGTCTTTTTGCACAACGGACAAGCTGTAGCCAATACATCGGGATTTTGTTTCAACAATACCTTGAGTGTTTCTGCTTTAATCTCGTTTCTCGATGCCATAGACAAACTCAAATCGCCCTGCGAGCCACTGCAACACAAAGAGTTGACTTTCTCCTGCTGCGTACTCTGCAAAGCGCCTGTCATACGCAACAAATCGCGTGGTGGCTCGTACACTCCGCAACCTCGTCCTAATTCGCACGGATCGTGATATACGATAGATTTGTCGGATTTCTTCAACGAAATTCGTCCTTGTTGTACCAACTCCAAGAAGTATTCGGAATGGTGCTTAATGGTGATTTGACCTAATTCATAATCGTCTCTAAACACTTTGTAACAAATCGGACACGAAACCAACAATGTTGTTGCTCCCGATTCTATAATTTTTTCGCGATTGTACTCTATCAACTTCTTTGCCGCCTGGTATTGTCCAGCCAACATCAACGGACGACCGCAACACGCTCCTTTTTCCTTGTCCAAAAATTGATAATTCACATTGGCTTTTTCCAACACTTTTACTACGGATTTCTTTATACCCGGCGTCATGTGCGTCATACAACCTGCAAAATAAATCACTTCTGGTTTCGTGTTTTCCTGTGGCGGTTCTACAGGCAATGTCTGCAAAAATGCATAATCAGAATTATATTCCTTAGTCGCACGGATACGTTGTGAAATACGCAAATCGTTCAAATTGATATTGACCGGACATGCTTGCTCGCAACGGCCGCACAACAAACAGTTGAACAACTTTCGGTCTGTTAAGTTTTGGTCGCGGATGTTTTTCAAAATATATACGGACTGGTTGTTCGATATATTTGAAATGTGCATCTGACACACATCTATACAAATTCCGCAACGTGAGCACGAATACACTTGAATACGCGAATATGAATTGAATTCCTTTTTCAACTTCACACCCGTGCTTCGAACGCAAATCAACAAAACTTCCGTTAAAATGTGCATATAACGCGACCACGGCATACAAACGAAGAACACGCTCAAACTGATTGAATAGCCCCACCACAACGCATTTTCGGTTGCGTGGCTTATTTCTATCCATTCAAAGAAATGACCGACAGCATTAGTCAAAAATCCACCATTATGATAGAACGACGCAGTTGCACCTTCGGCCAACAAACGCAACGGGAAAATCAGCCACAACGAATACATGGCGAATCTATCGCCAGGTTTCAGTTTCGTAGTTTTCTTGATACCAAAAATTTTACTGTTGATTCGTTTGAAATACGCAAGTAATACGCCGCTCAACACAAACAGCAACAAAAAGTCCATCAAGTTTGCCATAAACGGCTCACCAGGGAATGTGTCGTGAACAAAATATTGGAAGAAAATCGGATTCCACGGATATGTCAGTCCCGAGCCTGAATACACAGCCCATTCAACGTGACCGAACACAATCAGCAAAAACCAACCGAACGCAAGACTCATGTGCATATATCCCAACAACGGATTACGTTTGAATATGCGGCGGTGAATCAAACATTCCATAAAACATTCCTTGATTGCTGCCAACGTACGTCGTGTGAAAATACTATGGACGATACGCAGTTTATCTATTTTCGAAAGTTTTGAAATCCAAAGGCTATATTTTACAAGTAAAATAAGCAACAGGATTATCATTCCAACGGTAAATGGTAGTACAAAGCTGTTTTCCATTATTCTTGATCTTTAATGTCAAAAATTGTCAATCCTTTTTTGATCAACATTATAACATTTCGTGTATTAATTCCGCGCGGACATTCCAACAAACATTTTCCGCACAACATACATTTATCTATTTCTTCGTGGGTTTTTGCCAAATCGCCCAAACGAATCTGTAAGTTCAATTTTCTGATATTGAATGCAGTAAGATTTCCCGCACTGCAGATTGCCGTACACGAACCACACGATAAACAAGCGTTGAACGTAGGTTCGTTTTCGAGAATATAACGAATCAAACGTTTGTCGGTTTTGTCGTAGTCAACCGCACGCGATCTTGTTGTAGTAAAGCCGAAATCCTTCATATCGCTGAATTAATAAAATAATCACGGACAGCAAATGCAACCGCTTTTGCGTGACTTACCGTATCGAAAATCGACATTGGTCCTACACTTGTTCCAGCCGTAAACAAACCCGGCACGTTCGTCAAGTTTGAGCCAATATGATGATCCAACGGTTTTACGAAACGATTTGCCGCACATTCCAATCCACACGATTGCTGGAACAAAGCAGTGCTTTTGGGTGATTCCATACCAACCATCAACACCAACATATCGACGTGCATTCTGCATGGACGGGCTGCCAACGTATCTTCCACCTTCAACTGTAATGTTCCGTCAGGATTTTCGGCAACTTCCGACAAACGACCACGAACAAACTGTACGTGGTATTTTTCCTGAGCCTCGCGATACATTTCCTCGAAACCTTGTCCGTACATACGCAAATCCATATAACAACAGAACACTTCGGCCTGCGGGAACAATTGTTTCATGTGTATGGCCTGTTTCACAGCCGTTACACAACATAATTTTGAACAATAGTGATTGCCCGATTTTTCATCACGAGAACCAACACAATGAATAAATGCTATTTTTTGTGGAATTTTATCCATTGGGGTTCTAAATTCTTGTCCATTCAATTGATTGAAACGCATTTCCAAATCAGCAGACGTCAAGACATTGTCGTAAATCTTATAACCATATTCCTCTTTGCGTTCCGCATTGAAAAGTTTGTAACCCGAAGCAATCACTACCGCACGGCTACGGAAAACAACATCGCGCGATGTATGAACTTCAAATGCACCGTCTTCCAACTTTTTAATAGAAATAACATCGGTATTAAGATATATGGTAAGAGCACGTTTACGCGTTTCGTCGGTGTAGTGAGCGATTACATCCGATGCTTCACGAAACGTAGGAAACAGTGTGTTCCAATTATTTACGTGTCCGCCAATGTTTTTTTCTTTTTCAACAACTACGGTTTCGTAGCCTAAATCCTGTAACGAACAAGCCGCTTCAATACCAGCAATTCCGCCACCAATTATAAGAACGTCTATCATATTTCAATTGATAATTGATAACTGATGATTGATAATTGCAATTACCTCTAACGTAACTGTCAATTCTCAATCGTCAATTTTCCATTAAACATTTATCATTACAAACTAACACTTCAAATTTGTCGGACATTCAGGAATCGGCATTTGGTTTCCGTTTTTGTCCAAGTATTTTGCTTTTGGATCGTATTCTATACCAAGTTTGTCAAGCAATGGTTCGCATTGAACCTGGTGCATTTGCAATCCTAAATCCCATGGATTGTAGCCAAGAACCAAACCAGCCATTTCTTCGTATGTCAAAACCGGTATTCCGTAACCATTTTCATCGTAAGTCACGCCTTCCATTTCTGCCAATGTATATTGCCATTTGTCCATAAACATTGAACATCCAGGACAGTTCGCAACAATAAAATCGGGTTTGTACGGTTTCATCGATTCCAATTTCTTTTTCGTATTCGAAACCGAATATCCACGGTTTGCCTGAACCAAATAGTTTCGGAAGCCAAATCCGCAACAATGGCGGCGTTCTGGATAGTCAACCACATTTCCACCCCACGATTCAATCATACCACTCAAAACTTGTGGAAATTCGGCACCACCAACACCTTTTGTCGGAAACATTTTTGCATAGTGGCAACCAATATGTTCCACAACATTCAATGGTTCTCCCGTTTGTGCATTTACCAATTTGTATTTTGCTTTTTGAGCAATTTCATCACGGAATTTATAGATAATATCGCTAGTATGGGCAATATTCTTTGGCACATTAAATTCGCGTTTTGTAGCTTTATACAAATATTCGCGGATTTTCTCCAACTGTTCAGGGAAATGTTGCCACAAATCAAGAATTTCGGTATAAATGCCAAAAGACGTCACGCACGAAATTGCCACATTTTCCAAACCTGCTTCCGTCATCAATGCAAAGTGACGGGCTACAACTGTTTGTATTGTATCGAACGGAACAATATCGGAATGATAACCTATACCCGTACACGTTGTATGATTCGGATCGTCGAAAATATTTTTTCCCAATTCATCACGTAAAATACGCAAAAACATAACTTCCGAAGCTGGGAAAAAATTCTGACGGATGCAACTACGCGCATAATAATAATTGTCGTCGGCAATCTCTTTCTGATAAGAACTCCAAATTTGTTTTTTACCCTCTAAATTCATAGTCTTAATCTTGATGTTGGTTACTATTATACGTGAGCACGTGCATCAAATATTCATTGTTATTTTCGTCGGTGCTCAAATTCATTTCCTCGGCTTTTTTCTGCGAAGCCGATTCTATCGCATCGTAAAAATCCTGACCGCCGGTAACCTTAAAAATCTCAGCTAGTTCGTCAAGATTTTTTTGATGAATCTTGCGCATTGCGCCAGCACCATCCTTATACAAATTTGCTCCCAATCTGTCGTACAACGCTTCGCGGTTTTCGTATGCCCATTCCCAAATAACACCTTGTTCTGGGTGAAGTTCAGGTTTTACAAGTACAGGATGCACGCAATAACCATATTTCAAAATACTTTCACCTATTGTTTTTTTCAATCCATATTGTTGACGACCTTTTTCGCTTTCGGTGAAAAATCCACATTTTTGCGACAAAGTACGTAATGCCTGAATAATCATTCCTGCCGCATTACCACGAGGGCAACGTGTTTTGCAGGACATACATTGTCCACAATACCATATCAAATTCGATTTCAACAAATGTTCTATTTCCTCGTTATCACGACGTTGAACAATTGTTACAATCATTCTAGGATCGTATTTATAAAATTCGGCAGCAGGACAAATGGCGCAACAAACGCCACAATTCAAGCAAGAATGAAGAGCTTCCTGAAAACGGACATCTTTCTCTAATTCAGCAACATAATCCATATCGTTTCTTTTATGTTTTGAATTCTTCTTTTGACTGTAACAAAGTATCAAAAAAAACTCAAGAAAAACGATAGTGCAAAAACGTAAATTCCCAGATACGTATTTTCACGTATATCTTGGCTTAAAAACCTGAGATAGAAAGATTCATCTGAAACTTTTTATCGTAATAAACTGGAGAAAATGAAACATTCACATTGTTCTTGCTGTCAATTTTTTTCTCCATCAACCGCATTGTAAAAATACCAAATCGAGCCAAGGAAAATCCTAAAACAGCACCTGCACCAACATCCCAAATATAATGACGTTTGTGGCAAACGCGCGACACGCCAACCGCCGAAGCGAGCGTATATGCGCCCACCCCCCACCAATTACCATATTCATATCGCACAAATTCGGCACCAAGAAACGCCGTTGTTGTATGTCCTGAAGGGAACGAACTATTTCCCCGTTTATCTGGACGTTCCTCGGAAATCACATTTTTTAGTATTCCGTTAACAACTCCATATTCCGCAAGATAAGCAATCCCCATATTGGTGAACCGAAGCCACAACTTATCGTTTGCCTCAACGCCAACCAATCCTAACCCTACAGCAGCAACTGCAGGCACATATTGTCCATAGGTTTCCCAATAGGAATAATCAATTCTTTGTGCAAAAACTTTCTGTAAACCAAACAGTTGACACAAGAAAAAGATTGCTATAATTACGTATTTCCTCATTGCGGAATATTAATTATAGAATAACCAAGAGAGTCCGAATGAAACAGTACCATTTGACTGTGGATAATGAGCAATCGTAAAATTCTGTTCGTCAAGCAACGCATATAGATTAGTGTATTTCACATATAATCTAATCGGCTTGTATTTAATTGTCGCAAAGACATTTACAAGCGGGAATCCACCATATTCATACGTACTTTGAGGAATAAATTCACCCAAAACGCCATCGTACGTTGGTGTTTTATACGACGGATAATACAACAACTCGGCCCCAATGCCAAAGTGAATCAACTTTTTAAGAAACGCACCTTGAAACGCCAATGAATTATATGTTGCCCATGTTGGATATTCTTGCAAACCTGTTTCTATATTTTGGTAAATCAAACCATTATTCATTAAAATATGCCAAAAGCGCGTTGTCTTTTGCACTTTTGCAGTAAAAGCATGTCCCGAACCTGGAATTTGTTGCAACAAACAATTCTCATCAAAAGCAACAAAATCCTTCATTAAATAATAATGGACATCAGCTTCGAGATTTCCCCACGACGAGTGAACGTTACAATTCAAATCATGAACTTTTTCCGCATCAAAATCATTGTGCCAAGAATAATGATTTGACTCAAAATCGTAGATTGTACCACCTAAATAACTGCTTGAATAATCCTGATAGGCTGATATATCAAGTGAATGTTCTCCAAAATTGAACAGTTTCGCAAGTTTTGTATAAAGCGAAAAGCAACCACGATCCTCGCCACTAAAATAAAATCTATGACGATGTTCCACACGGGTATTTTTAACAAACGAAAAATCAAACGAACCTTCGTAGAATTGCGAATTCGAAAAATATTCAGGAATAGAATAATTATAATCGTGAAATACGGTTGACATATACTCTACGCCGACGGCAAAATTTGCCACTACATTCACGTTATGTATTTTTCGTTGAAATTCAACAAACACGGAATTTTCGAGATATTTATCGAATAACGAATCGTTTGTGGCAACAGAATCATACAACACATTTGCATAAAACGATGTGTCGGGATATTTATCGGAATAAAAACGTTTTACCGAACTATAATTCAATTTGTAACCAAGTGCATTTTTATATCGCAACAAATCCAACGATGTACTATCCTCTTTGGGCTTTCGACCGATATTCCATTTTTGCACGAATTCAACATTTTGATAACGCAAAGCAGACTCGGCCTCTGGGAATTTCATACGCAACAATTTCTCGTAATTCAACAAGGAATCTTCGGCAATACCACCATTTTCACGACGAATAACATTATTAAAGGCATACTTGAATGTTGTAGAAAAACGAGGTCCATAATACACAATCCACGGAGTAACATGTTGACCTTTTATAGATTGATTATCGAATTCACCTAAATTTCTGTAGAAATTCAAATCGAGACCGAGATTACAATATTTATTAACGTTTTGCGTGTGTATGAATTTTGCCGATTGTTCACTATTCAAACCTTGGGAATAAAATAAATTTGAATATGGCCGTTGAGCAGTATAATCAAATATATCATCTGCCGACACAAAAGAATTTTCGAATGCACGCAAACAAAATGGATCCGACTTCGGAGTGAACAATAATGAAAAAGACGGAGAAGCATATTCCGCAACATTTACCAAATAATCGGCTATGCTTCCATTTGGTTCATATAAATAGAAGAAATCCATAGAAGTATCCATATCGACACGATACCTCTCGGTTTTAGTTAAATTATATTCCCACTTAATAATGTCTCTCTTAACTTCCTTAGTTGTATCCTGAGGATCGGAAGCTGCAACAGAAAAATCAGTTGCCGACAACCACAATAACAACAAAATTATAATCCGTAAATATCTTTTCTCCATCATAACTACATTAACGAGAATCTAATATTAATACCTCCGCTTGTTGTTGACGTTCTGTAACCATTCGTTAACGGTTGGTTCATTGTGTATTCCAAATACAAACGCATTGTTATTCTTTGGCTCAACATATATTCAGCATACGTTTTCAAAGCATAAGATTTCGTTCCCGAAATTTTTCTTGTTATATCTTCGGCAATATTACGACGAATTGTTTGATTATCACGAATAGAGAAATCCAAACGTACCGTTAAATCGTTTTCGAAATGATGACTCGACCCCGCCGTAGTAACATTTACTTTGAAATCCTCAAATACATATCCGGCACCAATAACATACTCAAAGTTAGACACTTCCGAAATTTCAGTATTCGTAAATGATAATGTTACCGTTCTGTTTCTACGGATTTCCAATTTTGCCGTTAAATTACTCTTGAACTTAGAATCAAAACCAATCAACGGATTTAAACGTTCTGAAATACTTACAGTTGAGACATCGTATTCAGGAGACAAATACAACGAACCATCTATCGGATCAATATAGAAATCATCTTCGTAAACAGAAGCTGACGAGAATGTTTCGTACGAGCCTAAATTGTAATTCGATGTATAAGCATGATTAATGTTTACCGATTTGAAATATTCCTTGAAGAATGGTAATTTTGAAAGACCATTATACGTTAATTTCCAATTTAGCGAACGAAGAAATACTTTAAAGCTTGAGAACATCGGAATAAAATACGTATTGACGTTCACATCCTCAACCGATTGACCAGAATAAGCCGAGAAGAAAGCCGGAATCAAAACGTCTTGCGACATTTCGTTGTACAAAGTCGGGAATCCCGATTGAATATCTGTTTCGTATTTGTCGCCAATGTTTTCGTGTGCCAATCTGTGAGCTATAGTAATTCTATTCTTTTTGAAACGCTCGTATGCTTTGTCTGAATTGAATGCGGAAGCCAAAGTGTTGCACGAAATCGAGAAATTTCCTGTAGTCAAACGGTTTCGTTCATTTTCTTTGGCATCGCCCCACAAGAATTTTGAATAATTATGAGAATAGCTACGTTCACCCGACAAAGTGATTTTCATATTCTTAACAGGTTCCAACGAAGCTTGCAATTTCAATCTGTTGGAATAAGTGTATTTTAATTTCTCGCTAATATAATCGTTGTCAACCAACCAATCGTCTATCGTCAAATGAGATTCCAAATCATCCGGAACAAGACCGATAATATAGCCCCAGCCCGGAGTTGCCGATGCCGAGAATGGTTTATATAAACCGAACATTTGCGAATCGTATTTGTAACCAGGAACAAAACTACCTTCCGATTGAGAATAACTAATCGTTGCCGTCTTGAACATCATCAACGTATTCACAACTTGATCGGTTGCATGAGTCAACGGAGTTTGTTCTACATCTTTTTTACCAACAACTGTGACTTTTACTTTGTCAACATCGTCTTTACAAATAATTTGAACTTTTTTCGGCGACAATACTTTCGTTTCAACTGGAATCAATGTTCCATCTTCATCCATCACGGTAACTTTCACATCGATAGTTCCCAATTTGTGGTTCAAGAAAATCATATTGTCGGAATCAACTTTCACATTCGATTTTGTGAATTTCACCGTTTCTTTTTTCTTCTGATTTCCATTCTTCTTGTTGGTTGTTTGCTTCATTCGTTTTTGAACACCAGCAAGATATTTCGATTTACTATATAATTTGGTAAAATTCAATGTTCCGTCAACTGTGTGAGTTCCCGTATTGGTGATGTTGTTGCCATAATCAAGTTCGTCTTCCTCGTCGGTTTCCGTTCCCATTTGCCAATTGTACGAACCAGCATACTTATAATTCACTGTAGTCCAATCCAATACCGATATTTTATTGATTGGAACCTGCCAAGTTAAATTCCATTTTTGATTAAACTCTAGATTTTCGCCGAATGTTTTTGCACTATTCCAAACCTGACGTTTGTATTCTCTCCAAATATCTTCATCGGTTTTGTCAATCACACCCGATGGTTCATCCAAACGGGAATCATTCGACGCATTATATGACAATTTCAAACCTTTTGAAATTGGATAATTTACACTGTATGTTCTGTACCAATAAAACCATTTACTTGCAGTTTTCGGTAATTCAAAATCATAGGCCGACAAATTTCTACGTTGTTGTTCCTTGTACGTTCTGTCCCATTCGCTCTTGAACGAAACGCTTGCTGGCAACAAATAGAAATTAAAATCTTTTATCAACTTTATTTTGTTAGACTTGAATGGCTGATAATTCTTTGGACGCATATTGTATGCGTAGTTAAATGCAACTTTGTATTGATGTTTGTAATCTTCCTCATAATCAACATCATGCGAACGATAACGATTATAAGCGAACGTACCCGAGAAATTAGAAATATTGAATGGATGTTGTTTTTTCGGCGTTCTTGCAATCTTTACATTAGTGAAATTATAACTAAAATTTTGTGAATATTCTTGTGCTATATCCAACAATGAATCACGTTCGTGCTGCGAAGTGAAATTAGACAACGAACGCGACAATGTCACATCCGGATTCGTTGGGTCGTATTGAGGTGTTATATATGTTTCCGACAAATCAACATAGAATGGCAAAACCAATTTCCACGATTCAGGGAAGAATTTTTGCAAAGCAACACTCGAAGCCACGTCGTATTGATATAAATTTTCGGTGCTGCGTTCAAATACCTTTTGGTCGACACTACCAAAACCTGGTTTACTGATTTTTCCAGCCAACGACACAGTTGCGAAGTCTGCCAATGTTGTTCTAACAGAACCGACTGTTGCCCAACCACTTTGATCGTTCATATCGGTCAATCGCAATTCGTTGAACCAAACAATTCCCGATTTTTTCAAACCATCATCTTCTGGATTTGACGATTTTTTCTTTCTATTTCGCACTCCCAACATAATCGTCCGCACATTTCCCGTATTCGGATTACCTTTGATACTTACACGATTGTCGCCATGAGAAATTGTATATACATGGTACGTTTCCAAATCGGATATGATACCGTCGTTTATCATTTTATTGCGTTCCAATTTTAAATCGGAAAGTATATCCAACGGCAACGAAATTTTGTTGTCTTGCGGCCAAACTATTTGTCTATCGCTATTACTATTATTACTATAGCGAGAACCTTCTTCCGACAAATGCGGTGTCAATTTCAACGGAACTTCGTATTCATAATAGTTATCCACATAATCGGAACCAATACGGATAAATGCACACAAATCACCATCGTCCAACATATTTTCTTCATCTATCAACGCCTCTGCATGGATAAACAATTCCAACGAACCAAATTGACGCAAATCTTTGTTGACTTGCTTATAAATTGCTTTTGAATTACCATCCTCCAAATCAACAACCTTCATCGACAAAGCCGATTCGTTCAATTCTTCAATAGTTGTACTTGTAGGATCAATAACGCGATCAACTCCTGGAGGCAACACGTAATTGACAGGGACACGAGTGCTATTTTCCTCGATATTTACATTCGAAATGTCAACTTTTGAATCTGAGAACAAATCATATTCTCCAGATTCGAACAAAGGTTCTTCATAAACTCGCCAGTTACTGTAAACCAACGCAAATTCCGCAATACGCAATATTACAGAATCTTCGAAGTTTCTCAAGAACATACGCATTGTGGTAATATCGCGGAAATCGGAAATATTACCTATTCGTTCCTTTTCTTCTGAATTGATTGGAATTTTAAATTGATACCATTTTGCCTGACATTGATAGTTGTCGTTATTTACAACCTCAATAATTTCATCTTCAATAAAATTCTTACCAACAACCATATCTTCCGGACGCAAACTAATATGATATTGATAATAAGCCTCGGTTTCCTGCAATGTATTATCTTGATTCAAATCTTCGACATCGGGTTTGTAGGTTGACAGACCTTGGTTTGTTCCCGAAGGAGAATTATTATCGGTTCCGTTAAAATATTTATATCGCCAAACAATATCCTTTTCTTCGCCGCGATTGTTCAAATATGATGAAAAATTATCGTGCGATGGATCGGCATAAAACGATTCGTAAACTTCAGGAGTTACAATTTCCTTAACTTCTTTCAAATATTGAGCAAAGAAACGTTGTTCCGCCAAATCCGACAATCCATCAAGACCAACATCTTGAATTTCTCTATCTATATCGCTGCTAAAACCAGTTTCAACAATTGAATAATTAGGAACTTTTCCCCATTTTGTCTCATCCAAACGACTATTGTCGGTAACCATACCATTTTCAGCCGACTTCCGTCCATCACGCAAAACATCTTCGGAAATTCTACCAATATTCAAATAAAAATCACCACCATTATGCAATCCATCCTCGTCGTTAATAAACGGATCCATCATCCAAAATTCGATATATTCAACATTGGTTTCTTCAAAATCGGTTGTTGTCAATGATTGCATAATACCACCCCAACGAGATTTTGGATCTTTCAAAAGACCTTGTTCGTTCAAACCAGCGGAAATACCAGCACGGCCTTTGGTTTCGTAGTTGTTTTGACCACGTTCATACGGATAATAAGCAATGTTCAACAACGTCATAGGAACATCTTCGTATGTTGATAAATCTCGATTCGGGAACAAATTTGATTGATAAACCGTTCTCGAAAATTGTTCTGCTTGAACCGATTTACTTACAGGCGAACTTCTTTCGTAAAACGACGTGTTGATATTGTACCACGAAATCAATGCCTTATTATAGTTGAATGCCAAATCATTGACCAACGAAGCTTCTGGGAACATGGATTTTTGTCCTTGCGGTGTACTTGCCACACGCCACGAAGTTGGCTCTCTTAAATAAATTCTTCCTTCGGAACTTTCAAAATCATCAATTGAAACCGCATTGGAAATATATTTTGACTGACCTGGAAGTAATTGGGCAAATTCAGCAGAAGCTTCTATATACGACATTTCCTTCGTGTCTATCAATGGAATTTTATCAACCAATTTTGTCAAAAACATTGATTCTGTTGAATATTTGGCATCAACACCCCAAATAGTATTACAAATAGGATAATCTTCGAAACCAACTTTTTGAACCGATGGTACTTCCGACAAGTGAATCAACGTACCACCAAAACTAATATTATCGTTGTAGCGATATTCGGCACGAGTACCCATATAGGTTTTGGTCGTGGTACTGAACAACGGATCGTTTTCGTAAGTAATGTTGATTGTCGAACCCGATTCCAAAATACCTTCGTTGATAATCGAAACCGTTCCCGAAGAATAATCTACGGTATAATCCGAACCTTCAACCAACGTCAAGCCACCGCACATAACTTTTACCGATTTTACTTGTGTGGTATTCAAAGAAATTTCCGACGATACACTTGACTTATACGAACCTTTTAGTATGAATTTATTCTTTTCTGCCACTTGTCTTGCAGAACTTTGAGTTGAATCGTACAATTCTTTATACACATATTTTTTCGCCAATTCAGAATCGTTGATTTTCTTTTCCAACGAACTACCGAAAGGTTCCAAAACAGGGAAATAAATCAAACCTCTCGCCGATTTAATCGTTACACCTTCAACAAAGTCAAACAAACCATCGGAATAGGGTTGCAAATCAGTTGACAAATTATCCAAATTCATCACCGAAATCAAACTTTGTCCTTTTAACTCGCCTTCCGACAAATATGGTATTGGAGTTCCTGTTCTATCATCTTGATACAAAACATCCAACACGAAATCTTCGTTGCTAATTTGATAACTACCAATAGAATACACGTTTTTCATCATCAAATCCCAATTATTATATGCTGGATTTGACTGTGTACCTTTCAACAATTTAACAATCAATACATCTGGATGTTCAATTCCATCGCTACTGAATTCACCGACTTGATAAACTTTTCCATGATATTCGTATTCATAAGCAACAGCCAAAACTTTTGACGAACTCACAGCCGAACGCAAAGAAATATAACCCAATTTGGTGTTTACGTCGTATTCTGTTGACTTCAACAAAACAGCCTGCTCAATTTTTTCATAATCTGGACCTTGTTCCAAGGTTCCATTCAACGATGTTGAAACCGTATTGATGCTACGAATTCCAGAAAGATTTTTAATCTTTTTATACAACTTGCCATTTTCTGGCAACTCGTATTCTTTACTACCACCAATGCCATTTTTATATTCATCGCCCAAATCAGTCAATGCCAAAATATTACGGGCGTTTTCCTTTCCACTTGAAGTTTGCGTAACCCAAACTTCAACTTTTCTAATCTCAATACCACTATTGATTTCTGGAAGATTTTTCAACGACTCTTCGTAATGGTCGCGAAAGAACTGAGACAAGAAGAAGTGTTTATTGTTATCGTATTCGTCGCATTGGATTTCGAAATCCTCGGTTTGTGCGCCACCTTGAACGGCAATCGACGACATTTCACCTTGTTGACGCGAGAATACACCACTCAAATACAATTTTCCAAATTGTAAATCGGTTTTAACACCAAACAAACTTTGACTACCCGTAATCAACGAACTAGAAAGCGGAAACGAAACATTACCGACTTCAATGTTTTTGATAATTTCATCTTCATCGCCTTCGTACTGCAACTTAACTTCCTGTTCAAATTCGAATTGGGATTCCGTATCGTACTTAATCGTCATAGAAACGCGGTCGCCGATTGAACCTGTCACACTCATCTGAATTTTGTTGTCGAAATCAAACTGCAACTGGCGTTGTTGTTTTTTCGATAAACGAGGATTATGGTTGTTTGTGAATTTCAAACCGAAATTCAATTCGGCGGCACCTTGCGGTTTGATATCAATCAAATCGCCCAACATACTGTTTTCGCCCAACAAATTCAACGACGGCTCGTAAGACGAAGCGCTTCCCGTACGTGTTTCACTCGCGCGCGTACGCCAATAATTCTGTGAACGTTGTCTGCCCGAAAGCTTATAATAATCAGATGAAGGCAAAGAAAATGAAGGCGTTACGGCATTATCGCCCACCATTTTTGCTGCTTCATAATCATCGGTTTCCGGATTATAATCTACCTTGTAACCATAATCTGGAGAATCCTGTAAACGAATACCATTGGAGCTCTTGTTTGCATCTTCAAAAGTATTACCTGTTTCTTTAGGAAATGGAGAGCGAAGTTTTACGGAATCTTCGGGTTGCTGGATACCATCCGTAGAAAAATTTTGCACTACGCCCATAGCTGAAGCCAGCATAACGCTGAACACAGCACAAACCAAAATTATATATATTCGTTTTACGAACTTCAACCTAATCTAAAACTGTGCGAAACGCCATCACAAACGCTTTAATGCAATTTTCACAATATCTTCAACCGAATGTTGAACAGACTCTTGCATAATCGCGTCAACAACTTTTTCCGCAGAACTTTTTTGATACCCAAGCATAACCAAAGCAGATAACGATTCTATCTTCAAAGTATTGCTTTGACTTGCAAATATTTTATTTTCATTTTCAGCAAAACTAACTTTATCCTTCAATTCCAACACCAAACGTTGAGCAGTCTTGCTTCCTATACCTTTTATACTCTGTATTGCCGATGAATTTCCCGACAATATAGCGTCAGCCAATTCCGCAGGATTCATTTTCGACAAAATAACCCGCGCAGTATTCGCTCCAATTCCAGAAATAGAAATCAACAATCGAAACATAGTTCGTTCGTTTTCATCGAAAAATCCATATAAATCGTGAGCGTCTTCGCGGATAACTTCGTGCAACAATAACGTGCACATCTGATTTTCCTGCAATTTTTCGCAAGTATTTAACGAAATGTTCACATAAAAACCAATTCCAACGGTTGTAACAACGGCGTAGGTTGGTGTTAGTTTTTGAACAGTTCCCGTAATCGACTCGAACATAATCCTATTATTTTAGGCGGTTTTTAGTTAATTCTGCATATTCCTCACGATGTTCCAGCAAATCGCATGCACAGAAAATCGCTTGCAACAATGGTGTTACAACCGCACTATTTTTATCAACTAAAGAATACTCTACCGACATTGACGGAGAAACGCAAACTTTTGGTAAGCCCAACGAATATTCTACAGATTCTTCGTAAGACAATGTTCTAAACGGAACAACCACCTGATCACGGTACATACCAACAACACCGTCGAATTTTGCATATTCCGCATCGGCAAAGAATTGTTCAGGCAAAATTGGACCTACGGTAACAAAACCATTCGCCTTTGCTTCTTCAACAGCTTTCGAAATGATATTCTTTTCTTCCTCGCCTTTTTCTGAATTTAGCGACAAGACTGCTATTTTAGGTCTTTCAACACAAAAATCAGAGCGTAACGAATCATTTAAAGCAACGATTTTCTCCAAAATAGCATCTTTAGTTATTGTTTTTACCATTGCCGAAATCGTTGATGTTGACGACACATAACAAACCTTCATCAAATTGTTGATTAACAATTCAGAATGTTGTGTTGTTCCAAAAGTTTTTGCCAAGAAATCAGTATGACTTTTGAAATCGATTCCTGCCAATTTTATATTTTCTCTATTAACCGGCATTGTAATCAATACGTCGATTTTCCCATTTTTCAAATCTTCCGTTGCTATTTGCAAAGCTTTGATTGCAGCTTTTCCAGCATCAGCAGTTGACATACCAGCATCAACACGAACATCTTCTTCAACGCAATTGATAATGTTCGGACGTTTAGGAGCAGCCTCGTCAACCGAATTTATTAAATTAAAATTGAAATTTTGTAAATCTAAAGATTTTCTATGATACGCAGCTGCTTTGGGTGAACCATATACTATGATTGTTTTTCCGTCATAAATCTTTTGCTCGGCCAAAACTTTCATTATCACTTCGTATCCTATTCCATTTATATCGCCGTGTGTTATACCTATTTTTACGTGTCTCATATACTATCAAATTCAACTCTTGTTGATAACTCCATTATAAGAGCAAAGATAGTTTTTTTGTGCAAATTATTGTGTTGGAAAACAAGTTTGTAAAAGGATTTTTTGCCAAAAAACACAAATAAAGCGAACCGTTTCCAATTCGCTTTTTACATTTTCAACAATCTAGCATTCTTATGTGCGTTTTATTCCAAAATACCGTCAGGAATACGCAAGACTAACGTCTTTGCCGATTCATCACACTGTTCCAACAATTCGTCGGCAAAAGGTACTAAAACTGACGAACCATCAGTTTTTTTAACATCAAGAACAACATTCATAGAATATGCAAGAACTTCCTGAATATCGCCAACTTTTTGCTTTGTTGAAGAATCAATTACAGAAAAACCGACCAAATCAATATCCAAATCTTCGGATTCGTAGTCGTCATCTTGTTCCAGATATATTTTTGTAGAACAATATTGTTCGGCTTTTCCCATTGTTTTTATATCCTCGAATTTCACAAAAGCCGAATTATTTTTCAGAGTGACCGATTCTATAAAAAAAGGAACTAATCGTTCTTGAAGGCAGAAATAAACATATTCCAAATCTTTGAAGTCGGAAGCATCAATGTTTTTTATTGACACCAAAACCTCGCCTTCTTTTCCATGAGGGCGGGAAATCATTCCCACCTCTACACAATGGTTAATATCTGGAATATTCTTTATGTTCATTTATTCCAAACTTTCGGCACCACTACGTCCGTGACAGTTTTTATATTTTTTCCCACTTCCGCAAGGACAAGGATCGTTTCTTCCAATTTTTATCTCGTTGTGAACAGGCATTTGTTTTTGTTGTTGACGAGTGTCCTGCATAGCATTAGGATTTTGTTGAACGTCGTCTTTTCTTGTCTGCATATTGCTCATTGATGAACGACGGCGTTCCTGTGCTTCCTGAGCCTCGGCTTGTAGAGGAATATGAGCTTTCAATACGCAAGAAACAACTTCTTTGTTCACTTTTTCCAACATTGACTGGAACAAATCGAACGATTCAAATTTATAAATCAACAATGGATCTTTGTGTTCGTATGATGCATTTTGAACCGATTGTTTCAAATCATCAAGTTCACGAAGATGTTCCTTCCAAGCTTCGTCAATGCTAACCAAAATAATTGTTTTCAAGAAAGAACGGACAAGCTCGCGACCTTCGGTCTTTGCTGCCTTTTCCAAATTTGTAACAACACTGAAAATTCGTCGTCCTTCGGAAATTGGAACAACTATATTTTTATATGTAGCACTTTGTTCCGTAAATACTTTTTGAATAACTGGATTTGCTTGTTTTGCAATCGCCATTACACGATTGTTATAAATCTCAAGCAACGCATTGTAAATTTTGTCGATTATTTCATCCTGTGACAATTTCAAATATTCTTGTTCGTCAATTGGACATTCAAGCGAAAGCAAGCGAAGCAATTCGAACTTAAATTCTTCAAAATCAACATTTCCATGTGCATTTGAAACTATGCTGACGCACACATCGTACATCATATTTGCAAAGTCAATTCCGATTCTATCGCCAAACAAAGCATGACGACGCTTCGTGTAGATAACTTCACGTTGTGAATTCATCACATCATCATATTCCAACAAACGTTTACGTATTCCGAAGAAATTTTCCTCAACCTTTTGTTGAGCACGCTCAATCGATTTCGAAATCATTGAATGCTGGATAACCTCGCCTTCTTCCAATCCCATTTTATCCATAATGCGGGCGATTCGTTCCGAGCCGAACTTTCGCATCAAATCATCTTCCAACGAAACAAAGAATTGCGAACTACCCGGATCACCTTGACGACCGGCACGACCACGCAACTGACGGTCAACACGACGGGAATCGTGACGTTCCGTACCAATAATTGCAAGACCACCAGCATCTTTCACATCCGGAGTCAATTTGATATCGGTACCACGACCAGCCATATTTGTAGCAATTGTAATATGTCCAGGTTGACCAGCAAGAGCAACGATTTCAGCCTCTTTTTGGTGCAATTTTGCATTCAAAACAGTATGCTCCAATTTTCTACGTGTCAACATTCTCGAAAGCAATTCGGAAATTTCAACCGAAGTTGTACCAACCAAAACCGGACGACCTTCTTTCGTTAATTCTTCGATATGTTCTATTACCGCATTGTATTTTTCACGACGAGTTTTATAAATCAAATCATCGTGATCTTGACGAACGACTGGTTTGTTTGTTGGAGCGGCAACAACTTCCATTTTGTAGATGTCCCAGAACTCTTTAGCTTCGGTTTCGGCTGTACCAGTCATACCCGAAAGCTTCTTATACATACGGAAATAGTTCTGCAAAGTAATTGTTGCATGAGTTTGGGTAGCTGCTTCAACTTTCACACGTTCTTTAGCTTCGATTGCTTGGTGTAAACCATCGGAATAACGACGGCCTTCCATAATACGACCAGTTTGTTCATCAACAATTTTAACTTGATTGTCCATCACAACATATTCTTGGTCGATTGTGAACAATGCGTAAGCTTTCAATAATTGATTGATTGTATGAACACGTTCGGATTTGATTGCATAATCCTGAACCAATTCATCTTTTGCAACAACCTTTTCTTCTGCTGTTTTACCCGATTTTTCGATTTCGGCAATCTTGTCGCCAATATCAGGAAGCACGAAGAAATTCTTGTCTTCCATGTCTTCGGAAAGGAAGTCTATACCTTTTTCAGTAAGTTCAATTATGTTGTTTTTCTCATCAATAACAAAATATAGTTCATCGGTAATGATTGGCATATATTTGTTATTTTCAGCCATATAGACATTTTCGGTTTTGGTCAACAAGGTTTTCATACCTTGTTCGCTCAAAAACTTGATAAGAGAATTCGTTTTAGGAAGAGCTTTATAAGCACGCAACAACAATTTTGCACCTTCTTCAGCCTTAGTTTTATCTGGATTACCAATCAACGCTTTGGCCTCCGCGAATGTCTTATTGAACAATGCTTTTTGTGCGTTGTACAAACGTTCAACGCGAGGACGATATTCAACAAACAATTCATCGCCGTTGCTTTTCTTCGAAACAGGGCCAGATATAATCAACGGAGTACGCGCATCATCAATCAAGACAGAATCGACCTCATCGACAATCGCATAATTATGTTCGCGTTGTACCAATTCATCTGGGCGAATAGCCATATTATCACGAAGGTAATCGAAACCGAATTCGTTGTTTGTACCATACGTAATATCTGATTGATATGCACGACGACGAGCCTCGGAATTTGGTTCATGTTTATCGATACAGTCAACCGACAAACCATGGAATTGGAAAATCGGCCCCATCCATTCCGAGTCACGCTTTGCCAAATAATCGTTGACAGTTACAACATGGACACCACGTCCCGCAAGAGCATTCAAAAACACAGGAAGCGTTGCTACAAGAGTTTTACCTTCACCCGTTGCCATTTCCGCAATTTTTCCTTGATGTAGTATCGTACCTCCAATCAACTGCACGTCATAATGAATCATATCCCAAGTCACCGGATTTCCACCAGCAATCCACGTATGATTCCAAAGTGCTTTGTCGCCATCGATTGTAATATGAGGACAAATTGCAGCCAAATCTCTATCGTATTGAGTAGCGGTTGCGACAACAGTTTCGTTGTTAGCAAAACGACGGGCTGTATTTTTCACAATTGCAAAGGCATCTGGAAGGATTTCATCAAGTGTTTTTGCAATGATTTCGTCATTTTCTTTTTTCAACGCATCAATTTCATCGTACATTGATTCTCGTTCGTCAACCGAAGTAATATCTTCTTCTTCAAGTTTTTCCTGCAATTCAGCAATTTTTTCTTCATTTGGCTTTATTGCATCGGCAATTTTTTGTTGTAATTGTTTTGTTGCCGCACGAAGTTCATCGGTTGTTCCCGCATTTAATTTTTCTTCTATTTCGTTGATTTTCACAACCAACGGACGAATTTCATTTATATCTTTTTCTGATTTTGTACCACCAAAAATGCTTCGTATAATACTGTTAATGAGGCTCATAAAGTCTTATATTTTATATTCTTAAATTTAGATTGCAAAGGTATGTAAAAAACGGCGGATTTTGGGCTTTTATTGGAAGTAAAATGAAGATTTATTTGATGAATCAAGAAGCGAGAATCGGGATAAATAAATTCCTGGTTCTTTTTATTTGGAAAGACGCATGAATTCCCTCATCCAAAAATCTGGTACAATTCCTTTTCTAAACTGTTCATAATCCAATTTGGAACAAGGAATGATGCGTTTACATTTTTTGTTTTTCACAGGAACCTCCACCCACATAGCACGAGAAACCATCGATTCAAAGAAACAAATATCCTGCGGAAACATTTGATGTTTCAAATATTGTTTCACATACGAATCATCGTCAACAAAATCGCAAGTTTCGTTTTTTCGTTGAGAAACGCCGTCCAGCACATGCCAAAGGATTTGTGCACACAGTTGGGCGGAAATGGAATTCAAATCTTTCTGAGGATTGTATTCCGTAAGCGAGAACACATTCATGCGAGGCGAATATCCCACATTCCAAGCACATTGACAAGCGAATTCCGAATACAAACCATTCACATTTTGTCCTGCCGGATTATCGGAATAACGAACAGAATTCAAATCAAAGCTGACCAATTGCGCATCGCGGGTTAACGGCTCAGTCAATTCTATGTTAGCATTACATTCACCTAAACGCATCGCAAAATAATTATTTTCATCTATCCACGCGAATGCATCTCGATCGGATAGATATTCCTGATTGGCGATATGAATAATTCTCGCATCGGGATTTTCTGCGGCAAAATGATTTAAATAGTTGGTATTGTGCACATCTTCGGAATCATTTTCTCGATCAATTTTTGCATCAACAAGACACAACGCAGGAAACGTAACACGTTTAAAACCAGCATTTGCCAAACTACAAATTGACTCCTGAGTACCACCAAAAACTAAAATCGGCTTTCCATAAATGGCCAACTGCTCCACGCAACTTTCCAAATTCGCATACGATTCGGCAACCGTAATACCTTTTTTACAATCGCCCAAATCATATATTTTGAGATTCTTTGACGTTTTGTGTAAAGAATATAATGCTTCGCGAATTATTGGCGCAGCCTGAGAAGAACCAACATTGTCGGAATTTCTATCTTCCAAATATCCCAACAAAAAAGCGTCGGCAGAAACCAAATCATAATCTTCGTAAGTAGAAACAATACGGACATCCAAATTGTTCGTAGGCAAAGAATCTACAGGATTACAAAGATCTTTCAGCGTCATTATTTAGACTTTTTAACTTCTGCTATTTCGTAGCATTGTTCCAAAGTCAAATTTTCAGGTTTGACGTTTTTGGCAATTCTGAAATACTTCTTTTTGTAGAATACGCACGGATGGCCCCAACGGTCGAGCATAACCTTTATGTTTGCATCTTCTGCAAATTCCTTTATGCTTCGTTTTTCGTCAGATTCACGTTTACGGATAATTATTTTTTCTGCCTCTTGAATCGTTACCGAGAACACATCAGGATCACCTTTTTTCAATGAAATGAATTTGCCTTTGTGAGCCAAGAACGGTCCAAAACGCCCCACATTTGCCATCACAGTTTCGCCCTCGAACGTTCCTACTTCGCGAGGCAACAACAACAATGTCAAAGCATCCTGCAAGGTGATTGTATTTGGATTTTGTCCTTTCAACAAAGTTACGCTCTTCTTTTCTGGATCGTCGGCTTCACCCATTTGTAAATATTGGCTGAAACGACCATTACGAACATATACATTTTTGCCAGTTTCTGGATGAACACCAAGCAAACGACCTTCGTTGCCGTTTTTCAACATCATCAAAGCATCTTCCAACGTAACTGTTTCAATTTGGAATGATTTATCCAACGCTGTGTAAACTGGTTTTTCTTCGTCATCTTGTTTGCCCAACTGAACCATAGAGCCAAAACGGCCGATACGTACAGAAACCTGTCGCCCTGTTTCTGGATCGATTCCCAACACACGTTCGCCATTGCCACGTTCCGAAGTTTCCATCGTATCGTCAACCTTGGCGTGGAACGGTTTGTAGAATTTAGAAAGCATTTCGACCCAACCAATTTTACCCAACGCAATTTCATCGAATTCCTGTTCTACGGAAGCGGTGAAATTGTAATCCATAATACCCTCAAAATATTTCATCAAGAAATCGTTCACAACAATTCCTATATCTGTCGGGAACAATTTATTTTTTTCGGTATCGACATTTTCCGATGCCTTTGCGGCTGTAACTTTTCCGGCTTTCAACGTCAATTTATTATACTGACGTTTTTGTCCGGCACGATCTTCTTTTAAGATATATCCACGTTTTTGAATTGTTGAAATTGTCGGCGCATACGTTGATGGACGTCCAATTCCCAATTCCTCCAACTTACGAACTAACGTAGCTTCTGTATAGCGTGGCGGATGTTGCGTAAAACGTTCCGTAGCAACTATTGATTGAGTTTCGACAGCAGAACCGACTGCCAAAGAAGGAAGTACAACACTTTCTTCTTCCGCAGCATCGTCGTCAACCGATTCTATGTACATTTTTAAGAAACCATCGAATACAATAACCTCACCTTTTGCCGTGAATGTTGCATTTTTCAAATCCTTGCTCGTAATTGTCAGTGTTGTGCTTTCCAACTGAGCATCAACCATTTGCGAAGCAAGCGTACGTTTGCGGATTAAATCATACAAACGTTGTTCATCGGCATTCGACGACACAAATTCATTTTCTATATAGGTAGGACGAATTGCTTCGTGGGCTTCCTGAGCACCTTTCGATGTTGTGGAATATTTGCGGACTTTTGAATACTTTTCTCCGAAATTCTCAACAATAAACTTTTTCGATGTATTGATTGCCAAAGCAGACAAATTCACAGAGTCGGTTCTCATATATGTAATGAAACCTGATTCGTATAATTGTTGTGCAATTTGCATTGTTTTGGCTACAGGGAAATAATATTTTCTACTTGCCTCTTGTTGCAACGTTGACGTTGTGAAAGGAGGAGCAGGACGTTTTGTCGTCGGTTTTTTCTCGCAAGCGGAAACTTCGAATTGTGCATTTTTTGCTTTTTCAAGAAAATCCTCAGCCTCTTGCTTTGTCGCAAAACGTTTCGACAATTCCGCAGTGAAAGCATATTTTTTTCCACCTTGTTCGGCAACAAAATCGGCAACAACTTTATATGATGACTCCGATTTAAAAGCATTGATTTCGCGTTCACGTTCAACAATAATTCGTACCGCAACCGACTGAACACGACCAGCTGAAAGTTGTGGTTTTACTTTTTTCCATAAAATTGGAGAAAGTTCAAAACCAACCAATCTATCAAGAACACGACGAGCTTGCTGGGCATCAACTAACTTCAAATCTATTGTACGCGGAGTTTTTAGTGAATCAACAATTGCATCTTTGGTAATTTCGTGGAAAACAATACGTTTTGTGGATTTTACCGGCAATTTCAAAACTTCGGCCAAATGCCAAGCAATAGCCTCACCTTCACGGTCCTCATCGGATGCAAGCCACACATTCTTTGTTTCCTTTACCGCCTTTCGTAAATCCGCAACTAATTTTTTCTTATCTGCCGAAATTTCATACAAAGGTGCAAAAGAATTATCCACATCAATTCCCAAACCTTTTTTCTCCAAATCGCGAATATGTCCGTAACTTGACATAACCGTGAAATCTTTGCCCAAAAACTTCTCAATCGTTTTTGCTTTGGCTGGAGATTCGACTATCACTAAATTTTCCGTCATCGCGTATTTTCTCATTTAAAGATTTCGCAAAATTAAAAAAAACAATTACAAACAAAGATTTTGAAGAAAAAATTGCGACAAAATTGTACAAACGGCCTACGACAACATATTCATCCTTAACCACAAAAAGAAAATCCGCAAAAAAACGCCGAAAGAGTTTTATTAATAATGTATATTCAATAAATTTGACCAAATTTTTTACCATGCAAGAATTTAAAACAGAGGGTAAATCCCACAAAAAATTATACATCATTATTTGGTGCTGTTGCCTACTTCCACTTTTGTTCGCAATAATTCTATTTTCCTTGATTTCGGCAGGGAAATTAGGTTTCATGCCGACTATCGAAGAACTTGAGAATCCAAAGACAAAACTAGCAACAAACATTATCTCGGCCGACGGGAAAACAATGGGGACATTCTTCAAAGAAAACCGTATAGAATGTCGTTACGACGATCTTCCGCCTTATTTAGTCGATGCTTTGATTTCGACCGAGGACGCCCGATTTTACGAACATTCAGGTATTGATTACAGAGGTTTGTTCCGTGTGGCTGTTAAAACTGTTTTAGGAGGGAACAAAAACTCTGGTGGCGGTAGTACAATCACGCAACAATTGGCAAAAATGCTTTTTCCCCGTGAAAAATTCGACAGTGCAATAGACATTGTTCTTCGAAAACTTCGTGAATGGGTTATTGCCGTTAAATTGGAAAAAGCCTACACTAAAGAAGAAATCATAGCACTTTATTTGAACAAATTTGATTTTCTGCACAATGCCAACGGCATCAAGATGGCCTCGAACGTTTATTTTAGCAAAGAGCCGAAAGATTTGAAAATTGAAGAAGCAGCAATGTTGGTTGGACAATTAAAAAATCCTGCGTTATTCAATCCCGTTCGCTATCCCGATACGGTTACTGTTCGACGCAATGTTGTTTTAAGCCAAATGGTTCATTACGACAAACTTACAAAGGAAGAATTTGATTCTTTGAAACAAATTCCTCTTACATTAAACTTCAAAAAAATCGACCACACAAATGGTATCGCACCATATTTCCGTGAATGGTTGCGCACAACGTTAACAGCGACAAAACCAGAGCCTAAAAATTACTGGAGTTCCGAAATGTACAGCCGCGACTCTTTATTATGGGAAACAAGTTCATTGTACGGTTGGTGCAACAAAAACGAAAAAGCTCCTGGTGTTTTCTACAATTTGTACAGCGACGGACTTCGTATTTATACAACAATTGATTCAAGAATGCAACAATACGCCGAAAATGCCGTGAAGAAACACATGGCGGAAAACGTTCAACCTGCATTTTTCAATGAAAACAAAAAGAACTCCAAAGCTCCATTTTCGTCAACATTGACCAACGACGAATATAAAAGTAGAATCAACGCAGCAATAAAACAAAGCGAACGTTACCGTGCGATGGGCGGAAAATCAATGAATTGGGACGATGTAATGAATGTATTTAATACGCCTGTTCCAACAACATTGTTCTCGTGGAGCGGCCCAATCGATACACTTATTTCGCCACTAGATTCCCTTAAATGGATGAAAAGCTTTTTACAATGCGGTATGATGTCGATGGAAGCAAGAACAGGCCACGTAAAAGCATTCGTAGGTGGTATTGACTATGAATTTTTCCAATACGACCACATTATGCAACAACGTCGTCAAGTTGGTTCCACATTCAAACCATTCTTGTACACATTGGCAATGCAAGAAGGCATTTCTCCTTGTAAACAATTCGCAAACGTACCAACATCGTTCTACGTAAATGATCAAATGTGGACACCAAGCAACTCCGACAAAGCTCGTAACGGCGAAATGGTTTCGTTGGCGTGGGGATTGGCTACATCGAACAACTGGATTTCCGCTAAATTGATGCAATTGCTAAAACCAGAACCTGTAGTAGCTTTAGCGCACGAAATGGGACTTTACAGTCACATTGATCCTGTTCCATCAATTTGTCTTGGTGTTGCCGATTTAACACTTCACGAAATGGTTGGAGCATACAGCACATTCCCAAACAAAGGCGTTCATATCGATCCTATTTTTGTGACAAAAATCGAAGATAAATACGGAAACGTAATCGCACAATTCACTCCTGCACAAAACGAAGCAATTAGCGAAGAAGTTGCATATCAGATGGTTGGATTGTTACAAAATGTAGTCAACATGGTTGACCGCGAAGCAAAGGCTTACGGAACAGCTATTTCCCTTCGTACCCGTTACGACATTCGCGTTCCACTTGCCGGAAAAACAGGAACTACCAATGATCACGCCGACGGATGGTTTATGGGATTCACCCCAGAATTGATTACCGGTGTTTGGGTTGGTGGCGACGAGCGAAGCATTCGTTTCAGAAGTTTTGCACACGGACAAGGAGCAAGAATGGCAATGCCGGTTTTTGCATATTACATAAAAGATTGTATTGCCAATAAAGATGAATTAGGATATAGCTTTGGTGATTTTGAAAAACCCGCCAATTGGATTTCTCCGTGTTATGGGAATAGTCCAACACCAAAACAAAACGACACAAACAATTCCGACTTTGACGATTTCTTCTGATGAGTCAGTCTTTTCAATTCAAACAATTCAGCATCACACAGGAACATTCTGCGCTCAAATTGGGAACAGACGCAGTTTTGCTTGGTGCGGCAACGCAATTCGTCAACCCAAAATCAATTCTCGACATTGGCACAGGAACCGGAATTTTAGCATTGATGATGGCTCAAAAATACGATTGCTCAATTTCGGCAATTGATATTGATGAAAACTCCATTATTGACGCACTGCAAAATGTTTCAAACTGTCGTTGGGCAAATCGCATTAATCTACAAAATATTAGCATTCAAGAATTTGCAAGAAATACAACAGAAAAATTTGACGGAATAATCTGCAATCCCCCGTTTTTTTCGCATAGTCTTACAAATCCCGAGAAAAACAAAGCCGCCGCTCGACACACAATCGCACTTACACCAAACGATTTATTTCGGAGCATCGACAAATTATTAAACACCGACGGAAAAGCATCGATTATCATTCCCTCAACCGAAAAATTACGATTTTCCGAAGCTGCAGCAGACACAGGGCTTTACATTACACACGAAATTCAAATCTTTCCGTTTGCCAACTCACAATCAGCAAACAGACACATTCTTTTTTTTGCAAAATCTTGGAAAGAATTTTCATCCTCTTCCATTCACATTAGAAACGAGGATAAAACCTACACAAACGAATACAAAAAACTTACATTCGATTTTTACTGCACAATTCGATAAAGAGAAAATTCTACAAAACGAACATAATTAGATTTGACAGTTTAGTTACAAACTGATTATTATTTGTGACGCACAATTCTCACATCGCCCGATATTTCAAAAAAAATTTTGCCAGTCTAATTTATTTATCTAAAAAACAATCTTTGCCCTTGTTTCATAAAAAAATAATCCTAAATTTGTAAGTGTACGTTTTACACTATCTGTTTTTATTATAAATTAAAATTAAATACAAATGGCTAATAAAGAATTCTTTCCTGGTATAGGGAAAATTAAATTTGAAGGAACAAAAAGTAAAAATCCGTTAGCATTCCGATACTACGATGCAAATAAAGTTATTTTAGGTAAAAAGATGAGCGAATGGCTCAAATTCGCTATGGCTTGGTGGCACACACTTGGTGCAGACGGTAGCGACCAATTTGGTGTTGGAACCAAAACATTCCCTTGGAACAGCAGCGACGACCCTATCCAAGCCGCAAAAGACAAAGCCGACGCTGGATTTGAGTTCATGCAGAAAATAGGCATTGAATACTACTGTTTTCACGATGTTGACTTGGTAAAAGAAGCCGACAACATTGAAGATTACGAGAAAAATCTAAAGGAGATTGTTGCATATCTTAAAAAGAAACAAAAAGAAACTGGCATAAAACTTTTGTGGGGAACTGCAAATGTGTTCGGACACAAACGTTATATGAACGGAGCCTCCACAAACCCTGATTTCGATGTGGTTGCACGTGCTATCGTTCAAATAAAAAATGCCATTGATGCAACAATTGCTCTTGGTGGTACGAACTATGTATTTTGGGGCGGTCGCGAAGGTTATATGTCGTTGTTGAACACCGACATGAAACGCGAAAAAGAACACATGGCAACAATGTTGACAATGGCTCGCGACTATGCTCGCTCAAAAGGATTCAAAGGCACATTCCTTATTGAACCTAAGCCAATGGAGCCAACAAAACATCAGTACGATGTTGATACAGAAACAGTTATTGGCTTCTTGAAAGATCACAATCTTGACAAAGATTTCAAAATCAATATTGAAGTAAACCACGCAACATTGGCTGGTCACACATTCGAACACGAATTGGCTTGTGCTGTTGACGCTGGCATGCTTGGTTCCATCGATGCAAACCGTGGCGATTATCAAAATGGTTGGGATACAGACCAATTCCCTATCGACAATTTTGAACTAATCCAAGCAATGATGCAAATCATCAGAAATGGAGGCTTTAAAGATGGAGGTTCAAACTTCGATGCTAAAACTCGTCGTAATTCCACAGATTTGGAAGATATTTTCATTGCACACATTTCCGCAATGGACGCTATGGCTCGCGCTCTTGAAAACGCAGCCGAATTATTGGAAAAATCTCCTATCAAGAAAATGGTTGCAGATCGCTACGCAAGCTTCGACAATGGTTTAGGTAAAAAATTCGAACAAGGAAAATTGACGTTCGAAGAAGTTTATGAATATGGTAAAAAAGTCGGCGAACCAAAGCAAACAAGTGGAAAACAAGAATTGTACGAAGCAATAGTTAATATGTACGTTTAGGGTTTATATTTTATAGTTTATGGTTTAGAGATTTGAGGTTATGAATGGCAGTAAATTATATCTTTTTAGTATCGTTCTTGTTGCGGTAATTGGCGGACTGCTTTTCGGTTACGATACTGCTGTTATTTCGGGAGCGGAAAAAGGATTACAGGCATTTTTCATGTCGGCAACCGATTTTACCTACACCGATGGTTGGCACGGAATAACTTGTTCAAGCGCACTAATCGGTTGCATTATTGGTAGTGCCATTTCTGGTTTATTGGCAACGCGTTTCGGAAGAAAAAAATCTCTGTTTATTGCCGGTATTTTATTTTTCTTATCCGCATTGGGTTCTTGGTGGCCTGAATTTTTATTTTTCAACTACGGAGAACCAACATTCTCTCTATTACTTGCTTTTAATTTCTATCGTATTATTGGTGGAATTGGCGTTGGACTAGCATCGGCTATTTGTCCGATGTATATTGCCGAAGTTGCACCTGCAAATATGCGTGGAACTTTAGTTTCATGGAATCAATTTGCTATCATTTTCGGACAATTAGTTGTGTACTTCGTGAATTTTGTGATAATGAAAAACCACACAATTCTTGATGTTGTTGATGCTGATTGGTACATGGCAACTGGCTGGAGAACGATGTTCGTGAGCGAAGCATTCCCTGCAGGAATTTTCGCATTGTTAATTTTAGCAGTTCCCGAAACACCTCGTTTCCTTGCCATGAATGGCAACGACGACAAAGCCTTACACGTTCTTTCTCGTATCAACGGCGACGACAAAGCAAAAGGAATTCTTGCCGAAATACACGAAAGTGCAACGGTAAAAACCGAAAAATTATTCACGTATGGTTTCTTGGTGATTTTCGTCGGAATTATGCTGAGCGTATTTCAGCAGACTGTCGGAATCAATGCCGTATTATATTACGGTCCACGTATTTTCGAAGGAATGGGAATGGACAATCCTATGACAATTCAAGTAATAATGGGAATTGTTAACATCACCTTTACCCTATTGGCAATCTTCACAGTTGAAAAACTCGGACGAAGACCATTGCTAATTGTAGGTTCTCTGGGAATGGCCGTGGGCGCATTCGGCGTAATGTTGTATTTTGCGTTAGGTGGATTTGAAGGTTCTTTGCCTGGATTGTTTGCTGCAACAAGCATTATGATTTACACCGCTTGTTTCATGTTCAGCTGGGGACCAATTTGCTGGGTAATGATTTCCGAAATATTTCCAAACACAATTCGCGGTGCCGCAGTGGCTGTTGCCGTTGCTTTCCAATGGATTTCGAACTTTGCTGTAAGTTCTTCATTCGTTTCAATGTTGAATTGGTCGCCAGCAGGGACATATTCAATTTTTGGAATAATCTGCGTAATTGCCGCTATCTTCGTTTGGAAACTTGTACCTGAAACCAAAGGCAAAACCTTGGAAGAAATGGCAAACCTTTGGAAAACCAGATAATAAAGAACCATTTTTATTTGACTAACATTCGAAATGACCAAAAGGAAAGTATGAAAATGCTTTCCTTTTACATATCCTATTCCATTTATTAGAACCAATTTGTTTTCAGCAAACTGTTATCTGTACGATTTGAAACATTTTTTTATTTTTGCCAACGATAATTGTGCAATTAAGGATGTTCCCATTCACAATAAGTGTTAAAATATAGCATGTTACCGCTCGAAAAATATTACAATCGGCACAAAGAAAATCTCCGTTTGCAACGCCGCCACGGATTAGTGGAATTTCGCGTTGCACTCAAATATATTTTGGATTATCTCCCCAAAAACGAAGACAAAAAATCCATAAAGATTCTTGATTTAGGGGCAGGAACCGGACGCTACACAATCGAACTGCATAACATGGGTTACGATATTCTTGCAGTGGAACCAGTTCAACACAACATAGACGTAATGCTGCAAAATGCTCCCTATGTACAAGCCCAAAAAGGAAATGCGCTTGATTTATCATTTTTACAAAACGAAACTTTCGACGCAGTAATCGCTTTCGGACCTATGTATCATTTGATTAGCGAAAAAGACAAACTACAAGCTTTGAGTGAAATCAAACGTGTGGCAAAACCCGATGCTGTTATTTTCATTGCATATATACAAAATGATTACAGCATTTTAACATATTGTTTTGCAGAAAATCGAATGCCAGAATTGGTAAAAAACGGCTTTGTTGACGAAAACTTCCATATCCATGCTGCCGAAGACGAGATGTACGATTTTACTTCATTGGAATACATTGAAAAATTAAATCAAAAAGCAGGATTTCAACGACTTACAATTCTTTCTCCTGACGGACCTTCGGATTATATGCGCACGCAACTCAACTATATGTCCGACGAAACCTTCGAACTTTTCATAAAATATCAAATGTGCCGCGCCGAGCAAAAAGATTTGCTTGCAGCGGGTTCCCACTTAGTTGATATTGTGAAAAAAATGTAACAAATTCTACTTTATTCATTTAGAATTGGTATTTTCTCATAAATATGCCTATATTCGCTAAGTGTAAATAATACACTTTTAAAATACTATTTTATAAAAAAATAATATGAAACATTTCACCAAACTATTGTTGGCAGCTGCACTTGTATGCATGTTCAGTTGTTCAGGTCCAAAACTAACTGATGTTAAAAATGGTATTCAGTTTCAAACTGATTCGGCTGTTGTTCAAGTACAATTCTACAAAGACAATATTGTCCGCGTGATGAAAACGCCTAATTCTTTGGAAAAGAAGAGTTTAATTGTCGTTGAGGATTCTTTGCCACAAGTTGATTTTAAAGTTTCTTCTTCTAAAAAAATCGTAACGCTTGAAAGCAAGGAACTTACTGTTGAAATTTGCACAAAAACCGGTGCCGTTACATACATCCAAAAAGGAAATCAAATTCTCAAAGAAAAAGATTTTCCTTCGTTCAAAACATACGAATCGGAAAACGAAAAGGCTTACAGCGTAGCACAATCATTTGATTTAACCGCAGATGAAGCTATTTACGGATTGGGACAACATCAAAACGGTTTAATGAACTATCGCAACAGCGAAGTCAAATTAGTACAAACAAATACAGATGCGGTTATTCCGTTCCTTTGGTCAACAAACGGATATGGAATTTTGTGGGATAATTATTCAAAGACAATTCTCACCGACAACGAAAATGGTTGCACAATTTGGTCGGATGTGGCCGATAATCTTGACTACTACGTGATTGTTGACGAAAAATCCGACAATGTGATTTCTGGGTATCGTTACTTAACAGGAAAGGCTCCAATGTTCGGCAAATGGGCGTATGGCTATTGGCAATGCAAGGAACATTATCACACACAAGAAGAATTGTTGAATGTTGCTCGTAAGTATCGCCAACTAGGCTATCCTTGCGATGTGATTATTCAAGACTGGAATTATTGGGGCGATATGTTACAATGGGGCAGCATGGGTTACGATAAAAATCGTTATCCCGATGCAAAAGCGTTGAATGATGAACTTCACGCAAAACATTTCCATTCTATGATTTCGGTTTGGCCAGCTATTGGTCCAAATGCAGGAACAATTTATAAAGATTTTGAATCACAAGGATTTTTGTTCAATAAGATTGGTTGGGCTGGTTTCAAATATTACGACGCCTACAATCCAGAAGCGGTGAAATTGTACTACAAATATCTTAAAAATGGTCTTGCCGTTGATGGGTGGGACGGCTGGTGGTTCGATTCTACAGAACCAGACATCACCAATGCTCTTACAAAAGAGTCAACGGAATACGATTTGAAAACAACTGGCAAAAACGATCTTGGTTCTTTCGACCGCTATTTGAACACGTTCTCGTTGGTTGAATTGACAAACCTTCACGAAATGATGAAAAATGACGCACTTGCACAACCAAGTGAGAAACAACAACGTCAATATATTCTTACGCGTTCGACATTCGCTGGTCAACAACGTGCTGCTGCGGTTACGTGGAGTGGCGATATTGGCGCAGCATGGGATATTTACCAAAACCAAATCACGGCTGGTTTGAACCACTGTATGTCTGGCGTTCCGTATTGGACATTCGATATTGGTGCTTTTGTACTTTGTTCGTACGAAGGAGTTTTCAGCAACGACAAGAAAGATCCTGCTTATCAGGAATTGTACACCCGAATGTTCCAATTTTGCTCTTTCTGCCCTATTTTCCGTTCTCATGGTTCCGAAACGCCACGCGAAATTTGGGAATTTGGAGAATTTACACCAACCTTGGTAAAATTCGACCAATTGCGCTATCGCTTGTTGCCGTACATTTATACGCAAGCATGGAAAATTTACAACAACGACTACACCATTATGCGTGGTTTGGCGATGGATTTTCCAAAAGATAAAAATGTATATAATTTGAAAGATGAATATATGTTTGGTCCATCAATTTTGGTCGCACCAGTTACCGAACAACAAAAATACCGCGCGCCTCAACGCAGTGTTGAAGTTCCGACATCGGCATTTACAACTAAAGATGGTAAACCTGGTTTACACGCACAATTCTATAAAGACAACAAATATCAAAATCTTGCGTGCGATACTATTGTTGAGAAAGTCAACGTTCATTGGTATTGCGAACGTCCATACTATGCAACAGATTCTATGTTCGCAATTCGTTATGATGGTTATTTGACAGTTCCAGAATCAGGAAAATATCGTTTCCATATCAAAAATTTCGATGCCAAACGTATGTATATCAATGGAAAAGAAGTTAAACAAACCGAAGGCGGAACCGAAAAATATACAGAATACGTAACATTGGAAGCAGGCAAGAAATATGATTTTTTGCTTGAAACAGAAAATTCATCGTCGGGAGCAGCTCGTACAATCTTATGCTGGAAAACACCATCAATGTTAGCAGAAGATGCACAACCATTGAGAGAAGAAGAAATACACACAACTCGTCCAGTGTATTTGCCAGCAGGTTGCGATTGGTTTGATTTCTGGACAAATAAACAATATAATGGCGGACAAACTGTTCAGGCAAATGCCGAAATTGAAACAATGCCATTGTTCGTACGTGCCGGCTCAATTATTCCTATGGCAAAAGTGAAACAATATGCAACGGAATGTGCCGACGAAGAGCTTGAAGTCCGCGTATATGCGGGTGCCGATGGTTCTTTCACTTTGTACGAAGATGAAAATGACAACTACAACTACGAAAAAGGTGTTTATGCAACAATAGATTTCAATTGGGATGAGAAAAACCAAACACTTACAATTTCTGACAGAAAAGGAGAATACCCAGGAATGTTGCAAGAAAGAACTTTCAACATCGTTAATTTTTCTGGAAAATCAATCGAGAGAAAATCAGTAAATTATAGCGGTAAAAAAGTCACAATCTCTTTCTAAGAAACAATACAATTTTATACAAAAGATGCCACACAATCTGTATGGCATCTTTTTTCAATAATAAAATAATTGTGAAATATGAAACTATCCCCTTCCACAAAAAGGATTTTACATTTCCACCAGTTTTAACTTATTCTTTCACAAACTTTTGACTTTCAGCACCATTCACAACCAACGTGTAAACACCTTTAGGTAACATTGAAACATTTATGTTTGCAGTTTCCCCACATTCTGTTTGTAAGACTTTTTTGCCTTGCATATCGAAAATCTTGATTTCGTTGTTGGTTGTTGGCAAAGTTAGTTGCAAAAGGTCTTTTACCGGATTAGAAGAAATAGCGATTTGTTGCTTCGGTAAATCAATAGCAGAAGGTCCGTCATGTCGAGACAGCGGTTCCGTATACAGAACTTCTCCTGTCGATTCATCCATAACTACCTTCAATCCGTCAATACTAATTTGTTTATCGAAAACATTAACAACGTATGCATAATGTAAAGTTGCATCTTCGTTGTTGAGATAATTCTTAGAGATTACTTTTTCTTTATCATATTGAACATATTGAAAACCATAATCCGGATCCGACGCAGAAAGCTCTTTTCTTGCTATTGCCTCAATTTCTGTTTCGGACAATTCTGTTCCTTTTTGTAAAGATTCCAACGATGAATAATATTTACCATTGACCCTTGTGATTTTGTCACCTTCAATGTAAACCAACATATTGCCACCTTCAACTCTATACTCTCCCAAATATTGATACATTCTTAGTAGTTTCGCATTATCATCCAGATAACCGTTCTCCTCTCTGTACACCTTAAAAGTTGTGTTCGGTGATTCAAGCGAAAGAATTTGTTTAACGGTTTGGCCTATTATTGATTCATCATACAATACACCATCGTCAAATGTGAGAAAAGCGCTTTTTTGTTCTTGGGCGAAACAAAATTCGCACAAGAGTAAACTTAGAATAATAAAAACCTTTTTCATAATGTTTTTAATTTAATTGTTAGTTATTCTATATCTAATGTGGCTCCAATATTGATTTGTAAATCGTGGTTTAGAATTACTTTATTTTGAAATTGAATATTTAAGGAGCTCCCAGAGTTCACCGTGGTGTTATATACCTCGACAGAACATTCGTTTATGTTTCTGTCGGAATTTATGGTCTGATTGGCTAAAACGTATTGCGAACAAGTTCCAATACCAACTGCATACCATGCATTAGCAACAGATTTAGCATAAACAGAATAGTTTGGAAACAAGGCCGTTGCTGCGTTAATTGTACATTCTCTCATATCTGCATAATCTGTTTCCGCCTCCATATATTCTTTTTCTGCAAGATATACAATTTTCGCAGCATTGTCAATACCTATACCTATTACCTCATATGCATTGCCTAAATCATTTGTTCCCGAACCACCTTTACTCAACAAATAGAACCAATAGTCTAATACTCCACAATTTGTATGTACCCCACCATTATCATCTGAACCAGTCTCCCAATACAATCCTCCGTATGTATCAGGTAATCCTTCTGCATTAGGGTTACTCATACTGCGTAACGCACTGTGCCCTGGACGAAGATTAATGTCTTCACCACAGAGCCATGTTTGTTTGTTCGTCCCATAACAATCTTCCACGCATGCTCCCCAAATGTCGCTTAACCCCTCGCAGATTGCTCCTGATTCTCCAGAATACTCAAGTTGTGCCGTATAATCACATATAGCGTGGCCAAATTCGTGTGCAACAACATCCAAACTTGTAAAAATATCATAATTTGTATGTCCGTCACCAAAAGTGAATATATGAGAAGTAGGATGCCATGATGCATTTTCTAAAGTGTCTTCATCATGGATGTAAAGGTATATCGGAGCGCCAGCTCCATCGTAACTATTTCGTTGATGTTTGTTATAGAAATAATCGTATGTTTTCATCGCAGCCCAATGAGCATCTAATGCACCATCATCTTTATTTGAATTATGGAACTCCGATGCCGTCCAATTATTATCAGAATCTCCAAATTCAGTATAATTATTTATAACATTACCATGATTAAGATTTCTAGTAAAAAGACCATTGCCTCTTGTTAAATCTTTTAATACATATTTCGATCGTGACGGATCCAAAGATGGAACAAATGTTGTCTCTATCGAACAAGTCCCGTTATATCGTGTATCGGCAGTCCCATTTGCATGACGAATAAGTGACGTTTTTCTCAAGATTTTTCCACTATTTTCATCTATGATTATTTCTTCTCCAACACTAATGTCGTTCTTATCCGTAACGGCAATCTTATAAGCATAATATAAATTTTTGTCGTCTTCGTCGAAATAATTCTTCGAGATTACTTTTTCTATTTCATACTGAAAATCATAATCCGTTTTTGAAGCAAACACTTCTTTTTCTGCTATTGCCATAATTTCTGTTTCAGCCAATGGCATTCCTTTATTTATTGATTCTACCGATGAATGATATTTACCATTGATTCTTGTGATTTTATTGTCTTTTATGCAAACTATCAAATTTCCACCTATAATTCTATATTCGCCCAAATATTGATTCATTCTCAAAATTTTTGCATTATCATCCACCCAACCTTTCTCCTCTCTATACACCTTAAAAGTAGTGTTCTTCGAATCAAAAGAAAAAACTTGTTCTAATGTATTATTTAATATGGACGGTTCATATAATATATCTTTACTTGGCAGAAGGAATACATTTTGTTTTTCTTGCGAGTAGCAGAATTCGCATAGAAAAAAACATAGTATAAAAAATAAACTTCTCATAGCAACTTCTGTTTTTATTCCGTTAAAATCATTTGTTTACTGCCTACCAACTTACCATCGGTTACAAGACTGTAGATGTACATTCCAGCTTGTAATTCATTGCCAAAAATCGTTTCGGAAGTTGCACCTCTACCTGAAACCGTAATTGATTTGAGTTGTTTTCCTTGCAAATCGTAAATATACAAAACAGCTTCTGAAACAGTTTCTGGGATAACCATTTCTATACGTGTGTTGGTAGAAAACGGATTTGGCTTGTTTTGCGACAATGTTGCTTGGGTGGTGATTGCTGATTTTATGTTTAAACTTTCAGAATCCGATTTCAATGCATATTCCTTGGAGGTTGCCGCAAGTTGTTCTTTTAAGTTTTCTATGTCCTCGTGTTGTTGCTTTATTGTTTCAACCAACAATGGTATCATACCAACATAATTCAAACTGAGCATACCTTTTTCATCCTCAAACACAAGATTCGGAAATATCTCCCGTACGTCCTGAGCTAAAAATCCATATTGAAGAATTTTGCCATCAACGGATTTGTCGGTCAACGAGTCTTTTAAATAATACGATTTTGGCGACAATTGATAAATTGAAGAACCCGTTTTTAAATCCTGTATATTTTGTTTAAGACGTGCGTCTGAAGTCAAATAATTTCCTCTTGAAACCGCATAGCCACTTCCCAATACATAAAATCTCTGATATCCATCCCATGTTACAATATAGTTTTTGGCATACTCATTTCCGGCAAAGGTAATCATATGATTAGTCCATGCATTTGTGGTCGATGGAGTAAATCGTATTTCACCATCTGATTGAATTTGAAACTGTGCCATCGCACTCATTGCCATCATCATACTTGTGGCAAAAAATAATAATACTTTTTTCATACTGTTTTTGATTATTGATAAATATTTGTTTTGTGCAACATAATAAAAAAGATCAAATAATGCCTACTTTTGTACAAATCCTTTGCGAAATGAAAAAACAATTTATTTTCTACGTTTCTTGTCTTATGGGAATAATTCTACTTTCGTGCAACGAGAAAAAACAAAAACCTGACTACAAAATTTCTCAGAACGACACTTTAAAAATAGAATTGAACTACACTGCCGGAACTGGTTATTCCTGGTTTTTAGAAAACAAAGAAGAAGTAAAGATTCTTGATTCCACAAATGTTGAATTTTTTGCCAACAACAATCTTATTGGAGGAAGCGGAACCGAAATTTGGTCATTTGTTGCAACCGAAAAAGGCACTTGTACCCTCTCTTTTGTGTATAAAAGACCTTGGGAAAACTCTATTGCCGAGAAAAAAGAGTTTGTAATACTTGTTAAATAAAATTGATTTTCAACGACATACATATTCCAAAAATAATTTTTCAAAAAAAAGTCGTCAAAGACTTTGTGGGAATGAAAGAATATGTATATTTGCACACGTCAAAAGACAACTACTGGTGTGGTAGTTCAGCTGGTTAGAATATCGGCCTGTCACGCCGAGGGTCGCGAGTTCGAGTCTCGTCCACACCGCAGAAAGCTCAACGAAAGTTGGGCTTTTTTGTTTTATACTCTTAAAAAGAAACTCATCAATCCGATTTTTACGCATATTTATTGTAAATTCGTGGCAGATTATTGTATTGCAACTAAATTTCAAGAAATGAATAAAACAATTTTTCGAACTCTATTATACATAGTAGCAATTTTCGGCATATTCGCATGCTCCAAGAAAAATGAAAACACCGAACCAACAGCAAAAATCACTGGAGAATTCACTATTCCAAATGTTCCCAAATGGGCCGAAAACGCTGTCTTTTATCAAATTTATCCACAAACATTTTACGATTCAAATGGTGACGGAATCGGCGATTTGCAAGGAATCATTCAAAAACTCGACTACGTAAAAAGCTTGGGCGTTGACGCAATTTGGCTAAATCCATTTTTTGAATCGCCATTTGCCGACGCTGGCTACGATATTTCAAATTATTTAAAAGTTGCCCCACGCTATGGAACCAACGAAGACGCTAAACAATTGTTTGCCGAAGCACACAAACGCGGTCTACACGTTCTTTTCGATTTCGTAGCAAGTTACACTTCTATAGAACATCCTTGGTTCAAAGCTTCGGCCCGACAAGACACAAACAAATATACCAATTGGTACATTTGGACCGACAACGTGTGGTACAATCCTCCACAAGAATATGCGGCGGATTTTATAAAAGGTTACGGCGAACGTAACGGACAATATATGAGAAACTTCTACTATTGCCAACCTGCTCTTAACTACGGTTTTGCCCTCCCCGACACGAACTACAAATGGCAACTTCCACCCGATCATCCTGATGTACTCAATTTGAAAGAAGAAATGAAAAATGTACTTCGTTTTTGGATGGATATGGGTGCCGACGGATTCCGCGCCGATATGGCCGGTGCCCTTACAAAAGATGCGAACGTGAGCGGCAACGAGCAATTTTTCAACACACACGTGAATGCCACTAAAGAATTTTGGCGAGAAATACGTCAATTACTTGAAAACGAATATCCCGACGCATTTATGGTGGCAGAATGGTCGTACCCTATCGATGCACTCGACAGCTGTTTCCACGTGGATTTCTTCCATTGGTTCAATGGCTACAACGATTTGTTCCAAAAAGAAAGTTGGAGAATTCTCAACGGTTATTCCGAAGGCCACAGTTTCTTCGATACTGCTGGAAAAGGAAACATAACAGATTTCCTAACAAATTATATGGAACAATACGATGCAACCAAAGGTAAAGGCTATATAAGCCTTCCGCTTGGAAACCACGACAATGCAAGACTTTGCAACAATCGTAGCGATAAAGACATGGAAATAATTTTCGCTTTCGGTTTCACCATGCCGGGCGTTCCATTTTTGTACTATGGAAATGAAATTGGCATGAAACAAATGCCAACATCGTGGCCACAAATCGAAGGTGCATATCAACCACGCAACGGCGCTCGTACTCCAATGCAATGGTCAAACGAAAAGAATTTAGGATTTTCGAAAGCCGACGCAAAAAAACTTTACTTGCCTGTTGATACCGCGAAAAACGCTCCGACTGTAGCTTCAGAAGAAAACAATCAAAAATCGTTGCTGAACAAAACAAAAAAATTAATAGAACTTCACCATACCGAACCAGCACTTGCGAACTATGCGGAATTCGTTCCTTTGTATGCGAAAAAAGACACATATCCGTTTGTTTATGCCCGTGCAAACAGCGACGACGTGGTATTAGTAATGCTCAATCCTTCGGGAAAAGATTCGCAAGCAAAATTCTACATTAACTACAAATTCAGTAATTCGAAACTGCTTGCCGGCGACCCAATCAACTTCCAATGCGAATCCGACAGCGTTTCCATATCGATGCCGAAACAATCGTACGCTATTATAAAATTGATTAAATAAGTCGGGCGAATATTGGGTTTCTTGATTATTGTTTATAATTAATTGTCCATTCTCAATTAATTAAGCATTATACATTATCAAAACTATTGACACTGGATTCCAATTCCATATAAAAAATTTACATCTAATCTTTTAATTCTTAATTCAATTTGTAAATTTGCCGCCATAAAAATAACACAGATGCAAGACATTAGAAACATTGCGATTATCGCACACGTTGACCACGGAAAGACCACGTTGGTTGACCGAATTCTCCACCAAGTAAAAACATTTAGAGAAAACGAAGAAACCGGCGAGTTGATACTCGACAACAACGATCTTGAACGTGAACGTGGAATCACAATTCTTTCCAAAAACGTTTCGGTGCGATATAAAGGTGTTAAAATCAACATTATAGACACTCCAGGACACTCCGATTTCGGTGGTGAAGTTGAACGTGTACTTAACATGGCCGACGGTTGTCTTCTTCTTGTTGACGCATTCGAAGGCCCAATGCCGCAAACTCGTTTCGTGCTAGAAAAAGCAATTGAAATGAATTTGAAACCAATCGTTGTCGTAAATAAAGTTGACAAACCAAACTGCGACCCTGAAGGCGCAAACGAAGCTGTATTCGATTTAATGTGCAACCTCAACGCAAGCGAAGACCAACTTGATTTTAGAACAGTTTATGGTTCTTCAAAACAAGGTTGGATGGGTCCGGATTGGAAAACTCCAACAAACGATTTTACGTATCTCTTGGATACAATTCTTGATGTTATTCCAGCTCCAAAGCATGTTGAAGGAACAACACAATTGCGTATCACTTCGCTTGACTATTCTTCGTACATCGGCCGTATTGCCGTAGGAAGAATTGCTCGCGGAACACTTATGGGCGGACAAAATGTTTCGTTGGTAAAACGCGACGGAACTATTGTGAAATCAAAAATCAAAGAACTTTACACATTCGAAGGTTTGGGTAAAGAAAAAATAAAAACCGAAGTTCAATGCGGTGAAATCTGTGCCATTGTGGGTTTGGACGGTTTTGAAATTGGCGACACAGTTGCCGATTTTGAAAATCCTGAAGCATTACCAGCTATCTCCATTGATGAACCAACAATGTCTATGACATTTACGAACAACGATTCTCCTTTCTTTGGAAAAGAAGGTAAATTCGTTACTTCGCGTCACTTACGCGAACGTCTTTACAAAGAACTTGAAAAGAATCTTGCTCTTCGTATTGAAGAAACTGGTTCTGCTGATTCCTTCAACGTTTTCGGACGTGGAATTATGCACTTGTCGGTTTTGATTGAAACAATGCGTCGCGAAGGCTACGAAATGCAAATCGGTCAACCACAAGTTATTATAAAAGAAATTGACGGACAGAAATGCGAACCAATGGAACAAGTTACTGTTCACGTTCCTGAACGTCTTTCCGGAAAAGTAATTGAATTGATTACACAACGTAAAGGTGAAATGAAAAACATGACGACGAAAAACGACCGTGTTCACCTTGAATTTTCAATTCCTTCGCGTGGTTTGATTGGTTTAACAAGCAGCATGCTGACAGCAACCGAAGGTGAAGCTGTTATTTCGCATATTTTCACCGGCTTTGAACCTTGGAAAGGTGAAATGCCAAACAAAAACAACGGAGCTCTGATTGCTATGGAAACTGGACAAACCTACGCCTACGCAATCGACAAACTTCAAGACCGAGGAATTTTCTTTATTGAACCAGGCGAAGAAGTATATGCCGGTCAAGTAATTGGTGAACACGTTCGTGAAAACGATTTGGTTATCAATGTTTGCAAAAGCAAGAAATTGACAAATATGCGTGCATCGGGTTCCGACGACAAAGTGAGCATTGCTTCAGCAAAGAAAATGTCGCTTGAAGAACACATGGAATACATCCGTAAAGATGAATATTTGGAAGTAACTCCAAAATCTCTTCGCTTACGTAAAATCATTCTTGACGAAAACGAACGTAAACGCGAAAAGAAAAGTGCAGAAGCATAGTATATCCTTCGTTTCGTAATTAGTATAAAAATCCCCACGAATAACAAATCCGTGGGGATTTTTATTTTAGCAATTTTATTACTGAAAAATTATCCTTTTTGAGCTCGCAACATTTCTCGTTTTCCAGGAGGGCCATCGGTACGTTCTACTGAATAACCAACAGATTGCAATGTTCGTCTTACGTCGCCTTTGGCACAATACGTTGTTAAAATTCCATTCTCGTTTGTATGTTCAAACAAATATTGGAAAATTTCTAATGACCACATTGATGCTTGCTTATTTGGGGCGAATGCATCGAAGTAAATCACATCAACAAACGGCATTTCCGGTAATTCAGTTAAATCCACATAAAGTTTTTTCAACTGAAAATAATCAGAAATCTGCACAAATTCATTCCAATTTGCTTCGTGCATTTTATTAAATAATAGAACCGCATGTTCGCCAATCAAATCCGCATAATTTAATTGAGAATATTCTTCTTTTGCTACAGGATATTTTTCAACAGAAATATACGTAGTCTTACGTTTTTGTTTTTCCGCTTCAATCGCAGTCAACAACGCATTCAACCCTGTTCCAAAACCAACTTCAAAAACTATTGGATTCGCAACCGACGAAAAATTATAGGCTTTATTTATATAAATATGCAATGCTTCCTGAATCGCTCCGTTCGTGGAATGATAATGTTCATCCATTTCGGGAATATAAATGGTATGGGAACCATCGAGCGTTTCTTGAAGAACGTGAGTCATTATTCTTGAGAATTGTTTTCTGCTTGATTTTGTTGTTCTTCCGACGAGTCGTCATCATTTTTTTGCGACTTCACATAGTCAATAACGATTAATGGAGAACGACGTTGCAAAGCTTCTATATGAACCGACATAATATTGTCGTTCATAACAATTTCTTTTATTTTTTTTGCGGAGTAAAATGGCTGCAAATGTTCAATCAACGTGTATCCAATATTTATACGAGAAAGTTTTTCACAATTTTCCATGCCTTCAATCGATGCAATTTGCGTATGCGAGCAATCAAAATCCGTTAACGACACACATCCAGCAAGAGGCGAAACATCAGTCACCAATGTGTGCGATAAATTCAATCTTTTCAAACTTGACATATTGTTTAAAACAGATATGTCGTCAATTGAAGTATATGAAATATCCAATTTTTCCAAATTCACACTTGTTTCCAATTCCGAAATAGACGAAACCAATGTATGCGAAGCGTTCAATTCTTTTAAATTCGCCTTATCACGTAAGAAAGTTACGTTTTTTGCCGGTGTATGCGAAATATCAACCTTTTTTAATTTTACAGCACGAATCAACATATCAAAATTTCCGATTGAATCACAATCTATTGCATAAAACTCTTGCAAACGCGACGTACTGCTATATAAAAAGCCCAAAGATTTTATTCTATCGCAATTTGAAATTGTTACTTTGGTAAAAGTTGTCACATCAGAAAAAACATCCAAATTATCGTCGGTTGCCTGAATATTGCCTGCAACATTCAACATTGTTAGCTGATTTAATTTTCCCAGCGAATCGTAGTTTTGGAACGTATGATTATTTCCCGCCAAATTCAGTTTTTTCAATTGTTTCATCTGCGAAAGAAATCCCAAAGAATGTAATTCCGAGTTTTCAAACGAAATATTTTCCAAGTTTATCAACGTAGCCAAAGCCTCATAATCGCACACATTTGTTGCAATCACATTGAGTTCTTTTAACATTACGCATTCCGCCAACGGAGCAAGAGAAATATCTTTTGCAGGAGAACATTTTTTTAATTGGAAAAACTCCAATTCCTTTAATTTTTTAACGGAAGACAAATCGTCAATTTCTTCAGAAGATTCGACGCTTAACTTTTTAATCCACTTGAACTTCGTGCAAATATTATCGAAATCGGACTGTGAAATATCGGCGCCAACCTGCACCAAACGATTTTCTATTTCGGGAACTTTATTGATTTCCGACAAAACCGAGGCGCTAGCATCATAAATACGAACACCAGCTGTGGACAACGAAAAGCCATTGTATTGAGCGAAAGAGCCGAATACAAAGTGTGAAAAAACTAAAACAACAGCAATTGTTTTGAGAAATTGGCAATGCGAAATTGTCAATTGAAAATGAGCGATTGTAGATAAAAAATTACTTCTCATTACTAATTGCTCATTAAACTCTTGCTTATTCGTTTGGTGAAAGAACGAATCCTTCAATGAAAACCCTTGATTCCGTGTTCAATGGATCGTTCGATATAATGGTAATCATCTGGCGAACGTGACCATGTTTGTTACGTGTGTTCAATGTAACGTTCACATCGCCTTCTTCGCCTTTTACGTACGACATTTTATCCATAGAACCTGCAGTACAACCACACGAAGTTTTTATTTTACGGATTTCCAATGTTGACTCACCTTGATTTTCGAAATGGAACTTGCAAGCAACAGGATCACCTTGACGAACCGTATCGAAACTAAATGTATCGGTTTTGAAAACTATTTTTGCTGCGTTTTTGATTTGTTCCGGTGTCATTCCCGAAAAATCTTCTGTTATATTTCCAGCAATAGAAATTTTCATTTTGTAGTTCACTCGTTTTCCTTGAAAACCAAGATATAATTTGTCGTAGATTGGTCCCCAATCCTTACGCAATTCAGAATTGAAACCTACAACCATCAATGCTGTTGAATTTGGTTGAATAACTTCCGGATACATTTGAACTGTCATATAATCAGGCACATTAGGAAACACCAACGAAACCGCACTATCTTGAGGATTGTAAACTGTAATTGTGTCAACCACCGTATTTGGGAAATTGATAGTTCCGTATGAAATTGTCAATTTCGACATTCTTACCAAATCAAACGTGCAAGGATATAATTTTTCGATAGTTGAATCCAAATCTTTAACCGTTCCATGCAATTTCAAAGTAATTTTGCCCAACATTTTATCAGTTGTATAAACATCGATTGATTCGGAAAAGAACGATTTATACTTTTGGGGATTGAATGAAACACTCACCGATGAACGGGCACCTTGCCTGATTGTATCGCGAGAAAGTTCACAGGTAATTGATTTTGAAGAAGGAACAATCTTCTTAATCACAATTGGCTCAACACCACGATTAGTGCAGCTGAATATTGCTTTTGTATTAATTCTGTCGCTTGGAATAACTCCATAGTCATAATCTATTTTATCGAACGAAAGAAATTGCGCCGAAACATGCATAGTTGCAAATAAAGCAACCGCAAAACTAAATGATTTTAAAATTTTCATATCGTTATTTATTAAACACCCAAAGTTAGATTTTTTTTCAGTACGATGTTACCCTTTTCGTTGCAACATATTAGAAAAGAGACGAACAAAATCGCCCGTCTCATTTCTAAATTCAGTTTTTTACTTTTTATCGAATCAACATGACGCTACCAAATTTTGTTTTCTTACCATTTCCTGCATCAAAACCATCCCATATTTGACCATCGAGGAATGTCGCCTCCATTTTCCAAATATATTCGCCAGCCTGCATCATTTTTCCATCGTACATTCCGTCCCAGTAACCAATGAATTTTCCATCTTCAACATCGTTAGAGAACCAAAGTAAATTACCCCACTTGTCGAAAACCGAAACTTCGCACGTTCTTAAATTGAAACCTTTTGGTTGGAACGTTCTAACACTATGGGCAGGATTTGACGGAGCAAATGCCGTTGGCATATACAACGAAGTTGCTATGTTTATGAACAAACATTCCGAGTATTTATTGCGACAACCAAAACTATTTTCAATAGTTAACGAAGGACAATTGTAACCATACATATAATTTGATTCAATCAACGGGAACTTTCTTCGTTCGTATGCAATAACCGTATCAATTTGATCTTCTCTTTCGCCACTATGTCCATAATTCCAATACAACGTATATGGAATTGGAGTGCCTTCCAGTTCGCCCAAATCATTCACTTTCCACAACGTATCTTGAACGGAACTATCAAGCAATTCAACAACATTTGAAGAACCTGGCAATGTCCATTTAAACAACGCAGTCGGATTTGGTGCAACTGTTACCACCAACGTATCGAAACCTTCACAACCAGCCCAAGTACGTTCGTACAACGTGATTGTATCGATTCCCTGTTCGTTGAAGTCGAAGTAGCGAACCGAAGAACTCATATTCTCTTTAGAATAATTCAACACATCGTTCGTCACACTCCAGAAATAATTACTTCCTTCGGTATACAAACTGTAATACGACAATGTTTCCTTAACACAAGTAGAATCTTCGCCAATAATTTTTGTTTTTGCCGAAGCTGCGACAGTCATTTCCAACGTATCGAATTCACTCTTACAACCAGTGGCCATATCTTCGTCACAAACCATAAAGCGATACATACCAACAGGAAGTTCTTGTCCACGGGCGAATTCATATTTTTGACCGTGCCATACTTCCGGCAAAATTCCATCAAGACTCATCCACGTAATATTTGGAGTTCCCAAAGCACGTAACGGATCAATCTCTTCGCCTTCGCAAATAACTTCGGAAAATACAACCGGTTTACGACCTCGTTCATTCACAACATAACGAACGGTATCAAACGCACTCTTACAAGTCAACAAATCGGAAACCTTAACGGCATATTGAGCACGAACAGTATATTCAATCGTCTTGCCCGACAACGTATTTTTATATTCTTCAATGTTGAATGTATCCATAGCAACAACAGGTTTACTCAACGCATTAGGCGAAATGTACCAAGTAAACATACTTCCATCGCACAACGCAGGAGTTACCGAAGCGACAACCGAAGGTAACGTGTCGTAAATACAGAACGAAGTATCTTCTCCCAAATCAATTGTTGGTGTACGGAATATATGCAACGTGATAGGAACCGTATCGGAAAAACATTGATTTTGTTCACGAACAATATAATATGTCAAATCATCACGTTTCACAAGTGAACTATCCGGCGTGTACGTATAACCCGACATCATATATTGCGTTGCGAGGCTATCGGAATACCATTTATCCAAACTCAAGTTTGTTGACAATGTAGGAATATCTTTTGAACCTTCGCACATAACAGCGTCGTTTACGACAGGAGATGATGGTTTTGCATATACGTAGAATGCCAACGGAGCAAGAGCACCTTCACAACCTTCATAAGTTTGCGTTGCGTACAGAATATTTCGGCCAGAAACCAAACTTTCCAACTGATAAACCTCACCAAAACCATCAGCCGTTTCGGTATTTGCATATGTTTTCTTATCGGACAAATACCAACGTATTTTTGCACCAATGCTATCAGAAACCGCTTTTAATGCTGGCGGATTATCATATTCACAATAATGATATTCGTTTGTAACAATCTCCGGAGCTGACGGCAAACCTATAATTCTATATTGAACTTCGGCAACAGGACTTTGGCAACCATCAACTGTTTGCGTAGCAAAATATGAATAACGTCCGGTTGTTGTTTCTTGCGATACATACGTTGCACTATTTGTCTTCAACATACGAGCTTTTGTACGCGAAGCATCTGCATACCAAGTAATGAATCCATTTTCCGAAATTGCAGTGACCGCTTTGTTAGCCTCGCCCTCACAAACAGAATCAGTAAGAACCTCAGGTTTCATAGGAATAGGTTTAATTACAAATTCCTTCATTGTTGGTTCACTATAACAACCATCTTCCAAAACCTCAACCCAAACAGGATGAGTTCCAACTTCCGGAGCTACTGGTGTGTAACGTGCGCCCATATTGTCTGATGGCGTACAATTAGGATAATTAGGATCTTCTTCGTACCAATAATACATTCCTGTTCCTTCGTATCCGGTTGCTCGCATTTCTGGATTTGCACCTTCTGGATATTCGCAAACTTGTTCTTGCGTAGCCACAATAGAAGCCGAAGCAGTTTTCTTAACTTTTAGAGTGACTTTTTCCATTGGACTTTCGCAACCTGCCGGAACAGTCAATTCTGCTATAGGTTGGCTATTGTATTCAGAAATGTAGAATGTGAATACATTGGCTTCGGATTTGTCAATTGCAGGAACGAAAATTCCAGTTTCATTTTCATCGATTTTCTCTTTGTCTGCATTATATAAATAGAATTTTTCGGCCTTGCCATTTGGTCTTTCCGCCCAAGAACTTTCAACGGCAGTCAATTCTTTTGTGTCGTCGTAGTTACACATTTCGTTGCCAATAGTTTTTGGTGCTGGAATCGGACAAGGAACAATCGAAACAGTTGTTGCGGCACGCTGACTTTCGCAACCATCAACTACTTGTGACGCATAATAAGTTTTTTCAACTATCACGTTACCCAAATCACCTGTCTTCCAAGAATTTTTACCGTTTGCTGTTACAACAGTTGCAGCGACACGCAAATCCATTTCGCCAGCATACCAACGAGTAGAATCTCCAGCATCCAATGTAGCAGAAAGTTCAGCATCGATATTTTGCGAACTCATTGTATAATGATGACTTAAAACAGGTTTTGAGACATAACGAACCGCAATATCCATTGTTTCGGTTTTGGAACAACCCGACATGTCGATGTAAGAATATTGAAGTGTGTAATATGTTTTTTCGCTTACCGATTCATTTGCTGGATTTCTGAAATTTGTAATAAATTCACCTGTAGAAGAAACCGCACCAGCAAAAGAATTGTCAACCATTGCCCAAGCACCTGAACCCGCACCATTTGTATGATAGTCAACCTGAACATTCAATTGACGAGTGCCTAAATCATAACAAAGCATTGAAGGATTTCCATTAAATGTTATTTCTGGCAAAGGCAACACCTTAGCTTGAATTTCAGCTTTTTTACTTTCGCACTCAATACCTGTATATGGTTCGTTTGCAAAATAGCTTACGCTGAAGTTTGTGGTTTCAATTAAACTTGGCGTAAATTCATTTGTTGAATTGGAAATTTTAGAACCATCAGCATTATACCAAGCCCACGAGTTTGCAGAAACACCAGCCGGAACATTTGCCTCAAAACTTTCAAACGGAACTTCGTCGCAAGTTTGAATATTTTCAACGATTGGTGCAGTAAACGGACACGCTTTTATTGAAATTATTTGTTCCGCCGCTTCACTTTCACAGCCACGAATTGTTTGACTTACCAAATATGTTGTAGTAACTTCCTTCGTTTGACCGAGAATTGTAGAAGGAACAGTCCATGGATTATCGTTTGCAAGCAACACATCATTATTATACCAATTAACAACTGTTCCCGATGTTGTAGCCACATTTCCAGCGGTAACAACAAGCGCATCTTCGGTAATTGTCAATCGTTTGATTTCAGTTGTTGTTGGAGTTTCGGCAAATTCTATTTCGATTGGCAATGTTGATTTTCCGTAACAAGAATTTCCGTCGGAATAATCGGTGTAGTATTCATATTGAATAGTATAAGCACCATCTTCTTCGCCTTTGAATTGCAAATCAAATTCACCTGTTACAGCATCAATACCCGAAGTTTCCGACAAAATACTCCAAGCGCCGTGCCCATTTGTCAATTCAGCCAAATCTTTTCCGTCAACAGTTGCTTTGGCCGTTTTTGTTCCGTCATAGTAACACAAAACAGAATTATCAAATGGTTTTACAACAACTTCAGGATTTGGATGAACCGTAATCGTAATTGGTTCAGACAACGGACCGAAACACATATCAGTTCCGCCAGTGCCATCGTTTCCATTTTGTTTTACATAGAATGTATAAACAGTTTCTTCTGTAACCGAAGAAGTATAACCAGAAATTGAATTTACATTCAAATTCTTACCGCTACCAACTAGATTAGTTCCTTCCTCATTGCTGTACCACAACCATTCTGTAGTTCCATCACCTTCGTTTTGTGCGATTAACGTTGGCAACACCGCAGCTTGCAAATCATCGGTTTTAGCACAAAGCGACTGACTTTCGGCTGTTGGTACTGGAGTTGGACATTCTACAATGTTCCAAACAGAAGTTGCAATCGGACTTGGACATGTATTAACCCATTGTTGAACAGAATATGTATAAGATCCTTCCGCAGTAATATTTGGTTTCATATCGATTGGCGAACTTGTACCAATTTCAACAGAAGAAGAATTTTTAACACTTAATGTGGCACTCAAATCGGTTGCATAATCAATAACCATATTTGGAACCAAAGCGATTTTTTCCTCACTTGAACTCCAAACCTGCGGTGTTCCAATACCTGTTCCCGTTGGCGCTATAACATTAGTTACCGAAAATTCTTTTGTAATTGAATTCGTACACGTTGTCTCTTCCGTCGTTCCTGCACCCCAAACCTCGTCGGTGGAAACAGTCAATTCTGTCTTTGTTACACTTGTTGTGTTTTCGTCGAATACAAGCGACCACGTTTTATTATCAGTTACGTCACCCGACGCAGCAGTCAAGGTTGACGTAACATTACCAGAAGTTGCAGGACCATACGTTACATCAATCGTATTTTCGGTACTACAAATCACATCCGGAACTATGATTGTTGGTTCTGGTTTTGCATGTACCTCAACCGTAACAGCCGTAGCCGGACTAAAACATTCCGTACCCAAAGTTCCGTCATATTCCGACACGTACACAGTAACAGTTCCCGCAGCAGATACTTTATCCTGAGGAACAGTAAATGTCAAACCTTTTCCATCAGGATTTGCATCGTTCAAACTTGATACAGTTGTAACAGGAATTTGAGTACTATTCCAGAACCAACCTATTGTTTTCGTTGCATCAGATTCAGGATTTGTATACGTTGAAACTGCGTGAACTTCAATGCCATTCTGACCAGCACAAGCATAGAATTTAGGCGCCGTTGGTGAAGTAACTTTACAATCTGTAATTGTTAAAATAGCTTCTGCAGGTTCACTTTCGCATCCATTCAAAGTTTGAGTATAATATGCGAAATACTGCCCTTCTATCATTTTTCCACTTCCGTCATTCGCAAATGGAATCTGATACCATTCATTTTCACTTAAAACTGTTGTCGTTGCATCGTTTGAAGCATACCACTTGAACGACGCTCCCGTAGCTCCGCTAGCCATCAATTTTGGCACATCAATTTGAGAAGAAACATCCAATTTTGAAGCACTTGCTGAAACAGCATCTGGCGCATCTATATGATTTACAACAATAGAATGTTTCACTTCGTCAGCCTTACAACCATTTGCATCGGTATATGACAATGTTATTTCTTTTTCACCAGTCAAACCTGTTGGAGTAAATACAGAACCACTAACGCCACCTGTTCCGGAAAAGGCAACCGTTCCGCCTGAAATTGTAGAGAACGAACCCGATTCATATTTTACTTTTCCTACCAAATTAATTGCAGATTCATAATCACAGATAGCTGTTTGCAAATCAAAATCGATTATTGGTTTTGCATTAATTTTTACGGAATTAGAAGCCAAACCTTTACAACCATTTGCATCGGTGTATGTCAAATTAATTGTATGTGTTCCTGCTACTTGCCCGATAGAAGAGAATTTTCCCGTCGTAGCATCAACACCCGTTAATGTTGACGATGTGTATGAATATGTTGGAGTTTGTGCACCTGTTGTTGCATATGTTCCACCCAAAGCCATTGTAACATCGCCAGAAGTCGTTCCGCCTTGTTCACAAACCTCAGTTAAACTTGGTGTAATCGTAATTTCTGGCATTGAAAATACATCAACCGACGTTATTTTCTTTTCTGCTTTACAACCTGCCAAACTTGTAAATTCATACGAAATGCTACTTGTTCCCGCACCTGCTGTTTTTGGCACGAAAGAAGCCGTTTTTTCCGAAACCTTTGTAACATTTCCTGTCCAAACACCATAGCCCTCCAAATCATCGGAAATTGTTGCAGTAATTGTTTGTGTTGTTTCATCATCAGCACATTTTGCTGTCAAAGTTGACAATGTAGCTTTCGGAATAGGATGAATAGTAAGCGGAATTGTCACAGGAGTTTTGTTCGAACAATTATTTGCATCCGTCACAACAACACCAACAACATAATCGCCTATAGAAGCAGTTGCCTTCAATAACGGAGCTGCATCAGTTGTAGAACTTAAATTTCCAGAAGGATCACAAGACCACACCTGACCTTTGCTATATGTTTGGTCAAGACTCAAAGAAATTGCCGTTCCATAGCAAGCATTATCCTTTTCAACACCGCCAACTTTTGCTGTGATAACAGGATTAGGCAAAGGATTTGTCACAACCGTGATTTTGGCTTTTGCACTTTCGCAAATATCCGGTTGTTGTGTTACATAATAATATTGAGTACCAGACGTTGCGGTTGATGGAGTTGGAGCAGCAGACAAAGCTGTTGTTGAAGTTTCCGAGTCATACCATTTTACACCACTTGCAGAACTTGGAGCTTGCAAAGCTGAAGCTGTCGCATCCTGACAATAAGTTACCGTCCAATCTGCCACAGGAGCAGGAATCTCTATTACATTGATTTTCTTTGAAGGAATTGGAGAATCGAATTCACAACCATACGTACTCTTGTAATTGTATTCCACAGTTTTTTGTCCTGCGCCATTTGCTGTATATGTAGCTTCGAAATCGCCAACTTTTGTTGCATTCGACGACCAATTGCCAACGGCTGTATAAGGGCCTTTACCATCTTCTCCACCAGTAATTATTGCCTTTATAGTTTCGGTAGTCAAATCACACATTTTTATTTCCGTTTCAGGCGTTAACGTAGCCGTTGGCAAAGGATGAATTGTGATTTTTTGTGTACTTGTACCAGTACAACCATTCTCGTCTTCAACAGCAACGGCAACAGTATATGAGCCATCTGCTTTTCCACTTCCGTATGTAACAGTTTCGTCAGTTCCCAATGTAGTTGAACCTTCACTCCATGTTATTTTTTTATACGATTGAGATGGCAATGACAATATTGTGGTTGCGTTTTTACAAAATGATTCAGGTTCAGCTTTTATTTCCGGAGTTAAATTCGAATTGATTGTCACAGTTGTACTTTCGGCCGATGCTGAACAACCATTTGCATCGGTTACCGAAACCCCAATAGTATATGTATCTGTTTTTGAATTTTTAGAAATGATTGGAGTCGCAGATGTTGTATTACTTATAACATTTGTTGGAGAGCAAGTCCATGTTTGAGACGAATATGATTCGGTCAAACCTAATGTAACATCTTCTATTCCAACACAAACGCTTGGTTTACTACGAGTAATTACCGGTGTTGGCAAAGGATTGATTACAGCCGAAGCTTCGATAGATGTTACCGAACAAGTTTTGTCGGAATATGTTTCGGAATACGTTAATTTTTCTGTTACAGTAGTTTCGGTTGTTACAGTTTGTCCCACTATTGCAGTTTCGGTGGAACTAGTCGTAGTACCAGTCCAAGAATAACTTGGAGTTCCAGAACCCTTATTTGTAATTGTTGCACTAAAAGTAATATCATCACCACTACAAACTTTGCTATGATCAGGAGTTATTGCCGAAATTTTTGGTTGAGGATAAATTGACACATCAATTTTCTTTTCGTCGGTACACATTGCCAATTCAACTCTCACTGTATATTCACCACTGTTGTCGATAGTAGCACTCGATGAGACCGTATGTACTGTAGTATTCGAGGTTTCTACCGGTCCATAATCGGAATATGATTTTGGACCATTTATAAAATACGAAGCACCAACGGCATTGCTTGTAGTTAAAGTTACAGACAACGGATTTCCTTCACAATCGTTTCCACTCGAAATCATGCTTACGATTTTCGGTTGAGGGATAATCATAATATCGGTAAAACTAGACAAATCGTCAGCCACACAATGAGCATCTTCCAAAGCCGTCAATTTAAATTTGTAAGTTTCTGGATCACTAGGAAGCGTTGTCGGAGAATACGTCATACTTGTATATCCTGTAATCCAATTGGATTCCTTAAAACCATCAGTGTATTTAAATTTAAACGGTGGAGTTCCTGTAAAAGTAAATACAGGAGCTTTGATTGTTGCACCCGCACAATATGTATCACCACCTGTAACTTTTACTGTTGGTTTTTCAGCAGGGGTAATTGTAAAAGATTGTTCTTTCCAACAACTTTCCATTGTCGGATATTTAGCATCACTCACACGAACCCAATATGTATCGGCATCTGCAATATCGCTAATTGAATACGAATCACTTTTCTTGTTGGTTACAGCAACTTTATTTGTTACAGGCGAACCTGTTTCTATTGTTTCACCTTTATACCAATCGAATTGGAAAGTAGTAGCATCAGCTTGATTGTTGGTCGTCAACGTAATAGTTTCGCCATCGCACATATATCCATCGGTTCTTGTTGAAGGAGTAAGAGTAACAGCAGTTGGTTCCGTACAAGCGATACAAGGAGAAACCTCAATCTCTGCTTCGTAAACCTTATCCAAAGACGTTGCGAAACTAATATCATCAATCACGAAATCATTTCCACCAGATCTTTGATTTGTCCCCGTTCCGTAATACGCGCTCAGCGTATTATCACCAGCGGCTCTAATGTACAATGTAAAACTACCATCAGAAGGAGCTGTCCAAACTGCACTTAAATCTTCCCAATCATTATTATCCGACAATTGTTTGGTAACAATTTCCTCAAGAGCACCGGTTTTATTGTTTTTTACAATAAAAGACAATTGCGCACTGAAAGGCAAAGGATTTCTATCGGTAAAACGGCAAGCATTTGCGAAATACAACGACAATATATATGCTTTATCTTTTATAGCCTCAAAATCATATCCAATAACATCACCATCCTCAGATTTCGGATCGACGAACAACATATTACCAGTTCCCGAAGTATGGTCGTCAACACGAACACACCACTGTCCACAAGCCGTATTAGGAACAATATCTTCACCTTTTAAAATTCTGAACGAACCTACCTGATTTCCTTCGTCATACAAATTATTTGCATTACCATATTTAAAACCACTAACGCCAAATTCAAAATCACCATTTGAAATAACACTTCCAGCAGGGAAATATGCTACGGCCTTATATGTAGCTTTATCACCTATTTCAGAGACATCTAATGTACTTCCATAGCCAACAATAGTACCTTTTTCATCTTCCCAGTGATCAACTTGTCCAACAACTTCACCAGTTGAAGAATTCACAGCTTTTGCCGTAAGCACACAACTATTATTTTCTATTTCAACTTCATAACAATCGGTTACAGAAAGCGTTAAACGATCTTTTTGTTTTCTCGGAACACCAAAATTCACATTATCCAAAACGAAATCATACCCATTGTCATTTGGACATTTCTGAACAATTTTTATATCGGCAGTTGTAGCATTTCCCGAATTCCATTTTTCTGTTTTTGTTTCCCATACACACCATTCGTTGTTTGGAGATGTTGAGAACAACAACACGTCGTTAACATATACATACAACGGAACTGCATTTCCCATTGAAATCACACTCGATGACAAATCCCCCCAACCAATATTGGCAACATCCATAGAAAACTCGTAGTCTTTATTTTTAGTAAGACCCGACACTGATTCTTCCCAAACAACCCAATCCTTTTGACCAGATTTACCATCTATAATCAAAAATTTCCCATCACCTGTACATTGTTCTCCATTCTTTTCGTTATTTTTCGTCCAATAAGCAACTTCCTTATTTGTCGTCCCTTTATAATTTGTCCACCCCACATATCCAGTTGTACCTTTATCACTAATAAGAGCATTTTGTCCGTCTGGTATCGAGCCATCGGTTCTAATATTATAATCGCTCGAAAAACCAGTTTTTCCAGATTCAAAATCACCATTTATCACTTTACTTTCTTCGTAAATTGTAGCTGTAGCTTCAAAAGTGATATCACCTTCGGCCGACAAACTTGCGACCGCAATTTTCCCTTTGGGATTTTCAAACAAAGAAGCAGGCGACCATGTTACATTCGAAACAGAAACACCAGCATTGGCCACAGCCTCCAATTCGATTTTCGAACCATAACAATAAGATGGAGCTTCGTCGTTATTTACAACTTGAAACATTTTCTTTTGAATTTCTATTGTTCCTTCGGTGTAACAACTTTCCTCGCTTAAGTATTGAGTTGTTGTGCTTTTCGTTTCACGAACCGAATACACTCCTGTTTCATTTGTAGAATATTCTACAAGTCCTTTCCCTGACTTAACTTGTACATCATCACGATACCAAACAAAATAGTTGTTGTCCTTATCGTTATAGTGGGTAACCGTCAACGTTGTTGATTCTCCACTCTCCAAATATTCTGATGTAGCACTAATCCATACTTCTTCTCCATATACAGGATCACAACAACTTGTTGTTCTTAATTTTGCGTCAGGAGACTCCTTTTTATCACAAAGAACTGTATAATTCCAATCATACAACATA
>JAZRXD010000064.1:0-3719 GCA_045600045.1 Bacteroidales bacterium
CCTGAGTGGATGCACAATCAACGAAGTTGCCAAATAAAAACATATCGTAAAACAAAAATCACAACAGATCGAAATCTGCTGTGATTTTATTAATTAATTTTGTCCTATAAAAAACTGTAACGCTATTTTAGGACTAGACAACTATTGGATATAAAATAAAAAGGTCGAAAGTTTTTACTTCCGACCTTTTCGTTTCTTGTGAGTTTCTGGTTTACTCAATTGTTATTGTTGCATTCGAAGTCATTTTAATGTAATAACCTTTACCTGGTGTTAATTTTGTTTGAGCGCCTTTAAGGTCTTTTAATTCTGTGTATTGCGACAACACTGCTGATGCGTTTGCTTCGGTTGATTTTGGATAGCCAAGTAAATTCCAACCTGATTTCAAGTTGATGGTTGTTGAGGTTGGTTCCACACCTTCAACCGAAAGAGTAAATGCAGAGGTCGCTTTAACTAAATAACCTTCGCCATATTTAAATTCTGTCAGACTTTGTAGTTTTTCATTTTTTCCAGGTTTGTAGAATCCGTCATTGTTTTTCACAATCGAAACTTTGCTGATGTTTGTGCCAAATACGTTTTCAACACTTGCATCTTCTGGCAACGCATAGAAAGAAATCAAATTCCAGCCTTGAACTATTGAAATCTGTTGTGTGACAGTGCCTTTATCTGTTGTGAATGTCTTTTCTGTGTTGAAATCAGAATAGTTGTTCGAAGCATCAAAAGCACGAACTTTGATTGTGTATTCAGTATCTTTTGTTAGGTTGGTAAAAGAAATGGAATTCGTGTTTACTGTTCCGTACGATTTTCCGTCAACATATACTTCGTACGACACATCGCTACTATTGTCGGTTGATGCTGTCCAGCTTGCTTTTGCTGATGTCGTAGTAATATCGCTGATGGTGATTGTTCCAGGAGTTGTAGGAGCTTCGGTATCTTTGCAATTTGGACTGTCTTCATCCAATACAGCAATGACTGGTGTTCTCGAACAAGTTGATCCTGAAGAAATTTTCCAATCCATCCATGCAGGGAATGAAGTAGAGGTATTTTGGTTCGTACAACCTGTGAATTGTATTATAGATGCATCGCCTTGATATTGATTGTAGGCAGCTCCGGTTGTATAGAATCCGTTACTTGCACCGCTACATTTAAATTTCAATGTGTAGTTTCCTGTTTTAGTTATAGTGATTGGATTTTTCTCAAAAGAGAACGTATAAACGGTACCGGCATTATTCGACAATGACGTTGAAGAAGATGTGAAAGTTCCGCTTGCTGTCCCGCTTAATGTGGCTGTCAACGTTTGGTTTCCTTGATTATTTATTTGAGAAAATTTAACAGATATGCTTGTAATTTGCATTGCTGCTTTTGCTGTAAAATTGGCACCAATATCATCGCCCCAGTTTACAGGATTACCAGAGAATGATGTTGTGGAAGGACCTGCTGTAAAACTCATTGAACCAGCGTCTTGAACATAATAGGTCGTTGATTTTGTAATGCTTGGAGTGTATGTGGAACCTGTTTTTAATGAAGAACCACCTTCGGCAGCAGCGTACCATTCATAATCGCCTGTACTTGTTACAGAAAGGGTTACTTGTCCGGCTTTACAAATTGTATCGCCTATTACTTCTGGCAAATGAGATGTTACGGTTGCTATTGCTGATTTACTTGTACATCCGCTTGCACTAACCGTAAGTTTGTATGTTCCTCCAGTATAAGCGGTGTATGATTTTCCGGTAGCTCCGCTGATAGCTTTGTTGTCTTTGTACCACGTGTAATTGATGCCGGTGCCTTCCACTTCGGTTGAGTAGGTAACAGAAGTTTCTTTACAAAGTTCTGCATTTTCACCAATGGTGAAATCTGGTAAAGTTGCCGAAACAACAACAGAACCTTTCGTTGTCCATTTGTCTTTTTTTGTTTCTTCCAAAACGCAAGTGTAGGTGCCGGCTTCGGTTACTGTAATGGTTTGTTTTCCGTTGTTAGCAGATAATAAAGTTTCTCCTTTATACCATTTGTAAGTTACCGCTTCGCCACTTTTGAGATTTTCTAAATCAACTGTTGCCGTGATTGTTGCAGAACCTGTTCCGCACAATGTTTTTTCTGGGCCAAGGTCTGGAGAAGGATGTCCGAATTTGTTAGGATCAACAGGAGCTTTTTTAGAAACAATGTATGCCAACGCACAAGTAAGCCCAGCGTTGTAGTCAATACCACCTTCGGTTATTTCGTATTCATTTGTTCCTGCATTTTTTAGTGTGTTAGGATCGTAACCTTTACTACCGCCAAGGAAACCAAATTGTTGGTTTCTGGTTGGAATGTTCAAGTTCTTTCCTGCAGGGTTGCTATCGTCAAGATAGATGTTTCTGTGGTGGGGGTGGCTGAAAGATGTGTATGTACCTGAACTTGGAACAAAACCAACAATGTACGAAAGTTTCGAACTGTTGTTACCCATAATAAAATCGATGTTGGCATAGATGTTTTTATCGTAGGTTGTAACTCCTTTTAAATCGTTATATAAAGCCATTATAAATGCTGCATTACCATTGTATCTAAGTGTTCCCCATGTGTCGCTTGATTTGTAAATGCCGTTTCCGTCAGCTTTGCCAATATAAATGTTTTTTATGAAACTTTCCAACAGTTTCTCCCCATCGCTATCTCCTAATTTTGCCAAGTTGTAAGCTGCAAGATCGTCGTTGTTGTTGTAGCCGAATTGCCAGTTATGATCCTTTACCTCACCTTTGTATTTCAAAGCTTCTGTTTTATATGACGCATCATTTGTTGCCCAATATAATTCAGCACAAGCACACACATACTCTTCATACATTTTTGCATTTGCTGGATAGAAACTTCCAGCAGCAGCGGTTACACCTTTATGTGCGCTTGCATATGTGTATGCGTTTTTTGCATGAGCCAAACAAGTTGCCGCAAAATCAGGATCGAATGGTGCATATAGTCGGCTCATAAGTGCTAATGCAGCCGCACAGAACGATGGCATTGAACCATCATTTGGATTTTTCACAACACTACGGGAGCCATCGGACTGACCTCCATCGTTTCTTGACAGAGTTGCCATTTTCACAGAAGTCACCCAATTCTTATGGTCGGCATTACCATCACCTTTTTGGCTATAGAATGTACTTCCGTTTGGTGTTGCTTTAATCATAAATTCACAGGCGGCACGAACTTCATCAAGTACGTCGGGAATTCCGTTTGGTTTTCCTTTTTGACCTTCCCATGTAAAATCTTTTGCTGCTTGGTATCCACTGTAGTTGTAGGAATAATAATCGTCATATCCTTCAGGGAAAACATCGTAACCTTTTAGTACAACGTATGCTGCATAAAAGAATGTTTGTCCGAATAGTACGTGGTCACCGCAGTCAAACCATCCACCAGTCAAGTCGGTTCCTCCATCTCCATCTTTATCAAAGTCATAACCAACACCGTGATCCATAATCAACCAGTTTGGAATATCGTGATTTTTCGTACTTATGCGTTGTGCACCGTAAAAACGTAAGGTCATCCAACCGGCTTTTTTATAATCGTTTGCAGAGAATGTTTGTCCAATAGCGAATTGTGCTGAAAGCATCAATAGAACGGCAAGGATAGAATATTTTTTCATAACTTCTTAATTTCTTCTAATATGACATTTGAATTTTATAAAACCCTATTTTGTGGGTTGTATAAAATCGGTCTAAAAGTACATATTTTTTGATGAAAACGAAAAAAAAGAA
>JAZRXD010000065.1:0-2505 GCA_045600045.1 Bacteroidales bacterium
AATTCCAAATATCATATATGCTTTTTTTGCGTTTTTTTGGGGGCATTTTATGGAGATTGTCCAAATGGGGTGGAAAGCACCCTATACCTATCTGAATATCAATACGATAAAACAAAATGTTAAAAAGTGCAAGTTTGTGTAAAATATTTTAGTTAAAAAAACAGTGGTTGTCAAAAACGCAACTTCATGCTCTTTTTGTGCCGTTTTTTCGGATTCTATTTCTTTTCCTCCTATACCTTATTTTATATAGCCTACACGCGAAATGGAAAAACGTTCGGAATTAGCCCTGTTTTGTCCCAAATGCCATAGCATCTCACACGCGATAGCTTAAATTTACCCACTATTTGCATCATAGACGCTTATTTTGTGATGCATAAACAATAATAACACTCTAATTTTTTCTACATAGACAATAATTTATTACTTTTGACCTGTTAAACAAAAATACGCACGTTATGCATATACGAACAAACGAGGTACCACACAATTATGCGTGCTGCCAAACGACTACATGCCCGCTACGGGAAACCTGTCTTCACCACATCGCCTGGCAACTCCTGCCACAGGAACAAGAGACCTTTACGGCATACAATCCTGCCGTAATAAACGAGTCGGGGGATTGCGACTTTTTCCGCTCCAACGAACCCCAACGGTTTGCCAAGGGGTTTGTGGGCATGCAGAAGAAGATGTTCCCAGGGCAGTACGTTACGTTCAAGTACGAACTGTTCCGCCTGTTTGGACGTACATCTTTCTATGAATGCCGAAGAGGCAACCGCCTGCTGAGTCCCACGGAACAAGAAGCGGTACGAAAAGCCCTGAGACAGGCAGGGGCTGACGAGAGCCTCGAATTCGATGCATACGAATACCTGATCGCTTGGTAAAATTCCGGGCCACACCTGATTCGCAACAGTCCGACTTCGACTGGACTGGAGTCCAAGGCCGATTGGACTGGAGTCCGAAGCCGACTGGACTGGAGTCCAAAGCCGGTTGGACGAGAGTCCGAAAACGTCTGAACGGGATTCCGAAAAAGAACGAACAGGAGTCCAGACAGGAGCGAAATCGATGGCGTAACGGAGTTCTTCGGTAATATTTTATTTCCATCTCATTTATGGTACGTTATAAACTACAATAATGGGATTGTCATCATTGGTACAACTACTTAATTCCGGCATTCGATGAATGGTGGGCATTAGCTCAGTTGGATAACTTGATAAGTCTAAGGTGAAAAAGAGCTCGTTTTGCCCGGAACCGATGATAAAATTGCCAGGAGAGAATGTGAGTTTTTTGTCATGTTGCAATGTGTAATCGAACAGATGACAAACTTTTTCCTTCGTGTTGTAACATACACTATATGAAGTTATTTTGCTTGAACCTCTGTACTTGAAACGGAAAAACAAATAATCTTTCACAAGGTAAACATTCGAAATCCACCCATAGTAGTCTTCCGCCTTGAGGCCTTCTTTGTATGAGTCGGATGTTAAATCTGAATCGTCAAGCGTATTACCGATGATGTTGACTCTATATTTTGGGAACAGACGGTCATTCTCAATTTTATATATGGTATTTATATATGGTGTAGAAAAGAGAACCTGGTATTCCGGATTCATAGAAAAGTTCTTTTCCAGTAAGATGGGAATCCGTCCGTCTTTAAACATGGGGAAATAGGTCTTTTCCGTTTCACCTTTTTCTCGGTCATAGACGGAAAGCAAAGACGTACTATCGTTCAAGCCGTCGCATTCAAGCCATACCTTTTCGTCATTACAATAGAATCCAAAAGCCCCGGTCTTATTATACTTTATCGTCTCGACATGTGTTCCATCCTGATGGAAACTCTGGATTTTACTGGAAAGGTCATCCAGCAAATTTATGGTTTTCTTTTTATAGTCCACCAGAACATCCCTCAGGCGTACATATTCAACATTACCATGTCCTTTGTCCCCTATCTTGTTCAGGAATTTTCCATTTCGATTAAATACGAAGACCTTTTCGCTGGAACGATCCCAGATAACCAACACGGAATCCAAAGGAAAAACTCTATAAATTTCTGATATCTGGCATTTCTCATTTGTCTCCAATGGGATACACTTTTCGTATTGAAACATTTCCGCAAAAGGGAACTTTTCTTCCATACTATCTGGATGGACCAGGATTTCTTCTGTCTGCATTGCGCTGTCATCCTTGCAGCCAGCAAGAACCAATGCTGCAAAAGCGACAAACAGAATGGACGTAATTTTTCTTCTTGCTTTCATACTTGTTTTATTTTTGTCTCCCGCAAAATTATGTAATGTTCACTTTTTATTTATCCAAACTGACGGGCGTGCCGTCGGTGGCCATACCCTCCACGCTGACGAAATTTTACTTTTTCCTTAATTCCGCAGCACTATAACATTAAACATATTTTAAGGTCCTGAGCAACAAAAAGTTGCTCAGGATTTTGCCATGTCAGAATTTTCACTTATCTTAGTGCTGCAAAACAAATAAGATAAAAATCGGCATTGACATGGC
>JAZRXD010000066.1:0-25340 GCA_045600045.1 Bacteroidales bacterium
ACACAGCGTACGAACATTCCAACCAAAAGGCTTTAACTTGGCAACGTGCAAAATTTCGGTTTACGACAAGTGGGGTAACTTGTTGTGGTATTCCGATGAGGTAGAGGACGGCAAGTTCGTAGGCTACTGGGATGGAACGTATGACGGCAAGATGATGAAATCCGATGTTTACATTTGGCAGATGGAGGCAACATTCCTCGATGGTCAAAAATGGCAAGGTTTTGACGCTGGAAACGGTAAAAAGACCAAGTTCGGAAGCGTTACGTTGGTTCGATAGTTTTTCAAAAATAGCGATGGTATGGAAAGAGATGAAGTTTAACTTCATCTCTTTTTTTATATAAATTTCATTAATGATTTTTTTGTTTATTGGTTGATATAGTGTACAATAGAAAACCTATTAGTGTATATTAAACACTTATAAATCAATATTTTATATTTTGTTTTTGTTTTTTTTTGATATATTTTTGGGCGCTTATAAAATAAACGTAAAAAAGTTCTCTAATAAAATATATTATGAAAACAAAAAGAATTACATCCTTATTGGTAGCCTTAGGTATAGGCGTATGCTCTTTTTCTCAATCGGTTCCTTCCGGATATACAGTTGGAACATGGTCTGGATTTAGAAATTCTGCAGCAACATTTACTTTTGATGATGGTTGTGCCAATCAATCTACAGCCACAGCTACTTTGGATGAATATGGTTATAAAGCGAGTTTTTATCCTCCAACGTCTTGGGTTTCAAACTGGTCGGTATTCCAAACAAGGGTGAATAATGGTCACGAAGTTGGTAGTCACTCTGTGAATCATGGAAATACAATGCCTGATTCTGAAATCCAGCAGTCTAAAAGTATAATTAACAATAATGTTACAGGACAAGATTGTAATACTATTACATATCCAAACTGTAATGAACCGAGCGAATCTGTACTTAAACAGTATTATATCGGGGGACGTATTTGTAATGGACAAGTTGAAGGACCTACTCCGTCAAATTATTATCAGATTGGTTCTTTAATATGCGGAAATCAAGGAAGTTATAATTCATTAAGTTCTTTTCAAACAGCATTTACCACGGCAATCAATAAAAATGGGTGGGCTGTATTTTTGATTCACGAAATTGATAATGGTAATGGTCAAGCAAACGGTTATTCCCCTCTTTCGTCTTCTTTGTTCGAGCAAGTTGTAAGTTATGTGCATGATAATGACAGTAAAATATGGCTTACAACATTTAGAAATGCAATTCTTTATTCTCAAGAACGTGATAAGCTTTCTCTAACAGAAACAGCAAAATCATCAACTCAATATACGTTGTCTGCAAGTGTAAGTATCACAAGCTCGATTGTGACGTATGATTTTCCTATCACTGTTCGTCGTGTAATGCCTTCGGGATGGACAAATTTTGCTGCATCTCAGAATGGAAAAGATATAGCTGTAAAAACAATTACTTCTGGTGGAAAGACGTATGCTCAATTTGATGTTGTTCCTGGTAAAACATATACTTTGGAAGATAGAGAAAGTGAATATACCGAAGAAGGCGAAGAAGAACCTGAAAATACTTCGACAAATGGTATTTCGAATGGAGAATTTGATAGTGGTACAAGTGGATGGGCTATTCAAAATAATGAAAATGCTAAAGGTACAATGACTGCTGTGACAAATGCGAATTTGTCGGGGAAAAATGCAGTAAGCATTTGTCCAGATGGTAATTCAGGAACCGAAGCATGGCATATTCAGATGTATCAAAATGTAACTTTGAAACCTAATACCACATATTCTTATACTTTTACGGCAAAAGCGGCATCGGCACGAAATCTTGTTGTGATGGTACAAAAAGTTGCTGCAGATTATGACACGTATGATTGGCAACAATTTAGTTTGACTACAACTGCTCAAAATTTCTCTAGTTCTTTTACAACTCCTAGTGATGCAGCTGCAGATTCTAAAATAGCATTCTGTATTGGAGGAGCAGATGGTTGTGTATATATTGATAATATAGTATTTAATGTTCCTTCGTCTGGCGGAGGTGGAGGAAATAGCAGTCACTATGAAACGGATGCTTGTACTCATACAACAAAATTATCGGGTGGAACAACTCTTACACAAAGTTCCGGTGGAGGACATAATATTCCGGACAATGAATTTAACTATGAATTGTGGTTTGATGGCAGCAATGGTGGTGCTTCAATGACATATTTTGGAGGCGAAAACGATTGCGCTTTTAAAGCAAGTTGGAATAATTGCGGTGATTACTTGGCTCGTGTTGGTTTTTATTATGGAGGAGGCAGTACTAAAACATATAAAGATTATGATAATATTCATGCAGAATTTAACTATAAAGATTCCAAAAGTGGAAATGGTGGAGGAAGTTATTCTTATATAGGCGTTTATGGTTGGACGTTAGTTCCGAATGAAATTGAATTTTATATAGTAGAAGATTCCTTTACACCAAATGGAGGTGGTATGTATTACGGCTCGCAAGTCGTTGGAACATACGAATGTGATGGAGCGACGTATACGTTGCGTGTAGGTCAACGAAACAATGCACCGTCAATTTCAGGAACGTCAACTTTCAAACAAATTTTTGCTGTTCGTTCTTCCTTCCGTGAATGTGGACATATTTCGGTAAGTGAACACTTTAAAAATTGGGAGAAAAATGGCATTACATTAGGCAACATGTATGATTGTAAATTGTTGTGCGAAGTTGGTGGCGGTTCAGGTTCTATAGAATATACGTATGCAACAATGTATTATGGAGATCCAAAGGATCCTGAAGATCCAGATGAACCAGACAATCCCGAAAATCCAGGAACCATAGATGTTAGTGGAGATTTGTCAAAATATTTTATCGACAAAGCTTATGTTGGTCCAAGTTGTGATGCTCTAAAGGGTGAAGAAGTTAATGGCGGAGCATATTATACGGGAGAATATACTAATCTGTTCACGAAATACCTTGGAAAGACCCAAGCTCAGGTTGATGAAAAAATGCAAAATTTGTGGAAACACTTCTTTACTGTAAATGGTCAAAATACGGTGTATTATGAAACCAACAATAATATGGCCTATATCTACGACACAGGTAATCAGGATGTTCGTACCGAAGGTATGTCGTATGGTTTGATGATATGCGTACAGATGGGTGATAGAGATAAATTTGATAAGATTTGGCGTTGGGCAAAAAAATATATGCAATATAAAAAAGGTGATCAACGCGAAGGTCTTTTTGCATGGCAATGTGAAACAAATGGAAATATTAAAGGTGCTTCTTGTGCACCAGATGGTGAAATGTATTTCTTGACTGCGTTGTGGTTTGCGTCGCATCGTTGGGGGAATGATGGAGATATAAATTACGAAGAAGAAGCACAATACTTGGCAAATCAAATTTTAAATAAACCTGGACGCTCAGGTGGGCAGGTTAGTCCAATATTTAATTTTAGCAATCATATTGTGACATTTGGTGAGACTTCTTATCAATTTACTGACCCATCATACAATTTACCAGGCTTTTTGGAATTGTGGGCTCGTTGGTCTAATACCAACAAGGATTTCTGGGCACAAGCACCAGCTGCTGCTCGTACATTATTACAAAAGGCGTCAAATTCAAAAACTGGATTGTTCCCTGATTATTCTCAATTTGATGGAACTCCATATAGACCAGATTGGGCAGGTTACGATACTAGACAATATAAATACGATGCGAGCCGTTCTGCAATGAATGTTGGTATGGATTATAATTGGTTTGCTGCTGATGAAGAACAACCAAAAATGATGTCTCGTTTGTTGAATTTCTTCAAAAACGATAATTTCAGTCATGGTTATTATAACTGGGATGGAACTGGTGGAGAAGATTATTATAACCAAGCTATGCATGGTTCAAATGGTGTTGCTGTGTTTGCCTTGAAGAACGAAGAATCGTTGGCAAAAACATATGTTCAACGATTATGGGATGCACAAGTACCAACGGGACAATGGCGATACTATAATGGTATGGTGTATTTTTTGTCGATGTTGCATGCATCAGGTTATTTCAAAATCTATAAACCAATGCCTGAAATCATTACAAAGAAATTGAGTGGTCCTGCCCCTGTTACATTTAATGGAGTGGATTATACAAAGGATACTACATTCCAAGCTCTTGTTGATTGTGAAATTTATGATGTTACAATTACTATTGAGGCACCAGTAGAAGTTAAGCATACTGTGATTTTCAAAGATTATGACGGGAAAGAATTAAAATCTGAAGAAGTAGTGGAAGGCGAAGCTGCTACTGCTCCAACAAATCCAACGCGAACAGGCTATACGTTCAAAGAATGGAATGCAGATTTTACGAATGTTACAGAAGACCTTGTCGTAACAGCAGTATATGAGATAAACACTTATAAAGTTACTTTCGTAGATTACGATGGTTCAACATTGAAAGAGCAAACGGTAGAATATGGTAGTGCAGCAACTGCACCAACAGATCCAACGCGGACAGGCTATATTTTCAAAGAATGGGATAAAGATTTTTCTGCTGTGACCGAAGTATTGACTGTTACGGCAACATATACTGAAATAGAAAAATTCACTGTAGTCTTCCAGGATTATGATGGTACAGAATTAAAGTCAGAAAAAGTTGAAAAAGGTAAGTCTGCAACTGCTCCAACAAATCCGACTCGTAGTGGATATACATTCGTTGGTTGGGATATTGATTTTGATAATATCACCAAAGATATTGTTGTAAAGGCAACGTATAATCAAAATGATTCTGGATCAAAATACGAAGCAGAAAATGCTACGATTGCGAATGGTGCTTCCGTTTCTTCAAATGGTTCTGCTTCAGGTGGAAAATATGTAAGAATGCAGGAAGGTAAACTTACCTTTAATGTGAATGTTACAAACGCTGGTATGTACAATGTTAAGATTGCATATTCATTAACGGAGGATTACAAAGCACAATTCTTAACAGTAAATGGCTCGCAAGTTGGCACTGTTGCTTTCAATCAATCAGGTACTTCAAATCCAACTTTTGCATCGGTTGACGCATGCGTAATGTTAAATGCTGGTGCAAACACTATCGGATTGGAAAAATCTTGGGGTTATGTCGATATTGATTATATTGAAATTAGCACGTATGAAAGAACGTCATTTAATATTGACGAAGCTCTTGTTACGCCAAATCCTCAACCTGCAGCTGCAGAAATTTATGAGTTTTTGAAAGATAATTTTGGCAAAAAATCTATCAGTGGTGTTATGACGCTTGACGTGTTGAATAACTACGATGCTTTGCCACTTGCAAGTCAAGCCGAGGTTTCGTATATCAAAACAAATTCGGGAAAATATCCTGCTATTGTTGGTTTTGACTTTATGCACTCAACGGGCAAAAATTCAACGAATGATTGGCAGAAAGCATATACAACTGCAATAATTGCAATGGCAAAAGAATTGTGGGATGAGGGTGGTATTCCAACATTCTCATGGCACTGGAGAGATCCTAATCAGAATGGAGATGATTTTTATACGGATAAGTGTAGTTTTAATTTAACAAATGCTTTCACAAATTCTTCTTGTTCGGCTTGGAATACAAATTCTACAGAATACAAGAATATTGTAAAAGACATTGATGTAATTGCTGGTTATTTGCAACAATTACAATGTGAGGGCGTTTCTGTCTTGTGGCGTCCGGTTCACGAAGCAAGCGGTGCTTGGTTCTGGTGGGGTTCAAAAGGTGCTACGGCATACAAACAATTGTATAAATTGATTTTTGATCGTTTGGTTAATTATCACGGTCTTCACAATTTGATTTGGGTTTGGAATTCCGACGGAACGGATGCTGATTGGTATCCAGGTGATGAGTTTGTAGATGTCGTTGGTCGTGATTTCTACTATGGTGAAGGTGCAACATATAATCATTCGTCTCTCGTTTGTGATTACGAGGCTTTAGCAAAACAAACGGAAGGTAAAAAAATCATAACATTAGCAGAAAATGGTGCTGTTCCTTATCCAGAAAACATGGACAACGATGGTGCTTTGTGGTCGTGGTTTATGCCTTGGTATGGTGATTATGTAACTTCTGACAATCATAATAAAAAATCAGATTGGAATACAATTATGAACGATTCTCGTGTCATTACTCTTGACGATATGAAAGGTTGGGATAATCGTACGAAAATCTACGACACAACTACGGTTGGTACAGTATATTCTAAATATGGATTCTCTATAACTCCATCAGCAGAAGGAGATTCCGAAAATGAATTGACTGTAAAATCAAAACAAGGATGTGATAGTACAATAGTCTTGTTCTTGCACGCAAATGCGAAGGATATTGTGGAATATACGGTAACATTTGTTGATTATGATGATTCCGAAATTAGCAAGCAAACTGTTGAAGAAGGCGAGGACGCAACTGCACCAACAGAGCCAACTCGTGATGGTTATACATTCTCTGGTTGGGACAAAGAATTTACGAATGTAACTTCTGATTTGATAGTAAAAGCTCAATATACAGAGAAAGGAAAGGCCGATTATACAGCATTGAATGCGGCTATTGCCAATGCTGAAAAAATCTCTTCGACTGATTATACGGCAACTTCAATTTCAGCTTTGAATGAAGTATTGATAGAAGCAAAGGCTGTCGAAAAAGATTTGTATGCCGATAGTCAATCTGTGATTGATGCTGCAACAACGGCTTTGCAAAATGCAATTAAAGCATTAGTTCCAGTGTTTACTGTAACATTTGTTGATTATGATGGTAAAGAACTTTCGGTTCAAACAGTTGAATCAGGAAAATCTGCGGTTGCTCCGTCAAATCCAACTCGTGAAGGTTATGTATTCGACAAATGGGATACGGATTTTTCTAAGGTTACAGCAACTATTACTGTAAAAGCTGTTTATGCAACTAAAGACAAAGCTGATTACTCGGCATTGAATGCTGCAATATCAAATGCAGAATCAAAAACGGAGTCGAATTATTCTTCAACATCATGGAAATCATTGCAAGAAGCATTGACTTCTGCTAAATCTGTTGATAAAGATTTGTTTGCAGAAAATCAAAAGATAGTTGATGATGCAACTGTTGCTTTACAAAATGCCTTGAGTTCATTAATAGAAGTATTTACGGTAACATTTGTTGATTACGACGGAAAAGAATTGGATTCTCAAGTTGTTGAAAAAGGAAAATCCGCAAATGCACCGAGCAATCCAACTCGCGAAAATTATGAGTTTTCTGGTTGGGTTGGTTCGTACGAAAATGTTACTGCACATGTTACAGTGACAGCAAGTTATACGGAAAAAGGGAAAGCGAATTACACTGAACTTGACAATGCTATTTTGGCAGCAGAAAATAAATCTTCGGATCAAGCGATGTTCACTGATAATTCTTGGAGTACTGTACAAACAGCTCTTACAGCAGCCAAAGGCGTAGACCGCAATTTGTTCGCTGAAGATCAAAATGTAATTGATGACGCGAAGAACGCTTTATTGACCGCTTTGTCAGGTTTGTCGGTTAAATCATTTAGCGTGAAATTTGTTGCTGATGGTCAAACCATTTCGGAGCAAACGATTGAATATGGAAAATCTGCGACTGCACCAAGCAATCCGACAAAAGCTGGATATGATTTCGTTAAATGGGTTGGCGATTATTCAAATGTGACGAAAGATTTGACAATTACTGCTGAATTTGCCGAAAAAGGTAAAGCTGATTATTCAGAATTGGATGCAGCAATTCAATCTGCCGAGAATGTTGATGAAGAACAATATAGTGCATCTTCATTGGCAATCCTTCAATCCGCTTTGGATGGTGCAAATAATGTAAGTAGAGATTTGCTTGCCGAGGACCAATCGGTTGTTGATGCTGCGACAGATGCTTTACAAAATGCAATAAAGGCATTGTCACTTAAAACATTTACAGTTACGTTTGTGGCTGACGGAAATGTCGTTGCGGAAAAAACAGTTGAATATGGAAAATCAACAACAGTCCCAAGCAGTCCAACGAAAGTTGGTTACGATTTTGTAAAATGGAATGGCGATTTCTCAGAAGTAACCTCTAATATTACGATTGTTGCGGAATTTACAGTTCAAACATTTATTGTAACATTTGTTGATTACAATGGCTCAGAATTGAGTAAACAAACTGTAGAATATGGAAAATCTGCTCAAACTCCTGTTGAACAACCACAACGTGCTGGTTATGAATTCTCAGGTTGGGTTGGAACGTACGAAAATGTTACTGCAAATGTTACAATTACTGCAAGTTATACAGAAAAAGGCAAAGCGGTTTACACAGCATTGGATAATGCAATCGCAGCTGTATTGATGTTGCCGGAAAGTAAATATTCTGCAGATTCATGGGCTGATTTGCAATCTGCATTGGCCGATGCCAATAAGATAGACAGAAATCTAGAAGAAAAAGATCAAAATATTGTTGATGCAGCGGCTGCAGCTTTGAATGATGCAATCAAAAATTTGAAATTGAACATTTTTGTCGTGAAATTCATTGTTGATGGAAATGTCGTAGATGAGCAACAAATTGAATATGGTGGCTCTGCAACTATTCCAACTTCAACTCCAGAAAAAGCAGGATACGATTTTGTACGTTGGAATGGAAGTTATACCAATATCGTTTCGAATATTTCCATTGTAGCTGAATTTAAGGCAAAAGCTACGGCGGATTATTCGTTGTTGGATGCAACAATAGCGAGAGCAAATGCGGTAGAGTCGATTCGTTACGATGAATTGTCGTTGGCAAAATTACAATCCGCATTGAACGATGCTAAAAATGTGGATCGAAACTTGTTCGCTGAAGGTCAAAGTGTAGTTGATGAAGCAATTGACAATTTGCAATCCGCATTGAACGGACTTGTTTACAAGACATTCTTGGTTCAATTTGTTGTTGACAATGTTGTTGTTTCTTCTCAAAATGTGGAATATGGAAAATCAGCAATTGCTCCTGCTAATCCAATTAAGAATGGTTTCAACTTCGTGAAATGGAATACTAATTATTCTTACGTGACTAGCGAATTGACTATAGTTGCGGAATTCACGGAAAAACCATTTGTAACTATAGACAAGTCAATTTTAAATTCAACAATAAACGAAGCAAACAACACAATAGAAAAGGCCGAAGGAAATACTGGAAACAATCCGGGTCAGTATCCTTCAAAGGCAGTGTTGGATTTCCAATCGGCTATAGATAAAGCTCAATCAGTCTATGACAACGCAACAACGCAAACAGATGTTGATAACGAAGTGTTGATTCTTGAAGAGGCAATAAAAGAATTTATAGAATCTATTAATCCGGAAAATGTTGACTTTAAAGAATTGAATTCGTTGATTAAACATGCAAATAGTTTGTTGGATACAACAAGTGTTGGTACAAAACCAGGTCAGTATCCTTTAATGGAAAATTGGGATTTGACAAATGCAGTGTTGGATGCAAAAGAATTAATAGCGAAAACGAATGTCAAACAATATGAAGTTAATGAGGAAGTAAAAGCTCTTCGCACAGCAATTGAATCATATTTGAATTCGGTTATTCCAGATTTGTCACCAATTAATACGGTTGAATCAAATCAAATATCAGTTTATAGCAAAGGACATTATGTTGTTGTTGAAAATGTTGAAATTTCAGATGTGGAAATATATGACATAACTGGTCGTTGCGTAAGTAAGAATGGCGCGAATGCGGTGTCATCATCAGAAATTTATGTGGAAAAAACTGGTGTTTATGTAGTTAGAATTGGCGGATTTGCCCAACGAGTTGTGATAAAATAAATCACATTACAGTTTATAGAAAAGGGACTTCGAATTTTCGGAGTCCCTTTTCTGTGCTCTTTTTCTTAGTACATAATGTGATAGACTGCAAATTTCAAACTGTTTGCATCAAAAGAAAAAGTCTTTCCTTACAGAAAGACTTTTTCGCTTTTGATGATATGTTATAAAGTCCTATTTTTTAAATCCAATAGATTGTGAAAGAATTACTTTTTGTGTTGCTGGAAGATTCAATGTTTTGCTTACTAAATTTTTATCTACATAACCTCGAATAACGCATCCAAGATTTTCCGAAGCGCAAATCAAATATACGTTTTGTGCGATTAGTCCACAGTCGGCGTAAGCCATTACGTCGCGATTGTTTGCAACTATTGATTCCATTTTTGCGTAGTCGGCAACATATACTATATTCATTGCGGCGGTCGCAACGTAATCTTGTCCGCCAGCAACTTTTCTGTTATCGCCTTTTGCTAACAAAACCAATTCGTTTTTCTTGTCATTCCAACGATAAATTCCCGATGGAAGAAATACATACAATGTGAATTCTTGACAATTCATTGCTGAAGGTGCCGTTCGTTTGTCCGGACGATTCATTCCGTAAGCCGCCCATAGAATATTTGATATTTGTTGTTCAGTCAAATTCTTGTTTGTGTCGTATTCTTTGGTTGATTTACGGTTTTGCAAACAATAGGTTATGGATTTCCCGCCATCTTTTTGTGGTGCAGGTAATGAAATGTTTTGTGCTTCTGTTGTCATTGCAAGTGCGCTAAGTAATAATAAATTACATATAAATCGTTGTGTTTTCATTGTCGTTATTATTCTCGTTTGAATTGTTTGTCGTATCAAGAAAAATGTAAACTGCAACGGTAATTACGTGGAATAATAAAATTAAAAGTGTCCACAATAATTTTTCGCTTGTGGTACGTAGATTTTTTTCGGCAATCCAAATTTGGTGAAGTAGCCAAATGTCAAGTACAATGCCGATTGTGATTATAAGAACTCGAACCATATTTTTTCTTTTGTTACTTTGCAAATGTATAAAGAAAATTTCTTAAAAATTATGAATACTTTTACAGCAAATTAAAAAGCTATGCTGATTTTTATTGCACTTTTGTTATCGGTTGTATTACAACTCGTTGCGTCGATTCTGGCTATTAGCTTGATAAAGCGTACACGTTATAATGTTGCGTGGATTGTGCTTTCCATTGGTTTTACTTTGATGGCAGTGCAGCGAATTTACGATTTGTTGTATATGTCGTATTTGTTCCAGCATTCAAAAGAACACGTCGATGATTTTTCGGTAATCGGTAATTGGATTTCGGTGCTTGTGTCGTTGCTGATTTTTGTAGGAACAATATATATCAAGAAGTTGTTCAACTATACGCGACGCATGGAAAATCTTGCAAAAGAAAATGAAAACCGCGTGTTTTCGGCTATTGTGAAAACCGAGGAACACGAACGTCAAATGTTTGCTAAAGAATTGCACGATGGGCTTGGACCTATTCTCTCTTCGGTAAAAATGGCTTTTTCTGCATTGAATAAGGATATTGTTACCGAATCAAATAAACAAATTTTGTTAAAAACCAACTTTGCGATTGATGAGGCGATTATAACAATAAAGGAAATTTCGAATAAATTGAGTCCGCATATCCTTTCCAATTTTGGTCTGGAGCGTGCGGTGAAATCTTTCTTGGACACAATCATGATTAAACAAAATGTTCAAGTTGATTTTGATTCGAATTTGGCTGGAAGCCGTTACGATTTTAATATTGAAACGGTTGTGTATCGTGTTGTGTGCGAGTTGATTACGAATACACTTCGTCATGCGAATGCTCAAAAGATTACAATAAAATTCATTCATCAAAATGATTGTTTGAGTGTGAATTATTCTGACGATGGCGTTGGCTTTGATATGAATAATCTAACGCATAAAGGCATGGGACTTTCGAATATGGAATCGCGTGTGAAATCTATCAATGGAGCTATTGCAATTGTGAGCTCTCCGAATAATGGAATGAAAGTATCGATAAATGTAAGAATTTAATGGAAAAGTTGCATATACATTTGGTTGACGATCACTCGTTGTTTCGCGAAGGATTAAAATTCTTGCTTTCCAATTGTGATTTTGTTTCTCAAGTTGATGAATCGGAAAATGGAAAAATCTTTTTGGAAAAACTTGAAAAACAAGTTCCCGATGTTGTGCTAATGGATATAGAAATGCCAGAAATAGACGGGATTACGGCGTCGAAGTTGGCGTTGGAGAAATATCCGAATCTTAAAATTATCGCACTTTCAATGTATGCCGAAGAGGAATATTATACGAAAATGATTGACGTTGGTGTTCGTGGCTTTTTACTTAAAAATTCCCAGTTCGAAGATGTTCAAAAGGCAATACTTGATGTGAACGAGGGCAATAACTTTTTTTCGCAGGAAATTCTTGATAGAATTATTGCCAATATGTACAAAAAGAAAACCGAGAAACCAATTCTCGATTTAACTGATCGCGAAATAGAAGTGTTATATAATATTTGCAAAGGTTTGTCTAATCAAGAAATTGCTGAGTTGTTGTGCATTAGCAAACGTACGGTTGACAAACACCGAGAAAATTTATTGCTGAAAACCGAAGCGAAAAATACTGCGGGCTTGGTTGTATATGCCATTAAAAATGGAATATTTGAGATTTAAATTGATTGAAGATTGTCTATTGAAATTCCTTTGGCCGAATAAATAGAGTTGTTGTCAATTACGCTTTGGGTTCGTCTAAAATTTCTTCAATACAATTAACTAATTCCTTATTTAATTTTCTTTGTTTGATGTACCAATATCTGTCTTTTGGTTCAAGATAATGTCCGAGGTAAACTTGTTCGCTTTGCCCAGGTGTTGGCACCAAAATGGCTTTGCATTTCAATTCTTCGTAGTCCATTATCGAACTATAGCCAGCTCTGGAAATCACTAAACGGCTTCCGCAAATTAATTGGTTGATTTCGTTGTTTGTTGCAAAAGTTTGAATTTTGCAATTACCGATTTTTGTGGAATTGTTGTGTGGTGCCACAACTCCGCGTATCAAACAAGATTTGTAAGGAAGTTTCGGCAAAATTTCTCGAAGTTTCGTTTCCAAAATTCCTCGTTGTGGTTCCGGTCCGGAAAGAATGGCAACAATATCAAATTCTTTTTCACAATTGATTTTCTTTCGCCCAGAAAGAGGGCCGATAAAGTAGCTGTTTGGAATTTTCCAGCTATGTGATAAAATTCCCGATATGTTTTTGGTTCCGCTGTAATCGGGAATCCAACATTCGTCGAATTTTGCAATGATAAATTTGTTTGCCAAATAAAACGGATATTCTAACCAACGGAAAATCCATGGCAGTCGAATTCTGATTTGGTGTGTGATGAAAACTGATTTGCACAATTTGCTGTGCATTCCAAATCTGTTGTCGGAAATCAAAATCGAAGCGGAATATTTCAAAACTAATTCGTTTGCCAATCGTTCTTCGTTTGCTTTGATTGAAAAAGCTTTTGGAATTTGTATGAGCAATTTTAGAAAAGTGGAAAATGCGTTTGTGCTGTAGGAAATTCCATAGGCGGGAATTTGTTCGTGCGTCAATTCAGGAAATTCTTGCTTGAGTAGTTCAAACGAACGTCCCGAGGATGCAACAATGCATTTGTTCCCGTTTCTAATGAGTTCTCTTATGATTGGAATGCAGCGTGTGGCGTGTCCTAGTCCCCAGTCAAGTGGAGATACTATTACTGTTTGATTATTGATTTCTGCTATTCTGTTTTTCATAGTCCGCTCAAAAAGGTGGGCAAAAATACTCTTTTTATTGAATTTAGAATAATACGAATCGTTATCTTTGCGAAAAGTTAATACAATGGAACTGATTTTGGCATCAAATAACCGACATAAACTCGAAGAAATTTCGAAAATCGCTGGTGATAAATTTACTATTTTAAATCTAAAACAAGCAAATTGCGAAGGTGAAATTCCAGAAACGGGCAACACGTTGGAGGAAAATGCTTTGCAAAAAGCTCATTGGGTTTATGACAAAACTGGGAAAAATTGTTTCGCCGACGATACAGGTCTTGAAATTGATGCGTTGAATGGTGCTCCTGGCGTTTATACAGCTCGTTTTGCTGGCGAAAATTGTACTCCGAAAGATAATATTGTAAAAACTCTTTCGTTAATGAATGGCAAAACAAACCGTGTTGCATATTTCAAAACGGTGATAGCTTGTATTATTGATGGAAAAGAGTATTTGTTCAAAGGCGAAGTGAAAGGTTCTATTGCTGTAGAGGAAATGGGTGAAGGTGGCTTTGGCTACGATCCGATTTTTATTCCGGAAGGTTATGATGTTTCATTTGCTCAAATGCCGCTTGATAAGAAAAATACAATGAGCCATCGTGGTCGCGCAACTGCAAAATTCATGGAGTTTTTGCAATCTTTGTAGAGAATGCCAAAAAGATTATATTTGAAAAAATATTTGTATGAAATCGGATAGCATTGTCATAATACCAACTTATAACGAAAAGGAAAATATTGAAAAAATAATCCGTCGTGTGTTTTCCTATGAGAAAGATTTCAATATTCTGGTAGTTGACGACAATTCTCCCGATGGAACAGCTTCGATTGTGAAAAATCTACAATCTGAATTCCCGGAACGTTTGCATTTGCTCGAACGATCAGGAAAGCAAGGCTTGGGTGTCGCTTATATAGCAGGTTTCCGTTGGTGCTTGGAACACGAATATGGCTATATTTTCGAAATGGATGCCGATTTTTCGCACAATCCCGATGATTTAATTCGTTTGTATAAAGCTTGTGCTGAAGGTGGAGCAGATACTTCGGTTGGTTCACGATATGTTACAGGAGTAAATGTTGTGAATTGGCCTATGAAGCGTGTGTTGCTTTCGTATTTTGCATCAAAATATGTCCGTTTTATTACCAGAATGCCTCTTCGTGATTCAACGGCTGGATTTGTTTGCTATACGGCAAAAGCTTTAAAATCGTTGGATTTCGATAAAATACAATTCAAAGGTTATGCCTTTCAGATTGAGATGAAGTTCAAAATATGGAATGGTGGACTCTCAATTGTTGAGGTCCCAATAATATTTACAGATAGAAAAGAAGGAACTTCGAAAATGAACGGTGGAATTATTAAAGAAGCCGTGTTTGGTGTTATTTCTTTACGAATTCATAGTTTGTTCAAAAAATAAAGATGGCGATACTTTTACGTAATGGCTTAATTGTAAACGAAGGTGAGCAATTTTACGGCAGTATTTTAATTGAAAATGATCGTATTGCTGAAATCTTTCGTGGCGTTTTGCCTGAAAACTTTTCATTGGTCAATGTTGAGGTTGTTCCGTGCGAAGGAAAGCTTATCATACCTGGAGTTATTGACGACCAAGTGCATTTCCGCGAACCCGGATTGACACACAAGGCAACAATGGCAACAGAATCACGGGCTGCTTTGGCTGGTGGTGTTACTACTTTTATGGATATGCCGAATGTAGCTCCACAAACCACTACAATCGCCAATCTTGAAAAAAAATTGCAGATTGCATCCGATACAGCTTTTGCAAACTATGCGTTTTATTTTGGTGCAACAAATACGAACATAGATGAACTTCGTGCGTTAGACAAAAATCTTGTCTGCGGAGTGAAAGTGTTTATGGGGTCGAGTACAGGAAATATGCTTGTTGACGACGAAGATACATTGCGTAAAATCTTTTCCGAGGCAAACATACCTGTGGCTGTCCACTGCGAAGACGAAGCGACTATAAAAGCAAATCTTGCGGAATATGGTGCCAAATATGGTGATGACATTCCTTTTGATTGTCATCCGAAAATCCGTTCCAACGAAGCTTGCTTCAAATCAACAAAAAAGGCGATTGATATGGCACAACAATGCGGAACGCGTTTGCACGTGTTGCATTTATCAACGGCAGAGGAAATGGATTTGTTTTCATCGTCAGTTTTGGCGGAAAAACGAATAACAGCCGAAGTTTGTGTGCATCATTTGTGGTTTACCGATGCCGATTATGCCGAAAAAGAGTCGCTTATTAAATGTAATCCTGCCATAAAATCGGAACATGATAGAAATGCGTTGCGTAAAGCGTTGATAGACGGTAAAATAGATGTGATTGCCACCGATCATGCTCCGCACACACTTGATGAAAAACTTCGTCCTTATACAAAATCGGCTTCGGGAATGCCGTTGGTTCAACATTCGCTGCTTGTTATGTTGGAGCTGTATAAACAAGGCGTTGTTTCGCTTCCGTTGATTGTCCAGAAAATGTGTCATAATCCTGCCGATTTGTTCGGAATAAAACAACGTGGATATATTCGCAAGAATTATTACGCAGATTTGGCAATTGTTGACTTGCAAGGAACAACATCGGTAACGAAAGATACAATCCTCTATAAATGTGGCTGGTCGCCGCTTGAGGGAACAACATTTTCCGCAAAAGTGGAGAAAACGTTTCTTAATGGAATCTGCGTATATTCCGATGGAAAAATTTCGGACATACGAAATGTTAAACAAATAACGTTCAATCACTAAAAATTACAATATGAAAAAACTCTTGCTTGCTATCGGATTCGTATGCTGTATGAATCCAATTTTCGCTGACGAAGGAATGTGGTTACTTAATATGCTCGACAAATTAAACATTGAGCAAAAAGGTTGTAAACTAACTCCAGAACAAATATATAGTATCAATCATTCTTCGTTGAAAGATGCAATTTTGGGCTTGTCGGAATCTGACCGTCCGTATAATTTCTTCTGCACGTCGGAATTGGTTTCTCCGAAAGGTTTGGTTTTCACCAACTATCACTGTGGATTTGATATGATTCAAAAGCATACGAGCTTGACGAATAATTATATAGAGAATGGCTTTTGGGCAATGAACCAAGATGAGGAATTACCAAATGATGGTGTTTGGGCAACACGTGTGGTTGCAATGTACGATGTTACCGACCGCGTGTTCGCTGGTTTGAATTCTCAAAAAGATACTGTTGAGGCAGAATATGACGATGATGCCGATAAGGAAATTACTCCATCGTTAAAATCTGTCTTTGAAGAAATAAAGAAAAGTGTTACCGATACGTGTTCGTATGGCGCATCTGTAAAATCGTTCTTTGAGGATAATCAATATTTCTTATTCGTGTATGAAACCTATAAAGACGTTCGTTTGGTTGGCGCACCTCCAAGAACAATAGGAAAATTTGGTGATGAAACCGACAATTGGATTTGGCCTCGTCAGACTGGCGATTTCTGTGTGCTTCGCGTTTATACTGACGAATCGGGTGTGCCTGCTGAATATTCTGCGAAAAATAAACCTTTATCTCCAAAACACTTTTTGCCGGTTTCGCTAAAAGGTGTTGAAGAAGGTGATTATGCAATGATTATTGGATTCCCTGGTTCAACAGATCGCTACCGTTCTGCAGCCGACATTAAATATTTTCAACAAGTAAATAATGCAACAATAAAATTGATTGGAGATTTGTCGTTGCCGGCTTACAAAAAATACATGAATGTCGATAGCTTGATTCGTATTAAATATGCGGCAAAATATGATTCAATGAGTAATTATTGGAAATATAGCGCAGGGCAGAATAAAGGCATAAAAGATTTGGATGTTGTAAGCAAAAAAACTGCTCAGGAAGATTCATTGAATAAATGGATTCAGGCTGATTCTGCAAGAATAGCGAAGTATGCTGGCGTAATTGATACATTGTCAAAGTATTATAACGACAATGTTATTACGCAGGCACATTATACTTTTTTGAATATAGGTATGTTGAATATGGTTGAGGCTTTGATGTTTACGTATGAATGTATTGATATTCTTGATGCTCTTGAAACGCGAGATCCTGTTGCGATAAAAGAGGTTCAAGTTGCATTGAAAGACAAAGCGAGAACATTTTTCAAGGATTACGATGCACAAGTTGACAAGGCTCAATTTGTTGAATTGACATATGGTGCTTGGTATAATATGGATTATAAAATTTACACTTCGCTAAAGTTCCCTTTGAATAAGAAATACAAAGGGAATGTTGACAAATATGCAGAAAGTGTATTCTCAAAATCAATTTTTACCGATGAAACTCGTTTCTCTCAATTTTTGGAGAATCCGAGTTATAAAAAATTCCTTTCTGATCCAATGTATGGTTTGTTGCGTTATACAATGCTTTTGTATTTCTACAAAAAAGACTTGCTGTATAATCCTGCTATTGATTCCGCAAAAACGTTGTATGTTGATGCGATTATGAAAATGAATCCAGATTCTCTTTTCTATCCTGATGCCAATTCCACTCAACGTTTGACATACGGAACAGTTTGCAGCTATGAACCAAAGGACGGCGTTACATATCATTATTACACAACTTTAAAGGGTGTGATGGAAAAGAAAGATGACAAAAACCGTGAATTTCAGATTCCTGCTAAATTGGAAGAATTATACAATGCGAAGGATTACGGCCAGTACGCCGATAAAAATGGGGAGTTGCCGGTTTGTTTCATTACTAACAATGATATAACAGGAGGAAATTCGGGAAGTCCTGTAATGAATGCAAATGGCGAATTGATTGGACTTGCGTTCGATGGAAACTGGGAAGCCATGAGTGGAGATATAATCTACGAACCGACACTTCAGCGTACAATTGCAGTTGACGTCCGTTATGTGCTGTTTGTGATAGACAAATTCGCAAATGCTGGCTATTTGCTTGATGAACTTACGATTGTAAAATAAAAAGGGCATAATGCCCTTTTTTATTTCAGTGAGAAATTTCTCTAATCTTTAAATAAAGAAACTGGTAATCTTTACAGCTATTTCTTTTTCGCTTTTGTTGCTTGTTGTTTTGTTGCTTGTGATGAATTTGTTGAAGCTTTTGCCTGTTTCGTTGCTTGCTGTGAATTTGAATTAGTTGTACTTGTTGATTTAGTGCTTTTTACAGCTTGTTGTTTCGTCGTGGATTGCGATTTCTTTTGTGGATAACATATTCCGCAAGCAGCTTTTCCTGCTTTGGTTGCTTCGTTTATCGAAATCATTTTCTTTGTCCCAGTACAATTTTTAATTTCAATACACGAAGATGTTTTGTGATATGTCGTAGATTTACTACAAATCCATACTGATTGTTGGTTTGTTTCGCTGAAAATGTAACCGGCTGTAAATGAGCAAGCTAATAAAGTTCCGAGAATAAAGAATATTTTTTTCATAATGCTATTTTTTAAAGAATTTTACAAATATAGAAAAAGTGTAAATGATTGACTTTTCTTACAATTAGAAATTTTTATGCAAAAATATTTAAGGAATGATAATTTGTGTACATTTGCACAACTAAAAATTTGAAAAAAATGAACTCTAAAACAGGTGTTTTATTTCTTGTCGTTGCCATTTTGTTGGCTTTAGGATTGGGCTTTTTCGTATGGCAAAATAATCAATTAAAATCGCAGATTGAAGTTTTGCAAGATACAGTTGCCGTAAATCAGATTGAAAAAGTAAAGTTGTTGAATAATTTGGATTCTCTTGAGGTTGAAATCAAGAAACAAGTTGCTGCAAACGAAGAAATGGATTCGGTTTTGGCTGAACGCTTGGCTGAAATAGAACAAACTCGTGCAGAGTTGGCTGTTGCAAAAGCTGACGCTGCTTTGGTTGCTAAATACAAAAAACAAATTGAAATTTTACGTCAGACAGCAGAACAATTTATTCGCGAAAACGATATGTTGAAACACAAAGTTGATTCATTGGGTTTTGAAGATAGTTTGAAAAAACGTAAAATCGATACAATGACGATTTTGGATTATCAAAAAACTCAACAGATAGAACAATTGAGTGAAAAAGTTGAAATAGGTTCTCAATTAAGAATCAGTGATATTGTTGCTCGTGGTTACAATAAAACAGGTAAGCTTTCAACAAAAGCTCGTCGTACTTCGAAAATCGGTGTCGCTGGTACATTGTTAAAAAACAATTTGGCGGAATCAGGTTCAAAAACGTTATTCATAAGAATTATATCTCCAAGTGGAACAGTTCTAACCGCAAGTAACATCAATCAATTCGATTTTGAAGGGAAAACGATTATGTACACCGAAAAAAGAGAGTTGAGCTACAATAATGAAGATGTTAAGTTTGAAATCTTCTATGATGCGTCAAACGAAACATTGGAAATCGGTACATACCAAATTTCAATATTCTGCGGAGGTAAAGAAATCGGAAGATCTTCTTTAGGTTTAGAATAAAATTTTTAATACTTTTGCAAGAAAGATATGGGAATCCCGACAACGGGATTCCTTTTGTTTTGTATAATTCAATAAAATATTTAGTATGGTCTCTTATGTAACATCAGAAGGAATGAGCAAATTGCAAAAAGAGTTGGAAGAACTGACAACAATTGAACGTCCAAAAATCTCTCAACAAATTGCTGAAGCTCGTGATAAAGGCGATCTTTCTGAAAATGCAGAATATGATGCGGCACGTGAGGCTCAAGGCCTTTTGGAACTTCGTATTTCTCAATTAAAGGATACAATCGCAAATGCTCGTGTGATAGATGAATCGAAATTAGACAATTCGGTTGTTCAAATATTGTCGAAGGTAACTTTCCGCAATACGAAAAACAACGCTAAAATGCAATATACGTTAGTGTCCGAAACAGAAGCTAATTTGAAACAAGGTAAAATTGCAATCAACACTCCAATCGCAAAAGCAATGCTTGGCAAAAAAGTCGGTGATATCGTTGAGGTAACACTTCCTGCTGGAACAATTCCATTCGAAATCATAGAAATCAGTCGTTAGTTATGGCATCAATTTTTTCAAAAATAGTTGCTGGTGAAATTCCTGCATATAAAGTAGCCGAAAACGAAGAGTTTTTAGCTTTTTTGGATATCAATCCAATGACAATGGGACACACTTTAGTAATCCCTAAAAAAGAAATTTCGTACATCTTCGATGTGGAAGATGATTTGCTTGGTAGAATGATGGTTTTTGCAAAGCGTGTTGCAAAAGCTGTTGAAGCAAGTGTTGAATGTGCCCGAATTGGTGTGGGGGTTGTTGGATTGGAAGTTCCTCATTGCCATATTCATTTGGTGCCATTAAAAAATTCCGTTGGTGAAATGAATTTCGGAGGTCCGAAGCTTTCACCTTCGAGCGAAGAATTGGCGGCGATGGCACAAAAAATTAAATCTAATTTTAAATAAATTTGAGCCGTCATTTCGACGGCTTTTTTGTTTATGCAAAAGATTGTAATTTATACAGAGTCTAAGTTCCTGCCAGAAAAGAATTATGTGTTTAAAATTCTTTTTAATGAAATATTGGGAATAGAATACGAAGTTTTCGATACGTCGGTAAGCCAAGTCTATAAATTTGTGTTGCCGAATGGAAATTTCGTGGAATTTGCCGACGAATTCTTTACGTATATTCCAGAATCAATAGGGTATTGTGACAAGAAATATCTTCCGAAAAATATCTCGAAATTGGGAGGTGTCTTACCCGATGAAACTATTCCTTTCTTGTATGGAAATAATACGTTGACAATTCACGAGAAGAATTTGTATTGTGGTGGCGACGTTATCGGTAGTTCATTTTTCATGCTCAGCCGATGGGAAGAAATTGTTTCCGAAAATGTTGATCGTTGGGGACGATTCCCGGAAAAAGATGCGTGTGCTGTAAAGTTTGGCATAATCCAAAAACCAGTGGTTCATATCTATGCGGAATTGATACGCAAGTTTTTTGCCGATTTCGATATGAAAATAACGCAAAAACATACGTTTCGAAAAACGTTGACTCACGATGTCGATTTCTTGTATAAATGGGGCAAACCAATGGATTTTATTAAAAGTTGTTTTGCAGATTTATTCAAACGCTTTTCTATTAGAATGTTCAAATCTTCCTTGAAAATGCGACAAACAGGTAACGATCCGTACGATGTGTACAAATCGTTGATGGATTTGAGCGAACGCAATAATTTGAAATCTACATTCTACTTTTTGAATAGCAAATTCAATGCGTGGGAATTGGAATCCGAAAAAGGTCAGGCAATCGTAAAATCAATAATTGATAGAAATCATAATGTTGGCATTCATTCAAATTATTTCTATGAAAGTGATTCAGAAAAAATTAAAGCTGATAAAGATTTTTATTCAAAGATATTAGGTCGAGAGTTGACGCATAATCGTCAACATTATTTGAAATTCAAAATGCCACAGACGTTCCGTGTGTTGGAGCAAAATGGAATTGAGCAGGATAGTAGTATGTATTATCCGCATTTCCCTGGTTTTAGAACTGGTATGTGCATTGAACATTCTGTTTTCGATTGTGAACAAAGAAAAGTGCTGAAAATTAAAGAATTACCATTAACTTTGATGGATGTTTCGTTGCAGGACGCCAGAAAAATTGATGAGGCGTTGGAATGGGTTGATTCATTGATGGCTACAGTGAAAAAATATCATGGTAATTTTGTTTGCTTGTGGCATAATAGCAGCTTTCATTCTTTGGAATGGGATTTCTTGGAAGGTGTTTACGAACATATTGTTACGTCAAAATAAATATTTGTAGATGAATAGTTTCGGTACAATTTTTAGAGTTGAAATTTTTGGAGAAAGTCATGGTCCACAAGTTGGCGTTGTGATTGATGGTTGTCCTGCGGGAATCGCATTGTGCGAAGATGATTTTGCTGAAGATTTGCAACGTCGTCGTTCAGGAAAATTGGGAACTACGCCTCGTATCGAAGCTGATAAACCTCATATTGTATGTGGTGTTTTTGAAGGAAAAACCTGTGGTACACCAATTACTATCCTTTTTGACAATACAAATACAAAGTCGGGAGATTATGCGAATTTACAGGATCATCCTCGTCCTGGTCATGCTGATTACACTGGAATGGTGAAATATGGTGGTTATAATGATCCTCGTGGAGGAGGACATTTTTCTGGAAGAATAACTTTGGGAATTGTTGCTGCGGGTGTTGTCGCTAAAAAAATAATTGCTCCAATTGAAATCTCAGCTGAATTAACTGAAGTAGGTGGCCGTACGGATATAGATGAATGTATTAAGGAGGTTATGCAACAAAAGGATTCTGTTGGAGGAATGGTTGAATGCGTTTGCAAAAATGTTCCGGTCGGTATGGGCGAACCATTTTTCGACTCTGTTGAATCCGAAATCGCTCATGTGATTTTTGCTATTCCTGCAATAAAAAGTATAGAATTTGGAAGTGGAATTGCTGCGGCGAAAATGCGTGGTAGTGAACACAACGATAAGATTATTTCTGCGGATGGTTCCACAGAAACAAATAACGCAGGTGGTATAAATGGCGGTATAACAAATGGTAACGATATTGTTTTCCGAATTGCTGTGAAACCAACTGCAAGCATCGGCCAGGCGCAAGAAACATTCAATTTCGCATCGGGAAAGGTGGAATCACTTGAGATTGTTGGTCGTCACGATGCGTGTATTGCTGTCCGTGTTCCTGTTGTAGCAGAATGTGCCACTGCTATTGCTTTGGCAGATTTGATGCTTCGCTCAAATTAATTTGTTTGTCCATACGAAAAATGGATTCTCTTGAACAAACAAGGACTTATATCGCGATTGATTTAAAGTCGTTCTATGCGTCGGTTGAATGCATGGAACGTGGCATGAATCCTCTTACAGATAATTTGGTCGTTGCTGATGCAAGTCGTACAGAAAAAACGATTTGCTTAGCTGTCTCACCGGCTTTAAAGTCATTTGGAATTCCTGGCCGCGCTCGTTTGTTCGAAGTTATTCAAAAGGTTGACGAAGTAAATCGTCAGCGACAATGGCGAAATTACGGAAAAGCATTTAAGAAAAAATCGTGCTCGCTTGATGAATTGAAACGTCATCCGGAATATGAAGTTTCGTATGTCGCTGCTCCGCCACGAATGGCTTTGTATATAGATTATAGCACACGTATTTACAATATTTATTTGAAGTATGTCGCTCCTGAAGATATGCACGTCTATTCGATTGACGAGGTTTTTATCGACGCAACGAATTATTTATCAACGTACAAAATGACTGCGCATCAATTTGCTATGACAATGATTCAAGATGTGTTAAAACAAACTGGAATAACAGCAACCGCAGGTATCGGGACCAATATGTATCTTTGTAAGGTAGCGATGGATATTGTGGCAAAACATGTCGATGCCGATAAAGATGGAGTTAGAATCGCGGAATTGGATGAAATGTCGTATCGAAAACAATTATGGAATCATCGACCGCTAACTGATTTTTGGCGTGTCGGTCGTGGAATCGCAAAGAAATTGGAGCTTTATGGCATTACAACGATGGGAGATGTGGCTCGTTGTTCGATTGAAGATGAAAAATTTCTTTATAATTTGTTTGGCGTAAATGCCGAATTATTGATAGATCATGCATGGGGATGGGAACCTTGCACTATTGACATGGTAAAAGCATACAAACCAGAGGAGAATTCATTGAGTTCCGGTCAAGTGTTACATAGTCCTTACGAATTTAAAAAAGCTCGTGTTGTGGTTCAGGAGATGGCGGATTCTATGGCTCTTGATTTAGTGGAGAAAAAATTGGTGACAGACCAACTGGTTTTGACGGTAAATTATGATTCCGAAAATTTGAATGATCCTAAAATTCGCGAAAAATATAAAGGAGAAATAACTACGGATTTTTACGGTCGACAAGTTCCGAAATATTCTCATGGCTCGAAATTGTTGTCTCGTCAAACTTCTTCTTCGAAAATGATTATAGATGCGGCAATGTCGATTTTTGATGCTGTTGTTAATCCGGATTTGCTTATTCGTAGGTTGAATGTTACCGTCAATCATGTTGTTCCGGAATCAAATGTGCAATCAAAGAAAACGGAACTTGGACAGTTGGATTTGTTTGCGGATTATTCGGCACTGGAACTACAAACACAACGAGAGAATGAGTCTTTGGAAAAGGAACATGCAATGCAGAAAACAATTCTTTCTATAAAAAAGAAATTTGGGAAAAATGCCATTTTGAAAGGATTGAATTATCAAGAAGGGGCAACGGCAAAAGAACGTAACGAACAAATCGGAGGACACAAGGCATGAACGATAATTATGACGATATAATTAATTTGCCACATCACGTGTCGAAACAATTTCCACAAATGTCGATGGAAAATCGTGCGGCACAATTCGCTCCGTTTGCTGCATTGTCTGGTCACGATGAAGCTATCCGTGAAACTGCCCGTTTGACCGAAGAACAAATTGATTTAGATGAAACCAGTGCGGGGATTTTGAATCAACAAATTGCTTTGCTCCGTCAAAATTTGAAGGAAAAACCTCTGATTACTGTTCGATATTTTAAGGCGGATTCTAAAAAATCAGGTGGTTATTATATGGAATTTACAGGTCGTTTAAAGATTATTGATGAATATAACAAGTGTTTTGTTTTTTGTGAAGGTGAATCTGTTCCAATATCGTCTATTATTGAAATAAGCTTGGAATGTCTAGTCCTAAAATAGCGTTACAGTTTTTTATAGGACAAAATTAATTAATAAAATCACAGCAGATTTCGATCTGTTGTGATTTTTGTTTTACGATATGTTTTTATTTGGCAACTTCGTTGATTGTGCATCCACTCAG
>JAZRXD010000067.1:0-24423 GCA_045600045.1 Bacteroidales bacterium
ACACTTGGGACAATCAGAGAGTTTACGTAAGAATATCGCCGAATTAAATTGGGATCCATACGTTGGAGTTGACTATTCATCGTTCTATATTATCCGTGAGACAACAGTCAAAGATTACACGTTCATAGACACCGTTTCCACGGTTCCTTCAACATTAACTTCATACAGCGCCGAAATTCCTTCGGTCGGAAAATCAATATTCTATGTCGGAATTAAATTGGGGGCGGTAATCAGTCCGTTGGAATTTTTGAAGGCAGAATCGGGACCATTCTCGTTGGCTATTTCGAATATTGCCGAAGCCGAAAACACAGAGACAGCAATCAATGAAGTTTCGGAATTAAATGTAGAAGTCTATGCAGTTAATCATACAATTTTTGTGAAGAATGCCGATGGAAAAGATGTGACGATTTACGATAATAATGGTCGTTGCATATTGCAGAAAAACGATGCGGAAGCAGAAAATGAGTTCTCTGTTCGTTTGTCAGGCGTTTATTTCGTAAAAGTTGGAAACGAGTCGTTTAAGGTGGTTGTGAAATAACATTTACGCAACCGCATAAAATAAAATAGGTTAGAGAAATTCTCTAACCTATTTTGTTTTATTCAACAACCGAAATCTTAAATTTATAATTCTGAATTCATTACCTCAAACGCTTTCCATAAATTATCTTCAGGAACTGGTGCAACAACTTTTATTCGTTCCTTCGAAACCGGATGTGTAAATTCTACCGAACGAGCATGAAGAGAAATTCCTCCATCTTTGTTGCTTCGTTCCGATCCATATTTCAAATCGCCCTTTATAGGACAACCTATACCAGCCAATTGACAACGAATTTGATGATGACGTCCCGTATGTAGGTCTATTTCTAACAGATGGTAGTTTTCCGACGACGCAATCAAACGATAACTCAAACTTGCTTCCTTGGCATCTTTTGTGTCTTTCTGACAAACAAAAGACTTGTTCTTTTGAGCATCGCGACGAATATAATTTGTGATTGTTCCCGATTCCTGTGATGGTCTATTTTTTACAATCGCCCAATATGTTTTTTTCACTTCCTTGGAACGAAATTGCTCATTAAGGCGAGTCAAAGCTTTACTTGTACGTGCAAATACAACTACTCCGCTGACCGGACGGTCAATTCTATGCGTCGCATTTAAAAACACAGCACCCGGCTTGTTATATTTGATTTTTATATATTGTTTTGCCAAGTCTTCCAACGCCAAATCGCCAGTTGTGTCGGCTTGCACAAGCATATTGTTCGGCTTGTTGGCAACCAAAATATGATTATCTTCGTATAAAACATTGAATTCCATCAATATTGTTCTTTTTCGTTAGGGAAATCGCTCGATTTCACATCGTTAATATAGTTCTTTGTCGCTTCGGTAAGCACTGTGAACAAATCAGCATAACGACGTAAGAAACGAGGCGAAAAATCTTTGTTTATTCCCATCACATCGTGAAATACCAAAACTTGTCCGTCGGTTCCGCCTCCAGCCCCTATTCCAATTGTTGGTATTGAAATTTCCTTGGTAACTTTTGTAGCCAATTCCGCAGGGATTTTTTCAAGAACTATGGCGAAACAACCCGCTTCTTCAAGTTTTTTTGCATCGCTAAGAAGTTTTTGAGCTTCGGCTTCTTCCTTTGCACGAACCTCGTACGTCCCGAATTTGTTGATGGACTGCGGAGTCAAACCTAAATGTCCCATGACAGGGATTCCGGCAGAAATGATTTTCTTGACGGATTCTATAATTTCCTCACCGCCTTCGATTTTTATACCACCGCAACCTGTTTCCTTCATCATACGAATTGCGGAGTGCAATGCTTCCAGCGGATCACCTTGATACGTTCCGAAAGGCAAATCGGCTACAACCAAACTTCGTGAAACACCTTTTTGTACCGACGAAGCGTGGTAAATCATCTGGTCGAGCGTTATTGGCAACGTTGTTACATTTCCTGCCATTACGTTTGAAGCCGAATCTCCAACTAAAATTATGTCCATTCCAGCAGCATCGAGAATCTTTGCCGTTGAATAATCATAGGCCGTAAGCATGGCGATTTTTTCACCACGAGCCTTCATCTCACTCAAAACACGAGTGGTGATGACTTTTTTTGAAATAGAATTTGCCGTTGACATTTCGTTATTTTTTTACAAAAGTGGTAAATAATTGGGTATTATGCACCTTTTGAACGAAAAAATGTCAATTATTTAAAATCCTTCTTGTGTCAGCCATTTTTGATATGCCCGAGCTTTTTGCAAATGTTGGTCAAATGTGACAGAGAAATCACTGTAACCTGAATAATTCGGCTGCGCACAGAAATAATAATAATTATGATGTGTGTAATTCAAAACTGCATCGATTCCAGCTTTTGACGGCGTACAGATTGGCCCCGGCGGCAAGCCTTTATTTTCGTATGTACTGTAAGGCGAAGTTTTTGCACGTTCAATATGTCCTTTACGAACACGTTTAATTTCAAAATCGTTCAAGGCGAATTTTATCGTCGGATCGGCTTGCAGTTTGCCAGCAGTGGCAGAACCTTTCAAACGATTCATATAAACTCCTGCAATTTTTGATTTTTCGTCGTTGTGCTGCGTTTCCTGATCGACAATCGAAGCCATTGTCATAACCTTTTGCGGAGTTAGTCCAATATTCTTTGCCTTTGCAATCCGTTTGTCATTCCAAAACGATTTGTATTCTTTCGCCATACGTTCCATAAACTGGCGAGCCGAAGTATTCCAGTAAAATTCGTACGTGTCGGGCAAAAACAAACAAATCGTGTTTGCTTTGTTGAATCCGAGAGAATCCATGAAATGACGATTGTTTGCCAGTTGAAGCAATTCATCATAATTCGCTTCAAGTTTTTCAGATGCGAGTTCCAAAATTTCTTCGTAATGGCGAGCGAATTTTATAGTGAAGTTTACCGTTACGCGTTTCCCCGAACGAAATAAACGAACAACTTCGAATGCCGACATACCGTCAGTCAATTCGTACATTCCCGGATGAATGTGGTTATCTAAATCAAGAATTTTAGCCACAATTTGCAATCCCAATTTGCTTTTAACATTTAAATCCAAATCAAGATTGTCGATGATTTCGCTTGCAGTTTCGCCAGTCGAAATTGTCTTGTACATTTTTTCGCAATCTTTGTTGCTGTAAACGTTGGCACCAAACACAATCTTCAAAAGATAAAGACCGAAAATAAGGCAAACTGCACAAGTTCCTATGATGATTTTCCTTGATTGAGATTTCTTTTTTGTCATGAGTTAAATTTTTCTCACCAAAACTATAAAAAAGTCACATTGTGCAATTCATAAAGCACATTTTTTTGTGACTCGCATATATGTTTTGTTTGGTGTAAACTTCCCGTTTTTGATACTAACCCCCAAAGTTGTCTAAATTTACTGGAGTATTTTAGCAAAGCAAAGAAAATAAGACTAAAAATAAATACCTTTGCAAAAAACAATTATGTACGACGTTCAATCAATACGAAACGATTTTCCGATTTTGCGACAAAAAGTGAACAATCACGATTTAGTGTATTTCGACAATGCCGCAACAACCCAAAAACCGCAAATCGTTATTGATTCCATAGTTGAAGCCTACACAACCACGAATAGCAATATTCATCGTGGAATTCATACGCTTAGTCAAAAATCGACTTTATTGTATGAACAAGCTCGACAAATGGTGAAAACATTCATCAACGCGCCACACGATTACGAAGTGATTTTCACGAAAGGTGTTACGGAATCGTTGAATCTTGTGGCACAAACTTTCGGCGAGGCTTTTGTGAACGAAGACGACGAAATTATCGTCTCAGCAATGGAACACCATTCCAATCTTGTTCCGTGGCAAATGATGTGCGAACGCAAAAAAGCAGTTCTGAAATTCATTCCATTCAACCACGATGGCGTTCTCGACATTGAATCGTACAAGAAATTATTCACCGAAAAGACGAAATTCGTTTCGGTTGTACACGTTTCCAACACATTGGGAACAGTCAATCCAATAAAAGAATTGATTGCAATTGCTCACGAACACAATGTGCCAATAATGATTGACGGTGCCCAGTCAATCCAACATTGTCCGATTGACGTTCAGGAACTTGACTGCGATTTCTTTGCTTTTTCGGGACACAAAATCTACGCTCCAACAGGAACCGGCGTGCTTTGGGGGAAAGAAAAATGGTTGGAAAAACTTCCTCCGTACCAAGGCGGCGGCGATATGATAAAGACCGTTACTTTGGAAAAAACAACTTACAATGACTTGCCGTTCAAGTTTGAGGCGGGAACGACAAATTATGTCGGTGCACACGCACTTGGTGTTGCGTTGGAATACGTGATGAATGTCGGTATAAAAAACATTCAGAAACACGAAACAGAACTAATGCACTACGCAACGGAAAAACTTGCTGCCATTCCACAAGTAACAATAATTGGAAACGCATCCGAAAAAGCTGGCGCGATTTCTTTCGAAGTTGAAGGAGCCCACCCAGCCGATATTGGAATGATTCTAGACAAACAAGGAATCGCTATCCGTACAGGAACTCACTGCACGGAACCTATCATGCAATTTTACGGCGTTCCAGGAACAGCACGAATGTCGTTTGCCATGTACAACACAAAAGAAGAAATAGACTATTTCACCAAAATTTTGTCGAGAGTTGCAATGATGTTTGAATAAACATCACACTAAATAAATTTAATAGAATCAAGAAAGTAGCAATAAATTTTTACTATTTGCCGATTCGGACAAAACTTTATTCTTATATTTGTTGAATAATAGAAAATTTATGAAAAAACTACTTCTTTTCTTCGTTTCGGTCGTTCTCTTCACGTCTTGCTATACCACGTGGACAACTGTTGGTAACTATAAGCAATTGGAAAACCAAGGATTAAAAACGTATAAATACGATCAAGCAAAACAATTCTATCTTTTTGGTGGACTTTTACCTCTTGGACACGCAAACGCTAACGTTCCCAACGAACCTTGCGAAATCAAAACAAAATTCAAATTTGTTGATTTGCTTATTTCTACAGTTACATGCGAAATTTTAACTTCGAGAACCGTTCAAGTGTACGCTTTCGAAGGTGGAAACAATTATCCTCTATCGGAATCTTCACCACAAATAAAAGAAGAGTCTTCCGACAAAAATTTTGCAAATGAAGTTCAATCTGCGGAGCAAAATAAAGACGGTGACGAACAATCACAAAAAAACAAAAAAGCAAAGAAAGGCTCTGAACCAGATTCAGTAACGGCCGCTCCGAACAACGATGTGAAAAAAGTAGCCAAAGCCGACAAAAAAACTAAAACTACCGACACTTTAGTTTCCGCCGAACCTGCAACAAAAGAAATGGTAGCAGAACCAGCACCTCAAATAGTGGACGAAGTTGAACCTGCCGAAGAACCACAAAGCATTGCTATAGTTCCAGCAAGTCAACCACAAAGCAGTCCTACTCCGAAATCAGAACCAGAAATAGTATCTACTCCATCCAACACAACAACTCCAGTTCAACAAACAGAATCTCAAGTTGAAACAAACATTATTGTGGACGGAGCTATTCTCGCTCCTTTCTCGGTAGGTGCAAACAAAAAAGTACATTTCTCACAAGGAAATCTTCAATATCAAGCAAGCAGCAAAACATGGAGATTTGCCGAACAACAATACGAAATGATTGGTGCCGACAACAACAAAATTTCTTCGACAAACAGTAGCTGGATTGATTTATTTGGCTGGGGCACAAGCGGATGGTTCAATCGTAATACATTCTATATGCCTTACGATACAGAATCTGCATCGGCAACCTACGGATATGGATATGGCCCAACAGACGGACGTACTTACGAATATAGCTTACGTGGCCAATATGCCGAAGCCGATTGGGGCGTTTCGAACCTGATTTCCGAAGCTGGCGACTCAGCAGGAATGTGGCGTACGCTCACACGTGCTGAATGGGGATATCTGCTATTGAAACGTCCAAATGCAGTAAACCTTTATTCCCTTGCGATTGTGGATGGTACAAAAGGTATAATTATACTTCCCGATGATTGGTTCTTCCCAACAGATTGCAAATTTATTGCAAGAACAAGCTTTGAATTGAACAACTATTCTCTCAAAGAATGGAAGAAAATGGAATCATACGGTGCTGTATTCTTGCCAACTGCAGGTTGCCGCTACGGAACAACTGTAGGAAACGTTGGAACAACGGGAAGTTATTGGACAGCAAGCGCTGCTGGCGGTGAAAATGCCTGGTATTTCGTATTCAACAAAACGACAATCGATATAAGTTCCGACTACAGCCGTGCTCTCGGCCGTTCAGTACGACTTGTACAAGATATACAATAGCCAAAACGTAGTTCCGAAAAAATCACAACATGAAAAAAATTCTCATTTTTGCCCTTAGCACTGTTCTTATTAGTTCCTGCGTTTCGCAAAAAAAATACAACGAGTTCGCTAGTCGCAGTTCATTATCAATTGATTCTTTGACTTCGGTATTGGAAATTTGCAAAAAGAATTTGAATGAAACAACAATGTTGGAAGAAGAACTCGAAACAAAAGTTGTTGCTCTTCGTGCCGATTCGTTATCGAAAAAACGTCAAATTGAGAACTTGACATTGGAAAATGCAGAATTGAAACAATTGAACACAAACTTGTCGAACAAACAATCAGCAATGATTAAACAACAAGCGGAAGAAAGCAAGAAAACCCTTGCGGAATTGCAATCGGCGCGCGAAAAATTACAAAACCGCGAAGACGAATTGGATTCCATTCAGTTGAGTTTGGAACAAGAACGTAAAAACCTCGACAAAATCCGTCAAGAACTTGGTGTTAAAGACAACGAAATTTTATTGAAAAACAAACAAATTGCCGATATGGAAGAAATTCTTCGCAAGAAAGATTCCACCACATTGGCTTTGCGTACAAAAATTGAAAAAGCATTGGTCGGTATTGCTGGACAAGGTTTGAACATAGAACAACGTGACGGAAAAATCTACTTGGTTCTCGACGAGTCGTTATTGTTCAGCGTGGGCAAAAGCGAAATTGCAACCAAAGGTCAGGAAGTCTTGAAAAATCTTGCTGTTGTTCTTGAACAAAATCCCGACATAAACATTACAATCGAAGGTCACACCGACAATACCGGTGGCGCAAAAATCAATTGGGAATTAAGTACAAAACGTGCATTGGCAATTTCCCAAATCTTACTCGACAATTCAAAAATTGAAGGAAAAAGAATCACGGTTGCCGGACGTGGCCAATATTGCCCAGTTGACGAGGCAAACACACCCGAGGCTCGTGCAAAGAATCGTCGTTCGGAAATCATTCTTACTCCGGATTTGCAGGAGTTATATGATATTTTGAATACGAAAGAATAACAATAATATGAATTATGAACGGTGGGCAGAAATGCTCGCCGTTTTTTTTGATATGACATCATCTTTCGAAAAGTCTATCTTTTGTTTGCTTTCATTATTTGTGAAGAATGGCATTTACGCACCGCAATTACAAAAGGAGATTGAGTCATATCTTGCCGATAAAGATGCGACTTCGCAGATGAGTGTATAAAAAATCTGAGAATGGAGCGTCAAGAACTCTCGGCTTGACAGCGAAGAAAAAAGAAATATATCTTCGCTTTTTGCTTGATATAATCAATTTTTTCGTATTTTGTCATATGTTTGTTCTTACTCTAGTAAAGAACAGATAATCAATAGTTTGTCCTGTAAATTTAATTATTCATGATAGTAAACATTAAAACAAACAATGCCGACAAGGCTCTTATAGAGATTGGAGGTCAGTTAGATACCGATGCAGCACAAGAATTAACAGAACAATTGTTGCCAATAATAGACAATATTGGAAAGCAGATTACACTTGACTTCTCGAATCTTGAATATATTTCATCTTCGGGTTTGCGAGCACTTCTATTCTTCAACAAGAAAGCAAAGGAGAATGGTGGCAGTATTTCTTTGATTGGCATGAAAGAAAATATTCTGCAAATATTCCAAATTGTGGGATTCGATGCTTTGTTTACAATAGAATAAGTCGCTCTATTTGAGATAAATATGTTTCGTATAAAGCGGTTGTATGACATTTGGTTGATTGTAAATTATCCTTCCGCATTATAGACAATTTGTAAATTAATTACGGATATGTATCTACACAATATTTCGTCTCTTACATCTGCCCAACAAGGGGTATATATAGACTGCATTCTTGAACCAGAGAATCTGCGTTACAATAATCCTCATGCCATATCCTTTCCTAATGGTTTTTCTCCAGAAATGGTTGTTGTAGCGACGAAAAAAGTATTAGAGTGTCATCCTACCTTGTTCTCTCATTTTGAAGACAGAAATGGTAAACCCACTCAAGTATTTGCTGAACACTGTGTGGCAGAAGTAAAGACTTCAAAAGTTGATGAAAACTGTGTAATAGAAGTCAAGAAAAATTTCAGTCGAAGATTTGATATTGAGCAAGGTCCTCTCTACAGAGCCGAAGTACTTGACACTCCATCGGGAACAATATTGTTAGTGGATTTTCATCATCTTGTTTATGATGGTACATCACTCAATATTCTCATAAATGAAATCTGTGCAGCACTCGAAGGAGTTGAACCTTGTGCCGAATCACATTCGTATATTGAATTTTCTGAAGCTCAACAGTCCGACACAACGGACCATAAAGCATATTACGATTCATTGTTTGGTGACGGAGTAACGTCAACTCAACTTTCGGGAGACCTCAACGGAGAAAATGGTTCTCACAAGGAAATTGTGCAGTTCGTCAGCATACCCGATGTTATGACGAAGGCAAAAGCTCTTGATACCGCACCATCGGCTCTATTCATGGCTGCGGCATTTTATACACTCAGCAGATATACAAATACCAAGGATTTATGTATGACGACTATCAGCAATGGTCGTTTGAATCCTCTAACCAAGGGCGTTGTTGGTATGTTTGTAAACACCATACCACTTGTTTGCAAAATTGAAGATATATGCGTGCGCGATTTTATCCACGGCATTCGCCGTATGTTTCAAGAAACTCGCCAACACGAGGAATATCCATTTGCGTCAATTGTGAACAATTATGGCGTAGAACAACATGTTCGTTTTACATACCAATACGGGACATTTGGAAATCATTTCTATATAAACAATGAAGAAGTGAAGATTGATGTTCTATATACCAAAAGTCAGACTTGTCCTTTCACAATAACGATACATAACATAGATGACAAACCAGCCATTGTTCTAAACTACGATACTGCAAAATATTCGTCTGAATATGTGAGCAGATTTGCAGAATCTATGGACGCTGTTGTGTCGCATTTTCTTGAAAATCCAGAAGGAAAACTACTTTCTGTATCAATTATGAGCGAACGCCAGCAGGAAGAAGTTGCAGAACTACATCATACTTGTCTTGACGCTTCAGCCGTTAGATTCCCTCTTTTCCACAATAGCATTGAATATTGGGCAGAAAAAACTCCTGACGCGACAGCTGTCATTGCTTGTAACGAAACACTGTCGTACCGTGAGTTCAACGAAAAAGCAAATATTCTTGCTCATGCACTCATCCAAAAGGGAGTTTTGCCAGGTGAACGTATTTGTTTATTATTACCACGTAAGAGTTGGCATCTCATCGCGATGTTTGGCGTAATGAAAACAAGTGCAGCCTACATTCCGTGCGACCCAGAATATCCGGCAGAACGTATCAAACTTATAACTGATGACAGCCACGCGCGCTTCATAATCACTACAAAAAATAAAATGGCTGATTACGGAGAGCGAGCACTCGATGTAGAAGAATTGCTTACAACAAAAGGCAATGACACAAATCCGAACATAAAACAAGACAGCGAATCTCTCGCATATCTCATTTATACATCTGGTTCAACAGGCCGTCCGAAAGGTGTAATGCTTCGCCACATCGGTATTTGCAATTATCTCACTCCACACAAAGAGAACAGGCATATCTATGCTTTCGTGAACGAATGTACTTCAATGATGGGAATCACAACGGTATCGTTCGACCTCTCGCTCAAGGAATTGGGCGCAACACTCTACAACGGCAAGACTCTCGTTCTCGCCAATGAGGAGGAGATAATGTCGCCAGTACTCATGGCAGATTTATATAAACGAACTGGATGCGACGGATTCAACGGAACTCCTTCACGACTTAAGGCGTTTCTTGAACTGCAAGAATTCCAGGAGGTAATGAAGAACTTAAAGGTTATCATCCTCGGAGGAGAGAAATATCCAGCTACGCTCATACCACAGTTGCGCTCGATTACCAGTGCACGCCTCTTCAATACATACGGACCTACAGAGATCACCGTCAGTTCCAATGTTGGAGAGCTCACCAACGAGGACAAGGTAACTGTCGGTGAGCCACTACTCAACTATCATGAGTATATCGTTGATGTCGACAACAACGAGCTGCCAGTAGGAGTTGTGGGCGAACTGCTCATTGGAGGTATCGGTGTGGGCGGAGGATACAATGACATGCCAGAAAAGACAGCAGATGCATTCGTTGAATATCAAGGTCAGCATGTCTATCGTTCAGGCGACTATGCCCGTTGGCTGACAGACGGCAAAGTGGAGATTCTCGGCAGGAAGGATCACCAGATAAAGCTGAATGGTCTCCGAATAGAACTTGGTGAGGTAGAGACTGTACTGAATAAACAACCTCAGGTCAAAGAAGGTGTAGCAATGATTAAGAGCGTTGATGGTCACGACCATCTTGTGGCATACTACACTCTCAAAGAAAACGTAAAGAATGACTATACCGATAGAAAATCGTTAGAAACTCTTCTCAAGGAACAAATGGGCAAAAGTCTTACCCACTATATGATTCCTACCATTTTCGTGCAATTGGAGAAAATGCCTATCTCGCCTAACGGGAAAACCGACCTCAAGGCTCTACCTCAACCTGTCATTACAATTTCTGAGGAAGAGAAAATTATGCCGACAACAGCGGTTGAGCAATCATTGTATGATATTGTAGCAGAAATAATTGAGAACACAAACTTCGGCATTACAACAAATCTTATAAGTGCAGGTCTGACATCGTTGCTTGCTATCCGTCTTTCGGTATTTGTAAGTAACAAAATGAATGCTACTCTTTCTGTACGTGACATATTGCGATATCCAACAATTAAAGATTTAGCCACAAAATTGCAAAGCAGCGAAGACATTTCCACAAATCAAAACGCAAAAATATCATCAGCACCACTTTCATTTTCTCAACGTGGCATTTATGCTGAATGTATAAATAATCCCGATGACATTCAATACAATATACCTGTCTGTCTTACAATGCCACAAGGTATCAATGCAGTTCAAGTAAGGGAAGCTTTAAATAAAATATTCGATGCTCATCCACATTTGTACTCTCATTTTCAAAACGACGAAAATGGAGATGTATATCAATGTTTTATGGAGAACAAAACTATTGATTGTCATGTCACAACAATGACTGAGCAAGAATTGGAGCAAGAGAAGAAGAGCTTTGTGCGTCCGTTTGCATTGCATGAAGGACCGCTTTGTCGCTTCGAAATTGTTGAATGTGCATCTTCGGTATATTTATTTGCTGATTTCCATCATCTCGTTATGGATGGCGGTTCGTTAGATATATTCTATAACCAATTGTGTCAGGCTCTTGAAGGAAAATCGTTAGAACAAGAGCAATACAATTACTATCAATTTGTAACAAACCAAACGATAGATGCCGCAACCGAACAGTTTTTTGCGGAACAACTTAGTCAGATAGAAGAAGCATCGGCGCTACTTCCTGATAAATATGACAATGAAGATAGTCATCAGCAAGCAAACGTGAAAATTTCGACAGACTTACAGTCTGTACAAGCAAAATGCAAGCAATTGAATATTACACCTGCATCGCTCTATCTTGCAGCAATGACAATTGCTATCAGCAAATATACGACAGAAGATATAGTAGGTCTTTGTACTGTTTCCAATGGAAGAAGCAATCTACAAATATCGAACACATTCGGAATGTTTGTAAACACGTTACCATTGATAAGCAAAGTAGATACGAGCCTCAGTGTGAACAATTATCTACAACAAGTTGCCGACACATTCCTTGAAACTTTGGCAAACGAGGATTATCCGTATAGTAAGATAGTTGAAAAACACGGATATACGGCCAACATACTGTACGCATATCAAGTTGGAGTTCTCAACAAATATCGCTGTTACAACGGTGAATTGAAAATTCAAAAGTTGGAACTTCAAAAAGCAAAATTTCCACTTTCCGTACTTATAGAAGGTAATGTAGAAGAAGGAGGCATAATTAACGTGCAATATGATGCGAGCCTTTTCTCTGAGACAATGGTGAAAGGCTTTGCCGATGCTGTTCAACATATTGTAACAGAATTGCTTGTCCGCGAAAATATGAGCGACGTAACCGTGAGCAACGAACAAATGATTTCTCTGCTTGACTCTTTCAACGCCAAAAGCAATCCTGTTTCGGCCGATGAAGATGCCGACCAAACTGTGTTGTCTCTGTTCCAAAGAGCAGCGAAACAATATCCCGATAATGTAGCTGCCGTATTCAAAGACAAGAAATATACCTACAAGGAATTAGACGAATTGAGCAGTAAAATAGGTGGATTTATCTACAGCAAAATAAAAGATTGTGGCAAAACAGAACCTGTTGTATCTATACTCATTCCAAGAAACGAATATATATTCATTCTGCCACTTGCTGCAATGAAAGCTGGTTGTGCTTATCAACCTCTTGACCCGAGTTATCCACAGGAACGACTGAACTTTATGGTGAAAGATGCTGATGCAGCGTTGCTCATAACAGATGATGAACTTCGTCCTATTATCAACGAATACGAAGGAGAAGTGGTAGTTACAAGCGAACTTGAAAATATAGAACAACAGGAAACTCCTATTTGCAATCTTACCCCACAAAATCTATTCATACTCCTTTATACATCAGGTTCTACTGGTGTACCAAAAGGCGTAATGCTGGAACATCAGAATTTGGTTGCCTTCATAAAATGGTATCGTCGCTACTACGATTTGAAACCCGAACACAATGTTGCAGCTTACGCATCGTTCGGATTTGATGCCAATATGATGGATTTATATCCAGCACTAACAACTGGAGCAACTACGCATATTATTGCAGAAGAAATTAGACTTGACCTTGTTGCTTTAAATGAATATTTCGAGAAAAACAGTATCACCCATAGTTTTATCACAACACAAGTTGGAGTTCAGTTCCTTCTCAACACCGAAAACCATTCGCTCAAACATTTGTCGGTTGGTGGCGAAAAACTTGTCAGCGTAGATCCTGCACAAGCTTACACATTCCATAACGCATACGGGCCAACAGAGTGTACTGTTTTTTCAACGGTACTACCTGTGCTGAAAAAAGAATCGAACATTCCTATTGGTAAGCCTACCGACTTGCTTGATTGCTATGTTATGGATAAAAATCTACATCGGTTACCCGTAGGTGCCGCTGGAGAACTTATTATTGTGGGCAAACAAGTTGGTCGTGGATATTTGAATCGTCCTGATAAAACAGCAGAAGCCTTTTTCACCATGAACGGAGAACGGGCTTACCACAGCGGTGATATCGTTCGCTATCGTCAGGATGGAAACATTGAATTTGTTGGTCGTAAAGACGGACAAGTAAAAATTCGTGGTTTCCGCATCGAATTGAAAGAAATTGAATCTGTAATCCGTGATTTCAATGGCATTTCAGACGTAACTGTTCAGGCATTTGACGACCCTAATGGCGGAAAATTCATTGCCGCATACGTGGTAAGTGCAAACGAAGTGGACATTGATGCTCTCAACGCATTTATACTTGACCAAAAACCGCCATATATGGTGCCTGCTGTTACTATGCAGATTGAGAAAATTCCACTTAATGTGAATCAGAAAGTAGATAAAAAAGCTTTACCAAAACCAGAACCAAAATCAAAAGGTACTGGTAGCGATAATGTTTCCGCAGCACCTCTCAATGCATTAGAAAAAGAACTCAAGACTATCATTGCTTCTGTGGTCAATACAGAGGATTTTTCTATTACTGATATTTTGGGATATGTAGGACTGACTTCAATTTCAAGCATTAAACTTGCGACTCTCATTTATAAAAAATTTGGTGTACAAGTAAACTCAAAAACATTGGCTAAAACAGGTTCACTGCAAAGCATAGAAAACGAAATACTTGCATTGTGGATGAATGGCGGAGCAAACATACAAGGAACTATTTCGGTGCAAAAGGATAAACAAAAAGATATATCAGAAGCTCCGCTTACATTCCCGCAACAAGGCGTGTACATGGATTGTCAAATGAACCCTGACACTACCATGTACAATATTGCAACAAAGTTTGAATTTCCACCAGAAACAAATCCCGACACATTAAGTAACGCAGTCAAGAAAGTTGCTAAATCGCATCCAGCGTTATTCTGTAACTTTTTCCAAACAGGCAACGGTGTTGTTATGCGTAGCAATAATGAAAGAGATTTTGAAGTGCCAATAAAAACACTAAGGAAAAGTGTACTTCAAAAATACAAACAAGATTTTGTTAGACCATTCGATTTGGAACGCGACCAACTTATTCGAGCAGAAGTAATAAACACACCTGATGGTTCTCACCATCTATTACTTGATATGCACCATTTGGTGTCTGATGGAAGTTCTCTTGACCTATTCATCAGACAAGTATTGGACACTCTTGAAGGCAAGGATTTCGAAAATGAAAATTGTTCCTACTTGCGTTTCGCTGTTAATCAAAATACAAAGACCGAACAAAATGGATTACAAGAATGTAAGGCATTCTACGATGACATGTTTGCAACATACGAATCCGCAGCAAATGTACCAACTGACAAAACGTCTACAGAGGAAGGTCATCCGCAACACATCAGCACGCCTATACCAGAATATCTTCTGAATTTGAAACTGCCTGATGGTGTGTCGCAGGCGCATTTTTGGTTTGCTGCATTCAACTACGCTCTATCTCGTTTTGCAAATACCAAAGACGTATATACTGCGTTCATAAGTTCTGGCCGTCAGAATCTGGAAATTGCCGACACTATTGGAATGTTCGTCAACACTCTGCCTTGTGCTGTTCACATAAAAGAACAATCTGTTAGAGATTTTATTGTGGAAGTTAGTGATGCTTTCTTTGGCAGTCTTGAACACGAAAATTATCCGTTCGCAAGAATTGCATCCGATTACGACTTCAAGGGATGTGCAAGCTTTGCATACCAATTGGGATTGCAAAGCAAATACACCATAGCAGGTAAACAAGTTGATATGACGTCAATGGCCTTATCTAAAGTGAAGATTCCATTTAGTATCTTCATTCAAAACAGAAATGGCGTACCAAGTGTTGATGCAGAATACGATGATTCTCAATATAGTAGCAATCTTGCACTTCATTTCACAGAAAGTATTGTTGCCGTGGCAGAACATTTTGCTGCAAATATGGATGCTTTAGTGAAAAATGTAAGTATTATGAGTGAACGCCAGAGACTTGAAGTTGAAGGTATGCATAGTGTAAACGAAGATTTGTCGTTCCCTATCCGTACTTTTCACGAAGGTATAGAACAATGGGCTGTCAAGACTCCTAATGCTATGGCTCTGATGGCGTGCGATAGAGATATGACATATCGCGAGTATAATTCGGAAGCAAACCGTATAGCACGTGCCCTAATGGCAAGAGGAATGAAAAAAGGCGATCGTGTGGTTCTTTTGCTTCCTCGTCGCAGTTATTATCTAACGGCAATGTTCGCTGTAATGAAATGCGGAGGTGCATTTATTCCAATGGATCCAGAATATCCAGCAGACCGTATTGAATATATTTTGAACGATTCAGAAGGTCGCTTTGTCATAACTACATCAGAGAAACTTGCTGACTATCCTGAACGTGCAATCGACATTATGCAGTTGCTGAAAGAAGCTGAAACTCAAGATGACAGCAATCTTAACATCAAAGTTGACCCGCATGACTTGGCTTATCTTATCTATACAAGTGGCTCGACTGGACGTCCGAAAGGAGTGATGATTGAACATCTTGGTGCCGCGTCATTCCTTACATTCTACAAGAGCGACACCAAATTCGGGGCCGACAGCAACGCGAATCGCATTGGTCTTTGTCAATCAACCGTTTCCTTTGATCTTTCTGTCGGGGAAATTGGCGTGCAAGTTTTCAATGGTGACACGGTTGTTTTTGCCAACGAAGATGAAATAATGAGTCCTGTGGAAATGGTGAAACTTTGTCGTCGCACTGGTGCTCAAACCATCAGCGGTACTCCTTCACGACTTGCTGTTAACCTTGAACTTGATGATTACTACAATCTTATAAAGGATCAAATGAAATGTGTCGTTACTGGTGGTGAAAAACTTCCTGGCGCACTTTTGGACGAGTTGGAAAAGATGGACGTGTATATCATCAATACATACGGACCTACCGAAACTACTATGGGCAGTAGTGCTGGCGTACTCAACGGCACTCGTGAAATTCACGTGGGCAAACCTTTCACCAACTACACCTATCAAGTGCTTGACTGCGATAGAAACGAACTTCCTGTTGGTGTGATGGGTGAACTCTGCATCGGAGGTATTGGTTTGGCACGTGGATACAACAATATGCCAGAACGAACTGCCGAAACATTCATCAATTGGCATGGCAAACGTATTTACCGTACTGGAGACTATGCAATGTGGACAAAAGACGGCAACATAATTATTATGGGGCGTACCGACAATCAAGTAAAACTCAACGGATTACGTATAGAACTTGGAGAAATTGAAACAGTAATGTCTCAGCAATCTGGCATACGTCAATGCGTTACCGTCATAAAAAAACTCGGCCATATTGACAAACTTTTAGGATATTACACAATTGATGAATCGGTTGCCGACGTTCCTATTCAAGAATATGAAGACCAAATGCGCGAGAGCATGGCAATACGACTAACACCGTATATGGTTCCAGGTATTTTCATCCGTCTTGATGAAATGCCATTGACACCTGTTGGTAAAACAGACGTCAAACGACTTCCTGTCCCTGAACTAAAGAGTAACGAATATACAGCTCCTAAGAACGATATTGAAAAAACTATTTGTGATATTTTTGCCAAAATACTGAATATCCAAAAAATAGGCATCAACGACAACTTCTTTGAAATGGGAGGGACTTCGCTCATAGCAGTACAACTTATAGCTGAAATAGCAAAAGCAGGTTACTCTATAGTGTACAAGGACATTTTTGACAATGCTACTCCAAAACTTATGTCAAGAAAACTTAAACCTGAGTTGTACGACGAGAAATCAAAACAAAACTCACTTCCGTTGATAGAAGAAATTGAATCCTATGATTATGCTCAACTGGACGAAATTTTGGCGTCTAATACAATTGACACGTTCCTTCAAGGATCGTGCTATAATGAGATAGGTGATGTGCTACTTACGGGAGCTACCGGATTCCTTGGCATTCACGTACTTCAAAATCTTATTGAACGTAAGGACGTACCTCATATTTACTGTCTCGTACGTGGTAGAAAACCTATTTCCGCAGAAAAACGTCTTGGTACATTGCTATTCTACTATTTCGGAAAAAAATACGATGCATTGTTCAACGAGCGAATTTTTATCATCGATGGAGATGTAACTGACAGCGAAATTTTCAATCTGTTCAACGAGCATATCGATGTCGTAATCAATTGTGCAGCCAACGTAAAACATTTCTCTGCAGGAACCGACATTGAAGATATAAATATCAAGGGGTGCAAAAACTGCATAGACCTTTGTGTACGTACTGGAGCAAGATTTATTCAAACTTCAACTGGTAGTATTGCTGGTATCAGAGTAAGTGATTCGCCAGTGCCGCCAATCATTTTTACCGAACACGACTTATATCATGGTCAGGAACTTGCATCTAAATATACAGCATCTAAATTCCTTGCCGAACGTGAAGTGTTGGACGCTATAAAAAATCGTGGTCTAAAAGGTAAGATTATGCGTTTGGGCAACCTATCAGCTCGTTCAACCGATGGAGAATTCCAAATCAATTTCCGTAGCAACAATGCAATGGCCACATTAAAAGCATATCAAACACTTGGCTGTGTTCCATACGAGAAAGATTGCGGTTATTCCGAATATTCTCCTATCAATGAAGTTGCTGACGCAATTGTGCGCCTAACCTTGACTCCCGATGGATGTACCATTTTCCAACCTGGCAACATTCATTGGCCTCCATACGGTGATACAATTGATTGTATGAATCGTATTGGTATTGCTATTGAACGTGTTGAAAACAAGGAATTTCAACGACGTCTTACGCTCGCCATGCAGGATCCACAAAAGTCCGAACTTGTTCAAAGTCTTGTTGCATACAAGTCCTCAAATGATGGTAGTTTTCGCGTAGGAAATGGCTGGGACACAAAATCATACACAGCACAAGTTCTCTTACGACTTGGATTTAGATGGTCATTTACATCATGGGATTACATTGAAAACTATTTGCGTAGTATTCAAGGACTTGGAGTGTTCGATGACAATTTTAAACGGTAATCACAATCAAATATTCGCACATGGAATCTAGTTATATAAAGAAAATTATAGAAAATTGCCTGAACTTTCCAAAACGAATAGCAGTAGTTGACAACGAAGGTACTCGTTCAACAACATACGGTGAGATTTTGAAATTGGCACGAAAGACTTCTACATTTCTTTCGGAGAAAAATATCGCTGTTCAGTCATTTATCACGATAAAACTACCGCCTTGTGCTGAATATATGGCAATAGAAATAGGCATTTGGCTTTCCCGTTGCGTTGCTGTGCCTATGGGAGATAAATTTCCTCAGGAACGTATCGACTACATTACGGAACATTGCAACAGTGCATTGACTATAGATGAGACAATATTATCTAAAATCAGTAAACTTTCTCCTGCGAATTCTATCATACAATATCCCGAAGATAGCGATGGTGCGCTTCTCATCTATACGTCTGGCAGTACTGGCAAGCCAAAAGGAATACTGCACAACCATTCCACATTAATCGACAACAATCCGAGACTGCCTGATGGTATCATACACGATGAAAATACTCGTTTCGGAGCAGCTTCGCCATTCTATTTTGTTACCATCATAGGCAATTACGATGTTTTATACGGTTCTGGCACAGTGCACATTTTGAGCGATGCATACAAAGCGAGCGCAAAGGCAATAGAATACTATATTGAAGACTATCAAATAACCATCTGTCACATCAGTCCAGCCGTTCTAACATTGTTTCACAACCGAAGCAAATCGCTCAAAGTTGTTATAACAGGTGGCGAGCGACTTACAACACAGCATTCGCAAGACGGATATGCTCTTTACAATATGTTTGGAATGAGTGAAACGGGAGGTGCAGTTATGTCGTACGAAGTAACTGAAATGTCGGACTCGGCTCCTCTTGGCCGTGGCATCAACCATAATATTGCACGCGTTGTTGATGAACAAGGCAACGATGTGCCTTTGGATACCGACGGAGAACTTGTACTCAAAGGCTCTTTCTGCAAAGAATACTTTAAGGATCAAGAACGTACCACACAACTTTACCGAGACGGATGGCTCCACACTGGCGATATTGCAAGAATTGATGCCGAAGGCATTATACATTACGTCAATCGTAAGGATTGGATGCTGAAAATAAACGGCCAACGCGTTGAACCTGGAGAGATTGAAACGGTTATGAAACGGATACCTGGAATTACAGGTGCCATAGTTCAAGGTGTAGACAATGGTCGAGGCAGCAAGTATTTGTGTGGATATTATACCGAAGATGGTACAACCCTAAAAAAGGAAGACATTGTCAATTTTCTGAAAGAAAAGCTTCCTCACTATATGGTTCCTCTTCGCTACGTTCGACTTGACCAATTCCCTATTAACACAAATGGTAAGATTGACCGCAAAAATCTTCCTTCACCTCAAAATGACCATTCCGACCTACAACCACTGAATGGAACACTTGAACTAAAAGTGGCGGAAATATTTTGTCAAATCCTTACCATCAAAATTGATGATATTGGTGCTAACTCCAATTTCTTCGAACTCGGTGGCGACTCTATTCAAATTATGCGTCTTTGCGGGGAACTCGCAAAATCAATAAAAAAAGACATTCCCGCTGCACGCATCTACGAAAATGCTACCGTTCGTGGCATAGCTCATACTATTGAAAAAGCATCTAAAGAAATTCCACTTGATTTTGTCTATTCCTCGCACGAAGACAAAACTCCTCTGGTATTTATACATACTGGAAGCACTGGTAGCGAAGCATACTATGCACTTGCAAACGATATTAAAGATTGTTGTTCGTTTTCGGTCATTGAGCAATACAATATTTTCCATCAAGACGATATAAAAGAAGGTATTCCTGCTATCGCAGCCAAGTATATTGAAATTATGAAGCAACGCCAGCCCCATGGTCCATACAACATTGGAGGATGGTGCTATGGTGGTATGATTGCATACGAAATGGCATGTCAACTTATGGAAGCGGGCGAAGATGTTGGTAATTTGATTCTTATTGATGCTTACATTATGAATACCGACTATGACCGACGCCTTGTTATAGTCAACCAAGTTGAAAATGTCAATCGCGAATACTACGAAAAGAGTCCTCTTTTCGAGGATTTTCGTGGACGTGGAATGATAGAGGAAATTATAGAAAATTCCCGCCGAGTTGGACGAAATATGGCCGATTTTGAACCACGTCCATACCTAGGACGTGTTCACTATTTCAAGGCGACAAAAATGGCAAAACACCTGCCTGCAACGCAAAAAACATATTTTGCCCACATACTACGTGAACGTGCTGGAGGAATTGAAAAGTTTGTTCCATCGTGCCAACTCACCATTTACAATATTCCAGAACATCACGACGGAATGATGTCGGAAACTGGTCGCAAAGTTATCAGTAACCGCATTCGCAATATTATGAACACCGAGTTGCGCTATTTAAAAGCTGACAAAATGATGAACGAACAATTTAAAAGCTATAAAGATGGACAAGAATAGATAAATGTCTGTGTCTCATTTGAAAATACTTTGAACATTAAATGTAGATAAATAAAACTATGCAAAACTTTTTTTGTGACACACTTGATTATTATTGTTTAAACGAACACATATCTAAATCGTTCCGCTATATCATTCACATGAAGGATTACGTGGATGGCTCAACATTGAACAAAGCGATGGAAATCACAATGACGCGATATCCATATCTAAAAAAACGCATCGTTGCCGACAATAAGGGTTATACGCTTACTGACAATGAGTTACCTATTGTGGTCAAAGAGTCAAATGAACCGATGACACTTTGTGGAGTAGAAGCAAATTATCATCTTTTTGCTCTTACCTATTATGGTAAAAATATTTTCTTCAACAACGTACACGCCATATTTGACGGACGTGGACGCGGACCGATACTCCACACGTTAATATATTACTACTGTAAAATGTTGTATAATGAGGTAGTAGATATGCCCGATGTTAGACTTGTTGACGATCCAATCGATTCGGCAGAATACTTTGACCCTTTTACCGTTCCACTTCCTGAGTCGGACAATCTTCTGCCAATGCCCAAAGTTCCAGAAAATGCTTTGCGACTCGAAGAACAAGGTCTTGTTGTTCGTTCTCAGTCACATCAACATTTTATTCGTATCAACGAAAAACAACTGATGTCTTTATGCAGGAGTAGCGATGGTACTCCAAATACAATACTTTCTTTACTGATGAGTCATGCCATCGACAAGCTACATCCGAATAGTACGGAACCTATCATTGGTCAAGTTTATTGCGATTACAGAAGTGTATTGGACGCTGAAAAATCTCACAGGAATATGGTAACCACTATTCCACTGGTATATGACAAAAACATGAAAAACATGACTCTTGAAGAGCAAAATACCATAATGCGTGGTAAAATCATATATCATTCCAATCCAAGTATTATGCTTCATACCGTAGCAGGAATAAAGTCTGTTTGTGAAATGGTGAGTGGACTTCCGACAATAGAAGACAAATTTGATGCTATTGAACAAGGTATGGCAGCTTTCTTTGCCCAAACAACATTTGCAATAAGCTATTCTGGGAAAAAATCATTTGGGACATGCGACAAACATATTGAAGCTTTCTTCCCTGCAGGAGAACCTATAGGTATAGGTATTCTTATGGAAGTTACTGCCGCAGACGGATGGTTCTATGTCGTTTTTATGCAAGATTGGCGCGAAGACGTATATTTTAACGCATTTCTTAAGGAAATTGTATCACTTGGATTAGACTTTGACCTACTCTATAGTTCAGAAGCCAAAGCACCTAAATTTTCGTTACAATAACTCCTATGTATAGCTTTAAATAAGGAATTTTCATGCAACAAAGAAATCCGTATCTCATAGGTAAAGCTTTTAAAAACTACTTAGTAGCTTCGGTCCTTACTGTTGCTGCCACACAGGTAGCAAACATTGTGGATGCTGCAATTGTTGGTAATCTCATCGGTCCAGAAGCACTTGCGGCGGTAAACCTCAACAAACCTGTACTACAAACTATTTTTGCTGTATCGTGCCTCTACATTGCAAGTTCTACAATACTTACTGGTATCGCAATCGGTAAAGGCGACAATGCGAAGGCCAATAAACTTTTTTCGTTCTCTGTTTCTACTTCATTGATTCTGGGTGCTGTATTTACCATCGGTGGACTTATTGCCTTCAACTCGCTGTCGCATTTGCTTTGCCATTCCGAGAATCTACGTGCAATGACAAACGAATTTTTGTTTGTTACAATTCTGTCTGCCATACCCCAACTTCTCATGTACACACTCAATCAGTTTGTTACTGTTGATGGATCACCGAAACTTATCACACGAGCGGTTATTGTGGGTAACATCTTCAACATAGTTTTTGACATTATTTTTATAAAATACTGTGGTTGGGGCATTGCAGGTGCAGCATGGGCTACATTCTTAATGTACATTATTTGTATTCTTGCTGTTCTGTCTCATTTCCGTAAAAAGAATACCTTGCGACTTTGTAAGATAAAACGCAGTGATATAGAATTTAACCAGATACTGTCATTAGGACTGCCATTATTTTTTAGCACTGTGCTTATGTCTGTCCAGATGATAGGCAACAACTACGTTGCAAGCACTTATCTTGGCGACGGAGGTCTTATTGCACTTGCCGTATGTATGCAATTGCTTGCATTCTCAATGATTATTCATATGGGAACAATACGTACAATACAACCTATTGGTTCCATCATCAAAGGTTTGGAAGACGATAGAGGAATGTACTTTCTTGTTCAAAAAGCAAATACATTTCAATTTATTTGTCTTGTCATCTACGTCGCTGCCATAATTGTCTTTCCAACCCAAATTGCAAAATTTCTCGGTGTAACTGATGAATTTTCGTTGCCAATTATTCTTAAGGCTTTACCGCCATTCACACTTCAAATAATTACGCACGCAATGCTTTACAATCTTATGCCTGTATATCAACTTTATAATCACAAAAATCTTGCATTTTTTCTTTCCGTTGGACAAACTCTTCTTCCTTTGGTTGGATTTTGGATTTTAAAAGGTGGATGGATTGGTTTCTTCCTCGGACAAGTTGTTGTTGCAATAGTTATCTTAATAGGTTCCATTATCGTACGACGAAACAACAAATCGTTGATTCCTATTTTGCTTATTCCTAAAACACAAGACAAAGAACTGTATGATGTAACTATAGAAACAACTATCGATAATCTAAATAAGTGTACCCATGAAATTCTTAGTTTTCTTCAAACGCAAGGTTTAGACAAAGAAAATGCTTACCGCTACGTTCTTTGTGTCGAAGAACTACTCAAAAATATTATTGACCACGGACACGCGAAATACGTAGATATACGTGCTACCAAAAGTATTATTTCTATTCACGACGATGGAATGCCTTTCAATCCAATGGAATACACCAAAGAAGACAACGGATTTGGATTAAAGATTGTTCACGGCATTGGTATAGATATGAAATATGATTACCGATTCAACCAAAATATGGTAACGATAAATATTGAAAATAAAACTGTATAATGTTGTAGTGCCGACAGTAAAAAGACGTAAGTGATATAAACTTTTACGTTCTAATAGTTATTCTTTCAATATTGTTGGCAACAAAAACCGCATGTTATTCATCCACATTTCTGCCATTTTGTAGTGTCCCAAATCCAATATGTGGAAGGTGTTTTGTAATATCTCTCATTTGTCGGCTTAATGGTCAAAACGGTACCTGAAATTTGAATATTTTTATTTAATGGTCAAAAAAGTACCTACTTTTTGTTGTAAAAGTATTGGTCAATAAATTTCATTCTATTTAGCTTAGACAATCCATTATGAACTCGGATTTTT
>JAZRXD010000068.1:0-25316 GCA_045600045.1 Bacteroidales bacterium
TAATTTTAAATGTCTAATAAATTTCTATAAAGTTTTAAAAAAACTTAGACTTATATGGCTTTCGGAGGATTTTTTATAAAAAATCAGGACATTAATTCTGCAATTGCCTTAGTTTTGTCAAATTGTTCCAATATCGTTTTCACCAATACAGTCAAAGGGACTGCTAAAATCATTCCTGGAATATTCCATACATACCCCCAAAAGAATAACATCACAATGATAGTGACTGTATTGATAGAGAATGTCTTCCCCATAAAAATTGGTTCCAACACACTACCAAACAATAATTGTATTGCAATTGCGATTGCTATAAAAACAATACAGAGTGACAAAGTTGGTATTTGTGTTAATGCAAACACACACATAACAGCTGTTGATATGATTGAACCTATCATTTGAATAAAATTCAAAACAAAAGCCAACACTCCCCAAAAGATTGGGAATTTAACATCAAAGAAATAGCACAAAATAGAAAAAGACACTCCTGTCGCAAAACTAATCAAAACCTTTACGAAAATGAATTTTGAAATACTCTTTTCTATTGTCACGTATGTTCTCAAAGACGAAGTTTTGTCTTTAAACAACACAACTTGCATAAAACGTTGAGCATTGAACGAACTCACAAGCAACAATATCATAAAAAATATCGACAAAAAAATTATCGATGCCGTACGTTGAATTGCATTGAAGATTTTTCCTACATTATCATAAATTGTTGTCATTAAATCAGTTCCTTGTAGATATTCCAATACCATATCCTGGTTAAGACCTGCCAATCCTACAATTCTTACAATAAAATCTTTGAGACTAGCAAAAATCATTTGCCACGTTTGCGGATCGGTCGAACGAAATTCATGACCAGCTAATTGCAAAATCCACAAACAACTTCTTACAACTATGAAAAAAATTATCAAAACAGCTATCACCGCCGCCCAACGAGGAAAATTCTTCCTATCTGACCAACGGAGCATTGGCATAAAAAGTAAAACAAAAAAACAAGCTATAACCAATGGAACAAAAATGCTTGACAATTCTTTTAATATAAAGAATATTACTGGTATAACCAGTAACATCAACAATTTATTCGTTGTATCAAGCGAAGCGAATTTTCTTTCCATAGAATAATTTTACTCAACAAACGTCAGTTCTCGTATAATATTGTCCGCCTTACCATATTGTTCTAAACAAAACAACACATAACGAATATCTACTGAGATATTACGACAAAAACTTTCGTCATAATAATAATCGCTTACCGTTCCCTCCCAATTTCTATCAAAATTCAAACCGATGATATTTCCATACGCATCGAGCACCGGACTACCAGAATTTCCACCTGAAGTATGATTTGTAGCAACAAAATTCATAACAAGAGAATCTTTCTGATACGAACCAAAATCTTTGTTTTTCAATAGTTCAAGGAATTTTTCTGTTGATTTATATTCTCGAGGATTACTTTGTATTTTCTCAAAAACTTCTTTCTCTGTCGTACAATATTTATATATAGTAGAATCAAAAGAATATGACTGAATTTTACCGAACGTTACACGCATAGTGTTATTTGCATCGGGATATAATTTTCCATCGTGAAATTCATACATATAACCATTCATAATTTTCGACACACTGTCAAAATTATGTTTTGCAACATTATACTTCGGAAATAACTGAGTATTCAACAAATCGAATATTTCTTTCGTCAAACAATACACCAAATCATTTACTTCCAAATAAGCACGAACCGCAGCATCGTCTTTTTTATATTTTCGTTTGCTATTGATCATATTTTGAAATTCTACAGCTCGCTCATAATTGGTAAAACAACTTTTTTCGAATACAGAATCATAAAATTGCCAACTCACATCATTTCCCTCACCAAAGAGCTGCTTGGCATAAGGAATCATACACGTTGTATCCACCTCGTTTGCAAGAATACATGATAATAAGAGCATATCTGCCAGCACATTTTCTTCTAATTCAGGATTGTATTTTTTTACCGTAGACAAGAATTTTTCGCCACGCAGAAACGATAAATCAGGAGACGAAACGACTATGCTTGACGGTAAAAACGTACGTAAACGCCACAATCCCTCCAAATTCACCACGAGTTGCGAATATGTTGAATAATAAGCTTGTGCGTAAATATTATACATATCCAAGAAATCACCTGATGACAGAGAATCTATTTTTTTATCTCTTTCATGTCTATAATCGTAAGCGCCACTTTTAGTCATAGAAATATTCTCGCCCTGCCATTTTTCGTAATAATTCGACAACGATGCATACTGCGCATAACATTCCTCATATTTCGCTTCACTCTTATTCATATAGGCTTCCATAGGGTTCAGCCTAATTTTACGCATCGCAATTTGTATCTCATTCAAATGATGAATCAAATCCAATTCCTTTTCACTGCCATACAGTTTCGTTTCCGCAGGGAAACCGATTGCCATAGTAAAATCACCTTCTTTTGCACCTTTTGCATTGATTTTCAATGACATTTTCGGAGAAACAGGCGTGCTAGTTTCGTCATATACACGAAGTAATGCGAAATCGGCACTATTTCGTGGCCATTTCCAATTATCAGCATTATTTCCAAATTGAGCGATTTCCGCAGGCATAAAAGCTACAAGACGTACATCAGAATATTTTTTTGTCTTAAATAAAAAATATTGATTGCCAGAATAAAATTCTTCTATTGAATATTGGAACTTGTCCGACGAATCTTTCGTTATTAACTCACTAATTTGATTTAATGACAAATCTGAAGTCTGCAACTTTATAACTTCGTCGGTCACTTCGTACATTGCATCCATCATTTCTATGGAAAGTCGCGCCGTTGGTATTTCCTCGTCTTTTGATTTTGCAAAAAAACCTTCTTGCAAATAATTCGAGCCATTTGAACAAGCCTGTGAAATCTGCCATTGTACACAATGATAATTAGTCAAAATTAAGCCGTCATTCGACACAAAACTCCCCGTGCAACCATGTCCGATTCTAACTACAGCATTGGTAAGACAAGCATTTTTTGCACTATAAATCTGTTCCGCAGTCAATTTGCACCCACTTTCCTGCATAGCTGGAAAAATCTGTTGTTCAACTAGCATAGGAATCCACATACCTTCCGATGCGAAAGACAACAAAGGCAATACAAAAAGAAATATTGATAAAAATTTATGTTTCACTTTAATACAATTTGCTTGCAAAGGTATTGATTTATTTGCGATTATTGAAATAGCAAGCTGTTTTTTTGCACAAAATTGGCTGATTCAAAAGAACCAGCCAATCAAATCATGCGGCCATTAAATCCTTATAGTTTTCATTCGCCCATACTCTCAAGGCTTCTGCGTCGGTTGGAGTTAAATAGCCAAGGCATTTTTTAAATTCCTTACGAAACAAGTCTGCATCGAAACTCATCTTCGTCAAAATATTGTAACAGTAATTCAACATACTTTTTTGAATTTTTAAGTTATCTAAAGTTACGACATCAAAAATCCGTTGTCAAGTTTATGAAGCACTATTTTACGAACATATACGTGAAATACGTATGGCGAATAACTGCCTCACGTATTTTTATTATTTACAATATCTTACACACTTGTTTTTTATAAAAAATTAGTAGTTTTGCACCAACTAATTAAAACATTATAATAATGACTGACAAACAAAATGTGGCATCTGTGGACGACATCGTTGTTCGCTTCACAGGAGATTCCGGTGACGGAATGCAATTAGCGGGAAATATTTTTTCCACAATTTCAGCTACTGTTGGTAACAGTATCAGTACGTTTCCTGATTATCCAGCAGATATCCGTGCTCCGCAGGGTTCTTTAACTGGTGTATCTGGTTTCCAAGTACATATTGGCGCTGACCAAGTTTACACTCCAGGTGATAAATGTGATGTTCTTGTTGCAATGAATGCAGCTGCGTTAAAAACGCAATACAAATATGCAAAGAGCAATGCCACTATCATTATCGACACAGACAGTTTCAAACAAGCTGATTTGGAAAAAGCTCAATTCCAAACTGAAGATTATCTTGGTGAAATGGGTATTGATCCAGACAGAGTTGTAGCTTGTCCTCTTACCACTATGGTAAAAGAATGCTTAAAAGATTCTGGCATGGATTTTAAATCAATCGTGAAATGTAGAAATATGTTCGCGCTTGGTCTAGTTTGCTGGTTGTTTGACCGTGATACTACAATTGCATTCAACTATCTAAAAGAAAAATTCGCGAAGAAACCTGGTGTTGCTGAAGCAAACATTGCTGTTATTCAAGCTGGATATGACTATGGTCATAATACTCATTCAACAGCACAAAATGTATATCGCATAGAGACTAAAGAAAAGAAAGTTGGTCGCTATATGGATATCACTGGTAACAAAGCTACTGCATACGGTTTGATTGCCGCTGCTGAAAAAGCAGGATTGAAATTATATTTAGGTTCATACCCTATCACTCCAGCAACTGACGTTCTTCACGAATTGTCAAAACACAAATCTCTTGGTGTAACAACTGTTCAATGCGAAGACGAAATTGCAGGTTGTGCATCGGCTGTTGGTGCCGCATTTGGTGGTGCTTTAGCTTGTACATCGACTTCTGGTCCTGGTATCTGCTTGAAATCAGAAGCTATGAACTTAGCTGTTATAATGGAACTTCCTATCGTTGTTCTTGACGTTCAACGTGGTGGACCGGCAACTGGTCTTCCAACAAAATCAGAACAAACTGACTTGTTGCAATGTCTATTCGGCCGTAACGGTGAGTCTCCAATGCCTGTAATTGCAGCAACATCTCCAACAGACTGTTTTGATGCAGCTTACGATGCATGTAAAATTGCATTGGAACACATGACTCCTGTTGTTCTTATGACAGACGCTTACGTAGCAAATGGTTCTGCAGCATGGAAACTTCCTAAATTGGAAGAATATCCAGCTATCAAACCTCCATACGTAACACCTGATATGCAAGGAACTTGGGCACCATATCAACGTAATGCAGAAGGAGTTCGTTACTGGGCTGTTCCTGGAACAGAAGGTTTCACTCACATTCTTGGCGGTCTTGAAAAAGACAACAAGACAGGTGCAATCTCTACAAATCCAGAGAACCACAACTTGATGACACATCTTCGTCAAGAAAAGATTGATAAGATTCTAGTTCCAGATGTAGAAGTTGAAGGCGACAAAGACGCTGAATTATTAATAGTTGGTTTCGGTGGAACATACGGACATTTACATGCAGCAATGACAGAAATGCAAGCTGCAGGAATGAAAGTTGCACAAGCACATTTCAAATTCATCAACCCACTTCCAAAGAACACTGCAGAAGTTCTTAAGAAATACAAGAAAGTGGTTGTTGCAGAACAAAACCTTGGTCAATTTGCAGGTTGGTTACGTATGAAAGTTGACAACTTCGTTCCTTATCAATTCAACGAAGTAAAAGGTCAACCATTTGCAGTTGCTGACTTGGTTGCTTCTTTCACTGAAATTTATAACAAATAGGAGGACACAACAATGGAAAATAAGACATACGAAGCAAAAGATTTTAAAAAAGGACAACCACGTTGGTGTCCAGGATGTGGAGACCACTTTTTCTTGGCATCTCTACAAAAAGCTATGGCTGAAATTGGTATTGCTCCACACGATACTGCGGTAATTTCTGGTATCGGTTGTTCAAGCCGTTTGCCTCACTATATGGCAACATACGGTATGAATACAATCCACGGACGTGCCGCTGCTATTGCAACAGGTTGTAAAATCGCAAATCCAAAATTAACAGTTTGGCAAATTTCTGGTGATGGCGATGGTTTAGCTATTGGTGGTAACCACTTTATTCACGCTAACCGTCGTAATATCGACTTGAATATGATTCTTTTAAATAACCGTATTTATGGTTTGACAAAAGGACAATATTCACCTACTTCACCTCGTGGATTTGTAAGTAAATCATCACCTTACGGAACTGTTGAAGATCCATTCCGTCCAGCAGAACTTTGTTTCGGTGCTCGCGGACATTTCTTCGCAAGAGCCGTTGCCACTGACGCAAATGGAACTGTAGAAATTCTAAAAGCTGCTCAAGCACACAAAGGTGCTTCGGTTTGCGAAATTCTTCAAAACTGCGTAATCTTCAACGATGGTACTCACGCAAGTGTTTACAAACCAGAAGAAAGAAAGAAAAACGCAATCTATTTGAAACACGGAGAAAAAATGGTTTTCGGAGAGAACAACGAAAAAGGTCTTGTTCAAGATGGTTTCGGAATTAAAGTTGTAACAATCGGTCAAGATGGTTACACAATGGACGACATTCTTGTTCATGACGCTCACTGCGAAGACAACACCCTTCAATTGAAACTTGCATTGATGGAAGGTCCTGACTACCCTATTGCACTTGGTGTTATCCGTGATGTTGAAGCTCCTACATATAACGATGCTGTTGAAGCACAAATAGCAGAAGTAACTGAAAAGAAGAAATATCACAACTTCCAAGAATTATTGATGACAAACGATACTTGGGAAGTGAAATAAGATTTCTAAGAATCTTAAATTTAGATAAAATCCTCAATCAGAAATGGTTGGGGATTTTTTTAGAATTTTATTGAAATAATATACGAACCAGGAACCGTTTCACCTTCACGTTCAGCTGGTTCAAACTTTCCCAAATGTTCACAAATACGAAGGACTTCCGCATCAAACAACGGATGTAAATTTTGAACAATTACTTTATTAGTCACATTTCCTTTCTTATCCACAAAAATCTTCACTCGAACAATACCCGAAACAGATTCATTTTGTAGTTCTATTTGTTGAGAATTTGCAGAAATAATTGAATACAATGCAGCTATGCCACCAGGGAAATACACATCTTTCTTATAGTCTGTATGTTGCAAAGGCATTCCATTAGCGCCAAAACACGAACCTTCCACCAAACGGTCGTCTTCATACATATCTTTTCGTCTCACTCTTCCGTCGGAATAGTATGAATTTACCATGCCATTTAATTTACCATTTTGATAATGAGCAACACTTTTGATTCTACCTGCGGAATAATAATACACTTCTGTTCCTTGACGAATAGTTAGCAAAGAATCTGCATATTGAACTTCGGAATACACACGTCCATCAATAGCCATAGTTTTTTCGACCCAACATTGCAATGAATCAACATAAAAAACCGACGTTGAATCTGGCGAAACCATTTGTGCGTACAAATCCAATGAAAAAAAGGCAAATAATATAATAAAGTATTTACGCATAAATAAAAAAAGGAAACCCCTTCGGATTTCCTTTTCTACAAAATCAAATTAAATTACTTTCCGTTAGTAAAATCTTTCATTTCTTCAGTATCATATACACCAGCATCCAATTTTTCACGAATTTCTTTGAATGCATTCAATGTATAATCAACATCCTCAATTGTATGAGCTGCAGTTGAAATAATACGGAAGATGATCATCCCCGGAGGAATTACAGGATACACAACGATTGAGCAGAAAATCTTATAATTAACACGCAAATCGTATGCGATATTTGTTGCTTGGATTGGTCCTCCTTTAATTTGAACCGGAGAAACACAAGCTTCAGCAGGGCCGATATCGAAACCAAGTTTACGGAATCCATCTTGTAAACGACGAGTTACAGTCCACAATTGTTTACGACGTTCATCACCTTCTTTACTACGAATAATTTCCAAACGTTTCAAGCAACCTTCAACGATTGGCATTGGCAATGCTTTCGCATAAATTTGAGAACGCATATTGTAACGCAAGAAATCAATTACTGATTTTTTAGTAGCGATGAAACCACCGATTGTAGCCATTGATTTTGCATATGCACCAATGTAAATATCAATTTCGTCCATTACGCCAAAGTGTTCCGATGTACCACGACCAGTAGGACCCATTACACCAAAACCATGTGCATCGTCAATCATGATACGGAAATTGTATTTCTTTTTCAATGCTGCGATTTTATCCAAAATACCAAGAGCACCTGTCATACCATATACACCCTCGGTAATCAAAAGAACGCCACCACCTTGTTCTTCAGCAACTTGGCAAGCAACTTTCAATTTTTTCTCACAACTATCAATATCATTGTGTTTATAAGAGAACGCCTTACCTGTATGAAGGCGTTTACCATCCATCAAGCAAGCATGACATTCAGCATCGAAAACAATAACATCGTGGCGAGTCAACAAAGAATCAATTGTTGATACAATACCTTGATAACCAAAGTTGAACAAGAAGGCAGCCTCTTTCTTTTCAAAGTCAGCTAATTCATGTTCCAATTTTTCATGAAGAGCTGTATTACCAGTCATCATACGGCTACCCATTGGATAGGCCATACCCCAACGAACAGCTGCCTCACCATCAACCTTGCGGATTTCAGGATGATTAGCCAAACCTAAATAATTATTCAAACTCCAGCACAATACGTCAATTCCTTGGAAACGCATGTGAGGACCAAGTTCACCTTCCAATTTTGGGAAAGCATAATAGCCGTCAACTTTTTCACGGTATTGACCGATAGGACCGCCGACTGACTCTTCAATTCTGTCAAAAATATCCATGTGTTTTGTATTTAATTACCTTTTTTGCAAAGTTATAATTTTTCCGATGTTTTTTACTTACCGAAAGATTTTTTTGAGATTTTAACAATTCCACCAATAAAATACAGAAAACCAATAACACTGGCCACGACTATTGAAGAATAGACTGGAAAACCTGTTTTTGCTTCCGCATATACACCATAAATGCCAAAGAACGCACGTCCCCAAAAAACAAAAGCAACAAAAAAGATCCCCAACCACAACAACGGCAACCTTCTTATTTTTCCTGCGCCTGACAACGCATAAAAACCACCTAATGCAAAGCAACCTGCAATAATAATAGTTATTATGTACGGAAGACAAGCACCATGCGAAGCAATTTCGTCCATCATACCGTCAATGCCATAAAATTTGAACGCAACGTCAAGAAAAAACAGACAAATCAAATGCCCGACAGCCAATATAAAATTCAATATAGCACCAAGTAGTAACATTACTTTCTTTTTAAATTATATTTTTCTATCAATTCTTTTTGTTCTTCGTCCGATAAACTTTTAAAATATGCGTTCCAACCAGGACAAAAGCCCGTATGCCAATGCCAAAAACGAGCTATCAAACTTTTGGAATTTTTATCGTATTTCGCACGCATTTGACACGTTGCACAAGGAATGTTGTTTGTTTCCATATCTTTTTTCAAAAATACAAAAATAATACTCTAAACGGTAAAAGACGTTAAATGAATATATTTGAAGAAGATTATTTTCAACTCACATAGTTGTTTTATCTGTTGCTTCATCACAATTTTTTCTAATTTTGCAATCATAACCAATTAATTTAATTGTACACAACAAACAGAAACGCTTCTGCCTACCGGCATTGAAGAAATTAAGACAAAAATCCATGAAATCCGTGGACAACGGAGTAATGATAGATGCAGATTTAGCAAAACTCTATCATGTTAAGACAAAAGTATTGAACCAAGCTGTGTAGAGAAACCATTCAAGATTTCCAAACGACGCCATGTTTGTTCTTTCCGAAGAAGAATTCAGCAGTTTGAGGATACTGCCACACAATTAGAGCTGATAAATCAAACATTGGCAGAATTGCAAACCGAAAAAAAGTTAGAAAAGACTTTAAAAACCGAAAACCGATAGGATTCAAAATCAGTGATAATGATTAGAATTTAGCATCATCATCCCCACACAAAATCAAAATTTTGCGTCAAGAAACTCCGACAACTAAAAAAATGAAGCAGTGTGTTTTTTGCTTTACCAAATTTATTATTTTTGTTTTAGAAGAAGTTTGTCTTTTTCTAAAGGCAACGTATTGATTTGTAATGATTAAACTTTTATATGAATAATCAAGAAAAACTTGAAAGACTGCTAGAGTTGAAGGAAACAGCTGAAAATGGCGGCGGTCAAAAAGCAATAGACGCACAGCACGCAAAAGGCAAATACACAGCACGCGAACGTATTGAAATGTTGCTTGACGAAGGTAGTTTCGAAGAAGTTGACATGTTCGTAACCCATCGCTGTACCGATTTTGGCATGGAGAAAAAAATGTTCTACGGTGACGGTGTAGTTGTTGGTAGCGGAACAATCGACGGGCGTTTAGTGTTCGTCTATGCACAAGATTTCACCGTAATTGCAGGAACGCTTTCGGAAACGATGTCGCAAAAAATCTGTAAAGTAATGGATTTGGCGATGAAACTTGGTGCTCCAATCATTGGCATAAATGATTCCGGTGGTGCCCGTATCCAAGAAGGTGCTTGTGCTTTGGCAGGATTTGGTGAAATTTTTGAACGAAATATTCTCGCATCTGGCGTTGTTCCTCAAATCTCATTAATATATGGACTTTGTGCCGGCGGTGCTGTGTATTCTCCAGCCCTCACCGATTTCATTTTAATGACAGAACAAAACAGTTGTATGTATATCACTGGACCAAAAGTTGTGAAGACAGTTACCGGCGAAGACGTAACCGACCAACAGCTTGGCGGCGCTTTGGTGCATTCAACGAAATCCGGGGTTTGTCATTTCACTGCAGCGACCGAAGAAGAAGGAATGCAGACAATCCGCCGTCTTATTTCGTTCATTCCGCAGAATAACATGGAAGACGTTCCTGTTGCAACGACAAACGATCCTTATAACAGAATTGACGACGTACTTGATACACTTGTGCCAGACGATCCAAACAAGCCTTACGATATGAAAGACATCATCAACACTTTGGTTGATGACAAAGATTTCTTTGAGATTCAAAAAGATTTTGCTAAGAATATTATCTGCGGGTTTGGCCGCTTTAACGGAAAATCAACTGGTATTATCGCAAACCAACCAAACTGTATGGCTGGCGTACTCGACTGCAATGCATCGCGCAAAGCAGCACGATTCGTACGTTTTTGCGATTCGTTCAACATTCCAATCTTAACATTGGTTGACGTTCCTGGATTTTTGTGCGGCACAGGACAAGAATATGCTGGAATCATCGATCACGGAGCAAAATTATTGTTTGCTTACGGTGAAGCAACAGTTCCAAAAGTTACAATAACGATTAGGAAATCGTATGGTGGTTCGCATATCGTTATGAGTTGCAAACAATTACGTGGCGACATCAACTATGCATGGCCAAATGCGGAAATTGCAGTTATGGGGGCAGCTGGTGCTATCGGCATTTTACAAGGAAAAGCAATGAAAGCAATTGAAGACGACGAAGATCGAAAAAAATTCAAAGCAGAAAAAATTGCCGAATACGAAGAAAAATTTGCGAGTCCGTACCAAGCAGCAGAACGCGGTTACATTGACGATGTTATACTGCCACACGACACACGTTTCAGAATCATCAGAGCGTTTGAAATGTTGAAAACAAAACGGCAAACAAATCCGATGAAAAAACACGCAAATATGCCACTTTAATCAAGCTCGAATATGGTACAAGATGCGCAGAACATATCAATAAAAAACATCAACGGAAATGCCACCGACGAGGAATTGTTGGCAATCATCACAGCCATAAAATTATACTACCACGGCGGATGCGAAGAGAAAAAAATAACATTCAAAAACAACAATTCGTCGGCTTGGAATTCCAAGATTCTTGGAATGAATCAATACAAGAAATAATATGAAAACATTCAAATTCAACATACAAGGAAAACCATACGAAGTAGCGATAAACAATGTTCAAAATGGCGTTGTTGACGTCGACGTGAACGGCAAAAATTTCGTTGTCGAACTCGAAAAAGAAAAAGTTGTTGTCACACCACCGGCACAAACAGAAAAGCCACAGTTGATTGAACAAAAATCAACACAAAAGCCAACAATTCCAGCACAAGGACAACCGCATACAATTATGAAAATCTTCGTAACGAGCGGTCAGTTGGTAAAAAAAGGCGACAAATTGTTCACAATGGAATCAAACGGCAAGGAATGCGACATAACAGCAGATAAAGACGGCGTAGTTGAAAGAATCAACGTAGTTGTCGGTCAAAATCTACCAAACGAAGGAGCATCAATAGAATTGAATGCGTGCGGACAATCAACAGGAAATTTTTCGACGGAAAATGCGACACCCGCACCACTTCCAGGAACAATAGTACAAATTATGCTACCAGAAGGTTCTGCAGTAAAAGCCGGCGACATTGTTCTCACAATGGATTCCATGAAAATGGTAAACAATGTTCTTGCCGACAAAGCGGGAACAATCACCCACATGATTGTGAAAGAACGTCAGGCTGTTTTGGAAGGCGACCCATTATTTATAATAGAATAGGATTTTTTCGCGAAAAAAATTATATTTGCAAAAACTCAATTTGTTGAAAACAAAAAGAACATATCGACTCTTCACGACAATCATAGCAATTATACTAATTGCATTTTCAGCTTGTACTCCAGATGAAAACGAAAAAATGATTGTTACTCGTCAAGACTCCACTTCCTATGGATTGGGTGTTGCTTTCGCACAAAAGATTCCCCAAAATATAAAAGATAACAATATTGAAAGCGTTGATTTCGAATACTTTTTACAAGGTATAATTGATTATTTTGACAAAGAAACCAATGTAAAATTAACCGATGACGAAGTTGACAAAATCTTAAAAAAAGTTATCGGCAAGCAAATTCAAGAAAAACAAGAACAATACGTAAAAGCAAACGAGCCAAATATTGAAGCTGGTCAAAACTTCATGCAAAACAACAAAAAAGGGAAAGACGTTATAGAAATAAAAGATGGTTTGCAATACAAAATCATCGACAAAGGTTGGGGAAAGCTCTCTCCTATTTTGTCCGATACGATTTTCATTACGTTTAAAGTTTACAACACCAAACAGGAACTATTGTATGACAGCAAAACTAAATCCGAACAAACAAAAATATATTTAGGTTCTGCAATTCCAGCCCTCCAAGAAGTTTTAACCAAAATAAAAACAGGAGGAAGTGTCCGTATATTCACAACACACGAATATGCCTATGGTTCAACCGTTTACGAGCAAGATTTAGTTAAGCCATACGAATCGCTTATTTTTGACGTAACAGTAAACAAAATTCGTTTAAATGCCGCACGTTTAGCCGAGTTCAACCAATTAGTCGAACAAGAACAAAAATCAATTCAATCAAATAATTAAACACAATGAAATCTTTTATTAAAACAGTTGGAATAATTTGCCTTTCGGCAAGTTTATTTTCTTGCGGAAACAAAGACAAAGTAGATTTACAAACATTACAAGATAGCGCAAGTTATTGTTTAGGATTCCAAACTGCGGCTATGTGGACCCAAAGAGGTGTAGACTCCATCAACAACGAAGCATTCTACGCAGGATACAAAGCATTCAACATTGAAGAACAAAATTTTCCTCTAGAATTGGATCAAGAACAGTATTCTGATTTAATGCAACGCTATTCTGCAATTTTGGAAGAACGTCAACTTAACAGAATGAAAGTTGAATTTGCACCAAACATCGAAGCAGGCGAGAAATTTTTGGCAGAAAACAAAGAGAAAGCTGGCGTCATAACAACAGCAAGCGGTCTTCAATATGAAATTCTAACAGAAGGGAACGGACCAAAACCAAGTCTTTACGATACCGTTACAGTAAACTACAACGGAACCTTGCTAGACGGAACTGTATTCGATAGCTCAATCGGAGGAGAACCTTTTACAGCGCCATTGATTCCAGAAACATTGATTCAAGGCTGGATTGAAGCACTTCCATTACTTGCACAAGGCACGAAAGCTAAATTATACGTTCCTTATGATTTGGCTTACGGAGAATACGGAAACCAAGGCATTCAACCATTTTCGACTTTAATTTTCGAAATCGAATTACTTAAAGTAAAAAAAGGTGTTGCTCCTAAACAAACACAAGGATTCCCTCAATTTGAATAGTAATAATTTGACAAAACAAAAAGTTCGTATGTCTTGGCGTACGAACTTTTTATATTTATAAGGACATGAAAGGTATTATTCTCGCAGGTGGTTCTGGCACAAGATTATATCCTATCACCAAAAGTATATCCAAACAATTAGTACCCATTTACAACAAACCGATGATATATTATCCTCTATCGGTTTTAATGTTGGCAAATATCCGCGATATACTTGTTATAACCACTCCCGAAGACCAATCAATGTTCAAACGTCTTTTAGGTGACGGAAAGCAATGGGGAATCAATTTGCAATATGCTATACAACCGTCACCAGACGGACTAGCACAAGCATTTTTGATTGGAGAAGAATTCATCGGTAATGATTCTTGTTGTTTAGTTTTAGGCGACAATATATTTTTCGGACACGATTTTGGGAAAACACTTGCCCAAACATCAAAAATAGAAAAAGGAGCAACGGTTTTTGGTTATTACGTCAATGATCCTGAACGATATGGTGTTGTAGAATTCGATGAAAACAAAAAAGTTCTTTCATTGGAAGAAAAACCAACTAAACCAAAATCAAATTACGCTGTAACTGGATTGTATTTCTACGACAACACTGTCGTCGCAAAAGCAAAAAGTTTAAAACCATCCGCTCGTGGTGAATTAGAAATCACAGATCTAAATAAACTCTACCTTTCAGAACAATCCTTAGAAGTTAAATTACTTGGTCGAGGTATTGCATGGCTTGATACAGGAACACACGACAGTTTATTGGAAGCATCGAATTACGTTTCCGCAATTGAAAACCGCCAAGGGCTTATGGTTGCTTGCTTGGAAGAAATTGCATATTCCAAAAATTACATTAGTAAAAAACAATTATTGGATCTTGCAGAACCATTGAAGAAAAACGAATACGGACAATATCTTATTAAGATTGCAAATCATAAAATATTGGAATAATGGAAGTTATCAAAACTGACATAAATGGTGTTTTAATCATAGAGCCTAAAATATTTAAAGATCAGAGAGGTCATTTTTTCGAAAGCTACAACCAACTTGCTTTAGAAGAATTTGGTATAAAATACACATTCGTCCAAGACAATCAGTCTCAATCATCATATGGTGTTATTCGCGGACTTCATTTCCAAAAACCACCTCACGCACAAACAAAATTACTTCGCGTAGTACAAGGTACCATAATTGATGTTGCTGTTGATATTCGCAAAGGTTCGCCAACCTACGGAAAACATGTTGCTGTAGAATTAAGCAATGAAAATTTTCGTCAATTACTTATTCCAGAAGGATTCGCACATGGATTTTCTGTTTTAAGCGACAATGCAATTGTGCAATACAAATGCACAGACTATTATCATCCAGAAACGGAAGGTGGTTTATTGTTCAATGACAACGATATCGACATAGATTGGAAAATACCTCTTGACGAAGCAGTTTTGTCTGAAAAAGATTTAAAACATCCTAATTTGTCGAATTTTGAATCACCATTTACATTCTAATTATGACTAAAATACTTGTAACTGGTAGCAACGGACAATTAGGAACCGAAATTCGAGATTTAGCAAATCAATATCTGAATTTTGAATTCAAGTTCACCGACGTCGCTGAACTTGACATAACAAATAGAAGTGCCATCGATTCGTTGTTTCAAGCGGAAAAATTCAATTACGTTATCAATTGTGCTGCATATACGAACGTGAACAAAGCGGAAGCCGAAGAAAATATCGCATTGAAAATCAACGCATTTGCTCCTGAAAATTTGGCTATTGTATGTGATAAATTCAATTGTAAACTTATACACATCTCAACCGATTACGTATTTGACGGTAACAAATGCCAACCTTATAACGAAAACGACACGGTTTGTCCTCAATCGGCATACGGACGAACAAAATTGGCAGGAGAAACACGAATATTACAAGCAAATAAAAACTCTGTTATCATTCGAACAGCTTGGCTCTACTCCATTTACGGTAATAATTTCGTAAAAACAATGATAAAATACGGAATCGAAAGAGATTCCTTAAATGTTGTTTTTGACCAAATAGGTTCGCCAACATACGCAAAAGATTTAGCTACAGCAATTCTTACAATTGTTGAAAATGTTGAGAATTCCTCAAAACAATTCATCCCTGGAATTTATCATTTTTCAAACGAAGGAGTTTGCAGTTGGTACGATTTCACAAAAGAAATCCATTCTATTGCAGGAATTGAATGCAACGTGCAACCTATCGAAAGCAAAGATTTTCCTAGTCCTGCCAAAAGACCATTTTATAGCGTTTTAAACAAACACAAAATAAAAGAAACGTTTGGCGTATCAGTTCCGTACTGGAAAGACAGTTTAAAACAATGCATAGAAAAGCTACAAAACAAATGAGAAAATTATTATTCATATTTGGAGTCTGTATTCTCGTTTCTTGTTCCAAAGAAATACAAGACGGTCCTTTCGTTTATTTTTCAAACAATCAGGAACTTGCCGACACAATTTCACAAAAAGACTCCATCACATTTGAAATTACAGCAATCGGAAATGGATACAAAGTAACAAGAGCACAATTATTCGTAAACAAAACGGAATTCTTCGACTCTTCATTTGCCGCAACAGATTCTATATCAATAAAATGGACTATGGATTTTAGCGGAAGAATCAATACCCAAAACATATTGATTCAAGCAACTGACGAACACGATATGATAGCAACACAAACTAAGAAAATCTACATTCAATGAAAAAAAGACTTACATTTTTCGTTTTTTTATTTTGTGCCAGCATTGTTTTTTTCGGTTGCAATAAAAAGCAACAAAAAATTGTAACAGCCGAAGACATAAGAAAATATGAAGAACGAAACATTGAAATCAACAAACAAATTGTCAAATTAAAACAAGACACAATAAAACAATTTATTCAAAACAACAACCTACAAATGTCAAAAACAGGAAGTGGTTTGTGGTATAATATTGTTCAAAGTGGCGACACATCAACTATCCAAAAAGGTGATATTGTAAAAATAGGATATTCAATTTCATTATTAAACGGAAAATATTGCTATTCTTCGGATTCCACAGGTTTAAAAGAATTCAAAGTTGGGCAAGGCGGTGTGGAATCAGGTTTGGAGGAAGCTATATTATTAATGCACAAAGGCGACTCGGCAGATTTAATTATCCCACCACATCTCGCCCATGGATTGATTGGCGATCAGAAAAAAATCCCTGCTCTTGCCATTCTACATTATTCCGTTGTTGTTAAAGATTTACGAAAACAACCAAATAACAAATAGAAACATTACATTTGCACGCAAATCAAATTCTTATGAAAAAAAACAAATGCTCTTTTTGTGGACGCGACGAAGACCAAGTGCCAATTCTATTAAACGGACTTGATGGTTTTATTTGTAGCGACTGCGTTGAACAAGCCAAACAAGTACTTGACGAACTAAAACCTAAAGAACCTGCTAAAAGCAAAACGACAAAAGATTTCTCTAAACTAAAACCAATCGATATAAAAAAACATCTTGACGAATACGTAATCGGACAAGATGAGGCGAAAAAATCGTTGGCTGTGGCTGTTTACAACCACTATAAAAGAATTTCGCAACCAACTAATAATGATGTTGACATTGAAAAATCTAACATTATTATGGTTGGAGAAACAGGAACAGGAAAGACTCTTCTTGCAAAAACCATTGCAAAATTTCTTGACGTTCCGTTTGCAATCGTTGACGCTACTGTTCTAACCGAAGCTGGATATGTTGGTGAAGACATTGAAAGTCTGTTAGTTAGACTTCTTCAAGCAACCGACTATGACGTGGAAAAAGCAGAACAAGGAATTGTTTTTATTGATGAAATAGACAAAATCGCACGAAAAGGCGACAATCCATCAATCACACGCGATGTTTCTGGAGAAGGCGTACAACAAGGTCTTCTTAAATTATTAGAAGGTGCTGTAGTGAACGTACCTCCACAAGGCGGTCGCAAACATCCAGAACAAAAAATGATTGCAGTAAACACGAAAAACATTTTGTTTATTTGTGGCGGTGCATTCGAAGGTATTCAGAAAATTATTGCAAGACGTCTTAATACACATACGGTCGGTTACGGTGTAAAAGAGAAAAATAAAGAAATCGACAAGAACAACTTCATGCAATACATTGCGCCACAAGATTTACGTACATTCGGACTTATTCCCGAAATCATTGGACGACTCCCAGTTCTCACCCATCTCAATCCATTAGACAAAAATGCATTGAGAAGAATTTTAACAGAACCGAAAAACGCTCTTATCAAACAATATATTGAATTATTCAAAATCGACGGAATAACATTAACTTTTAGCGAAGATACTTTTGACTTTATAGTTGACAAAGCCGTGGAATACAAACTCGGTGCTCGTGGACTTCGATCAATCTGCGAAGCTATCATGCTCGACGTGATGTATGAATATCCTTCGAAAAAGACCAAGAAATTAAATATTGATAAAAAACTTGCGGAAGAATATTTCGCAAAAACAGAATTGAAACAGATCCTAACCAAATAAAAAATGAACTTCAAATTATTAAAAAAATTAAGCGAAATAGCTGGACCTTCAGGATTCGAAAACAGAATTCGCGAAGCTATCATACAAGAAATAAAATCGGACGTTGATTCCATTTCAACCGACAACATGGGCAACTTAATTGCTTTTCGGAAAGGAACAAGCGATAAAAAATTGATGATAGCCGCCCACATGGATGAAATAGGTTTCATAGTTACCCACATTGACGAAAACGGTTTTTTGAAGTTCACAACATTAGGTGGTTTCGATCCCAAAACACTAACCGCACAACGTGTAATTGTCCATGGGGAAAAAGATATCATCGGTGTTATGGGTGCGAAACCAATCCACGTAATGACACCTGAAGAACGTGAGAAAAAAGTCACTGTAAAAGATTTCTTCATTGATTTAGGCATGGAGAAAAAAGACGTAGAAAAAATTGTAGAAATCGGCACTCCAATATCTCGCGAACGAGAATGTATTACAATGGGCGACTGCGTAAACGGCAAATCTTTAGATAATAGAATTGCTGTTTATATATTGATTGACACAATCAAGCAATTGAAAGACAAAAAATTACCATTCGACACTTATTTCACATTTACCGTACAAGAAGAAGTTGGACTACGCGGTGCTCAAGTTGCAGCATTAAACATTCAACCAAATGTTGCCATAGCACTTGACACAACTATTGCTTACGATGTTCCAGGAAGCATTCCACAAGAACAAATTACAAAACTAGGTGCTGGACCAGGTATAAAAATCATGGATTCATCGGTAATCTGCAACACAAAACTCGTCGCATTTATGAAATCCATTGCCGAGAAGAATAAAATTCCATACCAAGCAGAAATTATGCAAGGTGGTGGAACCGATACTTGCATGTTGCAAAAAATGGTTGCCGGCGGAGCAATAGCCGGAGCTATTTCTATTCCAACGCGCCATTTACACCAAGTAATTGAATCTGTTCATAAAAAAGACGTTGACAATAGTACAAAACTTCTCACTTGTGTTGTGGAATCAATAAAAGAACTATAGTTTATAGGAAATGGCCGACAATTATCTAGAGAAAAAATACGAGGAATATTTGGTAAAAAAAGCCGAATACGAAAGGAAAAAGAAACTCGGCCTCATTCCACAAAAGCCAAAAGAAAAGAAATAAAAAAGGCGGAAAGAGTTGTTGACTCACCCCGCCATCCATTTAAATAATAATAAAGCGTAACAGTACTGCAAATATAACCTTTAGTTTTGAAAATACAAAAACATAAAAGGGAAATACGCTTTATAAAAAATTATTTTACAGCAATCGCTGAAATTTCAACTAACGCACCTTTGGGTAAAGCAGCAACTTGAACACATTCTCGTGATGGTGCAATACTTTTGAAAAACGTACCATACATTTCGTTCACTTCACCAAAATAAGCCAAATCAGCTACAAAAATCGTACAACGAACAACATCATCAAACGACATATTCGCAGCTTGTAAAATCGCACCTATATTCGTCATCACCTGTTTTGTCGCAGCTGAATACGAATCAGTAATCAATTCGTTTTTTTCTGGATTTATAGGAATTTGTCCCGAAACATACAAAGTATCACCTGCCAATATCGCTTGTTCATACGGCCCAATTGGAGCCGGAGCATTTTTCGTATTAATAATTATGTTCATTTTACAAATTAATTAAAAGTATTCTGAAGAACTCTTCAAATCTATCTTGATATCACTCAACATACTAGCTTTTATCTTCAACGTGAATTCCCAACGTTGACGATCTCCAAAAGGAACCCAAGTGAACGCCATATCCCAACAATGTAAATCACGATAGACATTCAAAGTAGTATAAGAAATTCCTTTTTCCTCGAAATCCCAACCTGTTGAGAATGCAATATTCCAATTCTTCGTCAAACTAACCTTTCCATTCGCGCTAATTGTTTGAATAACATTATTGGAAACGGAATCCAACTCATTATTATAATCATAATAGTATTTGCGAGGAATACTCAACGAATACGAAACGCTCAAACTCCATGGCACATCCCAATATGAATACATTTCATCGACCGGAACATTCACATTTTCAGTTTTTTCTTTTATCGGGCCAAATGTATATGATAGCGAAGTGGCCCACTGATCTTGAGTTTTACGCCACAAAGTTCCATACTTATCTATCATATAATTATTTACGCGAACCTGCGTTTTTCCATTACTAGAAATAGTTTCTCCAATTGCATACGGATCAAATGTTGCAGAATAACGCAAAGTCAATCGATTAAGAATTGTTGAATAACCAGAAAGACTAATCAAACTCATTTTCAACGAATCTGCAGCAAAATTGTAAGAGCCACTTAATTGCAAACTTTCTATCAATTTAATCTTTTTAGTTCCTGTAACCGTATCAGACTTACTTCGAACTTTCGCTTCCAAATTGTTACCCAATGAGAATGTTAACGAACTATGCCTTTGCGAAGATGGCACTCCGTAAATTCCTTTTTCATAAAAAGAATACGACGCAATATCACCTTCCGCATTTTTTTTGTAAGTAGAATAATAGCCATATTTATCATCGGAGAAGTCTGGAGTCAAAGTATATGACACACTTGGTGTTATGACATGACGAATTGCTTTAAGCGCATCACTGCGGAATCGATACATTCCATAGATTTTCGTACTTGCATTTACCCCAACTGAATAATTATAAACTCGATTAAATTCCGACAATGTATCTACACGAACACCGCCAATAATCGTATCATTTTTAGTGTACTGAATATATTCATCATCCCATTCCTTCGACAATTTCGTGGTGTACCAACGTTCCTGATAATTAAATGACGGAGAAACAGTTATATATTTCAGCAATTTAAAACTTGCGGTAATTGGAATTGAATGATTCACACCACTTTGAAACAAATCCAACGTTTGTTTGCTATAAAAATTCGAATCTAGTTTCGCATTAACCAATTTATTCTGCATTTCACCAGTGTACGAAACAGCGATTTTTTCGTAAAAACGTTCCTTACCTACCGCATGTTTACGTTTTAATGGTGTAAATGTCGATGCAGTCAAACGAATTTGCGGCAAAGTCAATGTTATTGTACTATCTAAGTTATTTTGACTATGTGACAACGACGCAGAAAAAGACAACGGCGTTCCTGCGAATTTCTTACTGAAATAAATATTAGAACTAACCTGATTGTTCAAATATTCGTTTGTGCTATACGTATTTTGTTTTGCATATCCTGCCGATCCATAATTGACACTCGCACTAAAATTTGCACTATAAGGAGATTTCTGAACCTGCGAATGAGACCATTTCACATTAAACGTCGGAGCTTGGCGGATTTCATTTGTCACCAAACTAGCATAAGTCACCGAAAAATTACCATTAAAACGATAACGAACCTTATAATTAGATGACAATGTTGTTCTCCAACTTCCTAAAGAATAAATATCGGCAAGCCATTTAAAATCAACATATTCACTAATTCCAAAATAAACACCACCATTTCTAAAGTAATAACCTTTTGCTGATTCCTCTCCTATCGTTGGAATTATTATACCATTAGAACGACCTTTTTTAATCGGGAAATAACCAAATGGAATAACAACAGGAATTGGAATTTCATCAACAACAACCCATGACGGACCAAAAACAATTTTATCATCCACAATAACCTTTCCTTTGGTCATTTCTACATAAAAATGCGGATCCTTTTCGTCGCAAGTCGTGTATTTCCCGTGTTCTATATGAATTTCCTTATTATCATGGATTTTTGTCCTTCCTCCGTGTAAATACGCTTCGTCTTGTTGAGTGTAAATACCAAATGCCAAACCTTTTTTTGAATCAAAATTGTAGCGCATTGAGTCTGCATCAAACGTATCCGAAGCATCTTTATATACCGGAGTTCCAACAATTTTATTTGTGGAATCCGGCAAACCTTTGGCAAAAACCTCACGTTTTACTACATCCAATTCAATGTATTCGGACTCCAAATCAATATTTTCATATTGAACTTTTCCATCGCCGTATGTTTGCACCGCATTTCCCGAAATATTAAAAATAATGGAATCTTGCGAAGAATACGTAACAGGTGTATCCAAGCCCGAACTTTTCTTTTTCTTAGGCTGATTCTTTTCTACCGAAAGACTGTCGGATTGCTGAACGTTTGTCGTATCCTGGGCTTCAACGGCCAAAAAGCAAACACTGGTAAAAAGTGTTAGTAAAAAATATTTGAAACTTTGTCCTTGCAAGTTGTTAAAATACTATTTTTGTCTATGTAACGTATGTCCGTTATTTTTCGGCAAAAATAATTAGAAAAATTCAATCTTTGCGAAAAACACATAGGAATACTTTATAACACAATGCGAACAATGAAACATATATCAATGTTATTAGGCATTCTAATGGTTCTTTGCTCAACAGCAATGAGTCAAAATCCATCGTATGCTGTTAAAACAATTGTGATTGACGCCGGCCACGGAGGAAAAGATCCTGGTGCATGCGGAAAAATATCACAAGAAAAAAATATCACATTGTCATTGGCTTTGAAAACAGGTGGATTGATTTCATCAAACTGCCCTGAAGTAAAAGTTATTTACACTAGAACCACCGATGAATTTATAGAATTGCACAAACGTGCCGACATTGCAAACAAAGCAAAAGCCGATTTATTCATTTCCATACACGTAAACGCAAACACAAATCCCGAAGCATACGGTACAGACACGTGGACAATGGGTTTGGCCAAAAACGAAGCGAATTTGAAAGTTGCCGCAATGGAAAACAATGTAATCTCATTGGAGTCCGACGCTTCGCAATATCAAGGAATGTCAGCCAACGACAACGAAGCTATCATTCTTCATAATTTACAACAAGGCGCATTTTGCGACAACAGTTTGGCGTTGGCAGGACTTATTCAAAGCAAATTCAGAAATGATGTTGGCAGAAAAGACAGAAGCGTCCACCAAGCTCCATTCCTAGTTCTGTGGAAAACTGCAATGCCTAGCGTTTTAATCGAAACCGGCTTTATTAGTAATGAAGAAGAAGAGAAATGGTTAAATAATAGCGACAATCAAGCAGAAATGGCATACGCCATTTATAGAGCTTTTCTTGAATACAAAAATTATATTGAAAAACGTTCACAAGGAGAAATCCACGCTAATCCAACAACCCAAACGCAAACTCAAGCAAAGCCAACAAATCCTACTCAAAAATCAACAACTCAAACTACGACAAAACCCAATACAACTCAACAACATACACAAACTCAACCGAAACAAACGACATCACAAACAACTTCAAACAATAATTTTGAGGTTTATTATAGTATACAATTAGGAGCAGGAAAAGAAAAAACAAGCCTTGAACCAGAACATTTCAACGGATTGAAAAACGTATATTATATTGAAGAAGACGGATTTTATAAATATTGTTATGGTAAAACCGCCACTTATAAAGAAATATCACAATTACTACCGGAAGTAAAAGCCAAATATCCGTCAGCTTACATTGTAGTACGAGACAAAAACAATAAAAAATTATCTTTAATAGAAACCAGAAAAAAAACTAATTAATAATGGACAAAAACAAAGCGGTCAAAATCGGATTACTAGTTGCAATAATAGCAGGTATGCTTGTATGGGGTATCAGTTTCTGCAAAGGCAAAAACCTTTTTTCTAAAGAAAACCTCTACTACACTACATATAGTCAAGTAGAAGGACTTCAAAAAAATGCGGCAATACTTCTACGAGGTTACAAAATCGGTCATGTGAAAGACATTTATTTCACTTCATCGCTATACAACCAATTGACAGTGGAACTAAGCATAAATTCCGACATTCATCTGCCTAAAGCAACTATCGCCAGAATTTTTAGTTCCGACCTTTTAGGTTCAAAAGCAATAGATATCATTCTACCACAAACATTTTCCGAAAATGATGGATATGTGAAAAATTTCGATACCTTAAATTCCGAAATCGAGGCTTCAATAACTGATCAAGTACGTATTGAAGTCGCTCCTCTAAAAGCACAAGCAGAAAAATTACTAGAAAGCGCAGCTGTTGCCATCGACCAAATAAAATATGTTGTAAACGAATCAAACGGCGAAGAACTTCGTAGATGCTTTATAAAACTACAAAGCGCAATTGATGCAATTCACCATTCCGGCGTTACCTTGGACAATATTTTGGCAAACGGAGACGAAAACATTCAAAATATATTAGCGAATGTAAACGGTATAACCAAAAACATCAACGAACATTCCGACGAAATCGGTGCTTTAATTGCTAACGTTTCAAGCATGAGCGATTCTATTTCCAAAGCAAACATTACAGAAACACTTACTAAAACAGAAAAAGCTGTTTCCGAATTGGATGTAATATTACAACAAATCAACAGCGGAGAAAGTTCTGTTGGTGCTTTAATCAACGACAAAGACTTATACAACAATCTTGACGAAGCATCAAAACAATTGAACAATCTTTTAATTGACGTACAAAAAAATCCAAAACGTTACGTTTCATTCCCTATCTTTAGTTCTTCCAAAGAGAAAAAGACAAAGGATTAATCTCACCCTCACTTAAACTGAAAACTAATGTGTTTTTCATAACATATTAGTTTTCAGTTTTTTTACATTAAAAAACTGATTTTCTATATTCTTATTTTTTCACAAAAGGCTCTTCTTATACCCTAAAATGTAACTTCAACAAAATCAATAATATAAACATAACTCACTGACAATCAACCAACTAGCAAACACAAAAAATTATCAAAAATTAAATAGCTGAAATTCAACACCCTATACAAAAAATGAAAAAACCAAATCGAAATGGTATTTTTTTTTGAATATTTATTAGCATCTTTGT
>JAZRXD010000069.1:0-27588 GCA_045600045.1 Bacteroidales bacterium
TGATTACGCCTGTCTCAAATTCTTTTACGACTGACATTTTAAAAGACATTGGATAGTCTTTTTGTGTACGTTTAACGTACTGTTTTTCTTTTACTTCCATTTTACGTTACTTTTTTTGTAACGCTATTTTAGGACGGGATATTTTCGTTTAAAAAGAGGGAATGTAACCAATGTTATCTTCCCTCTTTTTTTTATATTTGTCTAATCATCAAAAAATATAAAAAATGAAAAAAGTTTTATTATTTATCGGAAGTGCGTTGTTCGCTCTTTCTGTCAATGCAGGAGGTATTACTTCTATAGTTATGTCCGAAAACTCATGGGAACAAGGAGGTGAAACCATGGTAAACTCACAAGGTTATGTAGCCATTACTCCATCTATGGCTATCGAAAAAGGGTTTAAAGTTGTTGTTACATTCGAAGCTATTACCAGCGGAACAGACGAAACCTTGTCGGCCGTCATTGTAGATACTACAACAAAATACGACGATTTTGGTGAAGTTTCTTCAAACTGGAATGTAGTAAGTGCTTGGGAAACTGTTTCGGTAACAAGTGGCAATCTTGTTAAAACTATTGTTTTTAACGCTCCTTCAGCAATCGCAGGTCCAGTGTTGTGCCTTTCAACTCCTGCGGGAACAACATACAACGAAACCATCAATTTCGGCACATTGGAATGTACAGTTTCCGATCCTAACTATAGAGATCCAAATGTCACTGTCGATGATGTTACTATAACTCTCAACGAATTGAATTGCAATTGGAACAACGACGCCGAAGTCACTAGCTACGATATTCCGTCCAAAACAATAACTTTCAAAGGTTCTTCTTGGGAAGGAGGACATGGATGGGCTTGGTGGGGAACTGGCCTTGATATTACACAATACAAAAGTATTACTGTGGAATTCGAAGCCACCGACTGCCAAGTAAAACTATATGTTCAACAATTACCAGAAAATGGAAATACTTCACTTGTTGAAGGACAAGATGTTGCAAATGCAGGCGCTACTTCTGTTACCGTTGATTTTAATGAAATGTTCGCACCTTTCGACAAAGAAAAAATCGGACAGATTGTTATTATGCGAGAAGTTCCTGGCGATGTAGTGTTGAAAGCTGTATATTTAACCTACGAAACTCCAACGCTTGATGTGGAAACTATTTCAAAATCCCAAATAAACAATGGTATCGTTCATTCCGAAGGACAAATCTCTGTATTCAATGTCGCAGGAAAGAAAATAGCAGAAACAGTTAATCAATTCGACCTTAACAATCTTACTTCAGGTATCTATTTCATCCAAACAGCAGAAGGATCGATGAAATATTATAAAAAATAAAAGATTGGAATCTTAACCCTTGTAAAAAATAACAACCCTATTGGGGGTTGTTATTTTTTTTCACTTTTGACAACTCTTTCAATCAACACTCATTCTTGCCAAATAATCAAAATGTTCTCCTTCTTGTATCAATTCGCAATTAAAGCCATTCTCTTCAGCAATGGATTTTATAGAGTCAAAGTCAACATATAACCAATTAAACGTACCCGATTTTATGCGACGATAACGCATTTTAAATTCAACCTCTCCGTAATACTGTCCGTTTAAATCTATACAACAAGATCCGTCTTCTTCTGTAAATAAATATATTAAATCCGACGAATCGAATAATATCTGGGCGTTTTTATTCATCAACGAACGACAATGTTCAAAAAACCTTGGTAAACCGTCTATTGTACCGCAAATACCTATTCCATTCATCAAAAACAACAAGGTATCGAATTTCTGTCCTTTATAGTCATAGAAATCAACAGCTTCCACTTGTTTTACACCTCGTTCCTTCATTACATCAACCGACAATTGGGAATTGTCTATCGCAGTAACGTTCTGTCCTTTCCCTTGCAGATAAATAGAATGGCAGCCTGCTGCTGCTCCCACATCCAAAATATGTCCCGTAGCCATTGAAAGAGCTCTTTGTTCCAATGGCGGCATCTCATTCCACGTACGGAATAAATAAGGTATAGGAAATTCATCTTCGGTTGTATATTGGGTGCAATTCAACAACTTTGCCAACTTCCGTTTATTGTGGAAATCGCTTATTGCCTGTCCCATTGGATCGTTTTCAGGAGAAAGTATCATATCTTTTTGTTTTCGGCAAAGTACAAAAAAATCACCGTAGAAAACTATTCTACGGTGATTTAATTAGTCTCTTAAACGAATGGCTACTTCTTTAGGAAATTACCTTTCCACAAAGAGCCATCGGTAAATTCAACTTCAACAATATAGAAACCTTGCATCAAAGCAGTTACATCTATTTGTTTTGTTTCGGCAGTCGCAACCAACTGACCAGCAACATTGAATATTCTAACATTGTCGATTTCGGCATCGGCAACGATATTGATTACAGATATTGCTGGATTAGGATATATGCTGATTTGTCCTTGATTCAAAACTTCATTGATTGCAGTTTGATTACCATCAACAAATCCGTCGTGGTAACCATCACGATACCCTGCTTTGAATCCAGCTGTATCACCAGCCTCGTAACCTTCATCATATCCGTCTATCTTACCAGCTTCGAAGCCTTCTTGATAGCCAGCAGTCTTACCAGCTTCAACACCAGCATTGTAAGCGTCTTCGTTACCTGCTATGCAACCTGCATCGTAGCCTTCTTTATTACCTTTTTCGTAACCTGATTGATAGCCTGCTTCTTGACCTTCAGTATATCCAGCTTCATGACCTTCGGCAGTTCCTTTATCATAACCTGATTGGTAACCTTCAGTCTGACCAGCAGCATAGCCAGTTTCTTGACCTTCTTTATTACCTTTATCGTAACCCGATTGGTAACCTTCGGTTTCTCCTGCTTCGTAGCCTGCTTCATAACCTTCGGATTTACCAGTGTTATAACCCATTTCATAACCTGCCTTGCTACCGTTTTCGTAACCTTCGGTCTTACCTTTAGCTTGACCAGCAGCATAACCAGCTGCGTATGCTTCGTCGTATTTTCTCTTTTCCTCATCTAATGGATCTACGCCACCGCCTTCACCACCATTGTCACCAATAGCTAAAGCGTAAGGACTTGAAATAGTTCCAAGCATTTGGTCGTCGGCATAGTTAATTGTAGCAAAGTCGGTATATTCTGTTCCGTCAATCTTAACCTTAACAGAAAGTGTAACTTGAGCATCGCCAGGAATAGTGATGAATGCCAATCCAAGATCGTTGGTGAATGCCGAAGCACGACATTCAGTACCGGCAAATATTCCTACTTCAGCACCAGCTACAGCTAATTTGTCTTTCTTAACAACAGCAACCATAGTCATATTGCCTGAATAGATTGAATTGTCAACTGCTTCGTATGTTGGATCCATTTCGCCTGCTTTTAATCCATAACCTGGAGTAAACGACGATGTTGCAGGATAAGAGAACGAGCGTGCATCGGTAACTGTGCTGTAATACATATATCCTTGACCAGGAACAAGAGTTGTTAAAGAACCTACCCATTCGTAGTCTTGGTAGATAGCAAAACCTGTCTGACCTTTTACAATATCTCCGTCTTTAGGATTTGCATCGGCAAATGCTTCGTCAATATATGAAGAATACAAAGAATTGTAACCGATCCAGTTCCATTTTGGATTGATTGTTACTTCATCTTCGTTGGTTGTTGGATTACCCACAATATTCATTGTAGCAGCTTCCGATGTTTTAATGCGATACATTTTTCCAACAGACATATTGTCTAACGAACCAAGCCATTCTCCACTAATTGGTTGTGCAAACGAAGATTTATCCTTAACTGTTACAACTACATTGTCAAGACGATTCATAACAGATTTAAGACTTCCATCGTTTGGTTTAATATTCAACGATACCCAGTTCCAACCAGCTTTAAGAGCTATGTTTTGTTCTTTAGCGTTGGTTGCATTCCAAATGAATGGCTCACGCATAGAACCAATAACATCTACAGGTTGGAATTGAACTTCTTCAGAAACTGAAACAATTGGATAGATAATTCCACCATTTGAATTCCAAGCCTTGAAGTCAACATCTTTTCCTGAAGCATCGCTGTCGCCATAAATATCCATTATCACGAAATAAGCATCGTAACGTGCGAAATATTTAGGATTTGCGACACCCACACATTTACCATCGACAAATGCAGCAACCATATCCTCTTCGGATGTTGCGTATTCATCTTCGAATTTAAGTTGACCAAGTATGTTCATCGAAGTTTCAAAATCGGCAGGATTTACAGTCCAATCTGGTTTTTCTGCTTTAACAATCAACGAAACTAAGATAGGTACATTGATATTGTCGTTGCCCGAAACATAAACTAGTGTCTCGTATTTTCCAGCTGGAGCAGCCTCGGAAGTTGTAAAGGTAATATCTTCTGAAGCAAGAGCCGACAACGAGCCAGATTCTTTATTTACCGAAAGCCATGATGGAACATTAGTGATAGTCCATGACTCACTTGTACCGCTTTGGTTAGTAATTCTAACTGTTGCAGATTTCGTTTCAAGATTCTTTTGTTCAAAAGCAATCTTATCATCAGACCACAACAAACGGTTTTGATTTACGTAAGCTGTCCAAGTAACAGGAAGTGATGGGTTCTCGTTTTGGTCTTTCACATTTTGAATTGTAAATGTGATTGTAGAACCTTCAAGACGACTTGCCACTTCGTTAAGCGTTACATTTATTGTTCTTTCCGAAGCAACAAAGCTAAATGGAATATTCGACATTTCCGGTTTAACTTTAAGGGCTGGTGAAGAACTTGCTTTTTCTACTCCGTCAATAGTAGCCGTTCCTGCATCTGTAGTACTGTAATCTTTTGCAGAGAATAACACTACTGGTTGCATATATTCGTCGAGAGCGGAAACTTCGAATGGATAGTAAGCAACCAAACCTTTTTCGTCTCCGTTCAAACGATTGTAACGGTTTTGTTCAATAGCTGTTGCATTGATATTGGCAATCCAGAAACGGAATTCGTCAATGTCACCTGTAAAGTTATTGTTGTATTCCCAATCTATAGTTCCTGCTTGGCGTTGTGCTGCCAACGTAACAACGTCAGCCGATGGTGTTGCCACATTGTTCGATGCAATTTGTTTTACAACCTTACCATCAACATAAACCGAAGTCATGCCATTGCGAAGTACATTCAATGCGAAATGGTGCCATGCATTGTCGAAATAATTTGTTTGCGACAATTCAATGTCTTCACCTTTTGTCGTCAATGTTAAATTACCCTTGTCATTTGCTTTAATACCAAGAGAATTTCCGATTGAGAACAAAGCTGCATCGTTTTGTTTATCGCCACGGAACCAGAATTCTATCAAATAATCATCGGTAGTAAGCGGAACGCATTTCGTAACATTAAGATTAGCATACGATTCGCCATCGAACGAAGCAGCATAGTTGATATTGTTGATATACCAACTATCAGCATCAAGCTTCATATTACGGCTACGAGCCTTATCCGTTGCCAAACTACCGTGACCTTCGTCGAATTTCCAGTAGCCAATCAAATTTTGAGTTGAAGCCGCCTTTTGGTTATACATAGACCCTTGAGCAGTTGCACAACTACGATTTGTATTCCATAAAGTTAATTCTGATATAGCACCCGAAATACCCTTACCTATATACAAATTACCATTACCATTGTATTTTCCAATTTCCTCAGCAACAAACAACATATCGCTTGAACTATCGTTAGCAACAAGTGCCGAAACAGCACCTGTACTTGCGGTATAATTAATTGTTAGGAATGACCAAGAATCGAATGGAATTGTCTTGGCAGATTTAATTGTCTTGTCGCCAATTGTGATTTGTAATTTCTTATCGGCTGTAACTTCAACTTTAAAGTTGTTTGGTGCAATACCATGTTCAACAATAGTACCTGCCGATGCCACATTAATCCACATATCCATAGAGAAATCTTGGTTTGCAAGAATAATGCTTGCTTCGGTAGAAGCTGCACAAGCATTGTTGTCGAGTTTAAGGGCAACATCGTGGGCAACTTCGGCGTCGTTCAAAACACCTTGAACTATAAAGTTGTTCGTCAATGTCAACGAACCATTGCGGATATCCTCGTTGAATGTAACCGAAATTTCATCGCCTGCATTCAAAATACCATCAGATGGTTGAGGATTGCCAAGTACCTGAGGACGTGCCATATCCTTCACAACATTAACAACATCACTTTCGGCATATACTTCATCTGTTCCAAACTGGCAACCAGTTTGTACTTTGAATTGATATATTCCGTCTGGATATAATGTTGCATTCGACATATCAAAATTATAAGGGATACGTCCTCCGTCAGGAAGAAGCTTGTTAAGATTAGTTAAATCGCTTTCCTTTAATACATATTCATCGGCAAGAATCCATTTTGCGTCGCCTTCCATCTTATACAATACCTGCATTTTCTTGAAACTGCCGAACGATGGATCGTAATCTTTGATTGTTGCAGTCAAAACATTGCCTTGGAATGTATTCAATACAGGATCGTTGATTTGCAAAGTAACTGGTGTACAAGCCGGAACGAATTGAGCCGACAAGAATACTGTATCCGCTACTTTTTGGTCACACATAGAATGAAGGATGATACCTAAATTTTCATAATCCAACACATCAGGATTGCTTTGAGCCAATGTAAGTGTTTTCTTAACTACTTCGCCAGCAGGAACAGAAATTTGTCTTCCTTGCGAAGTAAGAGGAGTTCCGTCAACGGAAAGAATTGCACCGTTGGCATTGGATCCTTCAACTTGATCAAGATAGAACCAAACATTTTCACCTGTTTCACTTTCGTTCATCAACAACAAATTGAATATTGCTTGACCGCCAGCTGGAACATCAGTAGCAAAATTGTTTTCAACAGAGATTTTAGGAACTTCGATTCTCATTGTAGCAGCAGAAATTGATTTTCCTGGTTGATAGAATCGAGTAACTGCTTCGCCTTCGTAAGGACAAGAAGTTTGACCACCACGTGTAACGAAAATAGGACCAAATTCGTCAGGTGCATCGAACACGTCGATTGTAAGAGCGTCGTTGCCTGATTCCACAAGATCAAAAGCTACCTCTGTACATTCTGTAACAGTACTATCTTTTGCAGAATTATAATGGAAACCATTACTTGTAGTAACGTTTACTTCAGTTCCCATTTCATTAATATCGAAACCTGTTTCTACACCTGCAACCCAAGCGATTTTGAAATCAGTTTCGTAAGTTTCACCAGACGCTTTGCATTTTGAATATGAAGATGAAACTAAAGCTCCCGCATCAAACGATATGTTTGCATTTTGTTTGCTTAGATATTTTTCACGATCGTTAATAGCATCAAGTTTTGCTTTTTCGTTATTTGCCAATTGCGTTTTCCACAATTCAACTTGCTGGTTATACCACAAAATTTCATCTTGGAAAACGTCTTTTGGAGACGATGTATTTGGAACCAACATTGTGTATGAAGGTCCTGTAAACTTATTTACATTTGGTTGAGCTTCCGAGCCCCAAATGGTAACATCTTGGTTGCTTGAACCAAAACGAGGGTCATCGCTCGACAAAGTAGTAATATATAAAGGTTCCGAAGTTTTATTTCCCTCTTCGATCAATCTATCGAAATCTTCTTGAGAAACAGTTAAAAGCAAAGAGTTACGTGTTTTATAGAAATTCGGGATAAGAGTTTCTATAATGTAATGTTGCGAATAGCTAAATGTTGTTCCAAATTTTTGCGAAGCGGTAACTTTATCGGCAACAATAATATCGTATGAATCATAACCTTTAGCCAACATCACGTTACGGCTGTTTCCTATAATAATATTTGTCGCAGCTCCGACAAACACGTCAGCATCGGCACCAACATAATCATTCTCTCCACTTGTTGAGATTGTTTTTGTGGTTTCAATAGTATAGGCATTTACTTTACCACTCGAAGCAGCGTCTTCGATATTGATAGAATTCACAGCATCGGCTTTCACACCAATATCGGTAATCGTACCTGCACCTGGTGTACCAGCAATGATTTGCTGGCGATTACCGCATGAAACTTTTGTTTCAACACCACTTTCATTTTCATAAGCCATTGTGACAACTTCGGAAACTTCGATAGATGTTCCCTTTGTCCACGATGCAGATGAACCCGAACCTGGAGGGTCACGCAACACGAACATCAATTTATCTGGACCCGAAGTTACAAAGTTTGCTCCGGAAGGAGCTCCACCAAATATAATTCCCTTGAAATTGCCATTTTCCGACCATTGATAAGAACGGTTTGCATACGTATAAGTAATGTTGATATTACGAGTAAAATCCCCCGAAATATTAGGGAAACCTGCTACCCATTGATAGATGGCCTCTCCTTTGTCGTTAAGCTCAAATGAATTCTCAGTAATACTAGCAAAATCTCCTTGGCTTACACGAATACCGTCAACTTCGCCATCTTCGGCATAAACAGATTGTTCACTGCTCAATTCATTTGCAACAGTAACTTTTGCACCTTCAAGAGGAACAATAGTAGTTACAATATTTTCAGGATCGTCGTAATTCTTATATTCCTCGAATGCCTTAATCATGAACGTATATGTTCCATATTGATTAAAGATTGGATAATCAAATTTATAATACAACGTATTATAGTCCTCATTATATATATACACAGGAACATCTACCGAACCTTCAAGTGGATCATCATATTCAACAGTTGCTTCACCAAATGCACCAAATCCGTTCGATTTATCTGTTACTGTAAACGAAGGTGTACTATTGTACGAAATAATTTGCGACGTACAATATTTAAACGATTCGTATTTGCCTTCATCCACTTCAACACTATCTCTGAAAAGTTCACTTGCTGAAGTTGCATTGATATTGGCAAAAGATTGCTGATTGATTTGGTCGGTTGCTTCTTCGTTATTCATAACCGTTACACGATCAACCGTATATGCAATTGGCGGCATTTTTACAGCCCATTCACCTGTTTTAGCATCGGTAAGGATTGTAACATAACTACTGAAATCGCCTTCGCCTATGTATGCCGAGCAAGCAACGCTATCGGTAGCATTATCGAGTGCTCGTGTTTCTGTATTTGTTTGAATAACACCATTTTTGTCAACGTATGTATTCAAACGATAATTATTAACCTTCAATCGGATTTCGGCCTGACCGATGTTATTAACAGATTGTGCAAGTCCAAGAGGTTTTTCCTTTTCAGCTTCGCCACCACATACACGACCTGCGACAGTAACCATTGTATTGTCCCAGAACACTAAATTCGAAATATTTTGGTCGAACACATGTTCTTCGCCTTCCATCGAAGGATAACGTCCATTATTAACGAACGTGTGGTTGCTTTTCTTAACGGCAATGTGATGTTTGCCTATCGGAACACTAATTTCGTAATGACCGTTGGCATCGGTTGTACAAAGTTCACCATCTTTTGTACAAACAACTCCGTCAATATAAAATTCCGCTCCTTCTACAGGATAATCGGTATTTTCGTAATACACATTACCCGAAACTGTAAATGCCGAAATATCTTCAAAATCAACACCCGAATGTATCAACGAATTTGTCGATATATAACTCGTTGAATACATTGGCGAGAACTGATGAATTCCCATTGTTGGAGTAACAAGATAATTTGTTCCTTCACCCGAGAATGGAATACCATTGATAATGTAATTTCCAGTTTCGTCGGTTACGCCATACAAACTCAATTGATCTTCGGTTGGAACAATTGTACTTGACTTACAAGAAACCAACTTACCATGATTGTTGTTTCCTACACCAGTTGTTTTGGAATAATCATAGAACACTGTTTGGTTTTCAATTCCCTCATCCATTGTCCAATACATCTTCAATCCTTTTTCGGAACCCGACAATGTATGGTCATAGCTGCTCAACAATTCTTCGTCAGTCAAAAATCTGTTGTAAACTCTAATTTCATCTAAATAACCATAAAATGGATTTATGCTAGGTTTAACATAATCATTAGTTCCTCCGAATTGAAGCGGTTTTTCTGGCTTAAATGTTGGGAAACTACCATATGACCCATAATAATCAAAAGTTCCTGTACTTATTGTTTGGTCATTGTTTACCTTACGTAAATAAAACACACCGTTTCCGTCATAACTCAACGAAATATTCGAAAATTCATTAGGTTTTATATTGACAGTATTAAATGTGTGAGAGTTTCCTCCTGGTAGAAAATAATCAGGGAAACGGCAATTGAAATCATACCCATCTCGGGCTGAATTAAGCAACATAACAAAATTACTATCCGATGACATTACAGTTGCTCGGTAATTATTTCCTTCATCGTCTGGTTGGATATACATTTGTATAGTCCACGCATTTTTCAAAATATCGGAACCTATCTTATCTAATTGAACATAAGAACCTTCATTAACTCGTACCGAACGGAAGCTTGACAAAGATGCATCTTCGGAATTCTTCGTCAATGTAACCTTAACACCTGGTACAGCTGTTCCTGTTCCATACTTCACACGTCCCGAAATGATACCTGTTGAACGGCAGAAACCTTCGGTAGTAACTTCGATTGGCGATGTACGTTTTACCGTATCTCCATCAGGACAGTTGAACGACGATGCTATTTTATATTGATAGTACGTTCCTGGATAAACGGTGTTGTCTTCGTAGAAATAACTTTCGTCGGTTCCCGTTGTTGAATAAACCATTGCCCACGAATTGTCTGTTCCCAATTCACGACGATACAATTCGTAATCGGTATTGACAGAACCGGATTGAACCGATTCCCATTTCAATTTAATTGAAGTTGGATATAAACCCTTCGATGCGTCAACGCTTACCACATGCGATTGCGATGTAAGCATACCTACTGCCTCGTTTGAACGATATGCAACACCTCCGTCGGCATCCACAAACAATGGACTTGTTTCTATATAATATCTTACCGAACTACAGCCACTCAATGTTTGACCATCTGTCCATGTATAACTTTTTTGTGAGTTATTGGTAACATTTATAGTCGTAATAGGAGTTTTGCCAAAACCTTTTCCATCACCATTATCTTTATAGATACTAAATGAATGACCCGAACCAACAAAGGCATCGTTTGTCCAATTAATAACAATCTCGTTAGAAAAACTTTCAACCTGACAGTTAATCATAAACTCACGAGCAATTTCCACTGTTCTTGCAGGCGAAGTTAAATCAGGAATCGTTGCATCGTTGCTTTCCGGATCAATGTACCAACCTTCCGGAACAAACGAAACTTCGTATTTGTAATCTCTGTCGTAATACAAATCTTCGGATTTATCGGTATATTGTGATGTTCCATAAGCAACAAAATCCACCAATTTACCATCGCGGAAAACACCCCATTTACCATCCTTAGAACTTGAACTGCTGTAAATCGATTCCGACCAAGTTAATTTTACCGATTTGTTCCACATGTCAATTTTATTGACATTCAAGCTTGCTGCCTTAACATATCCCGACAATTCTGTTTCCGCAACTTTCTTATAGAAACGGCATGTGTATGTGCCTTTGTTTGTATAATAACCAGCGGCTCTCTGCACAGCAGCATTACCCGAATTAAAATTATACGTGAATTCCTTGCCGACACTGTGCTCCACATACACATATTGCGATGCATAATTGTCCTTCAAATCCAAAGTGGCGTACACCCTACCTGAAGGAGGATTTTCAGCTTTATATTCCTTTGAAGCTATTTTTTGGAAATTATTGCCTTCCTTCATGTACAAATCATATACGTTAGACCATCCTGAATAATTCTTCATGAACGATTCGGAATAAGTACATTGGCGACTATCGCTTCTATATATTTCACCATCTGCCATATTTGCACTGGCCGTAACTGTCCATTCACATGCTTGATTGGCATGGTTCACACCTGGTTCAACGTGCCAAGTTCCATTTAATCTGAATTTATATTGATGACCAATTTCGCAATCAAGTATCAACATTTGCACGCGAACACGAGAACAGTAATTAGAATGCCATGTTTCCACATATCGCAACAAATAGCGTTTTCCCGATTTTGTGGTAAATACTTTGTAAAACTGACCTTCGCTCACCATAGCATTGAAATCGCCTGGCCACGAAGCACTATTTGCCGCATCGGAAGTATAAAGGCACGCACCTTTATTTATATCGGTAGAGTTAAATATACAAACCTCCTCGCCATCAACAGTCAAATTAAAAATATCCGTTGATTTGAAATAACTCTTTTTGCCATCCTCATCATCGTAGAAACGGAAATAGAACGACACCCACGGATCATCCGGAGTAATTTGTGTTTTTTCAACAGTATAACCAGGAGAACTGGCGTCTGCTAAAATTTCCTGACTGGTACAAAGCAATAATGCTCCAACCAACAATACTTTTCCGCAACGCTTTGCATTGCCACAAAGTTTTTGTAAGACCTGTTTCATATATTTACTTTAATTGTTTCTAATTTGATAAGAATCCTTCCTCTTTTCGGCTCCAATCCTTGACAGATGGGGATTTTAGCACATTTATCCGCCTTTGACAAGGGAACCTACTCCACCCAAAAGTGGGCACAAACATACAAAATATTTTCAAATAAAAATTCCCCTTTTTTACCGAAAGAACATGAACTTGTTCTGAAACACAAATCCGATTACATATTGTAATCGGATTTGTAAAATTATGGATTAATATAGAACCGTGAAAGTCCTATTGCCAACCTTCACAAAGTAAATTCCCTTGCCATAAATGTCATAGATTGCTGTTTCAACCTTCTGTAATTGTTTGTACAGCAATTTACCGTCTATTGTGTTGATTGTAACAACATCATCGTGTGTTAGACCAGAAACCACAATATTACTGTTTCTGACAAATACCGTGATGTTGTCGGTTAGTTCACTAACTGCTTCGGGTTCCTTAGGATCAGGATTGTTAGGAGAGAACTCAAGCACATTGCCTCCACTTGTCAATATAAACTTAGCGATAGTGTCACTGTCAATATTGAATGCGAACATTGAATTATCCTTAAATATGATGGCAATGCTGTCGCTCATGTACATAATTCGCGAAATGTTCTCTACTAAAGTCTTCTGCTCAACCTTTCCGTTTCTGATGATGATGAAATTCTCGTCTTCAAAATCAACCTGAACATTTTCTGTCTTAGATTCTCCGTTAATTGTTGTCAAGTAGTATGTTCCTTGGATTTCTTCAAGAATATCGCTATAAGCAAGTTTCTTGTAATTCCCCTTGAATACATCCTCGTCGTCGTAGCCATACGTCATGAAGCCTGTAACAACATAGTTTTCTATCGTCAATGTGAAATATTTTTCATCAGAGATTTTGAAATCGTAATAGTTTCCTGTCTTTTCTATACTAATATATTCATCACCAGCAAGTGGGAAATATCCATCAACATTTTCAAATCCCTCAGCACCATTGAATTGGTCAACCCACATGAAGCAAGGGGTATCTTTACCCATTTCGGAATCAAATTCCATTATGAAGTTCTGAACTTTTCCGTTTTCGTTGATGTAAGAACCTTCTATAATATTCCAAATATCGGCAATGTTGATTTCTTCAACTGGAGTTTTTGTTAATACGCAGACTTGTTCAAGTTCGCTATTCTTAATCGTAAGTTCTGTACACGTATTCAATTCTGCATCAACAGAAAAAGAGAATGTCGTATTTGATTTGTTATCAAATGATATTTTGGTATCGCTAACTACAATATTGGTCAAATCGCTAACATTTAAATTGTTGTATTCAATGCTATTGAACTGTCCCTGCGTAATAGTATCGGTTCCGTAGAACTTAAAGTACAAATCTTTTGCAGGTTTGTTAGTTTCATTGCCAGTGTATGAAGTTAACGTGTATGTTCCTTCAATCATGTCAATAATGTTTTCATACGAAACTAATGGATACAGAATAACTTCCGTTGTGTCGGCATAATTGTTTTCTTCGTAAGTAACACTTGCAATGTAAACAATCTTACCATTTTCCGTAAGCGTTGCAACCGTAGTATCGCTTGTTACAACTGCCGAAATGGTATCTGCATGCTGTTTGTCGTTAGCACAGACGAATATAGCAGAACATTGCGACTTGTCATCGCTCCACAACCATTTGTCAAGAGCAAAGTCGTGGCTAAGAGCAGGAATAGTAGTAACAACCGTGTCTTTATATTTCTCTGATTGGAATGTAGCCACAGCAAAGTACGAAATCTTGCCTTCTTCAGTACAAGTAGCCATAACCGTATCTGTTGTAATTACCGCATCGACAATCTCAACGTGAGTTTCATCATTATTGCAGATGAATGAAACACTTGCAGCAGAATTGTCATCCTTCCAAGACCATTCGCCAAGAGCGTAATCGTGATTAAGGGCAGGAAGCACAGTTGTAACAGTGTCTTTGTAATCCTCACCATTAAAAGTAGCAACTGCGTAGCTTGTAATCAAACCGTCGGCTGTGCAGGTAGCCTTGAGCGTATCGGCAGTAACTTCCGCCACTACTGTATCAGCATGATTTTCTTCGTTTATACAGTTAAATACTGCTGCGCAGGCTTTTTTGTCGTCAGACCACAACCATTTGCCGAATACGAATTCGTGGCCGATAGCTGGAATGATGTCCTCCTTCGTGTCGGTGTATGGCTTATCCTCGAATTCAGTAGTGGCAGTATATACTATCTTGCCATCCGTATCGGCTGTTGATTGTATTGTATCCGTCGTGATTGTTGCCACAACCATGTCGGCATGTTTACTGTCATTCTTGCAAACAAATACAGCTTTAGCAATTGATTTATCCTCGTTCCACAACCATTTGTCGAGAGCAAAATCATGGTTGATAGCTGGAAGTATTGTTTCAATAGTGTCTTTATATTCTTCTGATTGGAATATTGCCACAGCGAAATAAGAAATCTTGCCATCTTCAGTACAAGTAGCCTGAACTGTGTCGGTTGTTATGATTGCATCAACATTTTCTACGTGTGCGTCGTCGTTCTTACAAATGAATGAAACGCTTGCAACAGAATTTTCGTCGTTCCAAGACCATTCGCCAAGAGCAAAGTCATGGTTAAGTGCAGGGATTAAACCGTCGCCAACCTTCCAAGCTGCTAAATCCGTGATTTCGGTAGTGCAGTCAACTGTAGTGAATGCTTTGCCACATTCGCAGACAAAATGTTCTGCATAACCATTGCCTTCGCAGGTTGCGGCCAACGATTGAGCAACACCAACGTGCTGATGCCATTCTGCATACAATGTGATATTTGCAGTAACCACATCGTTCGCAAAATCCCATTGGTTTTCAAATGTAGATTCTGTGTACCATCCACGAAATTCACATCCTGTTTTAGAAACGGATGGTTCCGTAACTTTTTGGTTGATATCGATGGCCTGTGATTCAATGGTTTCGGCAGCGCCATTAGTTACAAATGCAACGGTGAATTGTTGAATCCACTGTGCATACAATGAAATATTTTCGGTAACGACTTCGGTAGCGAAATCCCACTTGTTTTCGAGTGTAGATTCTTTGTACCAACCATCTAATCTGTATCCAGTTTTTGAAACGGTTGGTTCATTGGTGATTTTGCTGTCGATAATAACCGTATCGTTAGACACTTTTATGTTTTCGTCAGTTGTGACATACGAAACAATACGAGCAAGATAGAATATATCTCCCTTATTCTCACCAAAATTTAGGTATGCATTGTTGGCATCGATAGTTTTGTCATCCCATTTATGAAATCCAATGTTATTCAAATCTGAAAATAGGACATAGTCGCCAGTTACAAGATTTTTAGTTTCGTCGGTACCTGTGAGTACATTGCCTTCGGCTGCAGCATTTTTGTTGCTCGATGGCATTAAGGTAATATTTTCCGATTTCGTTTGTAACATCACAGCCTCACCCTTGTGTATGATGGTGTCAATCTCATTCTGAACCACCACGTTGTTTTCACCTGATTTCCCTACAATACCAATGTACGCCTTTGTACCTTCTGGCAGTTTGTATGCACCCTCGCCAGTGTAGAATGTAGCAAAGTAGTTCGCTGTGTTATTAGGATCTTGAATAGCAGTCAGTTTAAAGGTATGACTGAAGTTGATATTCAATGCGTCCGACTCACTTAATTCGTATTGGTGGGTTTCACCGTCAACGGCAAGTTTAATAAAATCGCCATCGAATGTAACTTCTGCTCCATCGCCAAGCAGATAACTCTCGTCTATAGTGGAATTACTTACAAGCAGTGCATCGGCATCCTGACGTTCAATCGCCACCGTGCCGTTTGTTTTGTTGTTTCCTTGGGCATTTGCTATTATTGTACAACAAATGATTGTGTGAAATATAAAAACTATTTTTTTCATATTGTGTATTATTTATTGGTTACTTTAATATATTGAACTTTCTTAGGCGAGTAGAGAATTATCTCCTTGCCATCTTGGTCGGTTACTATTATGGCCGGGCCGTTTTGTTTGGTACCGAGGGTTCCGAAGGTTTCGGCTTTGCCTTCTTCAAGACCAGAGACTTTGCCTTCCTCGAAACCTAGTTCTTTACCAGCATGGAACAAGCTCAATATGATTAAGATTTTACTACCAGCGTCATCTATTTGCTCCTTGGTAGTAACATTCTCAACGATGCTAACAGCATCATCTACTATCTCGTTGAGTTCTTCTATTCGGGCATCAACGCCAGTGGCCTCTATCTCTTTAATGGCTTGAACCCTCACTTTCTCTATCTCCGTAATAACCTTATACTTATACTTCTCAAATTCGTTGACAGCAGCGATGGCGACCTTGGCTTCTGCTAAGACGCTATTAATGCTTAAAGTGTATATACTTCGTGTAGCATCCACATCTGCCACATTCAGAGCAGCGTTGATGACATTCCCGACACTGACAACAGTAACATCAATCTTTCCTTTATATTGTTCTTTTGTAGCAGTAGCGGCAGGGTAAGACGAAGCCGCATCTATCTCTGACTTGGCAGTAGTAGCAATAGTATTGATGGCTTCAATAGCAGCGAGTTGGGCTTTAGTTAAGATAGCATCCTTGATATCTGTCAATGCTTGTGTTTTAATAATGTCCACCTTCGCCTCTGTCCGAGCATCTTGGATATCATCTTTTGCCGTATTAGCTATAGATAGGATTCCTGCATCGGTAATACCCTCGACAGCCGTATTGATTTCAGCAATAGCAGCGGCCTTATAGGGAGTTAAATCTACTATGGTTACATATTGTTTGCCTGCCAATTTACTTGCGAGGTCGGTACCATCGTTCTCAATCTCCATGGTAGGAGGATTAGTGTCATCAACTTTCACACTATAGTTAGTAGCCACTATAATATTAGAGCCGCTACTACCATCTCCGCCACCGATACCATCACTACTATAATCTCCACCAGTTGCCGTAACCGTACCGCCATTGATGGTAATGTTGGAGCCGTCACCGGAAGCACCACCACCGATACCTGCACCTGCACCGCCTAGTTCACCACCACCGATTGCCGTAATTACACCACCATTGATAATGATGTTGGAGCCGGAACCTAATGTTCCACCACCGATACCAGCAGCGGCCCTTCCTCCTATTGCCGTAACTGTACCACCGTTGATGGTGATGTTGGAGCCGAAACCATTCCATTCTCCACCGATACCGGCAGCATTATTTTTACCGTTTGCAATGAGTTGCCCCATTGTGTCGCCTATAGATTGGGCATAGATAGCAAGGGAGTTGCCATCGCCCGATACTTGGATACCGGAAGTTCCTAAGGAAATTTCTAATTCTTGAACTCCCGTTGCGGTGAGTTTAGCACCGTCGGCAAGGATAAGGTGAACAGCACCATTGCAGACGGCACCTGCTTTGAGTTGTACATCAGTACCTATTACCACATACCAACCTTGGTGCCAGGTAATTTTCTCATTAGAGGAAGTAATTACGGTAGCCGGCATTGTTCCTTCTTTCCATTCTTTAATTCCACTGGCAGGATTGTCTTCGATGTTATACACGGGATAACGATACGACACGCTTTCTTTCTGTGCCCACAGTCCTACGCTCAGCATCATGAATGTGAATAAAAAAATAATTTTACGCATATTATTTGTTTATTATTCTGTTGCTTTAATATATTTCACGCTCTTTGGAGAATATAGAATGATCTCCTTGCCGTCTTGGTCGGTTACTATCACGGCAGGGCCGTTCTGCTCAAAACCAAGAGTGCCGAAGGCAGAGGATTTTCCCTCCGCAAGACCGTCTGTTTTGCCGGTAGTATAAGTGCTTTTTATGATTGGTATCATTGCAATAACCGCATCTTTTACACCATCAATAAACTTGCTCTTATTGGAACCATTTATTGCAGACTGATAATATGTTATAAAATCCTGGAATATACTACTCTCGGCATCCTCTCCTAAGGCATTATCAATCTCTTGCAATGCAGCTTGCTTGTATTGATCGAACGTGCGCTCAGATGTGAAATATCCGAAATACCATTTCGTTCGGCTATTCATTGGCAGATTGTCTGTTTCCCAATTAGCCGGCAAGATTAATGTTACAGGTTTATCTTTTCCAACATCATAAAATGCGAAGGTGTTAATACCATTTTGACAAGCAGACCCTTCGAATTTAATAGTGGTCAAATTATCACAATAAGTGAGAACATATCCTCCAATTGTTGTGACAGAATTTGGGATAGTAATGGATGTCACGCGGCGGTTTCCACAGAATGCAAATTCTCCAATTGTTGTGACAGAATTTGGGATGGTAATGGATTCCAAATCTGTAGCACAGAAAGCACGGTCTCCTATCGTTGTGAGGGTATTGGAAAGGGTAATAGATGTCAAATTACTACAAAAATCGAAGGCGTATTTTCCTATCTTTGTAATGGTATTCGGAAGGGTCATAGATGTCAAAATTTTACAATCTATGAAAGCGCTATCTCTAATCGCTGTGACATCTCCGGCAAAGGTAATAGTACCGGTATTGGTGTTTTCATTAAAAGAGTGAGTTTGAACTGGCAAATCAAAAGCTCCATCCTTAATACCCCCCAGTCCTTCGGTTGCCGTGTAAGTAATGGTATTTGCCCACAATCCGACACTGAGCGTCAGGAGGACGAAAAAAGTAAATAGTTTTTTTAACATGTTGATTGCTTTTATATTGGTTTAACAACAATTTTACAAACTCACACTTTCGGGCAACAGTTGGCCTGAAATTCGTGCTCTATAATCTTCTATTTTTGTTCGTTCCGCAATTTGATTATAAAACTACTGAAAATAAATAATAAACGCTAACAAATCTGCAGAATTCCTTCGCTTTGTTCTCCTAGTTGGCGGTAATTAGCGATGAGAGTTTGTTTTACGAGTTAAGTTCTTAACTTTCACAGTCTATTTTGAAACCAAGAACTGCAACTTACTTTTGGTAATTGTAAACAAAAAAAAGACACATTTCTGTGTCTCTTTGGGTTATATAGAGACGGCGTACACACCGTCTCTACAATGATTCAATGATTTTTTTCTATTTAACAATTACCGAGAATGATTGTGCGCCTACTGTTACAAAATAAACACCTTTCATTCTTACCGCAAATTCCATTGTGTTGTCTTCGGCATCGGCTTGTGCCAATCTATGCCCGTTGATGTCGAAAATAGTAACTACATCGGTGGCATTCTTTACAAAGATTGTATAGTTGTTTGCATATACAACTGCTGCATTTTCTACAACTTCATCAATTGCATCGGCAGTACCTTCCACGAATGTAACACTTACCGTGTGTTCTGCTGAAACTTTTTCGAATGTGTAGCTTGTTACAGCTCCAACACTTTCTCCGTCAATCAAAACATCTTCAACTTTATAGCCTTCATCTGGAATAAATGTGAATGTTTTGTCTGAACCATATTCAACAGTTGCTTCACCAGGAACAACCATTCCGTTATTGCCTGCTGTTGTACTAATGTTGAATGACTTGATTGAGAATGTTGCACTTACTGTGTGGGCAGCTGTAACATTTTCGAATGTATAGCTTTCAACCACACCAACGCTTTCGCCGTCAACAAAAACTTCTTCAATTTCGTAGCCTTCGTCAGGAATTATAGAGATTGTTTTGTTTGCTCCGTACTCAACCATAGCTGTTTCTATAGTTCCGTTTTCAACTTCGTCTGCCGAAATTTCAAATTGTTGCAATCTAAATGTTACGGCAATTGTATGTGCGTCGGTAATGTTTTCCAACACATAGAACGAATATTCATAACTATAGTCCTCCTCATTTAGACTCATAAACATTTCTTCATTACTTTCACTCCAACTCGTAAGCTCTTCATCCGACATATATTTTTGCAAATCAACATACAACAGAAGATCCTGTTTGTTAATTACTACCGTATCATCAAGTGTAACTGCATCAATTTCGTAATTAAGTTTTGACAATAACATTACAAGTTGGTTGTCGCCATATTCAACAGTAGAAGTTGCAGGAATTACCGCACCGTTATCGCCTGCTATTACAGTAATATCGAATGTGTATTTTGCAAATACTACTTCTATAGTGAATGCTTCCTTAACATCGATGAATGAGTAACTTTCAACAGCGCCAACGCTTTCGCCATTTACTTTTACGTCAGCAATATAGCTTCCTTCGTTTGCAGTGAAAATGAAATCTTGGTTTTCGCCTTGTTTAACACGTGCAATTTCTGGAGAAATTGTTCCGTCACCAGTTACTTTTTCTACAAATGTATAACCTGGTAGGTCGAACACAACTTCAATGCTGTGGTTTGCTGTAAGGTTTTCGAATGTGTAGCTTTCAACAACACCTACATTCTTTCCGTCAACCAACACGTATGCAATTTCGTAGCCTTCGTCTGGTGTGAACGTAAAAGTTTGGTCAGAACCATATACTATATCGTTAACATCTCCGCTTGGAGAAACAGTACCATTTCCGTTGGCGGTTACAGTAATATCGAATGTCTTAACTGCAAATGTTGCCGAAACAGAATGGTTTTCCGTAACTTTCTTGAATACACACAATCTAACGTCTGCCAAAACTTCCGCTGGAATATTTTCTACAAAACTTATTTCTGCTTCAATCAATGCTGCCAATTCTTCGTCGCTCAATTCTTCGATTTCGGTGTACATATCGTAAAGTTCCGTTGTTACAACATCGTCAACTGTCACTTCGTCAACTTTGTAGCCAACTTCAGGAGCAATAATCACAATGTAATTGTCACCATATTCAACAGTTTTCGATGTGCTGTTAACATCACCATTGCTACCTGCTGTTGCAGAAATATCGAATGTATATTTGGCAAAAGTAACGGCAATAGAATGATTTTCGGTTACGTTTTCGAATCTATAACTATTGTCCAACACAATTTTACTAAGACCATCAATAGTTACATCAGCAAGATAACTGCCTTCGTTTGGCGTGAAAGTGTATGTCACATCCGAACCATATTTTACAACATCTTGCGACGCTGTAATAGTTCCGTCGCCAACAATAGTTTTTTCAAAATCAAATGTTCTTTCTTTGAATGTAACGTTGAATGAATGTGGTGCCACAACGTCTTCCAACACATAAGCTAACGCAACCGATCCGTCATAAACATCAAAAAATGTATAATCAAGGTAAAGTGTTTCTCCATTGTAATTTTCCCACATATCCATATCGTCCTTCCATTTTTCCGACATCATATCTTCATTCGTAAGGAGATTCTTACCGTCAATTACTTTTGAATCAAGTGTAACAGCATCAATTTCGTAACCATATTTTGGATAGAATACAGCCACATAATTTTCGCCAGCCATAACTTTCGTCGGTGTTGTAAGAGCCGTACCGTTTTCGCCAACTGTTACAGTAACATCATATAATATGTGTTTCTTAAATGTTACCTCAATTGCATGATTGGCGTCAGCATTCTCTAAATAATAACAATACATTCCCATTGAGTTGTAGTCTTCCACACGTGCAGTATCAAAGAAACCGCCGTTTTCAGCATACCATTTTGAATAAATTTTATTGTAGAAGTCACCGTCTATAGATTTTGATAAATCTATGAGCTGTGTTTTGTCAAGAGTTGCACCATCAAGTGAAACGGCTTCGAGCGTACAACCAACTTTTGGAATGAATACAAACAATTGATTATTTCCGTTTTCAACACTCGAAACATTAGGAAGTACAACACCATGTTCGTTTCCGCTTGCTGTGATAGAATATACTATATTTTCCTTAAATGTTACTTCAACAATATGATTAGCCGTAACATTTTCGAAAGTATATTCTTCTACTATGCCAACGCTTTCGCCATCAATCAAAACTTCTGCGACCTTGTAACCTTCGTCTGGAGTGAATGTTACAGTGTAATTGTCGCTGTACTCAACTTCTGTCAATGCACTGCTTACCTTTCCATGTTCGCCTGCTGTTGCACTAATACTAAATGACTTTATTGAGAACATAACACTTACTGTGTGGGCAGCTGTAACATTTTCGAATGTATAGCTTTCCACTGCACCAACGCTTTCGCCGTCAACCAAAACATCTTCAACTTTGTAACCTTCGTTTGGAGTGAATATTACAGTGTAATTGTCACCGTATTCAACTTTTACCGATTCACTGCCTACTGTTCCATGTTCGCCAGTTGCCGTAATAGTAAATTCTTTTTTTGCGAATGAAGCAGAAAGATTATAGTTTTCTTCGTCTATTGTTGCGTTGTCGGCAGAGTTTTCGATAACTATAAAACGAACATCGGCACGTTGAGCCTCGGTTAATGTTTGTGCGTATTCAACTATTTCGGCATACGTATCATCATAGTCTGATAAATAACTTACACCATCGTAATCAAATACATCAATATTCGAAATTGAGCACGATGTAAATTCATATCCTTCTTCTGGCACAAAAGCAAATAGTTTCTTTTGACCATATTCAACTGTTGTTTCACCTGCAGGATATATTGTTCCATACGTTGATGTTTGGGCTGCAACGGTGATAGATTTTGCGGAATAGTAGATTACAAATATCTCTGTGTTTCGTCCGTAAATCTCAGCGTATGTGTCGTTTGGCATAGTTGGGAAAATATAATAATATTCTACCTCTGTTATTTCATTATTGGAAATTCCCACTATGTTAGGCACAAATTTGGTAATCTTTACCCTATCATTATAACACCCTATTCCAAACTCCACAGTCCTCCCATAAGGAATTTCAACATCAGGATATTCCTCACTAATGCCATATTCATAATCGACATGGTATTCTTCATCAACTGATTTAATTTCATACCAAAATCCCTCTGGCATATCTTCAGAAATATCGGTTGGATTTGCCTCGTTAATGAACAATAACTTATAGGCAATCATTCGAGGCTCGTAGCTTATTCCCACAGATGGTTTGATTGCAAAATCCGAAGTAATGGAGAATGTATTTGTGTTTTCATCGAATTCCACTTCGTCGCCATCAACTTTCACACTTGTTACATCCTTATCGTTTGCCGTTATTCTATACGTTACAGTATAAACCGATTCGTCTGTTTGGCTTTGTTCCACCGAAATAATTTCAATCTCGTCAGAAATGTTGAATAACTCATTTTTTGAAGCACTAATGTACGATACTATGTACTTCTTGAAGTTTATATTCAACTCATCTCTATCATTGTATTCGCTATCGAAATAATCAAGTCTTGTTTTGGCAATTTTATAACCAACTCCATTGCCGCTTGCTATTTGGTTGATTTCCAAAGTAATGTCTTTTTTGAATGATACGCCAGCAACCACATCAATTGTCACTGATGGAGTCTCCACACCATAGTAATCCACCTCCGCTCTGTCGTCCACCAAATAGAACGTAGCCGATCCCGTAAAATCTGTAACACCTTCAATGTGGATTAGGAACTTATCTTTAAGTTGTGGTTCCCAGCCTTCGGGTACTATTGGCATAATATCGTCCATGTTAACAAAGTATCCCCATTCTGATTTTGGTGCCGAAATCAATCTCGCATCAGGTTCCAGATATTGTAAATTCAATTTTGAGAATTCAAAATCAAATCCATTCACAGCATCACTTGTTTTCTCAAAATCAACGCCGCCGTTGACTTTTTCAACTGCTGTGACATGATCAGGGAATGCATAACTAATCCACAATTGCGGATGTGCCGTGACTTCTGTTATTGTCAACTCAATTGATTCGCTGAAAAAATCGCCTTCTGCATTAATCCAAAAACCTCCACTATAACTAGTATTTGGCGTCCATCCGCCTGCTTCAGGGCTATTATCAATAAGTGCTACGGTGTACCAACCTGCAAAAGGAGCTGTCCCACTAACTTTTAAATTGAATGTTTGACCTTCTTGCAAATCCTGACCTTCTAATGTAGCCAAACCCTCGTTGAAGATGTCTTGCGAGAACGTCTGCCAAGTATAGTCATTATCTCCATACGGATTGTACGAGAACTGAAGCGTAGTTTGAGCATTTGTCAAGAAACCCGCACCAATCATAAGGCATAGAGCCATCAGTCTTGTAAAAAGTTTTTTCATAAGCTTTACTTTTTTGAATTGAAATAAAACACCAAAATTTTTTTACAAAGAAAAGAAAAATATTGACTCGTAAATACAAAAAAATGTTAAACAAATGGACAAATCTCCCTAGTCATTCTCCTACCTATCTCCTATGGTTTTACACAAAATCAGGCTCTTGATTCCGACTCCTGACAAAACACAACATCTCCCTTGCTTCACCTTTTTCTTTTCCAAAAAATTGTGCAACGGCTTCCACCACAGGAATTTTTGGAAATCGGCTTTGACTTACCGTGTTCAAATAGCGGAATACCATAAATCCGTTGAACCACACAAAAAATCGTTTTCTGAATTGTTTCCCGGTCGATGTATTGCGTTGTATCTCCTGTATTTTTATTTTGAATTCTTCAAAAGGCACACATTCCTGCAAACTACTATCGAAACTGGAATACAAACTTTTCAATTGTGTCTCGTTTGCTGTACGGAACAGGTCTATCTGCGAAAATAATGTTCCGAGCACGGCAAATCCTTCGTGTGCAAAGGTCATAAATACCATATTGCCGTTGTCCAACATTTTGTGTAGCACAGGGCCCGTACCAAACGGTACTCTGTCGGAAATTCTCGATGATGGATGTACGCACGTGGTACGTATTTCATGTATCGGTTCGCTTTGTGCTATCTTCTGCAAAAAATAAAAATCCTCGCCTGCCTGACGTTTGTTCATACCGCCCTGCATACAATAACGCTTTGCCTTTACTGTGAAGCACGAACCTACGGTTTGGAACGCATACGGAAATGATATACGTTGCAATTGCGCCACATAATACCGAAGATGAAGTTCATATTGTGCTATGGCGTTATATTGCTCTACGGAAAAGTCTCCCGACGTATCGTGTTCGAAATACAGATTTGCCACGGTTGCCAACGGATGTTCCGCATAGAATTGTTCTATTGCCTGAAAGTAATTCCGTTCAACCAACGTGTCGGCGTCGCACGAAATCACTATACCGTCGGAATTATCCACAACAGAAAACCTATGCATTGCCTCGTCCATGGCTATCTTCCGAGCCAAACCAACCCCCGCATGCCTCTTCGGCATATCAGCCGCCAATATCGGCAATATTTTAATTTGTGATGTATTTTGTTCCTCGGCAAACTGTTTCAAGCTGGTATATGTCTGCTGATTGAACCGCTTGGTATTGTCGTCGGCCGTTTCGCTATAATTCACCACCACTATAATCTCCACTGTACACTGCGGAGCATCGCACCGTAAAAGGGATTGTAACGTCAGAAGAATGTCAGGCTCGTTGTAACATGGTATTGCCACTATCATCCCAAGATTCGCATCGACAGAATCTACCAAACATTGAGGAAACACTTCGTATCGAGAAAAATAGGTGTTGAAAGACATTTACGGGTTTATAGTTTATGGTTTATAATTTAGGGGTTATCGTTAATCTCTAAATAGTTCTCTTGCATTGTTGGTGGTACAGTCCATCACTTCCTCTACCGAACAGTTCCATATATCTGCAAGTTTTTCGGCTACCAACATCACGTAACCTGGCTCGTTGCGTTCGCCACGATGTGGAGTGGGTGTGAGATACGGGTCGTCGGTTTCCAACACCACAGCACTGCGTGGAATGGCCGACACTACTTCGTCAAGATGCGACGTCTTGAATGTAAGCACTCCGCCAATCCCTATATGGAATCCCATATCTATCACCTTGAACGCCTCCTCTTTCGAACCCGAAAAACAATGGAAAATCCCTTTAAACTGCTTACAAGGCAAATTCTTTAAAGCCCTGTAGGTTTCATTGAACGCCTTCCGCACATGTATCACCATCGGCAAATCACGTTCCAGCGCAACCTCAACCTGGCGAACAAACACTTCGGTCTGCTCCTCCACAAACGTCTTGTCCCAATATAAATCCATGCCTATCTCGCCAATACCGTAGAATGTACGTTTGTCGAGTTCTGCAAAAAACGCATCAAGTTCCGACTGATAGTTGGCATTCACCGAAGTAGGATGCACGCCCAACAACGGAAAACAATGCTGCGGATACCGTTCTGCCAAGGCAAACATCCGTTCCCGCGATGTGGAATCAATATCGGGAAGTATCAATTTTTCCACACCCAAAGCAAACGCCCGCGCCAAAACCTCATCACGGTCAGCATCAAACGCCTCGTCATACACATGCGAATGGGTATTTATCACAAATGAATTCATATTCGCTGTTGTTGTGTAACAAAAATAAAAAAATAACGATTAGTGATTAGATATTAACAATAAAAAACCTCCGAAGCTTCCGCCCCGGAGGTTTAATTATGCATTGTGCATTATGAATTGTGCATTATTTCACAACTATTTCTTTAATTATCACTTTGTTTTTTGTAGTTGTCATTTTAACAACTTGAATATGAATTAAAGTACGACTTTAGTAGTTGGATCCTGTGGGACTGGATTCTCAATTCCTATAACTGGTGTTCCGTTTACCGTTATACCAAACGGAGCGACAAATGCGGAAAAAGCAAAAAATTTCTTCATAATATTAAATATTAAAAGTTGGGGTCTATTTATTCTATTTCTTCGCTTCGTCAGCAGAACCTGATATCTGATTCGGCAAAGGATTCCTTTTTGATTCAAACCGAGTATAAAAATGTAACTATGATAATCTATAAATTACAAAAGAAAACTATACAAAAAAACAGAACCCCGTTTGGAATTCTGTTTTTGTAATTGTCGAAAATTTATGCGATATGTAGCCTCTTTGTGGCTGGTAATCGTATTAAATTGCAACTATGTTTTAGAAGTTCCCTGATTTCAATATCTCATCAGCATTCTTTATTTCGGAACCTTGTAAGTTATATACCTTACCATCACGGATGATATAAACTTTTCCTCCTTTGATTATTGCTCCTTTAGGAGTATCTTCTGCATTGATGATATTTATAACATCTGTAGAAATAGTAGGATCAACACCAACACCTATAGCCACCGTTTTATCGTCAATAACTCTCAAATATATATCAACGATTACAGGTGCTATCACTTCTTCGCCAACAGTAAGTTCTTCAGGAGCAAACCAATCTTTCTTGATAGGATTCTCATCACTCTTAATGTTGAAACCAGAACCAGTCCAGTT
>JAZRXD010000070.1:0-2191 GCA_045600045.1 Bacteroidales bacterium
ACATGGCTACGATCCGACTTCTCATTCCATTTGTCCATTTCTTTAATCATGTGCATCAAGCCACGTCCATTGTGATACGGACATTTCCATTGTCCCATTTTTGCTTCGCTATCGACAGGAAAGCCATCGTTGTCGATTCTCCAAAACCATTCTCCGTGAACTCGGTCAATAAGGTTTTCGCGAATATATTCCCATTGTTTAAGGGCAAGATTGCGATATTCTTCTTTTCCAGTCATATCGAACGCATTTGCAAGTCCCTCAACAGCTTCTATTTGTACCCACCAATGACGGTCAGTATCAATTTCCCCTGTTTTTTGGAAATATTCATATACGGTTGAATTGGTTTCTTTGTCAAATCCTTCTTCAACAAAAGTGTCAACCATAGCAAGGATTTTTGGACGAATTTCGTTCATCAATTCCGTGTCGTCAATCATTTCGGCTGCTTCCCAAACCAACCATGTCGATTCAATGTCGTGTCCGTATGAAAATTCGCTTGTTTTGGGTTTCCAATCTTCTGAGAAAAAGATAGTTACGTGATTTTTGTCGTTCAAGATTTTATTCATATAAATTTGAATCTCCTTTTTCAACGCAACCTTTACTCGTTCGTCTTTGGTTGCTTCATACAATGTTGTATATGCTTCCAAAACATGGAGATTGGTATTCATTCCTTTCGGTTCGTTCAAATCTTTGTCGCTTAAACGAACGTCGTCGAGTTTTTCCCAATTTTCGGAAAATGCCTCAAAATAGCCACCATTCTTTTTGTCGTAACAAATAGTTTCGATCTTGTCGAATAAATCTAAAGCAATCTCCAAAGCCGAATTGTCGTTAAATGCAAGTGCATATTCCGAATACGCATAAATTGAGAACGCTTCTGCGTACACTTGTTTTTTGTTGACAACCACATTGCCATTGCAGTCGGTTTCCCAATATACGCCACCATTTTTTTTGTCTAAAAAATGATTTTCTATAAACGAACGGGCTATGTCCGCATATTGTTTGTAATCGTTGTTCTGATAAAAGCGGCAAGCGGCCGAAAATGTCCACAAAATGCGGGAATACATTATAATTCCCTTATTTGCATCAGGTTCCGGAGTTCCATAGTGATCCATTTCACCGTAGAATTGTCCTGTTTTTTTGTCAATAGCTTTTGTTGACCAAAATGAAAGAACGTTTTTAAGTTCTTTCTCAAATTCTTTTTTGAGAGATGCGTACATGTTTCAATGTATTTCGAATTCGTTGCGAATTTACGAAATAATTTCAGTACGTTCGAATTGGGCTAATCTATTTTGAACCGAATATCCTTTTTTCGGAGTGTAGTTGATTTCTCCGTTTGATTCCAAAAATTTAATGACGTTGTTGAATCCCAGCATTGATGCGTTAAGAATGCCAGCACGAGTTATGTAAACATCATTTATGGTGGTCCCAACATATTTTTCAATCACGTCTTTTAGGTAAACGTGTTCCATTCTGTGCATATACCAACGAATGAATCGTTCTTGGTCTTCAGGTGGAAATGTGTTTACGTCGAAGTGGTAACGTGCATGACCTTTTTCGGTATAAACCGTGTCGAATGAATCGTAAATTGCTTGGATTTGTTCTTCGCTATATCCAAATTCAAGTAGGGCGGATTTTCCAGCTTGATATTTCCCGACAGTTTTTGTTTTGTTGGCCACATCGTAGTTTTGTCGCGATTCAATATGTGCGATTTTCGTGTATAAGTCTTGGTAATTAATGTAGTCCAATTCGAAATCCAATACTTCTGTTGTTTGCATGAAATCGATTTCTTTATCGTTAACGATAATGGGACAACATAATAGAAAAACAGATAGTGTTAACGCTAATGAGGTTCTTATTTCGTTGATATTGAACGTGTTGTGCATATATCTTCTATTAAAAACGAGGCAAAGGTAATTTTTTTTTCTTAAAAACAAAGTTTTTTGAGAAACTTTTGTATCTTTACAATTTTTATACGGTTCCCGAAACTATATTGTGTTTTGTTTAAATAAATAAGCAAACGAAAAGGGATAAAACAGAAAAGGCGATTGAAAATCAATCGCCTTTTCTGTTTTGTTTTTATCCCGTCCTAAAATAGCGTTACAAAAAAAGTAACGTAAAATGGAAGTAAAAGAAAAACAGTACGTTAAACGTACACAAAAAGACTATCCAATGTCTTTTAAAATGTCAGTCGTAA
>JAZRXD010000071.1:0-16320 GCA_045600045.1 Bacteroidales bacterium
CAACGGTATAGAAGCACTCTTTACAGACCTAAAAACAAAAATCCGAGTTCATAATGGATTGTCTAAGCTAAATAGAATGAAATTTATTGACCAATACTTTTACAACAAAAAGTAGGTACTTTTTTGACCATTAAATAAAAATATTCAAATTTCAGGTTCCGTTTTGACCATTAAGCCGAGTTTTGTCTTGTCTTTTTGTCGCAATATTAGTAGTTTAATGTTTCTATAAATAAAAATCCCTCGTTTCAATCGAAGCGAGGGATTTTCGTTTATGGTAAAGTAAAAACTATACTAAACCTTGTGCCATCATTGCATCAGCAACTTTGATGAATCCAGCGATGTTTGCGCCAGTAACATAGTTGATGTAACCATCAGCTTGAGTACCGTATTTAACACAGTTTTCGTGGATAGATTTCATAATTTGTTGCAATTTGTTGTCAACTTCTTCTGCTGTCCAAGAAATACGACCTGAGTTTTGGCACATTTCCAAACCTGATACAGAAACACCACCAGCGTTCGAAGCTTTACCAGGAGCGTAAAGAATCTTAGCATCTTGGAATACAGCTACTGCTTCTGGGCTACTTGGCATGTTAGCACCTTCGGCAACACACATTGTCCCGTTAGCAACAAGTGCTTTTGCATCGCTTTCATCCAATTCGTTTTGTGTAGCACATGGCATTGCAACATCACATTTAACGTTTTTCCAAGGACGCTGTCCTTCGAAATATTTGCAACCATATTTTTCAGCATATTCTTTGATACGGCCACGTTTTACGTTCTTCAATTCTTGTACGAAAGCCCATTTTTCTGGAGAAATTCCATCTTCATCAACGATACAACCGTTAGAATCAGACATTGAAACAACTTTTGCACCTAATTGAGTACATTTTTGAACTGCGTATTGAGCAACGTTACCTGAACCAGAGATTGCAACAGTTTTTCCTTGCAATGAAGTTCCTTTTGTTGCTAACATTGATTGTGCAAAGTAAGTTACACCGTAACCAGTAGCTTCTGGACGAACCAATGAACCACCGAAAGAAAGACCTTTACCAGTCAAAACGCCTGTGAATTCATCACGGATACGTTTGTATTGACCGAACATGTAACCAACTTCACGACCACCAACACCTATATCACCAGCTGGAACGTCAGTGTCAGGACCGATATATTTTTGAAGTTCTGTCATGAAACTTTGGCAGAAACGCATAACTCCATTGTCAGATTTTCCTTTTGGATCGAAGTCAGAACCACCTTTACCACCACCCATTGGAAGAGTAGTCAAGCTGTTTTTGAATGTTTGTTCGAAAGCCAAGAATTTAAGAATACCCAAGTTTACTGTTGGATGGAAACGAATACCTCCCTTGTAAGGACCGATGGCACTGTTCATTTGAACACGGAAACCACGGTTGATTTGCCAATCACCTTTATCATCAACCCAAGGAACTCTGAAGATGAAAACTCTTTCAGGTTCAACCATTCTTTCCAAAACTTTAGCAGCTTTGTACTTTGGATTTTCATCCAAGAATGGAAGAATTGATTTTACTACTTCGTGAACTGCTTGGTGAAATTCTGCTTCACCTGGATTCTTAGCGATAACTTTCGCCATGAAATCGTTCAATTCTTTGTCGAAATTTTTTGCCATTTTTTTAGGTATTTTAATAAAACAGTTTGTTCTTTTTTTACGAGGACAAAAGTAGAAAAAAAATTAAAAATGCAATGCTTAAACGATTGAATTTTAGAAAATTGCGTATAATTCGCAAATCTGTACGTAAAACACGTATTTCCCCAAAAAGAAAAAAGGCGTACAAAAAATTTTTGCACGCCTGTAGTTTTTTACGTTAGGTATTTTATTGAATTCCTAATTCTTTTTTAGCCAATGGCATAATATCAATGCTTTTGTCTGAATAATAAAGAACCTGGCTGCCTTCGCTTGTGTCAAAAATATAAAGGAATCCTTCTTTGGCTGCTATTGATTTTATTGCAGCTTCAGCTTTGTCCAAAATTGGATCAAGAAGTTCCTGTTGACGTTGGTTCAATTGTGCTTCGGCATTTTGTTGGTATTGAACAATACGATTTTGCATGTCGTTTAGTTCTTGTTCCAATAGTTGTTGGCTGGCTTTACTTAATGTGTCGTATGATTGTTGTGCTGCCAAAACTTTTTTATTGAATTCAACAGACATACTTTCGATGATGCCTTTCATTTCGTTGTATTCTTTTTCTATAGTTTTTTGTGCTTCAGCTTTTTCCGGCATTGCAGCAACTAATTCTTCGAAGTTGATGTGTCCGAATTTTTGTGCTTGTGAATTGAACGAAAAACCGCAGATTAAAAGAGCGGCAAAAGTTAATTTTACAATCTTTTTCATATCTAAAAATTTAATGTTACTAATTATTTAATGTATCCTAATTTTCTTAAAACGTCATCGCTGATGTCGTATTTTGGATCGCTGTAAAGTAAGGTATATTCACTTGAAGCGGCATCGATAACAAATGCATATCCTTGAGTTGATGCGATTTCTTTTATAGCACTGAAGATTTCATCTTGTATAGGTTTGATGAGTTCTTCTTCTTTTTTCATTCTGTCGCCTTCGACACCAAAACGTTTTTTCTGTAATTCTTTTAATTCTTTTTCCTTGTCAAGAATTTCTTGTTCGCGTTTTGATTTCATATCGTTTGACAATAAAACTTTGTCAACTTGATATTGTTTGTACATGTTATCGAGGGCTGTTCTTTGCTCTTCGATTTCGGTTTGCCAACTTTTTGTTAATTCGTCGATTTGTTGTTGTGCTTCCTTGTAGGCGGGAATTTTACTTAAAAGATAGTCGGTGTCGACATACACTGTTTTTTGAGCATAGCTGAGCGATGCCAACAAAAGACTTGCTACGATGATTGCTAATTTTTTCATATTTCTCAAAGTTTAAAATTGTTGTCCTAATACAAATGATGGTTGCCATCCGCGAACGTCGTCGGATTTTCCTTTTATTGGGTCGAATCCGTAGCCCATATCAAAACCAAGCAATCCCATCATAGGAATGAAAAGTCTGATGCCGGCTCCGGCACTTCGTTTAATGTCAAATGGGTTGTAGTCGGAAACTTCCATCCAAGCGTTCGCAGCTTCGGCGAATGCCAAAACATAGATTGTTGTTTCTGGTTTAAGAGCAAGTGGATAACGAAGTTCCAAAGAAAATTTATCATATAGGAATGCACCACCGTCTTCATCAGGATTCAATGCTGATGCATCGTAGCCACGCATAGGAACGAAGTCGGTGCCGTAGTAGAATACGTTGCTCAAACCATCGCCACCTATATCAAATCGTTCGAATGGAGTTTTGAAGTTTTTGTTGTAATAACCCACAAATCCAAAGTCGATTCTTGTTTCCAAAACCAAGTCGCCAATGATTTGAGTGTACATTTTTGATTTAAATGTCCACTTATGGTATTCAATCCATTTGTATCGTTCTTCGTCGGGTAAGTTGGGATTGTTCGCATTGTCTTTGAATAAAGAGAATGGAGGCGTCAATTCCAAACGTAAAGCAAACGAGGAGCCTCTTCGTGGATATAGTGGTTGGTCGATGGAATTACGTGCGAATGTTGTTCCAATAGTTAAACAACGTGCGGTGAGACTATCTGGCAACGAAGTCGGCAAGTACAAATTGTAGTTGTCCAATTTGTAACGTTTCAAGCTTATGTCGTTGTACAATGTGAAATAATCATCCGGAATTTTCAACGATCTTTCCAAACCTAAAGAAATACCAAGGGTTCGCCAGTTTCCGTAGTATTCGCTGCTTCGTGAATATCCGTTTGCACGGATTGAATAGTATGCTGAAACAGTAAGTGCGTTAGGTTTTTTGCCACCAAACCACGGTTCGGTAAATGAAAAATTATAGTATTGATAGTAACGAGTATTTGCCGAAACGCTCAAGCTCAATGATTGTCCGTCTCCCGAAGGAATTGGACGCCAATATTCTTTATGGAAACAATTCTTTAAAGAAAAATTGTTAAGTAAAAGTCTCACGGAACCAAGAAGATAGCTACCGCTCCAACCAAAAGAAAGTTCTATTTGGTCGGTGGATTTTTCTTGAAGAACATATTCAATATCAACAGTTCCGTCCATTGGATTCGGTTGTGGGTTGACTTCCATTGTTTCTGGATCGAAATATCCCAACATGGCAAGTTCGCGTTGCGTTCTTATAATATCGGAACGACTGAACAATTCGCCAGGACGAGTTCTTAATTCCCTATAAATTACATGGTCGTTGGTTTTTGTGTTACCAAGCACCGAAACATTGTTGATTACAGCTTGTTGACCTTCATAAATACGGATTTGAATATCTATTGAATCGGATTTTGCACCTAATTCAACCGGGTCGGCGTTGAAAAACAAATATCCGTTGTCCAGATAAAGCGAACTAACGCCTTCCAAGCCAAATAACTTGTCTTGTAAAAGTGACTCGTCGTAAATGTCGCCTTTATCTATCGCAAGAACTTTATTCAGTAAATCGGTGCTGTAAACAGAATTTCCTAGCCAGCTGATATTTCCGAAATAGTATTTCTTACCTTCGGAGATTGTGATTTCAATGTGCATTGTGGCTGAATCAATGTCGTAAATCGTGTCGTTGGTGATTTGAACATCGCGATAGCCGAGTTTTTTGTATTTTTCAATGATGCTTTTCTTGTCTTCTTCGTATTCTTTAGCAATGAACTTGGAGCGTTTTAATATGTACCAAGCTTTTTTCTTGGTGTTTTTCATTGCGTGGTGTAATTTTCTATCGCTCAATTCTGTGTTGCCATTGAATACGATATCGTCTATTTTTACACGAGCATTTCTATCGATTTTGATAATGATGTTTGAGATGTTGAATGTAGAACTGTCGTTGATTTCCTCGATTTTAACTTGTGCGTTACGAAAACCTTTTTCGTCGTAAAACCCTTTGATTTTTTTTAGGGCCATATCTTTTTGGTTTTCTGTTATTTGCATGTGTGTTTTGAAATCAATCAAATCCTTTATGTCGTTTTGCTCGGATTTTTTTGCTCCTTCAATGCTTGCGGAATTTAGTCGGGCACGTTCTTTTATCAAGATTGTCAGGTAAATGTTGTCGCCTTCTATTTTTGATGCAAGAATTTTTGCGTCGGCAAACATGCCTTGTTCCCACAATTTTTCTATCGCAGCAGTGATTTCCGGACCAGGAACTGAGATTTCTTGACCGACGTAAAGCCCTGTTGTTCTAATTATTGGTGCTGGTTGAAAATATTTTGTTCCTTCAACTTCAATAGCGGCAATAGTGTATTTTTTTACACCAATTTGTGCAAAGGCTGTTGATGCCGTGATTGAAAGTAGTATAAGGAATAATAGTCGTAGTTTCTTCATTAAGAGTGCGTTATATTTGGTTTTCTACTTTTCCAAAACGGCGGGTTCTGTTTTGGAAGTCTTTTATGGCGTTCAAAAATTCTTTTTTCGTGAAATCAGGCCAAAGAATCTCTGTGAAATACAATTCTGTGTAAGCTATTTGCCATAAAAGGAAATTGCTGATTCTGTATTCCCCGCTTGTTCTAATAAGCAGTTCTGGATTTGGTATTCCTTTGGTGCTCAGATAATTATCTATTGTTGTGGCTGTAATATCTTCTGGATTTAATGTTCCGCTTTTACATTCTTTTGCTATGGCTTTTACCATTTCTGTAATATCCCATTGACCGCTGTAGCTGATAGCTAAAATCAATGTTAGACCAGTGTTCTTGGCTGTTTTGTCTATTACATTTTGTAACGATTGTTGTACTTTAACGGGAAGACTCGAAAAATCACCGATGGTAAGCAATTTGACGTTGTTTTTCAATAATTTTTCAAGGTTTTTTTCCGATGCGCTGATTAGCAATTCCATCAAGCCGGAAACTTCGTCTTTCGGACGATTCCAGTTTTCGGTGGAAAACGTGTATAGTGTAAGATATTTTAATCCTATTTCGGCTGCGGCGGTAACAATATCGCTTACAGTTGAAACACCTTTTTGGTGTCCGAATAGGCGGATATTGCCTTTTTGTTTAGCCCAGCGTCCATTGCCGTCCATTGTAATGGCAATGTGCTCGGGTATTTTTGAGTAATCTATAGTAGTTTGTAAATTTTCCTTCATAAAATCTATTCTTGTGAGAGGCTGATTTATAGTATTTTACGACTATTGGTTGTTTCTCACATTGAACCGCCAAATGTAACAATCTTTTTTCGATAAACAATGCAAAAACGTTGATGCAATGCGTTTATTGTGCGAAAGATTCTGATTGATGTATGAATTTTTTTATGATTTGCTGCAATTTCAACGATTCGATTTTCATTTGTTCGAAATCGCAATCTTCAAAAATTTTACTGTTTTTCCAATATTCAAAACAACCAAATATGAATGGAATGTCAAAACAATGGCAACATTGGATTCTTTTGTTTTTTGTGGGATAGGAAAACTGATTTATTGTACATTTTTCACCGAGTATTTGTGCGATTTTTTGAGTAGGCTCGTGAAATATTTTTTTTGTGGTGATGTCAACTGCTGATTGATAAGTGTCTTTTGTTTCTTTTCTCCTGTTTTTTAATGATTGATAGGGATGCTCCGGACAGTATTGTTTTAAGAAAAATGATAATAACCACGAAGGAAAGTGTTTCCCTATAGGGTAGCGGTAGATATATGCTCCACATTCGTTTTCGGTGTATTGCATGAAAATCTGTTTATTGTTGTGGGCAATGTCGCGGAAAAAGTCGTCGGAAATAAAATCTGTTTCGATGCAAGGCAAAAGAGGAACGTCGAATTTGTATTTTTTTTTGTTTTGATGACCAATTTCCTTTTGAACTTGTAAGATAGTTTCAATCTGTTGTCTTTCTATATTTTGCAAATTTTTATCAATTCTTTCGCTTATTTCTTGGGTGGTTTTGTGTGGCAAAGCTTTCATTGTGCCCGGCCAACTGAATAGCATTGTTTGTTTGAACAAATGTTGCAGCTTCGACGAAGTGTGTATGGCCATGGCATACCAAGCACCTGAAGATTGTCCGGCGATGGTTATGTTGTTTCTATCGCCGTTGAATTCCGAAATGAATTTGTTTGTCCATTCTAATGCGGTGATTATGTCGTGGAATCCGCAGTTTAATTGCCCGTTTTTAGGCAAATATGTTGTGCCTAAAATTCCGATTCTATACGAAACGCTAACAACAACGATTTCGGCATTTTTTGCGAGATTTTCTGCATCATTTTGTTTGTCTCCGCTTGATCCAGCAACGAATGCTCCTCCGTGAATCCAAAATAAAACGGGTTTTGTTTCCTGTGTTTCGGGTGTCCAAATGTCGAGAAAAAAAGAATCTTCGTTTTGTGGTAATTTCCCGTGATTCAACAATGTTTCCAATCTACCATTGTTTTGCGGAAATTCGGTTGCTGGTTCGTGTGAAAATTCCACAGTTTCAAGCATTGTGCATGCTGCGAAACGTCCATTGTAAGTAGCATATCGTACACGAAAATGGGACATTGGTAACAGTTTTCGGTTCTTGTTTTTTTTGAAACTGATTTCTTTGCAAAAATACATAATTTTGTAAAGTGTTTCGAAATCAATGTTTCATCATTTTTCAAAAGACATATCGAATATTCCTTTGCCTGCGCAATTCACGTGTCCGTTTTGCTATTCTCCTCATTTGTTGACGATTATGGCATCGAATCAGGTGCAAGCTTATATTAATTCTCGCGAAGATTGGGCGGAAGAACTGCAACAGGGAAAAATGTTCGGTGTGCTTGTTTTGAAGAATAAAGAAGGTGAAGTTGGGTTTGTTGCCGCTTTTTCCGGACAAATCCAAGGACAAAATTTACACGAATATTTTGTTCCGCCTGTGTATGATTTGATTCAAGAAGATGGCTTTTTCAAAAAAGGAGAATCTAAAATTTCTGAAATTAATAGACAAATCGAATTTCTACAACAACAAGTAATTTTTAAGAAATGTGCTGATTTTCAGCGTGAGAAGGAGATGATTTTGTTTGCCCAAAAAGAAAAAATGCGTTTGGCAAAATTAGCGCGTGACGAAAAAAGGACACAATCTCTTACAGATGACGAGTTGGCGGCATTAATAAAAGAAAGCCAATTTCAAAAAGCGGAATACAAACGTTTGCAAAAAAAGTTGGATTTTGAATTTGCTGAAATCCAGGAAAAACGCAATGAAGTAAGTAATCAAATTGCCGATTTATGTAGGAAAAGAAAGGATATGTCGAATGCTCTACAGCGGCAAATATTCGAAAATTTTGTATTTCGAAATGCGTTAGGTGAATCAAAAACTGCATTGGATATTTGGGAAGACCAACTTCCGCCAGCGGGAGCTGGTGAGTGTGCCGCCCCTCGATTGTTGCAATATGCATATATTTCTGGATTACAGCCAATTGCAATGGCTGAATTTTGGTGGGGAAAGTCACCAAAAGGTGAAATCCGTCGTCATGGTAGTTTTTACAAAGCTTGTAAACAGAAATGTGAACCAATTTTATCATTTATGTTGCAAGGTTTGGATGTGGAACAAAATCGTTTTTCTAAGGATTTTGATTTGGGCGATAAAATTCGCATTGTGTACGAAGATGAGTGGATTTTGGTGGTAGATAAACCTATCGATGTACTTTCTGTTCCTGGAAATATACCACAACCATCGGTTTATCAATGGGCACGGGAAAAATATGGTGAAGTTTATGTTGTGCATCGTTTGGATATGGCTACATCGGGACTTTTGCTTATTGCAAAAAATAAGGATGTGTGTCGCATTTTGCAACAACAATTCGAATATCGCCAAGTTCAAAAAGAATATGTCGCAATTCTTGACGGAATAGTTGCTGCCGATTCTGGGGAAATCAATCTCCCTATGCGTCCGGATTTTGATGAACGGCCGATTCAGGTTGTTGATGAAGAAAACGGCAAGCCGGCAATAACAAAATTTCAAGTTTTGGAAAGGAAAGACGGAAAAACACGGATTTTATTTTCTCCGAAAACTGGTCGAACACATCAGTTACGGGTTCATTCGGCATATTTCGGAGGTTTGGATTGTCCGATTGTTGGCGATACATTGTACGGAATGCCAGCGGATAGATTGTATTTGCATGCGCAAAAAATTTCATTTTCGCATCCTCATTCAGGGGAAAAAATGGATTTGTTCAGCGAAGCTCCTTTTTAAGAAGTAAATTCCCGCGAGGATAAGTAAAACGCAATCTGCACGGATTTTACCTGATTTTGCGAAGTGGGGTTGTTGAAAACCTGTTAATTATTCGTAGGGGAAAATTTATTATTCTTTCTTTGCTTCAATCAATGTTTTTCTTGTTTGGTAAAATGTTGTAAAACTTGGCAAGTCGTATCTTCCAAACCCCATAAATCGTTGATTGTAATAGGCGGATGACGGAAAATATGTTTCTATCACGCCACCGTGAGTTGCTGCGTGGATGAATCTACAAGAATGTTTTACGGTATCAATGTCAACAACAATGCCGACGTGTCCCACTGATTTTCGTCCGTTTCGTCCCATAAAGAATATCAAATCTCCTTGTTTGGCATTGTCGATTTCTTCGAATTTTATTGGTGCATCTTTGTATTGGTATGTCGAACTTTGAGCTAATTTAATATTGAAGGAGGAAAAAATGAAACCTGTAAATCCAGAGCAATCAAAGGCGTTCGGACCTTTGGAACCATATTGGTAGGGCGTGCCTAAAAAGCTTTCTGCATAACAAATCAATGAGTCGATGAATGGAATTTGGAAAATTCCGATTGTGTCGATTTGAAATGTTTGTTGTGGAATTGTGTCTTGTTCTTTTGGTTGTGTGAGATCGGCTAAAATTGTGTTTTCAACTGAATCGCTCAATTGATTTCCGGTTTGGGCCTGTGCTGAAACTGCAAATAAAATAGCGAATATCGTTGTTGTTGTAAATGCTTTCATTTCGTAAAACAATGCCCAAAAGTAGGAAAATAATTGTACCTTTGAAATGTTTAATTTTAAAAGATATGAAAGTAGCGGTTCCAACAGCTAACGGATTGGTTGACAGTCATTTTGGCCATTGTGCATATTTCACTATTTATGAATTGGATGCTGAAAAGAAGATTGTTTCTAAATCAGAGTTGCCTTCGCCACAAGGTTGTGGTTGTAAATCGGGAATAGCTCCAATATTGAAAAATATGGGTGTTTCGATTATGTTGGCAGGTAATATGGGCGATGGTGCAGTTTCTGTTTTGGCTCAAAATAATATAGATGTAATTCGTGGTTGTTCGGGTAATATAGATGATGTTGTTTCTGCGTATGTAAATGGGCAACTTGTTGATAGTCAATTGATATGCAACCATCAATGTCATCACTAATGAAACAAACTACGCTTTGTTATATAGAAAAAGATGGGCAATATTTAATGTTGCATCGTACCAAAAAGCAAAATGACATCAATCATGACAAATGGATTGGTGTTGGTGGAAAATTTGAATCTGGAGAAACTCCGGAACAGTGCATGCTGCGGGAAGTTTGGGAAGAAACTGGTTACACAATTACCAAATGGAAATATCGTGGAAAGGTTACTTTTTATCTTGACGAACAATATGGAGAGGTAATGCATTTGTTTTCGTGTTTGGAATGGACTGGCGAACAGAAAATTTGTGATGAAGGCGATTTAGCTTGGATTGATAAAAACAAACTGGCAGATTTGCCAATGTGGGAAGGCGATGCAATTTTTTTGAAGTTGGTGAATAATATCAATGAGCCGTTTTTCAATCTTACTTTGAATTATCATGGAGAAAAATTGATTTCTGCCGAAAAAGATGGTAATCCAATAACTCTTAATCTATAATCAATGTACGTTTGGGGTGACAATCGACGGTTTAATTCATATAAACGTTTTTTGCAGGAACGTTTTGGCGGTCGTATGCAAAAACTAACATTGAATGCGGGGTTTACGTGTCCGAATCGTGATGGAAGTATTGGTGTTGGAGGATGTACGTATTGTGTGAATGACGCATTCAATCCGTCATATTGCGATGTGAGAAAATCGGTTACCCAACAATTGAATGAAGGAATTGAGTTCCATCAAAACCGTTATCGTCGTGCCGATGGCTATTTGGCTTATTTTCAGGCTTATACAAACACGTATGCGTCTTTGGACAAAATGGATGAACTTTATCGTCCGGCAATAGAACATCCGTTGATACAGGGAATTGTTGTTGGTACACGGCCGGATTGCATAGATGAACGTAAGTTGGAGTATTTTTCCCGATTGCAAGAAAAAATGTTCGTCTCAATTGAATATGGCGTGGAATCTTGTTTTGATGAAACATTGCAAAGAATCAATCGTGGTCATTCATTTCAACAAGCAGTTGATGCGTTTGAAATGACGAAAGAATATGGTATTCATACCGCTGGGCATTTTATGTATGGATTGCCGGGTGAAACAATCGAAATGTGGCTTTCGGGTGTTGATTTGATAAATTCATTGCCGATGGACGGTATAAAATTTCATCAATTACAAATCATAAAAAACACAAAAATAGAACAAGAATTCTATGAGAAGAATGTTGATTTTCAGAAGTTTACTATCGATACGTATGTTCCTTTTATTGTGGATATAACGGAGCGTTTAAATCCTGCATTTGTTGTAGAACGTTTTGCTGGCGAAGTTCCGCCACGTTTCTTAAAAGAAAATACTTGGGGATTGACTCGTTATGATGTTGTGCTCCAACGAATAGAAAAAGAACTTGAAAGAAGGGATTCTTATCAAGGAAAACTTTTTAAGCGTCCTTGAAAAATTTGTGTTGGAAAATCAATAGGTAGAAAACCCCAATTGTAATTGCGGAATCTGCAATATTAAATATTGGTTTGAAGAATGTGAAAGGTTCGCCACTCCAAATAGGGAACCAATCAGGGAACGTTCCTCGTAAAATCGGACAATAAATCATATCAACCACACGACCTTGTAGGAATGGAGCATAACCACCGTTCTCCGAAAACATTTCGGCTACTGTTCCGTATGTGCTTTCGTTGAAAATCATTCCGTAGAATGCACTGTCAATAATGTTTCCCGCAGCGCCGGCGAGAATTGCACTTAAGCCTAAAATGACATCAAGTGGAGCGTCTCGTTTTACTAGTTTATGGATGTAAATACCAATTAGTACCGAAGCGACTAATCTAAAAAGCGTTAGGCCAATTTTACCGATTGCACCGCCGAAACTCATTCCGAAAGCGAAACCTGGATTTTCTACAAAATAGACGAATACCCTGTCTCCAAAGACAGGGATCATTTCGTCTAAATGCATAGTTGTTTTAACTAAGATTTTGGTTGCCTGATCGACAATCAAAATCAGTAAAACCATTAAAATAGCCCAATGCTGTTTTTTCATATCAGCGGTTTATTTTTCTTTTCGTTTACTTTTGCATCAACGCTCAAAGTTGCGTGAGGAACGGCGCGAAGACGTTCTTTTGGTATCAATTTACCTGTTTCGCGACAGATTCCGTATGTTTTATTTACAATACGGATTAACGCTTCTTTTAAGTGTTTGATGAATTTTTCTTGGCGTTCTGCCAATTTACCAGTTTCTTCTTTTGAAAGATTTGAAGCACCTTCTTCGAACATTTTGAATGTTGGTGACGTATCTTGAATGTCATTGCCATCCAAATATTGAATAGATTGTTTCAATTGGTCGTAATCTTTCATTGCTTTGTCAAGCTTTTCTAAGATTATTTGCTTGAATTCTTCCAATTCGGCGTCCGAATATCTTGTTTTTTCTTCTTCGACCACGTTTTTGTTTTCTTCCATAATTATGTGTATTAACGGTTAGATTTTTTGCACTGCCATGAATGTTTGTACATCAGTATCGATTTCAACGAGTTTTTTGTTTTCGTTGTTGATTGCGTCAACTAGCTGAATGTCTGCACATAATGTTTCAGATGCAATGTAGGCTTTATGAATTTCTATAGCTTTATTGATTGCATCGTGTTTCTGTATTTCCAACTTGATTTTGTCGGTAACGTCGAAACCACTGTCTTTACGTAGATTTTGGATTCTGTTAACGAATTCACGTGCAATACCTTCGTTAATCAAATCTTCTGTCAACGTTGTATCCAATGCAACGGTGATGTTTCCTTCGTTTGCAACTTGCCAACCTGGAATATCTTTTGAAATAATCGTAACATCATCAAGTGTCAAATCAATTTGTTGTCCGCTTACAACTATAGATTTTGCTCCAGTTTTTTCAAAGTCACAGATTTCTTCGTTGCTGAATGCCGTGATTGATGCTGCAACTTCTTTCATTATCTTTCCGCATTTTGGACCTAATGCCTTGAAATTTGGTTTGATAATTTTTACCAAAACTTGAGATGCATCTTTCAGTAAATCAATTTCTTTTACGTTAACTTCCGTTTTAATAATATTCTCAACGGCTTTCAAATTTTGTTCAAATTCGTCGTTAACGATTGGAATAATGATTTTTTGAAGTGGTTGACGAACTTTTATAGCAACTTTTCTACGTAATGCCAAAATCATTGACGATACGGTTTGTGCCATTTCCATTCTTGTTTCCAACTTCTTGTCGATTACCGATTCGTCAGCTTTAGGGAATGTTGCCAAGTGAACAGAATCAACGTCGAAGCGGTTTGTTACTTTGTTCAAGTCGCAGAATAATTGATCAGCAAAGAATGGAGCGATAGGAGCCATAAGTAACGAAACTGTTTCCAAACAAGTGTATAATGTTTGATAAGCCGAAACTTTGTCGGTGTTCAAATCGCCTTTCCAGAAACGTTTACGAGACAAACGAACGTACCAGTTACTCAAATTATCGTTGACGAAATCTTGAATCATACGACCAGCTTTTGTTGGTTCAAACGATTCGTAAGCGTCAGTTACATTCTTAATCAATGTATTAAGCAACGAAATAATCCAACGGTCAATTTCAGGACGTTGTTCGTTTGGAACTGGTGCTTGTTGCATTGCAAAATTGTCAAGGTTTGCATACAAAGCAAAGAATGAATACGTATTGTAAAGTGTTCCAAAGAATTTACGTTTAACTTCTTCTACGCCTTCGCTATCGTATTTCAAGTTGTCCCAAGGTGCTGAGTTCGTAATCATATACCAACGAACAGGGTCAGTTCCTTTTTCTTCGATTTCCTTGAATGGATCAACGGCGTTGCCAAGACGTTTTGACATTTTATTGCCGTTTTTATCCAAAACAAGACCATTTGAAACAACATTCTTGAATGCTACGCTGTCGAACAACATTGTTGCTATTGCGTGAAGAGTGAAGAACCAGCCACGAGTTTGGTCAACGCCCTCGGCAATAAAGTCGGCAGGGAATACCGTGTTGAATTTGTCTTTGTTCTCAAATGGATAGTGGATTTGAGCGTAAGGCATTGAACCTGAATCAAACCAAACGTCGATGATGTCGGTTTCGCGATACATTTTTTGTCCTTTTGCCGAAACTAACACAATGTTGTCAACGTATGGACGATGAATATCGAATTTTGCGTAGTTTTCTTTAGAAAAATCGCCAACGACGAAGTCTTTCAAAGGATTTTCTTTCATAAATCCAGCTTTGATTGAAAGTTCTATTTCGTTTTTCAATTCTTCCAGAGAACCGATACATTTTTCTTCGGTTTTGTCTTCCGTCATCCAAATTGGGAGTGGAGTTCCCCAGAAACGAGAACGAGATAAGTTCCACTCGTTCAAGTTTTCCAACCATTTACCGAAACGACCTGAACCTGTTGATTCTGGTTTCCAGTTGATAGTTTTATTCAATTCTATCATACGTTCTTTACATTCTGGACTCTTAATGAACCAGCTATCAAGAGGATAATATAGAATTGGTTTGTCAGTTCTCCAGCAATGAGGATAATTGTGAACGTGTTTTTCGATTTTGAATGCTTTATTTTCAGCTTTCAAAGCCATACAAATGCTTATGTCAAGCGTTTCGTCTTTGTCTGTTAATGTTGCATCGTAGGCATTTTTTACATAACGACCGGCAACAGAATTGTATGCTTCAACATTTACGTTTGATTTAACAAAATCAGCATCCATTTCCTCTACAGGAATCATACGTCCTTGTTTGTCAACAAGAGGAGATTGTTTGCCGTTTTTGTCAATTACAAGCATTCCTGCAATTCCAGCTTTTTTAGCAACAAAAGCATCGTCTGCACCGAATGTAGGAGCTATGTGGACAATACCTGTACCGTCTTCTGTCGTTACATAATCGCCAGCAATTACTTCAAAAGCTTTTCCGTCAACTTTAACCCATGGCTGCAATTGTTCGTATTGTACGCCAATAAGTTCACTTGCTGGCATTTCTGCTAAAATCGTATAAGGAACAATTTTAGCACCAGCTTTGTATGCAGAAAAATCAGCATTCTCGCCTTCTTTATGGAAATATGCAGAAACGCGGTCTTTCGCCATGATAGCTGTCATTGGCGTTCCTGTATAAGGATTGAATGTCTTGATTTTTACATATTGGATTTTTGGACCGACACAAAGTGCTGTGTTGCTACTCAATGTCCATGGGGTAGTCGTCCATGCCAAAATGTACAAGTCTGTTTCAACGCCAGCGAACAAAGATTCGCTTTTTGCATTGCGGACAACTTTAAATTGAGCTGTACACGTTGTGTCTTTTACGTCGCGGTAGCAACCTGGTTGGTTCAATTCGTGAGAACTCAAGCCAGTTCCAGCTGCTGGCGAATAAGGTTGAATTGTGTAACCTTTATATAAAAGACCTTTTTTGTATAATTCTTTCAACAAATACCAAAGCGTTTCAATGTATTTGTTGTCGTATGTAATGTAAGGGTCTTTCATATCAACCCAGTAGCCAATGCGTTGAGTAAGGTTTTCCCATTGGTTTGTATATTTCATCACATTGCTACGGCAAGCGTTGTTGTAATCTTCAACGCTGATTTTTGTACCGATATCTTCTTTTGTGATGCCTAATTCTTTTTCAACGCCAAGTTCCACAGGCAATCCGTGAGTGTCCCAACCAGCCTTACGGTGAACTTGGAAACCTTGCATTGTCTTATAACGGCAAACAGAATCTTTAATGGTACGCGCCATTACGTGGTGAATACCAGGAAGACCGTTGGCAGAAGGAGGACCTTCGAAAAATACAAATGATTTGTGTCCTTCACGAGTTGACACGCTTTTGTTGAACGTGTCGTTTTTAATCCATTTTTCTAGAACATCCTTGTTGACTTGAGAAAGGTCTAAACCAGAATATTCCTTAAACTTCTCACTCATTATAAAAAAACGTTTTTTAAGTCCGCAAATATAGTCTTATTTTAAGACGAACAAACGTGTGGTTTTCTAAACTTATTAAAAAAACGAATGAAAGTTG
>JAZRXD010000072.1:0-16072 GCA_045600045.1 Bacteroidales bacterium
CCATTAAATAAAAACATTCAAATTTTAGGTACCGTTTTGACCATTAAGCCAAAATCCTTCTTTACGAGAACTATTAATCTTCAAAGGTTCAGTTCTTATTCATATTGACCGATATTTAATAACATCAAAGGATTATTCTAAAATTCTATTCAAAGAATTTAATCGCAAAAAATAAAAAAAAGAGAATCTGTGATTCTCTTCTTTTGAACTTTCCCGCCGTAGCTAAAAGTTCTTCCGACTTAACGGCTTCTGTCCACGTGTTTCTAAACTTGCGTCTTCATTTTTCACCTAGGACGATGCAAATATACAACATTCTGCGGCGGTTGTCAAGAGCAATCAATAAAAAAGGCCACCTTTCGGCAGCCTTTCATTACATCAGTGTTTACTTCACGTCTTGAACCAAACGAACTGCGCGCCTACAGTCGAAAAGAGGATCGCTGGCATAGAACTGACCATCTCCGTCGTGAATATGAAAATAGTATGCATGATCAAAATCCATCGGATCAAAAAACCAGTAATATCCACCATCTCCGTGGCTATAGTTTGGACAACCATTCCATGTAACAGGAAGAAAAATAGATTTTCCATTTTTTTTGCTTGTAAATTTAAATCCAGGGACATCGTTTTCTGTAGTCCAAACTCTATCACAATTTGCAATAAGTTCACGAAATTCATTGCGTGAAGGTATTCTTCCATCTAATTCTTCATGTAATTTTAAAGCGTCAAGAAACCGATAATTATGACCATTATATTCGGGAGCAGGTGAGTTTGCATTACATGATGCCCATCTAACACTTAGACCAAGATCCACATATTCATAAAATGAAATATACCTCGCATTTGTAATGGTTAAAAAATTAGTTGTATCATCAAGATGATATTGCCAATGTATGTTATAATTACCTGATTGCTCATAATTTTTGAAGTCTTTTGCATCTTTAATTGGAATGGGAATCTTAAATGTACCATATTGCCTACGTTCACCTTTATAAGCAAAAGACACATTTACAGAAAAAAATTCATTTTCAGAATCATATTCCCCTAATTCAAAGTTGACTTCCACCTTATTTTTTTTCAAAAAATAGCTAAATGCTACGTTATCAAGCGAATCAATATCTAGAGGTTGAAGAAGAGCATTTTTGCCATATTCGTAGCTGATTATTTCATACGACTTCTTGGCCTTTTCTACACGTATGTCAAAATCGCTTGATTTTTCAAACTCGTCTTTTACAAGAGTTATTTGACTTTTTTCGTAAATATGTTGCTTACATAAAGCAAATTCTTCACTAACGTCAAGACCTTGAATAGAATCCATTGGTATCAATTTGTATTCTTTTTGTGCGTAAATAGAGACAGAAGAAAATACAAAGGATAGTATAATTGTAAAATTTATTATATTTTTTTTCATCTTGTTGATTTTTAATAATGTCACATACTTCTTGTTAACCGAGTTTCTGTATAGCCTCGAAAGTACCATTGGAGTATGCACATAAAAAAAGCGTGGTACTTAAAGTTTTATTGATTTTCCGAGGTCTTCGACTACCTAATCCTTCAATACAACAATTGAGTCCACGCAAATAGCATGAACGTCTCTCGCTAATTCTTGAAGGATTTTTTGAAATTGTCGAAGTTTCAGGAAATCAAGAATGCTTAACGCTCTTTTCCCACCACCTAAGTGGCTATTTTATAAATGTGCGTACAAAACGCGTTTACTTCATAGGCAAAAAGTTTTAATGGTTTAACATAACTTTCCATATTTCATTTCGTGTTCCAAAAATTCATAGCAATAACAAGAACTTTGCAAATACAATCCAGTATTATCGTCTTGTAATTTCTCATATAATGTTGAATTATATAAAGTTGCTAGTGCTTCTTGCATAGACATTTGATGGTCCTGCATCAAACTTATAACCAAATCTTGTGCTATTTCATCTTTTGCTTGTTGCTTGTCCATAGTCTATCATCTTTAAATATTGAATAGCTTTCTTTGTACCGAAATAATATTGTTTGTTCAGATGAACAAATTTTAATTCTTCGGCCAATTGTGCAGCTGTTATACTTCCACGAATATAGCGACGCAGTTGGTCATAAACCCCATCATCAGCCACTGGTCCATACACAATATCATAGTTGTGCGTGAAACCGTTTCTTGAAGCGAATCTGTTTTTTGCTATAAACTCAGCCCACTCCGCTGTGGCCGATTCAAAACATAATACATTTAATTCCGAATTACTCAAACAACTATCATCAAATTCAAATGTCGTTACTATTGGTGATTTACCATTTTCTGAATCTATTGCCACACGACGAAATGCCATTGCATCTGCTTGGTCTTTTATATCAGTCAAATAGAATCCTTTTCCAAAATCTTTATTTACTTGCCCTATCGACAAATCTATTTTTAGTATAGGTACATTTGAACCATGAAACAATATTAACATACAGAAATGCCTCCTCCATTTTTTTGACAAACCTTTGTCACATCGTCCAACACATCTTCCATTGAAAGCAAATGTTCGGCGGCATAATGTTCTTCCAAAAAATCTAAGCCTTTGTAACGTTGTATATACAAAAAAGCATTCCGAACGGGGATTTTATATCGTTCAGAGAAATCTTGTATCACAAATATGAAATACAAAACTCGTTGTCGTAATTCTTTCTCGCTCATACTACTTTTGGGTTTTCAAATATAAGAATTATTTCAACTACTTTGAACTTTAATATTTTTTTATGAAATTTGTGGGACAAATAAAAAATACAAACAATATGAAACTTTTAGTCTTAAACTGCGGTAGTTCTTCAATTAAATATCAATTATTGGAAATGCCAGCAGAAAAAGTTATGGCTGTCGGCGTTGTTGAACGTATTGGCGAACCAATGGGTAAAATCAAAATGGAAATTGATGGCAACAAAGAAGCTTTTGATTTACCTATTGAAAACCACGAAATTGGCGTGTCGAAAGTAATAGACCTTTTACTTGATCCAAAACGCAGCTTAATTTCAAGTCCAGACGAAATTAAAGCTATTGGTCACCGTATTGTACATGGTGGCGAGTATTTCAGCGAAAGTGTTGAACTTACTCCTGACGCAATTGCAAAAATCGCAGATTGCAACGATTTTGCACCACTCCACAACCCTGCAAACCTAAAAGGTATTAAAGCTGCGCAAGCCGCTCTACCAAAAGCAGTTAACTGTGGTACATTCGATACTGCATTCCACCAAACAATGGAACCTGTTGCGTATATGTACGGTTTGCCTTACAAATACTACGAACAATACAAAATCCGTCGTTATGGATTCCACGGTTCAAGCCACCGCTACGTTTCGCAGGAAGCCGCAAAGATGATGAACAAACCACTAGACAACTGCAAAACTATCGTTTGCCACATTGGTAACGGTTCATCGGTTACAGCCGTTGTAAATGGTAAATCTGTCGATACATCAATGGGCTTCACTCCTCTTGAGGGCGTTATAATGGGAACTCGTGCTGGAAATGTTGATTTGGGTGCTGCATTCCAAATGATGCGTCGTGAAAATCTTACTATAGACCAAATAGACAACATTGTAAACAAACAAAGTGGTTTGAAAGGTATTGCTGGCGTTTCTGATATGCGCGATTTACAAAGCATGGCAGCAAACGGCGACGCAAAAGCTAATCTTGCAAAACAAATGTTAGCGTTGAGCATAAAGAAATATGTTGGTGCTTATCTTGCTGAAATTGGCGGTGCAGACTGCATTGCATTTGCAGGTGGTATTGGCGAACACGACGGTGATGTACGTAAAAACATACTTTCAGGTTTGGAATGTTTCGGAATCGAAATAGATCAGGAAGCAAACAGCAAACAAGGTGAAAGTTGGGTTATTTCGACACCAAATTCAAAAATCAAAGTATTCGTCATTCAAACTAACGAAGAAATCGTTATTGCTCGCGATACATACAAAATCGTTACAGAAAAATAACCGATTTCATTCTATCATAAAAAAGTCCGGCTAACTCAGTCGGACTTTTTTATTTTATAACCATTCCATTATTTCTGTACCGAGCGAATACTCCGTCCTTGGTCACGGAAATCAAGAGCAACACACCGCAACCAACAACAAAAATGCTCCAATATAATTTTTCATAATCTACCATTTTACAACCACAAAGAAAAGAAAACAACCAATGAATGAAAAGTTTTTTCGTAAATTTGACCAAAAGATTGGTGATGATACAATTCGAACAATTTGAATTAAAAAATGGATTGAAATTTTTTGTCAATATAGACAAAACAACTCCTTTTGTCGCCGTAAATACCCTTTACAACGTTGGTTCAAAAGACGAATCTCCAGAGCGCACCGGTTTTGCACACCTGTTTGAACATTTAATGTTCGGAGGCTCAAAACATATACCATCGTTCGACACACCATTACAAAAAGTTGGTGGCGAAAACAATGCATTTACAACAACCGACATCACAAACTACTACATAACACTTCCAGCGAACAACATAGAAACTGCATTCTGGCTGGAATCAGACCGTATGCTGGAACTAGCCTTTTCACAAAAAAGCCTTGACGTACAAAAAAATGTAGTTATCGAAGAATTCAAGCAACGATACATAAATCGTCCATACGGAGACATATGGCTTTTGGCTCGCCCTCTCGCCTACAAAGTTCACCCATATCAATGGGCAACAATCGGCAAAGAAATCGGCCATATTGAAAAAGCTAAGTTGTCGGATGTGAAAGAATTCTTTTTTTCGCATTATGCGCCAAATAATGCTGTGGTTGCAATTTCAGGAAACGTTTCCCTACGCACGGTAAAACATTTTGCAAAAAAATGGTTTGGAAACATTCCACGCCGTGATATTGCTCAACGCACGTACGAAAAAGAACCCGAACAAACAGAAAAACGAACACTGACAGTTGAACGTGACGTGCCCGCTTCGAGCATTTTCAAAGCTTTCCACATGTGCGACCAGCTTCATGCCGATTTCTACGCAACAGATTTGATTTCCGACCTACTTTCTAACGGAAAATCAGCAAGATTGTACCAAAACCTTGTGCAGAACCAAAAATTGTTCAGCGACATAAATGCCTATATCACTGGAGAAATTGACGAAGGTTTATTCATAATCAATGGCAACTTGAATCCAGGAATCACAATGGACGATGCCGAAAAAGCAATCATCACCGAATTGGACAAAATCCGCGAAGGATTTGTATTTGATTACGAACTACAAAAAGTCAAAAACAAATACGAAAGCACGACAATTTTGGGCGAAATCGATGTTTTATCAAAAGCACGTGCGTTGGCTTATTATGCAAATTTAGGCGATGTAAATCTTGTCAATTCACGTTTGAAAAACTATGGCGATGTTTCGCTTATCGACGTCAAACGCGTAAGCGACAAACTGTTTGACGAGAAAAACGATTCCACTATGTATTATTTGGCAAAAAATCAAAAATAGGTATGCAAATACGTAAACTACATAGAGACAAGGCGCCTGATTTTCAAGCGATTAAAAATTTTTCGGTCGAAAATCCGGAATGCTTTTTGTCGGACAACGGCATACCAATTTATTTGTTGCCGATTCAAGACCAGGAAATTGTAAAAATTGATTTTATTTTCAAAGCTGGCGACTATGCCGCAAAATCAGCATTGGTACCGCTTTCAACTTTGGCAATGTTGCAGGAAGGTTCACTTTCGCAACCAGGCGAAGAAATTGCCGAACGCCTTGATTTTCTTGGCTCCTACATTTACAATAACGTTACCAAAGACGATGCGACCATCAGTGTGTGCTGTTTGGAAAAACATTTGGCCGAAACGATTAATATCGTTACAGACTTCATTATCAATCCAACGTTTCCAGAAGACAAATTTCAAACGCACATACGAAAACGTGAAGAACGCTATAAAATTGACATTGAGCGAGTTGAAGTCCTCTCACAAAAAAAGTTGGCAAACGTTTTGTTTGGAGAAAACCACCCTTACGGTCGTTCTGCGGTTTTAGAAGATTTTGGCAACCTGTCGCACAATGATTTAATAAAATTCCATTCTCTGAATTACGTGGCGGAAAATTGCAAAATAATTGTCTGCGGAAATCCCAAATCTCAGGATGTTAAAAACTTAATAAAGACATTACAGGAAAGCGGAATTAAAAGTTCAAATAAAGAGTTCCAAACAACTAATTTCAAACAAATTAGCAACCAACAAAAACAATTCAGAATTGACAAAGAACAAGCCGTTCAATCTTCAATCAATATTGGGAAAATAATGGTAAACCGAAGTCACAAAGATTTTGCACCACTACAAGTTCTTAACACAATTTTTGGCGGCTATTTCGGTTCCAGATTGATGAGCAACGTCCGCGAGGACAAAGGATTTACGTATGGAATTGGTTCAGGAATCATTCCGTATGAACATTCTGGCTATTTCATCATAACTACAAGAGTCGGCAAAGAAGTTGTGGAACCCGCCTTGGCAGCCATTTACGAAGAAATGAGACGAATTCGCAAAGAATTGGTTTCTCAAGACGAGTTGGAAATGGTGAAAACGTATATGCTTTCGACCCTTGTCCGCAATTTTGACGGAGCAATACCAACGAGCGAAATGTTGAAAAATATTCTTGGATACAATTTGGATTTCAAACAATATTATCATCAATATTGGAAGACAATACGATCTATACAACCAAAAGATATACAACAACTTGCAAACGATTATCTAAACGAAGATTCTATGTATGAAATTGTGGTTGGATAACATACAAAAAATACTGATTTGTATCACACTTCTATTAAGCGCAGTGGTTTTGCACGCAGAAGAAATTGATCCGACAGACGTTTCGTACGTCACTGTAAACCCTTACACAAACGAGGTTTCCGTTTGTTGGTACAAAAGCAAATCGGCAAATATCAAATACGCCCGAATCCTTTATATATATGACGAAACGACCTTGATAAAAGGCAAAGGTATCGTAGATGTTCCAGGAAATGAAGATAACACTTTTGTCTTTAAAACAGATTCCATTTCATTGTTCTCGTACGAAGCGAACGAAAAGCCGATGTCTTTAGCTGTCGATGCATATTCGGAAAACGGAAACAATAGTACATCATTGCGTGAATATCATACAACAATGGTTGCTTCGGCAGACGTAACACGATGTCCGTCAAGAATTAAACTTTCGTGGACCCACTATTTCGGTTACGGAATAACGATTGAAAAATACGAAATCGTGGAAGTTATTGAAGAAACGGAAACTGTTTTACAAGAATGTTCCAGCAAAGAATGCACCTGTTTTATTGATTTGAACGAAAATCCGAACAGACAATTCTTTGTGCGAGCCGTTTTCAACGATTGCCGTGGTACAAAAAGAACATCAACATCGTGTATGTGCGAAATTTCCGAAATATCATCTACTCTGCCGAAATTCATTGATATAGAAAATATTAGCATAGAAAACAACACCGATATTTCCATGGTTCTGAAATATGATGTTGCTTCCGATTACAGAAATTATGTAATTTATAAATCAGAAAACGACACGAATCATTTTATTGGTATCGATACACTATATCTCAAAAAAACAGATTCGGAAATCTATGATTTCGTTGATGTTGCGGCTTTCAAACAAGATACCGCCACATTCTACAAAACCGCAGTGTTTGATGAATGCGGTTTGCAAATAAAACAAACAAAGCCAATTACTCCAATAACTGCAGAAGTTCACGAATCCGAAGTACTTACGAATTTATTGGAATGGAGTCAAAATACGTCATGGGAAAATATATCCCAATATAAAATATGGCGCTCACAAGACGGCGAATCCGAACAACTTATTGATTCAATAGATGAAAATCACTACCTCTATTTCGACGAACTTGACGAAGAATATACACAGGCTTCATTCTTTTGCTATCGTGTAGAGACAATACATGGTGAATATTCTTCTTTTACCAATAGCGTTTGTTTAAATAAAAAATATAAATTACTGATTCCTAACGCAATAAATCCATATAGTGACATTGAAGAAAATCGAATTTTCAAGCCGAAATATGCATTTATTACAGGATCATACAAAATGAATATTATTGATAGATTCGGGAATTGCATTTTCACTTCGACCAATATCGACAATGGTTGGGACGGCAAAGTGAAAGACTCCTACGTTCCAACAGGAACATACCAATACAAGATTTCAATTGTATTACCAAATGGAGAAAATATTGAAAGAATTGGTGTAGTTAATGTAATCTACAACTAATTACAAGCTTACAGTATACACAACCCTATCTTTCAAAGAACGAGCTAAAGTCGCTTCGTCGGTATATTCCAATTCATCGCCAACCGACACACCTCTTGCCAACATACTGATTTTCACAAGAGGAAAATTCTGCAACTTTTTGAACAAGTAAAAACTAGTAGTGTCGCCATCGGTTGTAACTGGCAATGCGAAAATAACCTCTTTTATATCTTCAGAGGCAATTCTTTCCATTAATGAGCAAATGTTCAAGTCCATTGGCGAAATCCCTTCTACGGGTGAAATAACACCTCCCAATACGTGATAAAGTCCTTTGTATTGATTCGTACGTTCAATTAAAAGCACGTCTTTCACATTCTCCACAACGCAAACCGTTGACTGGTCACGACTCGGATTTGCGCAGATTTCACAATAATCCGAATCAGAAATCGTGTGGCATTTCTTGCAAAAATGTATTTCTGTTTTTAGTCGCAAAATTGATTCGCTAAGATTTTGGGCAAAATCATCGTTCTGCTTCAAAATATACAATGCCAACCGCAACGCATTTTTCTTGCCTATGCCTGGCAGCTTACTGATTTCGTTTACAGCAAGTTCCAGATGTTTTGATGGTAATTGTATATCCGACATACTATTGTTACTCAGTTATTTGCAGATAATTTGCAGTTGTGTCCGATGCTAAAAGTCTCATTTTTGCAGCTAAAGACAATTCTTGAAATCCAGTGATTTTTCCTCGACAATTTGCTGATTTACAAAGACATTTTTTGTTTAACAAATTGGCCGTCACGGTTGTCTCTGTTGTTGCATAATCAAACGTGATTTCCTCGCCTTTGTGTATAGTCTCTATAGTCAACATCAATACCGTTGCCCGATTCGATTCCTCATCATAATTTGCGATAACTTGCGAATTGGGCGAACAAGAATGATTGGCAAATGCTCCGAATTCACCAGGTTCTATGTGTTTGTCAATTGCAACTTGAATTGACGTTCTTGTTCTTTCGTCAGTCGCCGTATCTTCGTAAATAAAAACAATTGTGTTTTTATTAATATCTTTAGATGCTATCAATGCCTTTTCACCTACGACAAACAAACTATCGGCTATTTCAATGTTTTTATTTTTGATCAAATATCCCATCAAATCCTAATTAAACAAACGTGTACTTTGATAAAATCCTTTTTGTTTTGGATCCTTCTTCATTCTCCACGACAAGAAAACTTCGTGACTGCCTGAAGAATAACGACTTATATCGTTCATATTGTAATCGTACGAATAACCTATATATATTCTATTTTTGAAAATCAAGCCAACCAATCCGACCAATGATTCATTAGCGCGATACGAAACACCAACCCAAAACTTGTTGTTGAAGTAAAAGTTCGTATTTCCTTCAAATTGAAGTGCTTGGCTGCCATATTTCATTAATACAGAAGGAACTATTTGCAAACAACCTTTTGTATTGATTTCGTATTTCGCATATCCATAGAAATGTCGTGGCAAAGTCCCAATCGTTGAATTCTCAAGATTATTTGCAATATGCGTTGCGGACAACCCTACCGTTAAACTTTTTATAGACAAATTCAAACCAACATTCAAAGTTGGAATTATATAATTATCGTCAACAAAACCGTACGGATCGTCCATTGTTTGGTTTTGATATACAAATTCCGATTCGTCAATAAACCTGTCGATAATTCCAACCGCGAAACCTAATGATAAGCGTGAACGTTCACCCAAATTCACACCGTAGGAATAATTAACCGTGGCGGTTACATTGTTTTCAAACCCAATTTCATCATTTACTACATGCAATCCCAAACCGCCCATTTTTTTTGTAGCGCCATCAATACTCAACGTTTGAAACAATGGTGAGCCTTCGAATCCAAGCCATTGTTTGCGAGCAAGCAATGAAGCACGAAAAGTTTCTCCTTCGCCAGTAAATGCCGGATTGTAGCTAATCTCATCGAACATATAATTGCTTACGTCAATATCGTTTTGGGCAAACGACCAAACGGCATTAAAACAAATGCACAACCAAAACACAATATGTCGAATTCGCAACTTCATTTATTTTCCCATTTGATATTGTTGACGTAACGCATCGTTAATCAAAACTCTGACACCATTTTCGTAACCAACGATAAACGATTGATAACCAAGATTATCGATTTCATCTTTCATAACAGAAGCTTCCTGGAACGTTTCGAAAGAACCAACCGTGTATTTGTACAATCCATCCACATCTTTGGCGCAATACGTAGGAACACCAGGTAATTTCTGTTCTATTTTGTTAAAAATAGTATAGTTTTTCTTGCTGAAGGCGGCTACTTGCACACGGAAATACAAGCCACTTTCGTGAGGTTCTTGTTTTCCGGCACTTTCCAGAACTTGAACAGTCTGTTGATGTTCCTCGGCCTTTTTTGCCATTTGAACATCAGTGTAATTAACAATTGAAAATGTTGTTCTTCGGTTTGCCTGATGTTCTTCTTCTGTTTTCGCATTTGGATAAACCGGGCTACTTTCGCCCCAGCCCTTCCATGTTAATCGATTGATGCTAACCCCTTTAGCAGTTAAAAAATCAACAACTGCTTTAGCCCTATTATTTGACAAAAACAAATTATATAAATCAGACGCACGCTCATCCGTATGGGAATTTACCTGAATACAAATGTCAGGGTTGTTGTTCATCAGGACAACTAAATCCTCCAGTTCCTTTACGGATTCCGGCCTTAATTCGTATTTATTTAAATCATAATAGATATCCTCAATCTCGTATTCCATGTTGTTGGAAATTTCCGGCATAATAAAATTCATATCATATCCGTGTAAAGAATCCATATAAGTAAATTGATTAACACCTTCTGTATTAATGAATTTGCCATTCGGAACTAAATAATTATTCTTATAAGCAAAAATCTTATATTTCATATCTTTCTCCATCGCTGGATAATAATAATAACCCGACGAATCCGTCAGTAACGTATCTGTGGCATTGGTAACCATATTTTTAATCAACACAATAGCTTCCTCTAACGGCTTGTCATTTGAGATAACTCGTCCAGTAACGACAACCTTAACTTCTTTCTTGCGAAACAAATACAAATCGTCGCCCCCAACGCCACCAATTCTATTTGAAGAAATCAAACCACAATCATCAGTAAAATACATCAAGCTAAAATCGTCCGCACTTGAATTAAACGGAGGTTTCAAGTTGATTGGAACGCCAAAATCATTCCCGACTTTCGGTATGTAGTAAAGATCCAGACGGCCATAGCCTGGACGGCCATTCGATGAAAAATACAATCCATTATTATCAGCCACATACGGAAACATTTCATTGTTTGGTGTATTAATCATAATACCAGCATTCTTCGGCTCCAACCACTTTCCTGTTGTTGTATCTTTTTGACAAATCCAAATGTCTGTTCCTCCGTGTCCCGCAGGATTATCTGAGACAAAATATAAAGTCATTCCGTCTGGACTAATGCACGGATGGCCGGAACTATAATCCTTTGAATTATATTCAAATAATGTCGGTTTGTTCCATATTCCTTTTGCATCGTTGAATTTTGAATAATAGATATTACAATTCTTGTCTGCCCCTTCAGCTCCATTACACTGCATGAAATAGGCGGCATTATTCTTCACATCAAACGTGAATGTTCCATCGTTAAACGATGAATTTATCGAACCTTTAAGTTTTTCAACCGGCGACCAAGTATTTTCTTCAACATTATAATAGGTTGAATATAAATCTTCAAAACTTTCGCCCGTATATGTATAGATGATGCTGTCGGAATCAAAACGAGAAGTAGTGAAAACCACTTGGTTACGGTATGGTGCAGCGGCGAAATCTCCCGTTCTTGTATTTACAGACTGTGCGTTTATAACTTCGTACAATGATTCATGGGTGACTGCAGTATCTGCAAAATTACAAGCTTTTATGTGAGCTTTAGCTTTCTCGTCGTTTTTGTCTTCGGCAAGTTGTTTCTGCAACATTATTCTTGCCTGCTTATAATCACCTATCATCATAAGCATTTCCCCGTAATTTCGGTAGAGATTTTTCGTTGTGTCGTGATAATTAATGTTGTATGCAACTCTATAAAATGGGATAGCCCGTTCGTAATTACTTGCGCGATAGTAACATTCTGCTATTTTGAAACTTGTATATCCTGTTAAAAGAGTATCGCCGTTATTGCGAGCCGTTTCAAAAGCTTTTTCATAGTATTCACGCGCAATCGAATACGTTTTTGCGTTGAATGCGGCATCCCCTTTTCGAATGTTTCTCGATTGTGAGAAAACAGCCACAGAAGCAACAATACAAAAAAACAATATGCACGTTAAACGTTTCATCAAATTAATTTCTTAGTAACATTAAAGGACCATTATATGATTCACCATTTGGCAATGTTATTATATAAAAATATGTTCCAGCCGCCATGACTTCACCATTGTACGTTCCATCCCAACCGTCATATCCACGATACAATTCTTGTCCCCAACGATTTATAATAACCAACTCTGCTTCCGGCATACCTTCGAAAAACACGTCATTAACCCCATCACCATTTGGCGTAAACACATTAGGAACACGTGCCGAATAAAGCACTGTTATTGGTTTTGTGACAGAATTTTTACATTCTTCGTATATGAATCCATCCAACGTGATATCAAATGTTCCGTGATCCGAGAACGAATGAGCCAAATTCATTTCTGTTGATGTAAAATCATTTATTGTCCACAACCATTTGATATTATTCATATCTGTTGTATCCGTTGTGTTAATAAACTCAACCAGTTCCATCATTTTAATAGGATCTTTACTTATCTCAAAATCAACTTCAGGAATTGGGAATACAGAAATCGTTTGTTTTGCTTCGATAGAATTACGACAACCATTCGCATCTTCAACTACGACTCCAACAACATAAATTCCAGCAGGCGCAGAAGCTTGGAATATCGGTGCTGATACTGTTGAAGAAGACAAATGATTTTCTGGCGAACAAGACCATGTTTGAGACGCATATTTTTTATCCAAACCTAATACTAACGGAGAACCCTGACAGGTATATGTAGTGTCTATGAGAATTATCGGTTTCGGTAACGGATTGACCACAACAAGAACTTGAGCCTTTTCTCCTTCACAACCATGAGCTGATTGTGCAACGAAATATTGTTGAGTGCCCTGTATCGAAGTTATAGGAACTGGCGCAGAAGAAAGAACAGTTTCGTCTGAATCATACCAAACCAATGTTCCATTTGCAGTGGTGATTTCGTTTGAGAGTTCTGAAGCGGCATCATTCAAACAATAATTCTTTGTCCAATCATCAATTTTATTAGGAATTGCATAAACGGTAATATCTTTTGAAGCTTGTGCTGCTGCACAACCATAGGTACTTACATAATCAAAATAAATAGTATTATTCTCAAAACTATTTGCGGTAAATGTCACCTTATAAGAATCTCCATCTAAACCGCCTATACCATTTCCTGACCAGACGTTCTTATGTTCAAATGTACCCTTGCCATCATCACCGGAAACAACATTTGCAGTAACATCAATAGATGTGAAATCACAAATTTCATCATCGCTTGTTGTTAAAGAAACAACAGGTGTTTCATATACTTTTATAAATTGAGAAACATTTTTGTTATATACGCAATCTTTAACTTTCGTTTGTAATAAAATATCGTAAACACCAGGTGCCAGTGTTTTTTCAAACGACTTGCCTTCAATATTTTCAACTACGCCATTTTTTTGATATTTCCACAACCAAGAATCAATTTCTTCTGGATAAGAAGTTGATAAATCTGATATTTGAACAGGCGACAATTCACAAAACTCTTGAACACTTGAAAAATCAGGTTTTGCGCCATAGATTGTGACAGTATTGCCTACCAATGGAATTTCGCAACCATTTTCATCAATAATTGTTAGCGATGGTGTGTAAACATTACCCTCTAAATATTGATATGTGATTTGGTCCGTTTTTTCATTAGAATATTGTCCATCTCCAAAAACCCAAGAATATTTTGCAATATCTTTTGTGTCATAAATTGTCATTGAAATGTCTGTATATGTACACCCAGTTTCCGGCGTGACTTTCAACTTTCCTTGTGGACCATGAATTGTAATGTAATTTGACTTAACCAATGTGTCGACGCAATTAAAATTATCTTTTACAGCTAATGAAACATCATATTTACCAACATTTTGATACTGCCAAAAAGCATTTTGAACTGAAATCGGAGTTGAATTATATTCACCAAAAGTCCAGTTATACGAAAGATTTTCACCAAACGAATTGTCTGTAAAAGAAACTTCTGCTGGCGGACATTGAAAATCTATGTTTGAAGCAACAAAATCAGCCTGGGGTTTTCTGACTCTAGTCGTTAACGTCAAACTACTGTCGCAACCATTCTCATCGATCAATCTTAACGTAATAGAATATGATTTATCCGCAGAAGAATATAAATGTTTAGTGTTTTTACCTGTTGAATTCGTGCCATCTCCCCAACTCCAAGAATATGTTAAATTTTCACCAACCGAATAATCAATCGGGACCAACGAATCATAATAACACAAATTTGCTGGTATTTGGAAATTCGGGAACGGATATGTCGCACGAACTTGAATTGAATCCGATTTCGTACTACAATTCTTGGAATCCATTACTTTTACCGATGATTGATATGTACCCAATGAATATGCATGTTGTGGCGATTTAGCCGTAGTTGTTGTATCAGATTGACCATCACCATAAAACCAAATATATTTTTTTGCCGTAGCCGACTGAACTTTAAAGTCTGTCTTAAATCCTGAGCAACCTGAATTTTCACCAACATTTGTGAAACTGGTGATTGTTGGAGCTTCGTATACCGTTACCGTACCTGTTTTTTGTATATTGTTATGACAACCTAAATCAGAAAATACTTCCAATGCAACATTATAAGTACCTGGTTTTTCGAACAATAAAAAATATGAACATTCCGAAGTTTCATAAACCGAGCTTACATTTTTACTATCGGTAATTGTCCACAAACGTTTCACCAAACTACCCGACGACGTTTTACTTGTGTCAACAAATTGGATTTCCAAGCCTTGACAAATATGCGTTGTATCTTGTGTGAATCCCATTTTTATACCTGACGTGTTGAGGACTATTGTTGTATCATCATCGCAAGTGCCTGCATAAGTTGTCAATGTCACATTATAATTATTAGGAGCTTGATAAATATGATACGGAGTAAACGAAGTTGTATCGGCCTTTACGACAACAGATGTACTTGGATCAATCCATTTGTAATGTCCATCCTCTCCCGTAGAGACAACCGACAATGAATTTCCATCTCCAAAATCCCACAAATACGATTCCGCCCCAATCGACGACGAAGGATCAAAATGAATTGTGTCAGGGAAAGCACATAATGAAGCGGGATAAAACGAAAACGAAGATTTTGGAGGATTAATTACGATTTCCTTCGATGCGAATGCACCAGGACAAGAATATTGATATGGCATCAACCATAAATCATACTCATCAGGAATATCAAAACGAAGAGTCAACTTTGGTTCTGTAACAAATGTATCTATTTCTGTTTCTGTATTCATACCTGTAAACCAAAATCTCCATTTGGTTATTTTGTCTATATCTTTGTCACTTGCAACAAATTCAACATTCTCTTTTTTACAAAACTGAGTTTTTTTCCCCGATGGCGTTAGAAGTTCCGAGGTGTATATTCCTCCTACTTTTAATGTATCAACAAACTCACCAGAACAACCTATTGCATCAACAACATTTAATTTTATAACATATAATCCACTTGTACC
>JAZRXD010000073.1:0-11441 GCA_045600045.1 Bacteroidales bacterium
CTTACGAGGGAGCCGAAGATCTTCCGAAAAAACCATATTTGTTCATTTCAAATCATCGCGACATAGTGCTTGACGCCGCTTTGTTGAACTTATATTTGTTTTATACTGGCCACGGACAAACTGAAATCACATTCGGTAGCAATCTTATGAAAAATGATATTTCCGTTGATTTAGGAAAAATCAACAGAATGTTCCGCATCAACAGAAGCGGAAATCTTCGCGACCTATACCGCGATTATTTTACCGTTTCTTCATACATCCGTCACGTGTTGACTGAGAAAAAGCGTTCCGTTTGGATTGCGCAACGTAGCGGCCGCACAAAAGACGGCGACGACAAAACCGAACCAGCCGTACTAAAAATGTTTGCAATGAGTAGCGACGAATCGTTTGTTGACAATCTTTCAAAACTTGCAATAACGCCAGTTTCCGTTTCATATGAATACGAACCATGCGCGTTTGCCAAAGCTGCGGAATTGTTCGTTTCGTCGTTCACGACGTACAGAAAAGGTAAAAACGAAGATTATCAAAGTATCTGGAAAGGTATTGTTGAACCGAAAGGACACGTCAATTTCGCTGTTACAAAGCCTATTACGCTCGAAGAACTACAATATTGCGACTCTTTCGATAAAAGCGAAAAATTCGTTCAGTTGGCACACATTATCGACCAACGCATTTACGACGCCTACATTTTGGAAAAGAACAATTACATTGCATACGATTTGGTTACTCGTGGACACAAGTTTGCCGATTTTTACAACGAAAATGACAAAAAAACATTTGTTGATTATATTGCAGATGGAATAAACCAACTCGAAACACCAAGTAAAAGCGATATAGAATCAATAGTTTTGAATATTTACGCAAATCCAGTTAGGAACAAGCTACAAGAATAATATTCAATAACTTACAAAAATTCCAACAAAATACGAATAGTGGTTTTAAATAATTTTTACTTCCCGTCGCTAAACTTATGTACAAACCCTGCTAATTCACGTGTATGTATTTCGCAATCCGACCAATACTCGTAAACCACACATACATAATAGAATACACCATCGGTTAGAGTTTTTCCTGTTTTGTAATGTTTACCATCCCAATTCAATTCGGGATTATCGGATTCAAAAACTAATTGTCCCCAGGCATCATACAATTTCATATCGACTTTCTGTACAAATCGATTCACTATTGGATGAAACACATCATTTTCCCCATCGCCATTTGGTGTGAATACATTTGGTAGTTCATATTGCGGACAATTATACAAGCAAGTATCGTATTTGTGAGCCCCTATATTTCCTGCAGAATCCTCTGCCGCAAGGTAATAGCAACCAGCCATATTACCTACGCTATCAACAAACGAATGGATATACGAAGATAGGCTTGCAGGAATTGTAGCAATTATTCGCCATTCGGAATCGGCACAATCTTTATAAAAAACATGGACGTTTTTTATTTCATCATCAGCATCGACTGTCCACGAAATTGTTCGAGAAAAATTATCACAATCCAGAACAACTTTCAAAGTCATTGGCTTTGGTGGAATTGTATCAGCAGGTATCGCACACATAATCTGCGAATTATTGTACACACAATTCGGCAACAAATGATAATCGAAAAAGCCACTAGTTTTCACATAGTAGCAATACTCTTTCTGATTTTCCAGTCCCGTGTCCCAAAATTCGCCATTTTCGAAAATGCCCAACGAATCAAATTCCGAAGAATTTCCTCGTTGACGATACACAAAAACAGTATCGTTTTTCCAACCGACATTTGCCTGCAACAATAAGCGAACTTTATGATTATACGCTTCATACGTCAGATATGGCGACGAAGAAACTGGCGGCGTGCCAATCAGAATCGGTTTTCCTGTTGCAATTGAATAAAATTCAATCTTATATGAATATGCAGAATCATCCGTCTGCAAACCCGTATCAACATACGATGTATCCATCAATCCGTCTATTTCCGCAATTTTAGTAAGACGTTCGCCATACAATCCCGACGAACGATACAACCAATATTGATAAGGTTTGGGATACGTTATGGAATCAAATTCACGTGGAATTGACCAAGCGACATACATTTCACCTTTTTTAGCATCAGTTTTCTGCACACTCACATTCGTCAGAACTGGCGACGACGGAACCAACGTAGCACAAATTTCCTGCGAGATGTAACTCGGGAAACCACCACCAAACACGGAACACAACCGATAACAGTAGGTGAATCCAGGCGTTAGACCTAAACCATTATTATTGTCCAAATACTTTTTTTGCGAAGCAGCAACGGTTGCAATTTTCTCATAATAAACAGATAAAGTATCAGGCAGGCCTACTTCGCAATATTCAGGCATATATGAAATTGCCTTACGGGAACGATAAATATCGTACGAAACAATATTTGGAGAACACAGGGAATCGCTCCACGCAAGCGAAATGGATACAGATTGTGGATTAGTCGACAATTCAACCGGAGGATGACCAATTACTTTTATATTGACATATTTCATATCGGCCAACGAAATTTTATCGTCGTCAACCGCCTTAAACAAAACCATATACGATTGTTCACGGATTTCGTCACAAGTTGGTACCCACACAAATTCCGACACTGTTTTTCCCCGTTCTGACGAAATAGTTTTGAATGTAGCCTTATTCCCTACCTCAAACGGACCGCCACTTGCTGTGAGAAATACATTATTGCTATCAGCATCGGTTGCAACGACAAGAAAACGAACCGTATCGCCAACGCGTACGCACACATCTTCCAAATCAGCAATACGAGGCACCGTGTTATTTGCATCAAAAACTTCTATCTGCATATCGCGGACAATTTCACCTATTTTGGTGCCTTTGCGCCATTCTTCAATAATCATCGCCACATTGTAACTTCCTAAAACAATAGGCGCATCCCAGATCATATCTCCCGACGTAGCATCAACATAAAAATCATTGCTCGTCATCGGAAACGTATAACCACTAATAAAATCGCCACCTTCGCCCGAGCATGTCGTTAAACGATACGCAAGACTATCGCCATCGGCATCGTACGCTGCAGGATTGTGAATAAACTTCACACCAATAGCTGCATTGTCAACTGGCGGATTCGTCAACACCGGCGTAGTATTTCCACCTAAAATGGCATCAATTCGCAACGTAGTGGTAATTGCAAACGGCACGTTCACCGATTCAACAATATTAATCACCCCTTCGTTACGATTCGGATCTTCCATTGCGATGGTATATGTGCCGGGGCCAGGGTACGTGTGAGTTGTTTTGTATATGTTTTTAGTGAAATTATCAGGAAGATATTCTTCGGAAATTCGTGGAATTTCGCCAGTAGAACCATCGCCCCAATCAAGCGGAAGCACATCACGGGATTTGTTCGCCTCGCTTGGCGTGTAGGTATATGTAAGAATGGTTATTTCGTAAATATAGCCAGAAACGTTCCGATACGTAATTTCGCCAGCCCTATTGTGCGTTGCAAAAGATGCAAAGCAGCAGAGAATCAACGAAATACAAAGTACGATACGTTTCATTCTTCTGATATAGGAATTTCAAACGAGAACACTTTAGAGCCATCTAAGATATTAGGGAACACCCATTCTTCTTCGCCAACCTGATACGAAACAGCACGGGCATTGTCGCAATAGGCACGCATATAAACCATTTCGCCTTCCAGAAAACCATTCTCGAACAATTTATCCAATGGCTTGTACACAACTCCATTTTGCGAAGAATTGCCTTTTCCCGTAGCACTACCCGACACGTAGGCATACTCATAATCTTCTGGCGAAACCGAAGCCGATTTTCCGAAAAAATACCACGTAGCCAAACCATACGAAGAATAATTTGCCGTAAAATACAACGTACGGTAAATTGACAACACATCGTCTTTTATGCTCACGGAATCAATCTCCACACTCCCCTGCGTTGGTTTTGCCAAATAAACCATCTCAAGTGTATCGGCACGCGACGTATCGTAATGATGGGCATACGCCGTTGTTTTGCAATAACCATTTTTTGAAAACTCAAGAAAATACCAACCTCCGTCAGGTTTATACAATTCCCAGTTACCCTTTGTATCGGTTGTGATAAAGTACGATGTGTCGAAAATCGTCAACGGACTTTGATCGACAGTATCGATACAACGAACCTGTATAGAAATATCAGAATTATCAGATTCCTGATTTCCAAACTCATTATACAACAATGCCTTACCCCAAATACCACGAAGCGTATCAAGTTCTTCGTTATATGTGGATTTATCGCACGAAGGCAACGCCATCAAACAAATAGCCACGCACAACGTACATACTATTAAACAATTACGGAATTTCAACATATACATTATTTTGTTTTCAAAAATAGACAAAAATGCAACACCGAATAGTTACAGACACCTAAAAATCTTATTTTTCGAATTGACGACTCCCCATTTTTTCTAATTTTGCGCCCAACACATACATAATTATAAATATGAATAAAACGGAAAAACTTCTGCCTACGGGCATAGAAAAAATGAAGACAAAAGTCTATGAAACAAGACGGATTTAAAATATTTCCGTCAACAACAATACTTTCACATTAATTTCATATCTTCGCAAACGTCAAATTATTGTATCATTTAAAAATAATTATATGGCTATTAGTGCATTACAACAAGCGAGAGCTCAATACTCTCCAAAACTTCCGAATTCAATAAAATCGGGAAATGTAAAAGTTCAAGAAGGTGCTGCAACTCAATCCGTAGCAGACCAAGAGGAAATCAAAAAATTATTTCCTAACACGTACGGAATGCCTATCGTAACTTTCGAAAAAGCTTGCGGTTGCAAAGCTAACATGGAAGCATTCAACGTTGGTGTTATCCTTTCTGGTGGTCAAGCTCCTGGCGGACACAATGTTATCTCTGGTATTTTCGATGGTTTGAAAGCTATCAACAGCAACTGCAAACTATATGGTTTCCTTGGCGGACCAAGCGGATTGGTTGATCATAAATATATTGAATTAACTTCTAAAATTATTGACGAATACCGTAACACTGGTGGTTTCGACATCATCGGTTCTGGTCGTACAAAATTGGAAGAAACAGAACAATTCGACAAAGGTATTGAAATCTGCAACAAACTAGGAATCAAAGCCTTAATTATTATCGGTGGTGACGATTCCAACACAAATGCATGTGTTCTTGCAGAATACTATTTACAAAAGAAAGCTGGCATCCAAGTAATTGGCTGTCCAAAAACTATCGACGGTGACCTTAAAAACGAAATGATTGAAACTTCTTTTGGTTTCGATACTGCAACCAAAGTTTATTCAGAAGTTATCGGTAACATTCAACGTGATGCGAACTCTGCAAAAAAATACTGGCACTTCATAAAATTAATGGGCCGTTCAGCATCTCACGTTACTTTGGAATGCGCTCTTCAAACTCAACCAAACATCACTCTTATTGGTGAAGAAGTTGAAGCAAAGAACCAAACTCTTGACGACATTGTTACATACATTGCTCAAATCGTTGCTAACCGTGCAGCAAAAGGTATGAACTTCGGTACATTGTTAGTTCCAGAAGGTTTGATTGAATTCATCCCAGCTATCAAAAAACTTATCCAAGAATTGAACGATATGTTGGCTGCGAACCAAGCTGAATTCGACAAATTCGACAATGTTGACCAAAAAATCAAATTCATCGTTGACCACTTGTCAAAAGAAAACGCTGCAATCTTCGAAAGTCTTCCAACAGCAGTTTCAAAACAATTGGCATTGGAACGCGACCCTCACGGAAACGTTCAAGTTTCTCTTATCGAAACAGAACAATTGCTAGCTGAAATGGTTGCTAAAAAACTTGCTGCATGGAAAAAAGAAGGTAAATTCGTTGGTAAATTCTCTACACAACACCACTTCTTCGGTTACGAAGGTCGTTGTGCCGCTCCTTCGAATTTCGACGCAGACTACTGCTATTCATTAGGACAAGTTGCTGCTCGCCTTATCGCTTCCGGCAAAACTGGTTATATGTCTTCTGTTCGTAACACAACAAAACCTGCTGACGAATGGTTGGCTGGCGGTATTCCAATCACAGCAATGATGAATATGGAAAAACGTAATGGTAAAATGAAACCAGTTATCCAAAAAGCTCTTGTTAAACTTGATGGCGGACCATTCAAATTCTTCGCTTCAAAACGTGACGAATGGGCTAACGATACTTGTTACATTTATCCAGGTCCAATCCAATACTTCGGTCCTACTGAAGTTTGCGACCAACCAACAAAAACACTTTGTTTGGAACAAAAATAATCTACGATTATTCGCAGAAGGAAAAGGATTGGCAGAAATGTCAATCCTTTTTTTATTGCTATAAAAGCCCTATTTTTGCTTCCGAAATGGAACCAATTTCTATAAGTACCATAATAATTATTTGTATCTGCGTATTCTTCACAGGAATTGCAAAAGGTGGCATGGCCGGCGCCAGTTCCGTTATCGTACCCATTCTTGCACTTATATTAGGAGGAAAAGATTCCGTCGGATTTTTGTTACCGATTTCATTAAGCGCATCCTTCATCTCAGCTCTTCGAAACCACAACGGCGTGAATTGGAGCGCATTAGTAAAAGTCTTACCATTTGCATTTGCTGGCATTTGCATTGGTGCATACTGTGGCGATATTGCCAACGAAAAACAATTTTTCGTTTTATTGGCGATTGTCATCATCATTGGTTGCACTTTGTCGATTATACAACATTATAATCATTCTTCATTTAAAGACGAACACGGTATATTCGTAATCATATTTGGACTGCTTTCCGGTTTTGCAGCAATGATTGGAAATGTAACCGGTCCTCTGATTTCCACATTATTCATTTTACAACGTTTTCCCAAGAAACAATTTGTCACAACCTACGTTTGGTTCTGTTTTCTTACCGATGTGATAAAAGTACCTTTCCATATATTCTTGTGGCACACAATCAACACCCAAACTATAATACACGACCTTTATTATATTCCAATAATGATTCTTGGCGTGTTTTGCGGCAATTGGCTCATCAACAAACTGCCAGACAATTTATACAAGACAATCATTCTAATACTTTCGTGCATTTCCGCTGTGATTTTGCTATTTCATTAGTGACGCAAACACATTGTGCATTGAAGTTTAATTTGTATTTTTGGCACAAATAAATTCAAAAAAATATGATTGACAGTCCACTTATTGATGCCACAATCGACATCGCTTTCAAAGAAGACATTGGCGACGGCGACCACACAACGCTGTCTTGTATTCCACACGATTTGCAAGGACGTGCTCGTTTGCTTGTCAAACAAGACGGAATTCTTTGCGGTGTTGAATTGGCAAAAAAAATATTCGCTAAATTCGATCCCACCCTCAAAGTAACACAATTCATGAACGACGGCGACAAAATCAAAAAAGGCGACATCGTTTTCACCGTAGAGGGCAAAACAATTTCAATTCTTCAAACAGAACGTTTGGTTCTGAATTTCATGCAACGATTAAGTGGAATTGCAACACAAACACAAGAATATGTTAAACTGTTAGAAGGCACAAACGCAAAAATTCTTGATACCCGTAAAACAACACCGGGACTTCGTTTATTAGAAAAATATGCGGTAAAAGTCGGTGGTGGCGAAAATCATCGTATTGGCCTTTACGACATGATTTTGATTAAAGACAACCATATCGACTACGCTGGTGGCGTAACTCAAGCTATCACAAAAACCAAAGAATATTTAAAAGCAAAAGGAAAAGATTTGAAAATAGAAGTTGAAGCTCGTACTCTTGCTGAAATAGAAGAAATTCTAAAATTTGACGTCGAACGAATTTTGATTGATAACTTTACACCAGAAGAAACGAAAAAAGCGGTTGCTCTAATCAATGGGAAATGCAAAACCGAATCTTCTGGCGGAATCACGAAAGAATCCATTCGTGCGTATGCCCAGGCCGGCGTTGATTACATTTCCGTTGGTGCGTTGACACACCACATTAGCAGTTTGGATTTAAGCCTCAAAGCATACTAATTCGGAATGCGTGGTAAAAGTTCGTCAAGGAAACTAATCGTACTTCTGCTCCTTTTTTGCGCATGCGGCAAAACGTTTGCACAAACGACACAACCTGATAAACCCAAGTTGATTATTCTTGTTGTTGTTGAACAAATGCGTTACGAATACCTTGAACGATTTAGTCCACATTTTTCTAGCGGCGGCTTTAAAAAATTAATGTATTCGGGAACGCATTGCGTTGACGCACACGTTAATTTTGCTTACGGCCAAAGTGCTTCCGGATTTGCAACAATACTAACAGGAACAACTCCCGCAAATCACGGAATCATTGGAAATTCTTGGTACAACCGACGTTCAAAATCACGCGTAAATTGCGTTTCCGACGACGATTATCCAAGCATAGGAACCGATACTCACGAAGAATACGAGGTTTCCGCAAAAAATCTTTTGGCCTCAACCTATGGCGACGAACTAATCACACAAGGTTTTGGACGTTCACGGTCCTATACCATCAGCCTCGACCAACAATCTGCGGTACTTTGTTCCGGACATAAATCCAATGGTACATTTTGGCTCAATGAATACACAGGAAATTGGATGAGCGGAACATATTACAATTCGGTTTTGCCAAATTGGTTGCACAACTTCAACAATAAAGGACTTGCAAACATATACACAAACCGAATTTGGAACACCTTTTTACCAATCACGAAATACAAAGAATCAACACGCGACGATGCTAAATACGAAATAGGTATCCGTAATCAAAATACATTTCCTTATTACTTAGCCAAGCTCAAAGATCCATACAAACCATTCAAAATATTGAAACAAACACCTTACGGAAATTCATACGTAAAAGATTTAGCAATAGAACTTATTGAAAAAGAGCAGCTTGGAAAATCATCAGGAACCGATTTTCTTACCATCGCATACACCGCAACCGAAGAAATCGGAAACAAATTCGGGTGTTTGTCGAAAGAAATCGAAGACACATACGTACGATTGGATTTTGATTTGATGTTTTTCCTCAATTATTTGGAAACACATATTGGGAAAGACAATTTTCTGTTGATTTTCACGTCGAACCACGGAATGTCAATTTCACCCAAATGTGAATCGCAAAAATCAATGAAATTAGGCATATTCAAGCCTGTAGAAACAATGTATTTGTTAGACAAACACTTAGACGTGACTTTCGGTGAAGACAATTGGGTTGAACATTATCAAGACTTACAAATCTACTTGAACCAACTTTCTATAAAAAAGCACAATCTTTCTATTGCCGAAGTTGAAGACGACTGTAGCGAATTTCTCTCTCAATTAGCAGGTATTCAATCGGCAATTGGTTCTGTTTGGCTTGCAAACCACAATTTTTGTTCAAACGAAACCTACAGAATGGTTGACAATTCATACAACCACGAACGTTCCGCAAATATTTTCATAACACTAAAACCCGGTTGGGGCGAACAAACTGTGGAGTCCGTCGGCTCACATCTGTCGCCATACAACTACGACACGCACGTGCCACTTATTTGGTATGGTTGGAAAATGGAACCAAAAATCGTGCGACAACCAATTGAAATAACCGATATTATTGTAAGTTTGTGTGAAATAACAAAAACAGCCAGACCTAATATGGCAAATGGAAAAGTAATAAACGCCCTATTCAAATGAAGAAAATAATTTCTATTACCACACTAGTGCTGTGCAGCATTATTGCATTTGCTCAGGAGAATGATAAAAGAGTCTATTTTACAAATCCAGGGGAAATAATTCTTCAATTCACCCAAACGAACATCAAAAACAATTCCGCCAAAAACGGCGTACGAGCATCGTATTTCACAAACTTGCCATATTATATGAACATCAACTACAACAACAGTTTTGGGTTGATGCCTGGAATTTGCATTAAAAACATTGGAATAAAAACGAAAAACGAACAAATCGACACAATAACCTACGATAAAATAAAACGCCGTGTTTTCACAGCAGGCGCTTCGTTGGCAGCGAAATACGGAAATTTCAAAAAATGTGTTTGGTTCTACGCTGGCGGTGGAATCGACTGGGCATTCCATTATCGTCAAAAACTTTACACAACATCTGGACACAAAAACATAACAAAATCGGGCGAATGGATGAGCGAAGCAACGCCTACATTTATTCCATCCGTTTTCGTCGGCATACAAACCCCTATCTCACTCAACATAAAAGCGACATATTATTTTAATGATTTTTTGAATCAACATTATAGAGGAACACTAGGAGATTTCAGCAAAATCACAAAATCGCAACTATTCACAATCTCATTTTCGTTGATATTAAAAGAATTTCCCGACAAAAATTCTGAAGGTTCAATAACTCCACCTTCACGAAAAGAACAAACCGTAGAATTATAAAAAAATATAATTTCTCCACTTTTATTGTAACCTTTTCCACTATTTTCAAGTCTTCCAAACAAGACAATATGGCATTGTGTTAAAAACTATTTTCCAAAAAAATATAATGTTTTAATGTGTTTTCACGAAAATATGTTTAATTTTATCGTGCTAAATTTATGAAAGCGTATGGCGAATACAAAAGGAACAAAAGATAGAAGTTACGAGTTGAAAAAACTTAAAGCTGAATGTGTTGCAGAAGAAAATGCTCGATATATAACTTCACAAAAAAAGAGAAAAATTGGTAGCGGAGAAGTTCCTGCCGGAAACACAGGACTAAAAGCTACGAAAAGTGAAGTTTTTATTTACCTTGTTGGTAACGAAGAAAGCACAAAAAGTCTCCAAGAACAATTCAAAAGCACAAAAAGCTATAAAAAAACAAAATCTTTTGAAACGACAGAAGCAGCAAAGAATTTTCTTGACGTTTCTAAATTTCCGAACAATTCAATCATAATTTTAATTCTTACTACTCCTGATTTTGCAAAAGAGGAATATATTCAAAACGAATTAAAATACATTTCCCAGATAAAAGCAGAAGATCCAAGCCTTGATGTAATGTTATTGACATCAAACGCCATTTCTGCAAACAACGTTGATTTCGTTGTCCAAAGATCTAGCGATGCGTTTGGAAAATTAGTAACAAACATTACTTGGGCAATACGCGAACAAGATCGTATCCGCCGCCAAGTTGAATCAAAACAATTCATAAAAATGGCGATTATCATCTTTTTCGCATTTTTCTTTATTGTTTTCGCCATCGATTTCATCACTGGTTTAATGGATCCGAATCCAAACCCTTCTGGAATTTTAGGTATCGTTCCTATTCCACACGAATAAAAAAGTCATATTATAAATGTCTAGTCCTAAAATAGCGTTACAGTTTTTTATAGGACAAAATTAATTAATAAAATCACAGCAGATTTCGATCTGTTGTGATTTTTGTTTTACGATATGTTTTTATTTGGCAACTTCGTTGATTGTGCATCCACTCAG
>JAZRXD010000074.1:0-16923 GCA_045600045.1 Bacteroidales bacterium
GAACAAATGGAAGATTTGAATCCGTCGCAATTAAGTAAAATAAATACAAAAATTGAACAGATTTGTTCTAAAAGTGGAATATCATCTGGTTATACTCTTGATGGTTTTGCTATTTATCCAATTTTTGAAATATATGATGAAGAAGTCGTGGAAGGAGGAATACAAAATGTATATTCTATAAAGGCAGAAATGACTTTGTGTATTAAACAATATAACGGCGCTATGGTAGGTTCTGTTAGTAAAACATATAAAGGTTTTGGTAATACGAGAAACAAAGCTATTGTTAGCGCTATACAAAATATTAATACATCGGATGTTATATACTCAAATTTTATGAAGGAAGCCAAAGAGAAAATCATCCGATATTATAGTACTCATTGTGAACAAATTAAAGCAAAAGCAAATATTTTATCTAAGCAACAGAAATTTGAGGAAGCAATCGCATTGTTGATGAGCATTCCTGAATGTGCGTCGTGTTATCCATCTTTGTCGGAATTGATAGAAATAAATTTTGAAAGCTATCACAATCAAATTTGTGCAGAACAATTGAACAAAGCAAAATCAGAATTCGCATTAAAAAATTATGAAGGTGTTGTAGAAGCGATTAGCAAAATAGATCCATCTGCAAATTGTGCTTTTCAGGCAGACGCTTTAATGAAATCGGTAGAAGAGAAATTTACCGAAGAAGAGAAAAAGGAATGGGATTTTAAAATGCAGCAATACAAAGATTCAGTGGATATAGAAAAACAAAGAACCGAAGCTATTAAAGAAATTGCGAAAGCTCAATATCGAAACAAACCAAACGTAACATATACGCAAATTGTTAAATAGTTTATGTACAATAGAATTTTAATAACTCATTCCAAACATCCAAAGAGGTACTACTATGCCGTGTCCGATTTCGATGTCATCGCGGACAATTATGCCATTTGCAACATTTTCAATTTGTTTTTTTCTGTCTTCGTAAAAATCCCTCAAAGAAGGACTTTTTTAAATTCTACTGAAAACTTTTTCGCATTTTAATGAAAGTTTTCAGTAGCAATAAAAATTAAAACAAAAGTTCTTTTTATAGAATGAACTTTTTGTTTTTTTGTGGAAGTTTCGTTTATAAACGGAATTTTTGCTATTTTTGTAGAAAGTTTAAGATATGAACGTAATACATAGAGATAAATATGTTGCTCATGTTGCGAGTGCAATAGGTAGGGGAAATGCTATTGTGTTGGCTGGTCATCGCAGGGCAGGCAAGAGTTCTATATTGTTGCAACTCTCTGCGCAATATGCTTCGTTGGGAAACCTAATCTTTATTGATATGGAGAATCCAGATTTCTCATGTATCAAAAATGCGACAGACCTTAATGCATATATAAAAGAAAAAAAAACTGATACTGCACATAACTACTTGATGATTGACGAAGTGCAAGAAATTGCAGAGTTCGAAAAAACGTTGCGCTACTGGGTAAAACAACCTAATTTTGATGTGATAGTTACTGGTAGTAACGCTTATTTGCTTTCAAGTGAAATAGCCACGCTTTTTGCAGGCAGGCATACTACAATTAAGGTCTATGGACTTGACTATCAGGAATATCTGCAATTCTATGAACTTCTGGATTCCAACGAATCACTTGTTTCATATATGAAATGGGGTGGATTGCCGTTTTTATACCAAATTCCGTTGGATGATGTTCGTTCTCGCAACGATTATATGGGCGATATATTCAATACGATTTTTGTAAAGGATATTGTAACTCGTCATAAAATACGAAACATAAATTTACTTAACAATTTGGCTGGATTTGTTGCCGAAAATTGCGGTAAGTTATTCTCTTCAAATAGCATAGCAAAATACCTAAAAAATGGAGAGTATGCCATCACCTCTGGCACTATAACTGAGTATATGGGGTATCTTTGCGACACCTATATGATTGACAAGGTTGATCGTTACGACATAAAGGGGAAACGCGTTTTTGAACAACAGGAAAAATACTATTTCGAGGACTTAGGCATTCGCAACTATCTGTGTAGGGGCAAGAATGGCAACGACATTGAAAAGATAATGGAAAATCTTGTGTATTTGCGTTTGCGACAACTTGGATACGATGTCTATGTCGGACAATTGAAAGGGAAAGAAATTGATTTTGTTGCAAAAAATGGTGATGATATCCGATATTTTCAGGTGTGTAAGGCAATTGCATCGGAGGATACATACGAGCGTGAGTACGGCAACCTGAAACTGATTGGCGATAATTATCCAAAATATGTAATTACGATGGATTCTGTTTCTCAGTTAATAAACGATGAAGGAATAAAAACAATTCATCTACGGCAATTTCTATCGCAAGAATTACAAAACATTGCCTAAATATTCCTCAGTAAGAGAGATTTAAAATACCTACCGAAAATCTCCTAATTTCTAACTTTTGAACACCGATACTTCTATTCCTTGTACCAGTCCGCATACATTCTGTAGTTATGCGAGATTTTGTAAATCATTTCTTTGGTTTGTTCGGGCGAAACGTCTTTAATTTTCTTGGCAGGAACGCCGGCGTACAAACTTCCGGGCTCTACAATAGTTCCGCTCGTGACAACGGCTCCGGCTGCAATGATTGAATTTTCGCCAATCACGGCGTTATCCAAAATCACCGAACCCATTCCAATTAATACATTGTCGCAGATTTTTGCTCCGTGGATTGTAACGTTGTGACCTACCGAAACATTGTCGCCGATTTCTATCGTTGATTTTTCATATAATGTATGCAATACCGAACCGTCTTGAATATTGACAAGATTGCCGATTTTTATTGAATTAACATCGCCACGGAGCACGGCATTGAACCAGATGCTACAATCTTTTCCTATTTCCACATCGCCGATAATTGTCGCATTGTCGGCCAAAAAACAGTTTTCTCCAATCTTTGGAGTGAATCCGCGTACAGATTTAATGAGAGCCATTGTTTGTAGGAATTTCTATTTGTTCGACAAAGAAAATTTCTCGTTTTGCCCTGTCGTCTTTATTTTTGATTTTTTGTGCACCAAACGAAATGAATTTGTTTCCGTACCAATATCGACTTTTACTTGTTGAATCCAACAATTTTTCTTCGTCGTTGGTAAATGGAATTTCTTCGAGACTAAGCAATTCACCGTTGTTGTAATTGTGTAAATAGATTTTGTCCCATGTGGAATACAAAATCTGCAAGTTCGGATTTTGGGTATTTACCGCAAGGTATTTTTTTACGTAAAACGGTTTTTCGTCAATGTCAAGTGGCGCGGAATTGCTCCAAAGCACATCGCCAAGTTCGTTGAAACCAAGAACGAAAAAGTGCGTGTACAGATATCCGTCGAAAACAGGATAGCAATGCATAGTTTGCCCCATCCCTGTATTGATGTATTGACATTCCTGACGATATGTTGGGCTGTAGGCTTCGCCGACAAGCACGTAGCTTCCGTCTTTCTCAATAATTTTGTGCGGAGCCATCAGGTAATTGAACTCCAATTCTTTATTTTGGGAATTAAGTCGTTCTTGTTTTTTTTCGATTCGTTCTTGTTTTTTTGACGATAAATAAGAAGTGAAGTTGTTGATATCGAGATAGTTAATGTATTTAACAAACTCAACAACGTTTGTCTTTTCATTGAATATTTTTTTCATAATAAAAATGCCGACGGAAGCTTCTGGATTTCTTTTTGAATTGTTGTAAGTTCCTGAGAATATGTAACTTCCATCTTGTAGGCGAGAAGCAAATGCCGAAGATATAATTTTGTCGTGGTCGGGCGATTCGAGTTTTGTTTCCGAAACTTTCGTTCCATCTTTAAATATGTGGAATTTAACGATGTGTTCGTCTTTCAAAAAATCTTTGGTGAACAAATATGCTTCGTTTGTTTCTTCGTTGACTTCGAACGAAATGATTGAAAAATGACGTTTGTTTAGTGGAATGATTTTGCAAAATGTGATTTCGTTTGTCTTTATGTTTTGGCAAATTAAAATCGGCAAATCTTTTGTGTAGCCAAGAAAATAAACATTGTCGCCAACAGCCCGCAACGTGTTTATAATTGTGTTTTTCGGAAATTTCCCTTGAATTGTTTTCGTTGTCATGTCTTTTATGGAAACGATTGACACAGAGTAATTTCCCGAAAGTTGGTGGGCAAAATTATAATGGTAGTTTTTGTTTGTGAAATCAATGAAATCAGCTTTTCTTGTCGGAAGCGAAACATCGGCGGTGGCTTGTTGGGTGAACGATGTGTCGAGTTTCACATACGTGAATGTGTTGTTTTTTCGGCTTGTTTGTTTTTCCGAAATGTATGTTTTTAGCAAAAGTCCGTTTTCGGCCATCGGCACGCAGCCGTAATATTTAATGTTGTTTTCGGAATATTCAATACGGTTGTATTTTGCGGATTGTGCAAAAGAGGGTGTTATCCACAATGTGACGTAGAGGAGTAATACTATTTTTTGCAACGTTTTCATGTTATTCTAAGTCGATTGTGAAATAATTTGGTGCATAAATCATTTTCGAACCGATTTTTATTGCAGGTTTTATTTTCAAAACAGAATTCTGAGGTAAATGATTTGTTTTACTCATTTTAAAAATGATGCTTTTTACCTCATTAAAAGAGAAATTCGAGAAAATAGCAGTGTTTGTTTTAACGTTGAGCGGAATGGACATGTTTTGCTTTGCTTTGATTTTTACTTTTTGATCGAGAATACCATTTGCAACTTCTACATCTTTAATTAGCAAAATCCATTCTAATGCGCTTATTTCGACATTTTTGTCGTTGGGATTGTCAATGTTTACAAGAGTTGTAAACGTAATTGGAGTTCCTGTGGTTAAACTTTGGGAAAGTTTGACAACTTCGTTCGGCGAAAAATCCAAAAAACTGCTTTTCCCGTCAAGCGAAATGTCGTTTATTGTTACATTCGAAATCGAATTAAATGTGAATTTGCAGTCTTTAATGTTTCTCGCATTATTAAGGTTGCAGGACACAAACATCAAGCAAGTTAGGTATGCTACGATTATTTTTTTGAAGTTCATATCAATACTTGTTTAGAATAACAAAGGTATTGATTTTATAGTGCAAAACGACAAAACAAAATTAAATTTCGTGTTAAGTCGTAAATAAACAATTATAAAAATGGAATCGCATAAACAATCTGCTTAATAATGCACATAACAAAAATGCCCGAACATCAGTCCGGGCATTTTTCATATAACTAACGTTATATAAATTAGTTGTTCGTGAAATCTCTGAAATCAATCATTACGTCGTTCATTGTAACGAAATAATATCCACCTGCGTCAACGTCTTTTCTGAACATTGAACGTGATGTTTCGGGCATTTCAACAAAACCATCAGCTTCAAGTTTTTGAGCATAGCTTTCAAGACTTGTAGCAGAAAATTCACCAGTAAGTGCAATTTCATCGTCTTCAACTACACGATAGTTGGTGAAATTGAAGTCTGGTGCAGGTATGTTGTTTAACCATCCATATTCACTCACAACATCTTCCCAAGTTGCATTTGTTGGTGTTGAATTTGCAAGTCTTTCTTGGTAATCTTCAAATAGAGTTTCGTAGTCAGAACTGTTGAGGTATTTTGTTGCCATAATTGTGAATAATCCATCAGTGTATTGAAGTGAATATTGATGGTTGTTGTCAACTTTGTCGGCTAAAAAATAGTTCCCTAATCTTGTTACGCAAAACTTATTATCAGCAAGCTTTTGTATATAAGAATCAAGTTCGTTGCTTGAGATATTATAGGTAAACACTACCATATCAGCTTCTTTTTCTTCTCCGTAAGTCGTGTTCAAAATAACAGAACCATCACTGAATGTGCCATCTAATTTTGGGAAGTTAGATAGGAAATTGGCCTTGCTGGATAGTTGTTCCCATGTGCAAGATTCAAGATTGTCGTAGTCGATTCCGTCATTATCTGAACCGCAAGAGTTGAATGAAAATGTAGCCAATAAAGCTATGGCTATCGTCGCTAATAATCTTAGTTTTCTCATAATCGTAAAACGTTTAGGGCTTAAAATTACAATTCGTTAATCTTGTTTTTCACTAACTGCAAAGCTGCTGGAATACCTTGTGGATTTTTACCACCTGCTGTCGCAAAGAATGGTTGACCGCCGCCACCACCGGCAATTTCTTTCGCCATCAACGAAATCAAGTCTTTTGCCGATAGTTTGTAGTCGTCAATAACATCTTGTGAAAGTGCTGCACACACATTTGCTTTTCCGTCAACATTGGCAGCCAAAACAATGATGAACGACGGAAGACTGTTTTTCATCGCAAAAACAATATCCTTCAATGCGTTTGCGCTCGAAACAGAAATTTCTTTCGCTACAACAGCAATGTTGTTTTTTGTTTCTACATTTTTCAACAATTCGTTTGCGGTTTGTTGTGTCTGTTGTTTTTCGAATGCCTCAAGTTGTTTCTGCAATTTTGCGTTGTCGGCAACTAATTGCTCAACTTGCTTCATCAAATTGACTGGATTTTTCAATGTTTCTTTGATTGCACTCAAAGTGTCAACTTGTTCGAAAATGAAATTTTCGGCATTGTCGGAAGTAACTGCTTCAATACGACGAATACCTGCTGCAATAGCACTTTCCGAAACAATTTTGAAGAATCCAATTTTTCCTGTAGAAGCGATGTGCGTACCACCACAAAGTTCCATAGATTCGCCAAATTTGATTACACGAACTTTGTCGCCATATTTTTCGCCAAACAATGCTTTAGCTCCCATTGCTTTTGCTTCGTTGATTGGCATATCGCGGAATTCTTCAAGTTGGAAATCGTTGCGAATCAATTGATTGACGATTTGCTCAACTTTACGGATTTCTTCGTCAGTCATTTTTTGGAAATGAGAGAAGTCGAAACGTAAGCGTTCTGGCGTAACCAACGAACCTTTTTGTTCAACGTGTGAACCTAAAACTTGTTGCAAAGCAAATTGTAGCAAGTGGGTTGCCGAGTGGTTACATTCGGTCAATTCACGCGATTTTGTGTTTACTACTGCATTGAATTCAGTATCAAGAACCTCAGGAAGTTTTTCGCAAAGATGTACGGTCAAACCGTTTTCGCGGACAGTATCAACAATAGTTGTTTTTACGCCGTTTGCCTCAATGTAACCTTTGTCGCCAACTTGTCCACCCATTTCTCCGTAGAATGGAGTCTTGTCGAACACTAATTGGTAAAGCGATTTTCCTTTGGCAGTAACTTGACGGTATTTAACGATTGTAACCATACATTCTTTCGTGTCGTAGCCGACGAATGCATTACCTTGTTCGTTTGAAAGAACAATCCAGTCGCCAGTAGAAATGTTTGTTGCCTGACGAGCACGTTCTTTTTGTTTGTCAAGTTCTTTTTGGAATTCCTCAATGTCAACTTCAAGATTTTGCTCGCGCGCAATCAATGTTGTTAAATCAAGTGGAAATCCGTAAGTATCGTACAACGTAAATGCGTCAACACCAGATATTTTGTTGCTATTTGCTTGTTTTACTTTCTCAATTTTTGAATTCAACAAATTGATACCAGTTTCAAGCGTTTTCAAGAATGATTTTTCTTCTTCGAAAATAACTTTCGAAATCAATTTTTCTTGGGCAATCAATTCAGGATATGCTTTTCCCATTGTTGAAATCAAACAAGGTAGAAGACGATACATAAATGGTTCGTGAAGATTCAGGAACGTGTAACCGTAACGAACAGCACGACGAAGAATACGACGGATTACATATCCAGCTTTGATATTTGAAGGAAGTTGTCCGTCGGCAATTGCAAACGAAATAGTACGGATGTGGTCGGCGATTACGCGCATAGCCACATCTTGTTTTGCATCTTGTCCGTATTTTGTGTTCGAAATAGCACCAATTTCTTGAATAAGAGGTTGGAAAACATCAGTGTCGTAGTTTGATTGTTTTCCTTGCGTAACCATTGCAAGACGTTCGAATCCCATACCAGTATCGATATGTTTCTTAGGAAGAAATTCCAATTCGCCGTTAGCCTTACGGTTATATTGCATGAACACAAGGTTCCAGATTTCAATTACTTGTGGGTGGTCGTGGTTAACCAATTCGCGTCCAGGCTTCTTTGCCTTTTCATCGGCAGAACGAAGGTCAACGTGAATTTCGGAACAAGGTCCGCAAGGGCCAACTTCGCCCATTTCCCAGAAATTGTCGTGTTTGTTGCCACTCAAAATTCTATCTTCAGGAAGATATTGTTTCCAAATGTCGAAAGCCTCTTGGTCAAAATCGGTTCCGTCGGTTTTGTCGCCTTCGAAAACAGTGGCGTACAAACAATTTTTGTCGATTTTTAGAACTTCGGTAAGATATTCCCACGCCCAGCTAATAGCTTCTTTCTTGAAATAGTCGCCAAACGACCAGTTTCCAAGCATTTCGAACATAGTGTGGTGATAGGTGTCGTGTCCAACTTCTTCCAAATCGTTGTGTTTACCAGACACACGCAAGCATTTTTGCGAATCGGCAATACGCGATTTTGTGATAGGGGAGATACCAAGGAAAATATCTTTGAATTGGTTCATACCAGCATTGGTGAACATCAATGTTGGGTCACCTTTTACCACCATTGGAGCTGATGGGACAATGGTATGTTGTTTAGATGCAAAAAAATCTAAAAACGACTGACGTAATTCTTGAGCGTTCATATATGAATTTGTTATAACGGATGCAAAAGTAGTTTTTTTTGGAGAATAATATCAATTCGTAATAAAAAACAATAAGGTTTGAAGTAACAGATCTATTTATTCTCAATTTTGAATCCTATTGGTTTACGGTTTTCAAAATTTTTTCTTGTTGTTCTATCAGTTTGCAATTCAGCCAAAGTTTGGTTTATCAGTTCTAATTGTGTGGCGGTGTCTTCGTTTATATCGTTTTGGTCGTGTAGAACATCATCAATATAATTTTGTAACTTCGCAAAACGCATATCAATATTTTCAAATCGAATGTCGTGATTTATTACATTGGACAAGTTGTTTTTCATTAACACAAACGCTCGCATAATATTAATGTTTGTTTGTATTGCAATGGAACTTCGCAACAATCCTGCAAGCATAGCCACACCTTCTTCTGTAAAGGCCATTGTTGTATAGCGGTTCCCGCCTTTTGGGTTTGAGGTGCAAAAATTGCACCTCAAACATTTTTCTTCTTCTTTGGTAAGTTCAAACATGAAATCAGTAGGAAAACGCTCAATATTTGACTTTACAGCTCGTTTAAGGTATTTCGTTTCTACTTGATACAGTTGTGCTAAATCTGCATCTATCATTACTTTTTGTCCACGTATTTCGTGGATTTTTGTTTTGATTTCTTCAATGCCGGTAGGCAGAAGAGTTTCTTTTGGTTGCATACGACTAATATATGGTTATGACTACAAAATTAGAAAAAATCAGAAATCATCAATTTGAAAAAATAAGTTTATGACTTAAATATTCTATCCTAACAATCTGCTTACTGATAACTATTTTTCATTTTCGTTTTTTTTCTTATATTTGCACCACTCAAACAAACAAAATTTTATGGCAAAAAGTAAATTCAGATTTAATTCGGAAACCCTTCAATACGAAAAGATTGAGCGTTCTTCGAAGCGAATCTTTGTTATGTTTTTGTCATACGGCGTTTCAATTATTATTGTCGGATTTGCGTTTATGTTCACGTGGTTGCATTTTTTCCCGTCAACTCGAGAAAAACAATTGATTGACGAAAACAAAATGTTGCGTAGTCAGTACAAAACATTAAACGGACGTTTGGGAAATATGGAAGCTGTTTTGAATGACTTGGCCGACAAAGACAATAATATTTATAGAATGGTTTTCGAATCAGAACCGATTCCCGATGCAATCCGCAACGGTGGTTTTGGTGGAGTGAACCGATATGCCGAAATCGAAGCGATTCCGAATATGGAGTTGGTTGTAAAGACAAATCAACGAATGGATGTGTTGATGAAGAAAATCTACATTCAGTCATTGTCATTTGATACGATTGTTGGGTTGGCAAAAAATAAACAGGAAATGTTGCAACATATTCCGGGTATTCAACCACTTAAATCTTATAAGTATGTTTCTGGTTTTGGAACGCGTATGCATCCTATTTACAAAACATTGCGTACACACTCGGGAATAGATTTGGTTGCGCCTACAGGCACGAAAATTTATGCGACGGGTGATGGAGTGGTGGTTTCTGCAAAATTTGAACGAGGTTACGGAAAGGCTGTCCTAATCGACCACGGCTATCAATATAAATCAATGTACGCTCACTGTTCAGAATTGTTGGTTCGTCCAGGTCAGAAAGTAAAACGTGGAGAATTGATAGCATTGGTTGGTAATACAGGAGTTTCAACAGGTTCGCATTTGCATTACGAAATTATTAAGGCAGGCAAAAAGGTCAATCCAATCAATTATTTCTTGAATGATCTTTCACCAAGCGAATTCGAGGAAATCCGTCAAATTGCTGTCCAACCAAATCAAGCATTTGATTAAAATTTTATAGAATCAGGATAGAAAAGGCTGCCAAAAAAATGACAGCCTTTTTTCGTACATTATAATAATAGAATAAGTATTTTTTGTACATTAGCACCCGAAAAACCGAAAGGTGAATCAATTTGTTTAACAACTTTAAAGTATAAAAAATGGTTAATTACAAAGATCTTGGCTTGGTAAACACAAAAGAAATGTTTGCTAAAGCAGTAAAAGGGGGTTATGCAATCCCAGCATTCAACTTCAATACAATGGAGCAAATGCAAGCAATCGTTCAAGCATCAGTTGAAACAAAATCCCCTGTTATCATGCAGGTTTCTAAAGGTGCAAGAAACTACGCTAATGGTACTATCTTACGTTACATGGCTCAAGGTGCAGTTGAATACGCAAAAGAATTGGGTATGGCCCAACCTCAAATCGTTCTTCACTTGGATCACGGTGATAGCTTCGAACTTTGTAAAGATTGTATCGACAATGGTTTCTCTTCAGTTATGATTGATGGTTCTTCATTACCATACGAAGAAAATATCGCATTAACAAAGAAAGTTGTTGAATATGCACACAAATTCGATGTTACTGTAGAAGCTGAACTTGGTGTTTTGGCTGGTGTTGAAGACGAAGTTCAAGCTGAAGAATCTCACTATACAAAACCAGAAGAAGTTATTGATTTCGCTACTCGTACTGGTTGCGATTCATTGGCTATCTCAATCGGAACTTCTCACGGTGCATACAAATTCAAACCTGCACAATGTACACGTGACCCTAAAACTGGTAAATTAGTTCCACCTCCATTGGCATTCGACGTTCTTCATGCAATTGTAGAGCAATTGCGAGGGTTCCCAATCGTACTTCACGGATCTTCTTCAGTTCCACAAGACGAAGTTGATACAATCAACGCTCATGGTGGTAAATTGCCAGATGCAGTTGGTATTCCAGAAGAACAATTGCGCGAAGCTTCTAAATCTGCTGTATGTAAAATCAACATCGACTCTGACTCACGTTTGGCTATGACAGCTGCTATCCGTAAGTATTTTGACGAAAATCCAGGTCACTTCGATCCACGTCAATACTTGAAACCAGCTCGTGAGAACATGAAGAAAATGTACATGCACAAAATTCTAAACGTTCTTGGTTCAAACGACAAAGCTTAATAATTAGTTTTATCAATACTGAAAGAGACGTCATTTTTATGGCGTCTCTTTTTTGTTTTAGAAAACACTACTTTGTGTTTTAGTTATGATGGAATTGTCGTTGTTCGCACAAAAAGAATTTGTGGATTTAGGTCTTTCTGTGAAATGGGCAACGTGTAATGTTGGTGCAAAATCTCCTGAAGGATATGGAAAACTATATCTATTCGAAGAAACGAAACTGTTCAATACGAAAAATAATCGACTTCCAACAGAGGATGAAATGGAGGACTTAGTAAAATCTTGTATATGGGAATGGACAACCCAAAATGGCGTGAATGGCTATAAAGTAACAAGCAAAAGAAACGGCAAGTTTATATTTCTTCCTGCTGCAGGACTACAATTTGGTGATGAAATTAGTCAGGTTGGAGAGGTTGGAATGTATTGGTCGGGGACAGAAAGTAAACCATATCCATATTTTGTATGGATTTTAGAGATTTGGTATCATGGTGGCGAACAATGTTATACATCAAAAATAGGACGTGATCATAAGTTGTCGGTACGTCTTGTTCGTGATTTATAATATACTCCATTCAATTGTAATCAAAATATCCACGAAAATCTCTATTTTTGCGCAACGAAAAATAGTCGATAATGCAGTCGGTAAACATAATAACTCTTGGTTGCTCAAAAAATACGGTTGATTCCGAACATCTTGCTCGTCAGTTGGCGGCAATGAATTATAAATTATATTTCGATTCGGAAAAATTCACCGATGTCGTGATAATCAATACGTGTGGATTTATTCACGATGCAAAACAAGAATCAATCGACACTATTTTGAATGCTGTTCAGGCAAAAAATGCGGGAAAAATCAAGAAATTATATGTGATGGGGTGTCTTTCGCAACGCTATGCTGAAGAACTTCGTGCCGAAATACCTGAAGTTGATTCGTTTTTTGGTGCTCGTGGTTTTGATGATATTTTACGAGAATTAAACGTTGAGAGACAAGAAAATTTGTTACAGGAACGCATTGTAACAACTCCAAAACATTTAGCATATCTCAAACTTGCCGAAGGTTGCAATCGTTCGTGTGCGTTTTGTGCAATCCCTTCAATACGAGGGAAATACATCTCGGAACCAATTGAAAATTTGGTGAAAGAAGCTCAATTTTTGGTAAACAACGGAGCAAAGGAATTGTCGTTGATTGCTCAGGATTTGTCGTTTTTCGGTTATGATTTGTACAAACGTAATGTTTTGGCAGAATTGCTCGAAAAACTACAACCAATCGAAGGTTTGGAGTGGATACGTTTGCATTATTTGTATCCAAACAGTTTTCCTAAGGACGTTCTTGATTCAATGAATCAACTTTCCAAGGTTTGTCACTACATTGATATCCCGTTTCAACATGCGTCGGACAAGGTTCTTACGAAAATGCGACGTTTCTTTTCTGAAAAGGAAACGTTTTCGTTGATGGAAGAACTCAAGACGAAAGTTCCCAATATTGCCATAAGAACCACGTTGATTGTCGGTCATCCGGGCGAAACGGAAAAAGAATTTCAAAAACTTGTTGATTTTGTGCAACAGGCGGAATTCGATCGTTTGGGTGTGTTCACGTATTCTCACGAGGAAGGCACGTTTGCCGGCGAGAATTATCGAAATACGATTCCTGAACACGTGAAACTGGAACGTCAGGAAATTATAATGAATATTCAACAGGAAATTTCGTTGAAGAAAAATGTAGCAAAAGTAGGAAAAACGTTCCCTGTTTTGATTGATAGAAAAGATGATGAAGGTTTTGTCGGTCGTACGCAATATGATGCTTACGAAGTAGATAACGAAGTTTTTGTTGAAGATACAGATTTGAAAGTCGGTGAGTTTTATAAAGTGAAAATCACCAACGCCGACACGTATGATTTAATAGGTGAGTGCGTAAAATAGTTTAGTTACGCATCAAATATATGCCGAACAATAATGCGGCAATTCCCACGAAAATGCTTGCACATAAATAAATGAGCGACATAACGTAGTTGTTGCCTTGTAGCAATGCTACATTTTCGTTTATGAACGTAGAGAATGTGGTGAAACTGCCGCAAAATCCTACCGTTAAAAATAATCTAACGGATTGGTTGCCGATGTTGTATTTTTCAAACATTGCGTAGAACAATCCTATGCAAAAACAACCGATAATATTCACGGCAAATGTTCCTAATGGAAAATGATAGAACGAAAATCGTTGGAAAAATTGCGAAAGCAACCAACGGAGAATTCCTCCGCAGCAACTACCTAATCCAATTGCAATAATACTTTGTAACATATAAAAAAAGAGACGTCCCGCAGAACGTCTCTATCGAAAAATAATTTATTTGTTGTTTTCAATCCATTTTCTTGCATTGACAAATGCTTCAATCCAAGGTGTTACAACATCGTTTTTGCGATCTTGTGGGTAATACGCCCAGTTCCAAGGATACAAAGCTCTTTCCAAGTGAGGCATCATAGCCAAGTGGCGACCATCGTCGGAAGTGATACCAGCAACGTCCCAGTCTGAACCGTTTGGATTTGCAGGATATGTGCTGTAGTTGTATTTCAATGCAATGTTGTATTTAGATTTTTCGTAAGGGAATTTGAATTTACCTTCACCGTGTGCAATCCAAATACCTAACGAAGAGCTTTCCAACGATTTAAGCATGATGCTTGGGCTTTGTTGTATGGAAACACTGATGAATCCTGATTCAAATTTGTGTGAATCGTTGTGTTCCATGTGAGGTTTTTCAGCGTGGTTTTGGTTAATCAAACCTAATTCAATCATTAACTGACAACCATTGCAAACACCCAAACTCATGGTGTCTTTACGAGCGAAGAAGTTATCAAGAGATTGTTTTGCTTTTTCGTTGTACAAGAATGCACCAGCCCAACCTTTGGCAGAACCAAGAACGTCGGAGTTAGAGAAACCACCAACGAAAACAATCAAATTAACGTCAGACAAATCTTCACGACCAGTGATTAAGTCTGTCATGTGAACATCCTTAACATCGAATCCTGCAGCGTGCATACACCAAGCCATTTCGCGGTCGCCGTTAACACCTTTTTCACGTATGATAGCTGCGTGAATGCCTGTTTTTGACTTTCTGTGCAAATCAATTCCGTAAGGAGCGGTTTGACCAGAGAAATTAGCTGGAAACGCAAATTTCAATGGCGATTTGTCGAATGTTTCAAAACGTTCTTTTGCTTTTACTGGACCACTTTGTTCGCAGTCAAGTAAGTATGATGTTTTGTACCAAGTTTTACGCAACTCGCTGATGTTGAATTCGTAAATACCATGTTGTTCGGAATTTGCTGTGTAAACTGAAAGAATGTTGTCTTTACTTGAATATCCACCAAATGCGAAGCAAGAAATGCCTGCTGCTTTCAATTCATCAACTGTTTCTGGAGCAACTTGAAGTACAAGGGCTGGGTTTTCGTTGAAGAATACTTCAATATCGTTGTCGTTGTTGAAGTGAGTCAAATCAACTGCCATTCCGCCTTTTGTGTTGGCAAAATTCATTTCCAACAAACAAGTGATTAAACCACCAGCAGAAACATCGTGGCCTGCCAAAACGTTACCTTCGGCAACGAGTTTTTGAACAGCATTGAAAGCTTTTGTAAAATAAGCAGAATCAGTTACAGTAGGCGTTTCTGTACCAAGTCCGTTTACAACTTGTGCCAATGCAGAACCACCAAGTTTTTGACCAGATTTACCGAAATCAACATAAACTAAAACTGCATCTTCGTCTGGTTTTACGTATGGAGTAACAGTTTTGCGAATATCTTGAACTTCACCAACAGTAGAAATAATCACAGTTCCAGGAGAATAAACTTGGTCGCCGTCTTTGTATTTCTGAGTCATGGACAATGAATCTTTTCCTGTTGGAATGTTGATTTGTAATGCTTTGGCGAAATCGCTTGCTGCTTGAACAGCACGATACAAACGGGCATCTTCACCAGCATTTTTACAAGGCCACATCCAGTTTGCACTCAATGAAATACCTTTTAAACCGCCTTCGATAGGAGTAAGTACAACATTTGTCAATGCTTCTGCAATAGACATAATTGAACCATTTTCAGGAGAAATCAAACCAACAGCTGGTGCATGACCGATTGAAGTTGCAATACCTTTAACACCTTGGTAATCAATTGCAACAACACCACAATCGTTCAATGGCAATTGTAATTCACCAGTACATTGTTGTGTAGCGATTTTACCAGTTACCGAACGGTCAACTTTGTTGGTTAAATAATCTTTACAAGCAACAGATTCAAGTTGAAGAACTTGGTTCAAATAAGCGTGGATGCTGTCTTTTTCTACGTTCAATGGTTTGAAAGTTTCTTCAATCGTAGAATCTTTCATGATTGTTTTTGGAGGATTACCAATCATATCGGTCATTTGCAAATCGATTGGTTTTTCGCCAGTCTTGTCGTTTACGATTGTGAATTGGTTCGTTCCAGTAGCTTCACCAATTACGTACATAGGAGCACGTTCACGACTTGCAATTTGGGAAAGAAGTTCAACATTTTCTTCTTTCATAACCAAACCCATACGTTCCTGAGATTCGTTACCAACAATTTCTTTTGCAGAAAGAGTTGGGTCGCCGATAGGCAATTCGTTGATGTGGATTGTACCACCAGTTTCTTCAACCAGTTCAGAAAGGCAGTTCAAGTGACCGCCTGCACCGTGGTCGTGGATAGAAACAACTGGGTTTACATCCATTTCTCCTAAAGCACGGATTGCATTGTAAGCACGTTTTTGCATTTCAGGGTTACTACGTTGAACGGCGTTCAATTCTATAGCGTTGTTGTATTCACCAGTTGCAACCGACGAAACAGCGCCACCGCCCATACCAATACGATAGTTGTCGCCACCAAGAAGAACAACTTTGTCGCCAATTTCAGGCACATCTTTCAAGCTGTCGTTTTTCTTTGCGTAACCAACACCGCCAGCCATCATAATAACCTTATCGAAACCATATTTCTTTTGGTTTTCAAAGTGTTCGAATGTCAATACACTACCACAGATAAGTGGTTGACCAAATTTATTTCCGAAATCGCTCGCTCCGTTCGATGCTTTGATAAGAATGTCTTTTGGTGTTTGATATAACCAAGGACGAGGAGCCGTAGCTTTTTCCCAAATACGATCTGGATCGTTCAATCGTGTGTATGAAGTCATATAAACTGCAGTACCAGCAATTGGATAAGCAGCTTTACCACCAGCAATTCTATCGCGAATTTCTCCACCTGTACCAGTTGCAGCACCATTGAATGGTTCTACGGTAGTAGGGAAGTTGTGCGTCTC
>JAZRXD010000075.1:0-13415 GCA_045600045.1 Bacteroidales bacterium
AATCCTCTTTGAATACCTTTTCGGATTACATTTTGCCCCTTGCAATAAAAGCAGATTTTTACTCATTTTCTTAAAAATGCTGTAAATATATAAATTTCAATTTATTACAAGGTTTTTAGGTACTTTTTTGACCATTAGACCCATTTGTCTTACAAACATCGTCAAATTTCGACTGAAACGGAAGATACACAGCATTGAAATCCGCAGCAATTCGCTTTGTTGCACGTGCTAATGCTTCGCAACTTTTTCGTGCAAAACCTTCATTGTCAATGCGAAAACCTTGTTCACAAAATGGTTCGCCAATAATAATCAATACGTTAGGATTTTGTTTACGACTTTGAGTAAGCAAGTCTCTATATTTTTTTTCAAATGCAAGCGTGTCGGGTTTTAAATTGTTATTCAAAACATCGTTAATGCCAATCAAAATGGTCAGTACATCGGGATTGATATCTAACGCATCAGTCTTCCAACGTTTCGATAAATCATCAATAGTATTTCCACTTATTCCACGATTATAAAATTCCAAATGTAGTTCGGGATATTCGGCCATAAATTCGGCTGCACAAATATACATATATCCATGACCGAAAATATGATTCCAATCTTCGGTGTTTCGCGTTCCATCGCATTCCTGTCCCCATTTACCATCGGTTATGGAATCGCCAATAAACAAAATCTTTTGGGCAAAAAGCGAAAAACTGACAAATAGAATTGTGGTCGTAAAAAATATTTTTTTCATACCATGTAAACTCTTATTCCATCGATATGCCAATCATCACAGTTGTTCCGTCAATATTATTCCATACGGAGTGAAGTCTTGTTCCTTTCACCAAATACGATTCGTTTTTATGAAGAATAATCGTTTCGTCTTCAAATTCAATGCGAGCTTCGCCTTCGGTTACAATGAACAAATGATCGTGCTCGTGAAAATGTTTTGTTGTTGGTCCGCCACCATTGGCTCCAAGATATGCAATTGAACAATCTTTAATTTTCCCTCCGTTTTCAAATAGTTTTTTTGCGAGAAAATTTGTGTGCAACGGAGGAGTCATGAATTCTTTCGTTTCCATAGTCGGTTCGTTTTCTATTATTTTGTTTGTAGTACAAAGATATCGTTTTAGAATCAATAAATTCTCTATTTTTACTACATCAAATAAAGAATTGTTTGTACGATGAACATAGAAGAATTTCGAGAATATTGTCTTTCGCTACCGTTGGTAACCGAAGATATGCCGTTTGACGAAAACGTACTTGTGTTTCGTTTGCACAACAAAATTTTTGCTTGCGTAACAATGGAAAATCCCGATATGGCAACAATGAAATGCGATCCAGAAAAGGCTTTAGAACTTCGTGAACAATACTACAGCATTGAAGGCGCTTGGCATTGGAATAAAAAGTATTGGAATCAAATTCACTTCAACCAAGATGCCAACGACGAACTGATTCGCGAACTTGTGAAACACGCCTATAACGAGGTTTGGAAGAAATTGCCTAAACGACTTCGCGAAACAAATGAATTATAGTTCCACTACAATTTAATCTTATACTTTTTCAATCTTTCGTCAAGCATATCTTCCGGAATAATTGTTTTTATTCCTTCCGAAACTACGTTGAGCAAACCCGAACGAACATAATCGGAACGGACAAACAACGAAACATTCCGCATCGGAACAGGATCGATAAATGGTCGTAAATTTTTTTTACAAACGTCCCTCAAAAACGGAATATGCAATTCCGGTATCAAAGTATAGCCCGCATTTTCATCGACAATACGAATTAATGTCGCAATGTTTCCCGATTCGTACAACGAACTTCTTTCCGACTCATAATCACTCAATTCCGATACTTGGCGACAGAAACAAATCTCATGTTTCAAAGCCCACAAACGGCTTTTCGGCAATAAGTCAAAATCAAAACTTTTTTGGGTGTATAACTCATCTTTAGGTGAAACATACACCCACAATTTTTCTTTATACAACGGTATTTCCAATAAATCATCATCTTTTTGCGGTAACGACATAATCACCATGTCCAATTCCGCATTTTTTAACTTCTCAACAAGTCGGGATCTATGCAACTCATAGGCCTCCATGGTAACGTCGGGTTTTGAAGTAATATAGCTGAATAATTTGGGCATAATATACGTCGCCACCGTTGGCGTAACACCTAATCGAATTTTACCAGATTCATTCGTGTGCTCGTTCTGCGACATTTCTTTCAATTGATTCGAGTGAAACAACACAACTTTGGCTTGTTTAATAATCTGCTCGCCGGCAATAGTCGGTTTTATAGGATGACTATTTCTGTCAAATATCTGTAAATCAAGTTCTTCTTCTAGTTTATGAAGCATTGAACTCAATGTTGACTGAGTGATTCCACACGCATCGGCCGCCTTAACGAAATGGCGATATTGATCGAGTGCGATTACGTATTCTAACTGTTGAAGTGTCATAACCGAAAAATTTTGTTACCACAAAAATGAAAATAATTTTATAAATAACGCATTTTGCAAATATTGATTTTATCAATATTCCAACTCAAAATTTAGATTAACAAGTTCGAAAATTTCGATTATACCTTTGTCATGCAAAATCGTTCGAATGAGATGCAAAATGAATATCAACTTTAAAACAAAACGAAAATGAAAACGAAATTTTATCGCTGCAATGTTTGCGGCAACATAATTCTAAAAATTGTAGATTCCGATGTTCAACCTTCGTGTTGTGGCAAAGAAATGGAAGAATTAATTCCAAAAACAAAAGAAGAAGGAATGGAATTCCATTTGCCAGTCATCAATCGCGTTGACAACAGCGTAGTTCGGGTGGAAATTGGCAGTAAACCTCATCCAATGACTCCTCAACACTGCATTCAATGGATTTACCTGGAAACTAAAAGAGGTGGACAATTTATCAAACTTACCCCCGATTGCAAACCAACCGTTGAATTTTGCACGTGTATTGACGAGCCAATCGCAATCTATGAATACTGCAACGTACATGGTTTGTGGAAGACAATTCTACAGGATCCACTCAAAAACTCAGAGCTTTGCTCACAAAGAAAACAATGTTAAACTAAAACCTACAACAATGATTAGCGAAAAAATGCAAGATGCTATCAACGCCCAAATCAATGCAGAAATGTGGTCGGCCTACCTCTATCTCGCAATGTCCGTTGATGCTTCGAATTACGGAATGAAAGGCATGGCACACTGGTTTCAAAAACAAAATGCCGAAGAAATGGAACACGCCTTCAAGTTTATGAATTATCTCGAAAGTCAATTCGCCGATATAGAACTACGTCCAATTGCGGAATTTCCGACCCGTTGGGGTTCCCCAATGGCAATGTTTGAATCGGCGCTGAGACACGAAGAAAAAGTCACGCAAATGATAGACAATTTGTACGAAATGGCGAACAACGAAAATGACTTTGCCACGGCTGTATTTCTTCAATGGTACATTACCGAACAAGTTGAAGAAGAAGAAAGCGTTAAAACAATCATTGAACACATGAAATTGATTGGCGACGACGCAGCTGCCCTATTTTGCTACGACAACGAACTAGGAACTCGATAATATTTCATCAAAAACGATCCATGGCGTACGCTATGGATTGTTTTTTGTCATTTTACAACAAAGACTTTACCTCTCGGCGGTTGCAATTCTTGAAAGTTGTTGAGAATCAATTTTATAAAAATCCATAAATTTTGTCTAGCAAATTAAACCGACAAAACGCAACAACAATGTAACCGTCCATCAATAAAATTATCCCTTGAAAATTACATGACAAAAGTCTGCCAAATCAATAAAATCGCACTTAGTGTCGATTTTGCATTTTTATTTCTGAAAAGATTTTATATCTTCGCACACAAAAAAAAATAATATATTAAATATACGAATAGCCGCACAATGAAAGAAAACAATATAGATTCTGTTTCAAAAGAAATACAAGAATTAAAAAAAGAAGTAAAAAATTGGCAGGAATTAGTTAGAAAAAAATTATTTTCAAATGGAATAAAAGAGCAGGAGGACAAATGGTTGAGTTTAAACGATTTAATCGACTACCTGCCAGGAAAACCTGCTCGAACCACTATCTACGGGTGGGTATCGCAAGGTGTAATTCCCTATCATAAATACGGCAAAAAATTAACGTTCCTAAAATCAGAAATTGACCTTTGGTTATTTTATAATGCAGGCGACATTGACGACCAACAGGATGATTCATCAACGAAAAAGATTGAACCTTTTCGCTAACAAAAAGGGGTTATTTGCCCATCCACTCTTTAAATGCACTGTTTTTCAAACGACTTACTGTGATTTTTTCTTGAGTAGGAACTGTTAAATGAACTATTAACTTTCCACCGAAAAAGTCTTCGAACGACTTAATAGCCTTAATGTTTGCGATATATTTTCTATTCAAACGGAAAAAATCGTTATTTGAAAGTTCTTCTTCTAATTGTTCCAACGAAAAATTTACAATATGTTCTTTTTGCGCATATGTTACGGCAAACGTGATTTTATTTTCACTATAAAAATAAGCAATCTCATTCACATCCAAGCTTGAATACGAAGCATGGCCTTGAATAAGGAAACGTGTTCTGTATTTTCTTTCACCATTACGAATAGCATCAAACAATTCTTTAAAAACATCTTCGTTGATTTTTTTTGCTTGACCTTTTAATGTTTCGTATTTCTGAACAGCTTTTTCCAAGTCGGTTTCTTTCAGTGGTTTAAGAAGATAATCCACACTCATAACCTTGAAAGCTTGTATTGCATATTCATTAAAGGCAGTTGTGAAAATAATCGGAACAGTTATTTCCACCTGATCGAAAATGGAGAAACAAATACCATCGGCAAGCTGTATATCCATAAAAAACAAGTCGGGTTGGTCGTTTTCCTTGAAATACTCCACTGTAGATTGAATACTATCAAAAACTTGAATAACATTCCATTCCGGACGTAATTCTTGAAGCATTCCTTTAAGTAATTTCACATTGTAATCTTCATCTTCTACAATTATAACATTCATAACTTACCTGTTTTACTGAATTAATGGCAAAGTAACAATAAATTCCTTGTCGGTTTTCTCCACAACAACCTGAATATCAGTCAATAGTTTGTATCGCTTAAATATATTTTCAAGTCCTTGACGTGTTGAAAACGGCACATCTTTTTTGTTCAAATTATTTCTTACGGTTATGGAATCACTTGTTGACGAAATAGAAATAGTCAACGGATTAGTCTTTGTTGCAATATTATGTTTCAAAGCATTTTCAACCAACAACTGCAAACCCATTGTTAGCACCATTTTACTCATTGCATCAGGTTCAACGTCATATTCAATCTTCAATCCTTCGCCTATTCTTTCCTTATGCAGCGCCAAATATGATTTCACAAATTCCAATTCCTCCGAAAGCATAATTGTAGGTTTGTCCTTGCTTTGCAAGACGTAACGATAAATATCCGTAAAATTCTGAGTGAAAGTCACAGCTTTGTCTTTGTCGTACAAAATCAATGATTTAAGCACCGACAAATTATTGAACAAAAAATGCGGATTAACCTGTTCAACCAACGACTGATACTCGCTGGCAATTTGTGCCTGACGAAGTACATCAAGTTCCTGTTTGTCTTTTAATGATTTTTGCAACAAACGCAACAACGTAATGGTTAGAATAATAAAAACAATGAATATTGAAGTGAAAATAGTCGATAATTCAACAATTGGATTGTTTGTGATTTCCTTTCCTTCAATCAAAGGCAACATCATGAACAACAACAATATCGACAAACCTATATTCAGCAGGAAATGCATGGTTATCATATATTCCTTCATTTTCTGCCGTCCATATTTCCACATTAAATGATTGAAACATACATTTATTTCGGTAATAATGATAAAACCCAAACTATACGACACATACGGCATCTGCAAATGGTATTCGTAAGCATCGGCAACCGAAGCTGTCATAAATAAACATAACCAACCTACAAAACTAATTATCAGCACTCTGCAAATGCAACTAATTGGTTTATAAGAAATTAAGTCGGCTATAAAATTTATTTCCTTACTTGTCATTTTACCACTTTATTCAACGTACAAGATACTTTGCGTAATTGAATTTTTTCATTTTTGCGTAGCAAAATACTAAAATTATTTTCTTCTATAAGCTTGATTACACCCGAAATGAAGATAAAAGAAACTGAAATGGATTTCGGGAATGTATATGTTTTTTGTTTTCATTTTAATTTTTACATTTGTAATGAAGAAAATTTTCAAAATTTAGAAAAATGAAAAAAATATTCGCTTGTCTAATTGGAGTTATTCTTATCGGTATTATTCTCGTTTTTGCGACATATACCCCACAAACCATTAAAAACTCTACTGTAAAAGACATTATAGAAAACGCTGTAAGCCTTGACAAAAAAGATATTCACGTGAAACTTACCGGCACAGTTTCATCACAAATTTCAAAAAAGAAATATTGGTTCGAAGACCAAACCGGAGAAATAGTAATTGAAGTAAAAAACGATTTGATTCCGCTTATGCCAAGCAACAATCAAATTGAAATTGAAATTCAAGGTGATGTTGATTGCCAAACTAATGCCGGCGAAGGCGTGAAAATCAATGTGAACAAAATCAATTTCGACGAACCGGAAGAAGATCTTCAACTACTCTAACTTCCACTCGAGCCCGATAGTGTGAGGTTTCGTCAATAGGATTCAACGACATATATCCTTGTTGTATTTTCCCATCAGACACAATCAATTCATTTTCTGATTGTTTTGTATGATCCGCAACTAATTCTGAAGAATTTGTAAAATAATCAACGAAATAGCAGCCTATTTCCCCTTGTTCCACATACTTGTCGTAAAATAATCGGGCAACCAAACCCATAGTCATTCTCAAATTTATTTCAACGCAAGGATGTATAAAAATTTCGCCATTTTGTTGATATACAAACATATCCACTCCCAAATATCCACTATAATTTGGAGCAATTGTTTTATCAAGAAATTCAATTAAACGTTGTTTGATTGTTGCAAGTTGTTCTTTTGAAATCCATTGCGAAAGTTTTTCCGCAATGTAATCATCCGATGCGAGCAAATTTCCTTGATATGCACCGTGCTCGTTGGTGAAAAACCACGAATATCCAGCGAACTCCGTAGCTGAATTTGCACAGTAAAATTCCATTGCAAAATCTTGAATGACAGTGTACAGCGGTTCTGCAACGACACATCCTTGTTTGTTTGCCATATTTTTCACACGATTCAGCAAATTTTCAGACAAGTAGCCAAGACTTCGCACAATTCCTTTCCCACTTCCCGACCACGGAGCCTTGAAAATGGAATACGGATGTTTTGCTACAAAATCCTCAATTTCATTTTCTTGTAACAACGTTGCAGGTGGCGCTAAACGAAGGTTTTTTATGTCAATTTCCGAAATACATTTTGTTGCATCAATAGCCCATTTTCTATGCTGCAATTCTCGCAAACAATTCAATTGTTCAACCGAAGGAACAACAGAAACGTCTTGTTTTTCAAGAAATTTTCTAATTGTTTTGTTCCATCCCCATGGGAAAGCAAAATCAATATTATCCGGAATAGAATTGCAAAGTGAAATTGCCTGAAGTTGTGGAAATAACTTTTGCATATTTCGCCACCAATCCAACTGTACGTTTTTTGCAAAAACAGAACTATTCTTTTGGGCGAACCAGCACGGCAAACAAGCAAAATCTTCGGCAAAGATTTTAGCAGAATTCGGCGCATCGAAATGGTCGGAATCCGTGGCAAGAGCCAAATCGTGGTCTGGATTGAAAATATACAAATTCATACAGCAAAGATATTGAGATTTCACTCTCTCAAAATTGTGAATCCAATTTTTTCGGAATGAATTTTCTTGCCGTTTTTCAATAATTCTATGTGCACTAAATAAATTCCCGATGGCAACAAATTTCCGTTGGAATTGGTGCAATCCCAACGAATAATATCATTCTCGCCTAATAGTTGATTGTTGGCAATTTGTCGTAACCATCTACCCGAAGTCGAAAAAATTCGAACATTGCACATAGTTCCTAAATCTGTTTCGCCAAAAAGCACCAGCAATTCATCGCAATCACCGTCGCCATTTGGTGTCACCACATCCGATTCCAACGAAATTCCAGAATGGAAGTTTTTCTGTTTATATTGCGAATTTTCGTAAGCCGGCGTAGAAAAGCCAACGGATTCTGCCGCAGAAAACCACGTGGAAGCAAATTCCGACGGCAACGAAAAATCAATTCGTTCAAGCGAAACGCCGTCAACGTCGGAAATATACGACGAATGCCATTTTTCGCTATAGGCGACAGAATCAATCACTTCTTCCCATTTGTTAACAAGCATCACAAGGCCTTCGTCGTCGGGAAATGTCGGCAATTTTGAAGAAATGAAAAGACTATTTTCATAAGCTGATGACGTTTTGTAAATATCTGCGTCAGGCGAAATAAGCGCATACGTATGTGGCGCGAAAAGCAAAAATATTTCGGACACACGTGTAAAATCTATACCATTTGACACATACAATTGAGATAAATCAAAATACGAATTAGAATTGTTGTACAATTCAACGAAATCGCTATTCCCCGAAAGTGGATTGAACAAAATTTCGTTTATTACGATTGAATTTCGTTGTATGATAGAATCAGTTATTGCGAAGTTGAAATCGGTTGTAACAAACTGATTTCCCGCAAAATCCGTACAATTTTGCAAAAAATCTATATTGTAACTTTGGTTGTGTTGGAAATAATTTTTCGTTGTGATTTGATATTTCGATAACGAAAAATCTTTGGGTTCAATTTTTACGATTTCATTGTCCTGAAAATGAACACTTTCGAAAACACTTTTATTGATATTTTCCGAAAATTGAATAAAAACAGTGGTATCCGAAACAATTTGAATAGATAAAATTTCGGGAGAGATTATATCATTGTTTTCTTTTGAAACACTATTTCCTTTACCTGGAGAACCACCTAATCTATTGTTTGCCGCCAACCAATTTCCTTTCGTTTCCGAAACATTTTCAATGTCAATTTTTTCTAAACTCCAGCCACCATCGGCCTTGAATTTGTCGCCATACCATGAATCAGAAAATGTTACCGACGAAATTAATTCGTTGTTATAGAGCAACGTTATCGTTTGCCCGGCATTAGTAATAGCAGGGAAATTGTCTAAAAACAAATAATTGGAAGTGTCTTGAATGTACGATTTCGCCTTTGAAGAAATAATTGTCAGATACGTCTGCGAATCAAAAACTTTTTGTGGGAGCTTGACAGCATTGGTTCCAATAACAATTTGTAAATCAGAGCATTGAACGGCACAATCCGAGTTATTATACATTTCAACATATTCAAATTCCGGCAAGCCGACAACAGGCGAAGGATCGGCCATGATTTCCGTAAATACAACATCGTTTATAGAGGGGATTGAAAAAAAATCTATAGAAAGAGTAGTGTCGGAAAGTGTTGCAAATGCTGTGTCAACAACATCTTTAAAACAAACCGAAACGCTTCCACACAAATTTTCTTGCAACAACGCACAGACACAATTTCCATTGATAAAAGTACTTTTCAACGCATTTTCGGGAATTGTTTCCACTTTATAACTTGATAATTTATGAGAATAGCAAGCCGAAATCGTGTCACCCAAATTAACCGACAAGCACACAAATGGAGTTTTTGCATATTCTATATAAATATCGTCGATCGTAAGTTGTCCCGAAGCTGCGGAATTTTGCTGAATACGAATCACAGCATTCTCTGGAAAATTCTGGGAAGAATACGAGAAAAATTTCGTCACATCTGCTTCATTATCAGTTTTTAACACACCAACACAACTGTCATTTATAAAAACACTTGCATCGCAATTTGCAGTCAATTCCTGTTCATATTGAAACTTCAAGACTTTTATTCCTTTTGTAATCGTATCCGAAAACAAACACGCATCAGCCGCCTTGTTCAAACTGATTGCCTTGTCATTGTTCGTTGTTGTTTTTTGATTTCCACGAGCATTCACATAATTCCATACAATATTTCCGTCGCCGACGAAAGTTCCCGAAGAATATGAATTTCCGATGTTGGAATTGGTGAACTGCTCTACAACCTGAGCATACATAACAATAGTGACGCATAAAAATGCGACAAGAGAAAAAACTTTTTTCATATTTCTTTATATTTGCGGCGTTAAAAATTTAACAGTCAAAAATAATAAAAAAAATGAAAGTAGCAATTGTTGGCGCAAGCGGAGCCGTTGGACAAGAATTTCTAAAAATTTTAGATGAAAGAAATTTCCCAATGGACGAATTAGTTTTGTTTGGTTCTGAACGTAGTGCAGGAAAAAAATACACTTTTAAAGGTAAGGAATACACCGTTCAATTATTGAAACATGGCGATGATTTTAAAGGCGTTGACATTGCTTTTACTTCAGCCGGAGCTGGCGTTTCCAAAGAATTTGCCGAAGACATCACAAAACACGGCGCAATTATGATTGACAACTCAAGCGCCTTCCGTATGGATGACCAAGTTCCTCTTGTTGTTCCAGAATGCAATGCAAAAGATGCATTGGTTCGCCCAAAAGGAATTATTGCAAACCCAAACTGTACAACAATTATGATGGTTGTTTGTTTGCAACCACTTGAAAAACTATCGCATATCAAGACAATTCACGTTGCTTCATATCAAAGTGCTTCGGGAGCCGGAGCGGCAGCCATGGCTGAATTGAAACAACAATACAAGGAATTGGCAAACGACCAACAACCAACAGTCAACAAATTTGCGTATCAATTGGCATACAACGTGATTCCACAAATCGATGTTTTCACCGACAACGGATACACAAAAGAGGAAATGAAGATGTTCAACGAAACTCGCAAGATTATGCACACCGACGCTCGTTGCTCTGCAATGTGCGTGAGAATTTCGTCACTTCGTTCGCATTCCGAAGCTGTTTGGATTGAAACAGAAAAACCTATCAGTGTTGCCGACGCACAAAAAGCACTTGCAAACGGCGAAGGTGTAACACTTGTTGACAATCCTCAAGCAGTTGGCACAAAAGCAAATCAAAATCCAGACAAGGAAACTCTGAAAGATTTGCCTTATCCAATGCCGTTATACACTGGCGGAAAAGATAACGTATATGTAGGTCGTGTTCGCAAAGATTTGGCAAACGACAACGGTTTAACATTCTGGCTTTCGGGTGACCAAATTAAGAAAGGCGCTGCATTGAACGCAGTTCAAATTGGTGAATATTTGATTAAGGAAGGTGTTGTAAAATAATTCAACACTGTTACCGATAAACAAAACGGCGAGCCATTAGGTTCGCCGTTTTTGTTTTATTTACGCTGTTCAAAAAAGGAATTTGAAATTGTAGCTTCCGGATTGATTAATTCGTTAGATTTTCAAGTGGTGTAAATATATACTCATTCAATTCTTTTATTTGGGATGAATAATAATCGTACACATATATTTTATCCCTCTTTCAAGAATAGAAAGTGTACACTCCTTTGTGCAATATTCACTTTCTCCTTTTGGTTGATTTTTTATCGTATAGTTTCCAAGCACGTAATTCTATTATAGCATCATAATTCTTTTCTTGTTTTATTTCAAGAAAAATAAACTCCATCGTGTTCGTGTTACAAGTTGCAGGTCTTGCATTTTCATGATAACGATTCCGTTCGCCTTTAAAAAAAGGCATTTTTTGATTTAAAGATGATTTAAGACCAAATTGAACTCGTTTTCCTTTAAAGTCAAAATCACCCCGACACGATTTAAATGTATAATTCAAATATTCAGCTTCATAATCATTGAGTGTCAGTTCGTTATCAACACCCATTTTGTCAAAATTAGTAAGTAGTTCCATGGGTATATCGTCAAATGTTATCTTAGAAGAGTCTTTTAGTATAGTGTCTTTAATTACAGAATGATGCTTCATTCTTTGGACATCCCTGTGGTTATGCACAACTTGAATATCATCCTTCGTAACACAATAAAAAACATCTCCATACATACCATAATAACGGAAGATATGGATTGGTTGTAATTGAATGATATAATTGAGAACATTGTTGTAAATCAACGGCATTTTGTCCCATTTTTGTCCACCATATTTTGTAACTAAAACAGAAGGTTCTTTTTTTGAACAATCATAAATCGAAACATTATATATATTTTTAGAGTCCATAACGACTATCCTGTCGTAAAAATCATCTTTTGATTTAAAAAACAATTGTTCCACATCTTGAGACATTTCGTTATCGATATAGATTTCAGACCAATATAAACAACATAACGTTTCGAAAGGGTTATTTAACTGACATTCTTTTACTGCTTCTCGAATGTTCTTTTTATTTTTTTTCTTGTTTTCAAAACTTGAATAATCTTCAAGCATGACTTTGGATACAGCATATTTGTTGGTGCCCCAATAGGTATGGGGATGTTCTACTTTTACTTGTTGAGCAAAAATAATTTCAGTAAATAATAAAAAAGCATTAAGAGTTATGAACTTAAACATGATGGGTATCTATTAAATTTATTATAAACTACCTTTCTCCAACTGCCTAAAGCCATACAAATGTAACAAGTTTAGTTTAACTACAGAATTCCGGTTTTTGAGGGAGTAGTGGGTTATTGTTCATCTTGATTGCATTCCAAAATTTCTAACAATCCATATTTAGTCTTGACATTAAACGCTTCTTGTGCTTCCTTGATTGTATATACCTTAAACACACAAATTGAGTCATTGTTGAGAGCAGACAAAACTTTATTTCGATGAAATCTTTTAATATAATTACCATTTATAAGAAAAAGAAGTTTACTTTTTATAAAAAATTTATTTTCATCTTCTCGTTTTATCTTATACGCAGCTATTGGATTTGTTATATTTAATATTTCTATACATTCATTTTCTGATAAAACAAATCCATCCAATATCACCAGGGTCGAACTATCCTTTTTATATTGATTTAGCATAGCAGATATATCACTTTTGTAATCAGGATTACCAAAAATCACCTCTTCTTTGCCGCAATTTGAATATCCATTTATTAAAAGTTGAAAACAATCTTCTCCTTTTTCCAGTAAATATTGTTCAAATTCAATTTGACCATTTGTATAAATAAATTCTCCATTATTTTCCGTAACATGAATAAGTTCTTTATTATCGAAAAACCAAAATCCTTGTATATCGTAAATGAAAAATATTGAGTGTGTTTCCGTTGACTGCAATAATTTTTCATAACTATATATGCCAAACAAATTTAATTTTTCGGTTATAAACACATCTTGCTTACACAATTTGCTTGGTAAATCCTGATTAACAAACCAAATTTCCTTATTGTATCGTTCACGGTACGATTCTATTCCTTTAACAAGATAACCACAATATCTATGATTT
>JAZRXD010000076.1:0-12696 GCA_045600045.1 Bacteroidales bacterium
AAGAATGATATTCTAAAAAATCAAGTTTTTTGAATACACGTAGAGATTTATCCAAGAAATCTCAAAAATCCATACTTGCAAAAAATCGAGATTTTTGAACAAACGTGAAGAATTATTCAGGGGAACTTCAAAAATGGTTAAAAATCAAAACTTCAAAAAATGGCAGTTTTTGAAAACTTATGGATAATTGCCTGGAAATATTCAAAAATTCTAATTTAAAAAAATCGCATTATTTTTTCACGAAAAGGGAATTATTCAGGATAAACTCAAAAAATCGAGAATTTGTAGTAGAAAAATGTTCAATTGAATTTTAGGGAGATAATTTAGTGGATAACCAGATTCAATGTAAAAAATAGTTTTTTTGAATTTTCAGTTTCAAAAAATTAACTGTTTATATTTTGAAACTGAAAATAGGAAGAGAACAAGTTTGTTAAAATAATTAAACGATTTTGCATGAAAATACCTTAGAAGCCCTATTTATCTTAGAAAAGCATTTTTTGTCCTATAATCAATATTATGTTAAATAGAATATTTGAAGAATTTCCCTATTTAAGGTACTTATTAAATAAAATCCCGTCAGCTTGATTTTTACGAATAAAGAGTTCTATTTTATTTTCACTGGATTAAGCAGTCCTTTATACGAAAAATTTATGGTACCGTTGAGTCTCATAAAAAATTCCACAAAGATTTCTTGCATTGTATTGCACGGCGTGAATCTTTTAGTATAAATATTGTCGTCAGTTTTTTTCAGCTTATTGCGTATATTGTAACCGTCGCCATGTTCAAGTAGGAAAGAACTGATTGCTACCGTGTAGGTTTTGTTTGCCTCAAGTGGATATTGATGTTCACCGACAGTAATATTTGCTGAAACAACTCTCCTTTTTCCGTTTTTTACTTTTGCAAGTCCGTTGCGTACGACTACCGGTGTTTTAATGCTTGTATCTATTTCGTACGAAAGTCCAGCCGTGTGCAAAAATCCGCCAAATTCCTGTGGACATTTTGATGCTCCAACTTCAAGCATATCCAAAATATCCGAGCCTTTCATTGTTACAACGGCTATAGTATCTTCAAATGGCAATGTTTCTTTTAGATTGTACGTGCGAATTTCTCCTGTAGGTAACGCAGCTCGTATGCTACCACCATTTATTACGGCAATATCAGTTCCCAAAACTGTTTTCATTGCATCGGCACACAATGCACCTATTGTGCATCCTTGTGTGTAGGGAAGTCTCTCCCCTTTTGCATCGTATAAAGGCATATCTAAATCGTTGATACACAAGTATGAATCATCACTACTCTCGCATTCTTGTTTAGATGTTTGTATGATGTTGGCAACGTATTCATTTTCGTATGGTATGTCTTTTGTTGCTATCAATTCCGTACTAATTGTACCATTTTCTGCAATGGTAAGTTTCCCTATTGAGTGAAATTTACATCCTGTGGATGATAGTACAACATTCTCCCCTACCTTGTTTTTCACGATTTTCATAGGAATGCTGTCATGCGAATGTCCGTCTAAAAACACATCAATGCCTGTAGTTTCTTGTATCAACTTCGTTGACGTTTCTGTTCCAAGATGCGCAAGAAGTACAATGTAGTCTGGATTAGAACTTCGTGCCAATTCTACTTCTTTTTGAACAAGTTTTGTGTAGTTTTTAGGATAAAAATCATATACTACGTTCCCCTTTTCGTCTGTAAAATTTTTCGGTGACGATGATCCCACCGCATCTGGCGTTGTTACGCCAATAAAAACTACGGAACGGTTGCCAAAATAATTTGTAATCAAACATTCATTAAACAATGGTGTTTTCGATTGTTTTGAAATGAAATTACAACAAACAATATGTGTTTTCGGCATTAATTGGCTGACGTATAGTAACTGTTTGGGTGTAAAATCAAATTCGTGGTTGCCTAATGTAACGTATTGGTAACCGCAGGCATTCATAATATGTGCAATATGTTCACCTTTGTCGCAACTTCCCATAATTCCACCAGACAAGAAATCGCCACACGAGACAAGCATTACATTGTCGTTTTGCTTTTTCAACTCGTCGCGCAACCCCGCAATTTTTGCATAACCGTCAACCGCACAATGCACATCGTTGTCGTAGAGAATAATGATGTCGGATTGCTGTGCCAGCAGACAAAACGGCAAAGCGACAATCCAAAGGATGCAAACGACGGTTTTATGTAAATTCTTCAACACTATGCTACTTCAAGTTCAGCGACATTGTTTTTGGATATACCACTGTGTAAGAAAGCTTTACTTTCTTCGTCTCTGCAGGTTGTAAATTAAGATCCCAAGTCACAATTTTATCTTCGTTTATTGTTCCTTCGTCGTATTTGACATCCGAAACTATTATTGTCGAAGATGAAGAAACTGGAACATTATCCTGAATTTCAAGTTTTATTGGATTGTGTTTGTTGTTTTTTACCGAAATAGTCCATTCAATACTTTGTTTGTAATTTTTGCCCACCGACGATTTTTTATTGAATTCATCCGATAATATTCTGTCAACCACTATTCCATTGTCTCTTCCTAAAGAAAATTGTAATGTGTCGGTAGTTTGAGCAATTGACACATACGAATTTCCTACATATTTTCCTTCCAAATACAATGACGCATTCCCTGAATAGAAATTATATTTTTCAAAATCAGTGATTTCTGCCATCAAGTATGCGTTTTTATCTTTTTTAGGTACACAACGATAGAAATAATTTGCAGGCAATGAATGGGTTGCAATGTCAAGTTTTACGTTTTGTTGTCCCGAAGCAATGCTTAATTTTTCGTTAATGGCAAATTCAACAGTTGTAAGTCGTTCTGTCGTATTTGTTTCTGTTGTATATGCTTTGGGGGCAGAATAAGAAGATCTTGCTCCATACAACGCACAACTGGATTCATCTTTTTCCATATTTACAGCTTTGGCAACCGACTTTGACTTAATATTGCGAGCGTACAAAGTCCATTTTGTCAATACTGGAGCAGTTCCGTTCAATGACGGATAACCAGTTGATAGTACGACATTTACATTCTCCCAATTGAAGTTTGAATATTGCTCGATTTTCGCCTTGTATTTTACTTCAATGTTTTTAGATATATCTGTAACTCTAATTTCATAACAAGGCTTCCACGATGCTCCATTCATAAAATACGACAGTTCAAATTCTGCGTTTTGTGCTTTTTCAGAAGAAACTGTCACAATAACTTCGGATTTTTTAGCAGAAGATGTCAACTTCACCAAGTCTTCATTTATTTTTTTGAGAGAATCTTCTACCGTTGATAGTCTTTTTTCCGTCTCGTAGATTTTTGTTCGTAAATCTAATAATTGAGTTTGATAGAATTTTAACGTTTTTTCGAGTTCGGTTAAATTCAAGTTTGAGTTGTCCCCTTTTATTTCTTTGTTGGCATTGAGAACGTCTATTTCCGTCTCATATATTTTTTTTGAAAAAGTAAGAACATTCTTGGAGTCAACTAATTGTTGTTGAATTTTGGTAAGATTGTCGATTACTGGTTGGTCGAGAACTGTTCGCGACGAAACATTCAATATCGTAAATTCACCAAAACCTTCTACACGAATCGATGCATCGCTCAAAGTATTTGTGATGTCGGTAAACACAACCCGACTCACTCCCGCTGGTATTTGCGTCTGTGCCGTACTATATACCGAAGCTCCTGATTGATATATTATTACGTCGGTTATTTTAGGCGATACGTTAATTTCCGTTTCAGCAAAACTACCTATACAAAAACAGGTTGCAATCAAAGTGTTGACGAGAATCTTTTTCATTGTAGTATAATTTAGAATTTTGGTTTCAAAACATATAATTTCAATCTCTGCGATTTGCTTGCTATAAAATAGATGTGATATTTCTTGTCGTTGTCGTACACAAAAATCGTTGATGTGTTTGGTGGATTGGAGCCTTCGTTTATTGCAACAAATTCAATTAATTTCAACACACCTTTTTTACACGGAACATTCATAGAGAATTTTTCTTTCTGTAACCCAACGTTGGCTTGAAATTTTCCATCAATATATATAGCAAGAGAGTCTTTGTCAGAAACTTCCGCATCAAATATTTCTATCCGCAGCGTGTCGTATTCACAGGTCAAGAACACTTCGTCTTTCCCGCGCAATTGGTTTATCTTTGATTTATTGAGTTTTTTGCTTGATGCAAAATCCGATTCCTCAAAATCCATTTTTCCGGTCAATAATATGGACCCCTCCCACATATTATCCAATTTATGTATCGGATTTCCTTTATAATCATAGGATTTTGTGAAAAATTCGCCTTCTATTTGTTTTATTGAATAATCTTTGGAATATTCAACAACAGGAATTTCCGTGGCGTAAAACAAACTCAAAACCATACCTTTCGTTTGTTCGTAGTTGGAATAAATTGGCTTAACTTCTTCAAACGAAATCTTCCTGTCTTTAATCACTCCTTCAATCAAAGAAGAATCGTGTTCCATCGACACAGGATTAAATGTAACCGCAACGCCTTTTATCTTTCCGTCGTTCTCTTTGTTGAAAAAGATTGCATAATCAATGCTGTGTTGGTAACCGCCATGAATACTATACACAGTGTCGTCAAAAATCCGTTTGTCCTTGTCAAAATAGACTTTGCCTGTAAATTCGTAGGTGTATTCTGTTTGACAAAAAGTCGTCAATGCAGCAAATACACCTAAAAACAAAGATAAAATTCTTTTCATAGGATTTAAATTTGATTTACGACAAGAAACTACTGTTGTTGTTCTTTGATTTTACCAAACGTCCACCCAAAAGAAAGACCAAGATTAGGAGTGAAATAGAATTCTTCAGCTTTCACACCAAGACCAAAACCTACTTCAAATTCGGCGGTCAAACCGCTTGCAATGCAACCTTTCCCGAAAAATGAAACTCCACCAAGATGTTCTACCATATCTTCTTTTTCGTAAATTCCATCGTCGGTAACGTTAAAATGGTTGTTTTCATTGTAATAATCCAACGTTTTACCGTTCAGTTTACCTTTGTGTAAACTATTAAAATCATCAATTGTTGTCAACAAATGTTCGCCTACAAAATTCCAATATTTGTACGAAACCCCTATCCCATATTGTAATAAACAAGATTCGCTTGCTTTTTTAAAATAGTATCGAGGTTCTATCGTACCGTAAAAACCGCCCGGAATACAAGGTAATTGAGATTCATTGAAAAGAATTCGGGTTCCCATAATCGTTCCTGCTCCAATTTTCACCGAAAACTGCGGAACTATCTTGAATTCATAATCTAGGCAAAGCGTTCCGGTTGCTAATTGCAAAACATTGAAAGAAACGAAATGACGACATTCCGACAAACAAATTGTTTTGGTCATGTCGCTGGTGTCAACTTCGGTATAATCAATAATCTCTTGAGAATAGGAAAATACGGAACTTGTTGCTATACAAGCTGTTGCTACGATTGTTTTTAATAAATTCTTCATTGTGTTTGTTGTTTTATTAACTCGTAACAAATGTAAGAATTACATATTATTTTGACTTTGAATGTTAAAAAAAGCCCTCATTTGTTAATAAGTTATTTTTCTACGTTTCTTCCCCAAATCCTATGTTTTTTGTAATATTGTAAAAACAAAAGAATGCTTTATGGCAAGAAAAAACGAACATTACCGAAAATTTACGGCTTCTGAAATTTCATCGGATATTCTTTCTATTTTTAGAAAATCTCCGAAAAAGCCGTTAAACTGCAAACAAGTTGCAATTCAGTTGGGGATCAACAATAAAGAAGGTTTGGACATTGCCGCAAAATATCTCAAATCGTTGACTGAAAAAGGAGAATTGGAAGAATGCCAGAAAGGGAAATTCCATTTGAAATCGAAAATGGGCTATGTTACAGGCCGTGTGGATTTAACTCCGTATGGCACTGCGTATGTTGTTAGTCCGCAGTTAGAGGAAGATGTTTTTGTCGCCTCTCCTAACCTTAACCACGCTTTAAACAACGATTTGGTGAAGGTTGCCTTGTTCGCAAATCATGGTCGTCGTTCGCGTTTGGAAGGCGAAGTAGTTGAAATTTTAGAAGAAGGAAGGCGTGAATTTGTTGGAATTATTGAGCGCAACAAAAAATATTCGTTTGTGATAGTTGACAAGCGATATATTCCATACGATATTTTTGTTGACAACGACGACGTGATGGATGCCAAAAATGGCCAAAAGGTTGTTGTTCAAATAGTTGATTGGCCAAAGAAGGCGAAAAATCCTATAGGAAAAGTAACGAAAGTTTTGGGTGATGTTGGCAACAACGAAACCGAAATGCATGCTATTCTTGAGGAATTTGATTTGCCATATCGTTTCACGAAAGAAATAGAGGACGAAGCCAATGCCCTTCCAGACGACATTCCGGCATCGGAAATTAAAAACAGACGCGACTTCCGTGATGTTCTTACGTTCACAATCGATCCTGCCGATGCGAAAGATTTCGATGATGCGTTGTCTATTGAATTTTTGGAAGACGAAACGTATCAAATCGGTGTACATATTGCCGATGTGACGTATTATGTCCGTCCAGACACAAAACTTGAAGAAGAAGCAAAAAAACGTGGCACTTCGGTTTATTTGGTTGACCGAGTTGTTCCGATGCTTCCAGAAAAATTATCGAACAATGTTTGTTCGCTTCGTCCAAACGAAGATAAGCTGACGTTTTCGGCTGTTTTCACGCTTGACAAAGACGCGAATGTTTTGAAACAATGGTTTGGTAGAACATTAATTCGTTCGAATCGTCGATTCGCATACGAAGAAGCACAAAAAGTGATTGAAACAGGCGAAGGCGATCTTGTAAAGGAAATCCAGACGATGGATATGTTGGCGAAGAAGCTTCGTGCTGCACGTTACGAAAAAGGTGCGATTTCGTTTGATCGCCGTGAAGTCAAATTTAAATTGGACAAAGAAGGACACCCTACCGGTGTTTATTTCAAAGTGTCGAAAGATGCAAACAAATTGATTGAGGAATTTATGTTGTTGGCAAACAGAAAAGTCGCGGAATTCGTTGGAAAACAAAGCTCGGCGCCTACGTTTGTCTATCGTGTGCACGACAATCCTGATGATATGAAATTGAAGGATTTTTCAAATTTTATCAAGAAATTCGGATATAAAATCAATACTTCAGGTGGCGTAAATACTTCTAAGTCTATCAATAAGTTACTTGGTGATTTAAAAGGTAAAAGTGAATGTGATATTTTCGCAGGATTGGCTGTCCGTTCCATGGCAAAAGCAATCTACACGACTGAAAATATTGGTCACTATGGTTTGGCTTTCGATTATTATTGCCATTTCACTTCCCCTATCCGTCGTTATCCTGATATGATGGTCCACAGATTGTTGGATCGTTATTTAAAGAAAAAAAGTAGCGTTTCGGAGGAAGAATACGAGGAATACTGTAAACATGCGTCTTCTCGCGAGCAATTGGCAGCAAATGCCGAACGTGCGTCAATCAAATATAAACAAGTTGAATGGATGAAAGACCATGTCGGCGAGATTTTCGATGGTACGGTCACAAGTCTTACCGAATGGGGATTTTATGTGGAACTTGACGGAAATCTTTGCGAAGGAATGGTTTCCCTTCGTGATTTGACCGATGATATGTATATATTTGACGAACGTAATTATTGTCTTCGCGGCCGATATACAGGTAAAGAATTTACTTTGGGCGACAGAGTGACAATTAAAATAGCGCGAGCCGATTTGGTTAAACGCCAATTGGATTACGTGTTGATTACCGATGACGAAGAAAAACAAGATTCAGATAAAGAATAATGGACAATAGAAAGCAAATTTTACAAACGGTGAAGGAATTGTCTTCACCTGAATCTTACAATTTAGTATATCATAAATCAAATGGCGATGTTCCAATGCCTTCGGTAAGTGCATTGGCTAAAATCGTAGAAACGATTCAGGAGATTATTTTCCCAGGTTATTTTGGCAAAGACGTTGTTTGTTCTGACACGATAGAGTTTTACACAGGAGTAAATGTCGATAAATTATATGCAATGTTGTCGCAGCAGATTTATCGTGGATTTTCATTTGATGGTGTGCAGAACGAAGGCGAAGACTCTCTTAAGAAGGCGGAACAAGCGGCAGTCGCATTCATCCAACGCCTTCCCTACATTCGCCACATGCTTTCTCTTGACATTCAGGCAGCATACAATGGCGATCCTGCCGCAAAATCATTCGGGGAAATCATTTTCTGTTATCCGGTAATCAAAACATTGCTACATTATCGTACGGCACACGAATTATTATTGTTGGAAGTCCCTTTGATTCCAAGAATCATAACAGAAATGGCACATTCCGCAACAGGAATTGATATACATCCAGCCGCACAAATCGGCGAATATTTCACTATTGACCATGGTACTGGCGTTGTGATTGGTGCAACTTGTATTATTGGCAATCACGTGCAATTATATCAAGGGGTAACATTGGGAGCCAAGAATTTCCCATTAGACGAAAACGGAAACCCAATAAAAGGAATTCCACGCCATCCTATTGTGGAAGACGATGTGATTATATATTCAAATGCAACTTTGTTGGGAAGAATAACAATAGGTAAAGGTGCGGTAATTGGTGCAAACGTTTGGGTAACGCACGATGTTGAAGCTAACTCAAAGGTTTTGTACACTCATCAATCATAAATTAACAAGTCCGTTGTTGTGAAATGACGGACTTGTTTTGTCTTGTTTCGAAAAACTTCTTGTGAAAAGAACACTTTTGTGGGAAACAACAAGTTTTGAAAAGAAAAAATATTTAACTTTGCAAAAATTAAAATAAATTTATTTTTCTCTTTTATGGATAAAAACGAAAATCAAGTCCAAAATGCTCCGGAAAAGGAATCGAAATCGATGTCTTCGGGGGGCGAAAAATTAGCTTGGTCAAGTGGTGGTATCACCGAAAACCTTGCTATGAACGTATTTCCTTCGTTAAGTTTCAACATTTTCCAAATTGGTATGGGTATCAGCCCACTTATCATTACCATTGCAACAAGTGGTTCGAAATTTATCGAGGCAATTTCCGATACGTTTTTTGGAAATCTAAGTGACAACACCCGTTCTAAATGGGGCCGCCGTCGTCCTTGGATTTTTATAGGAGCCTTTGTTATGGCTTTAGCTTTCACAGCTATTTGGTTTACACCACGTACTCCTGGATTGTTCCAATCAATTTATTTTATTGGAATTGTTTCAATCTTCTATATTGTGATGGCTATTTGGCAGATGCCTTTTGGTGCCTTAGGTCTTGAACTTGAAGAGGATTACACCGAGCGAACCAAGCTACAGACGTACAAATCAATATTCTCGTATATCGTTGGTATTCTTGTAGGTTCTGCTTATTTGATTTGCCAAATGGACTTTATGAAAGGTGCCGGCGACGAAGTTGATGGTGCCCGCAACCTCGGTTTGATTGTAGGTGTTTTAATCATCATTTTCGGTATTATTCCTGCAATTTTCTGTAAAGAAAAGAACATGGTTCGTACGCAATCGCAAAAGAAAGACCCATTCTGGCCTTCTTTGGTGGTTACATTCAAATCAAAACCATTCCTTTTGTTGATGGGTGCTTTGTTCTTCGTGTATGTTGCATTGTTCTTCATGTTGCCTTTGCTTGGCTACATTTCAATGTATCACGTATGTTCCGATGGTATGCACAACATTTTCAACTGGACGTGGCGTCATCCTTTCACATTCTCTTTCGAGGAACAATTCGTAACACATAAAGAATTGGCTGGTTACATTGGCGTTTACACGGCTATTCTTCAACCTGCTACTCAAATCCTTATGGTTATCATTGTAAACCGTATCGCAAAATTCTTCGATAAACGTACGTTATTGATTATCGGTTCGGTAATTGCAATTATCGGTTACGTTTCGAGCTGGTTCCTATTCACTCCTAACGCTCCATTCTTGGCTGTATTCCCTCCTGTAATCATCAATATGGGATTGGCAATGTGCTGGCCTTTGATTGGTGCATTTACAGCCGACATTTGTGACTACGACGAATACGAAAACGGAAGCCGTCGTGAAGGTATGTTCACTGCTGTTTGTGGATTCCTTATTAAATTGGCTATCGCTTTGGTATCAATCATTGCTGGTTATGTTCTTGTTCTTGTTGGTATTAACGGTGCAAACCCAATCATTTCTATATCGGATTTGAATCTGGTTCGCGAAATGTATGTGTTCATCCCAACAATTGCAATGATTCTAACAATTGTTTTGATTTTGAAATACCCACTTACTAAAGCAAAAGTTCAAGAAATTCAAGAAAAACTACGCGAAAGAGTTGCTGCAAAAGCTGCCGAAGCAACTGTAGAAACTAACAATTAATATTGACGTTATGAAAAAAATACTTTTAATCGCTTCTTCTCTTGCTTTCTTCTTCGCTTGTAGTGAAGAAAAAACCGAAGCTAATTATAATCGTTGTCCAATGGCACAGCAAAGCGATATTCTTGGCTCTGTTGCCGATATTGATGGAAACAACTATGATGTTGTTAAAATCGGAACACTTGAATGTTTTGCCAGCAACTTGAAAACAACAAAATTGAACGACGGAACTCCTATCAAAAATATTCCATGCGATGGCTGGGCTCAAGCTGAAGAACCTGCATTTGCAACATTCAACAACGAAGAAAATGGCGAAGTTGTTTACAACTACGCTGCTGCTGCAACTGGTAATCTTTGTCCTGAAGGTTGGACTGTTCCAACAGAATCAGAATGGATGCAAATAGCTGCAACTTACGCTAATGTTGAGAATCCTGAAGGATGGGACCAAGTTCCTACTACTATTGGCTGGGATAGCACAAGTTTTTCTGCTGTTGCAGCAGGTTTCCGCGAAAGAAATGGTAATTTCTACGAAGAAGGAAATCTTGGAATGTGGTGGACTTCTACCCCACACAACGAAGCAAACGCTATGTATGTGTTTATGAAAAACATTGGCAAAGATTCAAAAAAATACATCGGACTTAACAAAAGCCATATCGGTAGAACTGCAGGTTTGAGTGTTCGTTGTGTTCGTAAATACGATGCCAACAATACGTTTGCTAAACCTGAAACAACAATGGACTCTACTGATGCTGTTAGCGGTGCAACACAGGAAGTAAAAGACACTATTGCAGAACAAATTGTTGATATTTTGACGGAAGAAGCATCCGCTGAAACTAAATAAGGTTATAACATCCCACCTAAAAATCCCGATTGACTATCGCCATTCGGGATTTTTTATTTCATTATATTTGTACATCAAAGCGAATATGGAATCAAAAAACACTAATATTCCCCACGTATTGTTATATTCCGATGGCTCAGCCGATCCAAATCCTGGAAAAGGTGGATATGGTGGTATTTTGCGCTATAAAGACCTTACAAAAGAGTTTTCCGAGGGATTTGAACTGACGACAAACAACAGGATGGAAATTATGGGCGTTATTGCTGGTTTGGAAATGTTGAAAATGAAGTCGTCTGTCGATGTTTACACCGATTCGTCGTATGTTGTTGATACAATCACTAAAAGATGGATTTATTCGTGGAAAGCAAAGGGTTGGCGTAAAGCTGACAGAAAACCTGTTGTCAATGTGGATTTGTGGGAACGATTGTTGACGTTATTAACAATTCACGACGTACGTTTTAATTGGATTAAAGGACACGCCGGACATCCGGAAAACGAACGTTGCGATGAATTAGCGAAACAAGCCCGTTCAACGGGAATGACATTAAAAAAGGATGAAGGTTATACCACCTCCATCCTATCCAATCAAAATCCAACGTTATTTTAATTTTTGGCTGTCAATTTGCTTACAACAACTATTGTCAATGCCGACAATGGAAATGCGTAACAAATTGGATCTACCAATGCGAAATCTCCAGGTATCAATACAGGGGTGCCGAACAATGTACTGCAAAGTCCAATTAAATTAGCTTCTTTCATGTGGAAGAATAGCATCCCTAGTATTGTAACCAACGCACCAACCCACATACTTGCATATGCACCTTGTTTTGTTGCTTTTTTCCAGTACAAAGCACAAAAATATGAAGGCAAAAACGAAGATGCGCAAATACCCATAAAAATCGAAGTTGAAAGCGCAATGATTTGACTTGCATTTCCTTGGAAATAGTAGCAAATCATAAAGCTTAGGAAAATAGAAATCAATACAGCCAGACGGATTACAATAGTTGTACGGTTCTTTCTTTCCTTTTTGCTACCAGTAATACAGGTGCCATAAATATCATAACCAGCTGCAGCAGCCATTGTGTGGAATTGAGCACTCAATGTTGACATACTTGCAGAAAGAATACAAAGCATAAAGATTACAGAGAACCACATCGGCATTGCGTTTCCTATGAAATGAGGAATTATTTCATCCGATTTTATCAAATCGCCATTTTCCATAGCAACATCTGCCGCAACGGTTCCTTGTGTGTTCCAATAAAACAAGTTTGATAATGCTCCAATGTGATAAATAACACCAACAGTGATAAAAATGAACAAACAGCCGACAAACACACCTCTATTTAATTGTTTTGTGCTGTCTACCGTCATAAAACGAATCACAAGTTGTGGCTGAGCCAAACAGCCAATACCAACACCAAAAATCAACGAAGTCACTAATGTGTACCATTGTGCGGAACCGAAAATCGGCATTGAAGTCCAACCTTGATGACCTTTTTCTGTAAAACGATCAGGTA
>JAZRXD010000077.1:0-16756 GCA_045600045.1 Bacteroidales bacterium
CCTGAGTGGATGCACAATCAACGAAGTTGCCAAATAAAAACATATCGTAAAACAAAAATCACAACAGATCGAAATCTGCTGTGATTTTATTAATTAATTTTGTCCTATAAAAAACTGTAACGCTATTTTAGGACTAGACAATATACAAAATATCCTTCACTCGAACGAGACGGATAACGAATGCAAATGCAAATCCTACCACGCATAATATCAGCACATTGCAAATCCAATTCTCGGCAATTCGTCCCTTTAGGAAACAGAACAAAACCACATTCAATGCAATAAATACAAGCGTTTTCGCAATATCGCCATACGGGATATGGAATTTGAAATATTTAATTGATAGCAAAATCTGAATTAAACCAGTAAGGAACTGCGTAACAACCGAAACAGCAGCTGCACCCAACGCACCATATTTCGGAATGAATATAGCATTGAAAACGATATTGAAAACCATTCCGCAAGCCGCCATCATATTCATTACTTTCATGCTATTGTTTGCCGTGAGCAACGTACCAAAAATATATGACGACGAAATTGGTATGAAACCGATTATCAACACTTTGAAAATCTCCGACGATGTTTCCACACTTTCCTTATACATCAAATCCATCAACTCGTAACTATACGAGCAACAACCAGTTACAAAAACCAAAACTGGTGCCATAAGCAACAAGAATGAGAATTTCGTGAATTGACCAAGTGGTTCTTTATCTTTCAGCATTTTTGAAAACATCGGCAACAAAAGCGTTGCGAACAAATAAGCGAACATACTTACCGCATCGAGAATTCTGTATGATTGTGCATAAATTCCCGCCTGTTCTGCTCCGTCGGGCAACATTTGTTCAACCATAACCATATCGACACGAGTGTAAAGTCCCATTAAAAGCGACAACAACGCAAACGGATATGTTTGTTTTATGATTTTCCACAAAAACCGTAAATCAAAATGAAACGTTATTGGACGGGCCTTTCCTAATACTATGAAAAATGCAATAACACAAGGTATTGCATAGGAAACTGTTTGTGCATACACAAACCATTCTATTTTAAAAGAATCTTCGTACGAAAGCAATAAAAATCCACAAATCGCAATCATTAACACTCTGTCAATCACCGAAATACAACTATCGGTTTTGTACATATACATTCCCGATATATTGGAACGTAAATACAGCAACAACGAAAGCAAAAATTGGTTAAACGCCAGTACGCCGAAAATCAAAAATTGCTCGGTTGTGAAACCCAATACAACTCCAACTACGGCAAGAACAACGCTATACACAATTCCCAACAGGAATTTCAAAACAACCATGCTCGAAAAATATTTGGGCAACAAATCGTTATTTTGTGCGATATTCCGATTGTTGAAATTCGCAATTCCCATATCGAGAATTATGTTGAAAATAATTGACAAACTGAACATTGCTGCATAAACACCATACACTTCGGTACCCACAACATTCTGCACCGTGCGGTCGATTCCAAAAATGTAGAACGGCTTAACCAAAAGGTTAAGAAACAACAACAAAATAAGATTCGTGACGAATGTTTTTCTCAAAGCCCAAATTTTGGCGACAAATATACTTTTTTGTTTTATGGCTACATTTATTTATCACAGAAAAATTCGTTCCTTTGCCTTTATGAAAATCGTAATAAACACAAGGCTTTTAATTAAAGGCAGAATCGACGGAATTTCGCGTTTTACCTACGAGACGGTAAAGCGTATATGCGTAAATCATCCCGAACATGAATTTTATCTTTTGTTCGACCGAATGTACGACAAGGATTTTATTTTTGCCGACAATGTAAAGCCGATAATTGTTCCTTTTCAAGCAAGACATCCGTTTTTGTGGTGGTTTTGGTTTCATTCGCAAGTGCCAAGGGTTTTGAATGCATTGAAGCCAGATGTATTTGTTTCCACCGATGGCTACAGTGTTGTTGATTGCGTTCTTCCAATTGTTGATGTTATACACGATTTGAATTTCGAGCATTTTCCCGAACATTTGCCTCGATTAGTGAGAAAATATTATCAAAAATATTTCCCGCAATATGCCCAAAAAGCAACGAGAATCGCAACGGTTTCGGAATATTCAAAACAAGACATTCACACTGTCTATTCAATTGATTTGGACAAAATCGATGTGGTTTACAATGGCGTGAGTAGTTCTTTTCAGCCACTTATTGAAGCCGAAAAGAAACTAATCAAACAAAAATACACCAACAACTGTGACTATTTTGTGTATGCAGGAACGCTTCATCCTCGAAAAAACATAGAAAACCTTTTTGCCGCGTTCGCTCGATTCAAAGACAAAACACAATCAACAATGAAACTTGTGGTTGTTGGCGAAGCATTGTTTTTGTCGCAAACAATTCAAAAAGCATACGACCAACATCCCTACAAAAAAGATATTGTATTCACCGGACGGGTTTCCGACAAAGACCTTAACTATTTATTAGGATCGGCATTTGCAATGACATACGTACCATTTTTTGAAGGATTCGGCATTCCGATTTTGGAAGCTTTTGCCTGCAATATTCCGGTTATCACATCGAATTGCACTTCAATGCCCGAAGTTGCCGGCGAAGCTGCATTGCTTTGCAATCCCAAAAATATTGAATCGATTTCCGAGGCAATGCTTACACTCTATTCCGACAAAGAATTGTATCAAAAATTGCTTGATAATTCTAAAATCCAACTCGAGAAATTTACGTGGGACAAAACCGCCACTTCGTTATGGAACAGCATTGAAAAAGCAGTTGGAAAATAAACTTTGTCTATCTCAACAAAGTAACACTGCCATATTTCTTTTTCTTACCTCTTCCAACATCAAAACCTTCCCAAACTTTTCCATCTAAAAATACGGCTTCCATTTTCCAAACATAATTGTCTGGTTGCATCATCGTACCGTCGTATGTACCATCCCAAAAACCTACGAACATACCATCTTCAACCTCATCGGAATACCATATTAAATTTCCCCATTTGTCGAAAACCCAAACCTGGCAAGATTTTAGGTTGAAACCTTTTGGTGCAAATGTTCGTACGCTATAAGCCGGATTCGATGGTGAAAATGCTGTTGGCATATACAACGACGAAGTTATATTTATGTAAAAACATTCCGTATATGAATCTTTACAACCAAAATCGTTAACAACCGTAAGAATAGGACAATTGTATCCATATTCGTAATCTGTTTCCAAAATCGGGAAATTACGTCTGTCGTAAGGAATAATAGTATCAATATCTATATCACTTTCGCCATGATGGCCAAAATTCCAATACATAGAATATGTAATCGGTTCCGGAATCGTGTCGTACCACAAACTATCTTGAAATGAAGCATTTGTTAGTTCCACATCATTTTTCAATCCTGGCATCATCCAAACAAAATCTGCAACAGGTTTTGGTGCAACTTTCACAACCAACGTATCGAAACCTTCGCAACCTGCCCACGTTTGTTCGTAAACCGTAATTGTATCAATACCGGCAGCAGTCCAATCAACATAACGAACCGACGACGACATTGCATCTTTTGAATAGGTAAGATTGTCGCCCGTAACTTTCCAAAGGTATTTACTATCGGCTGTATATTGAGTGTAATAACTTTCGGTTACTCCAACACAAACAGAATCAGCACCGAACAATTTAGTCAATGCACCTGGAGCAACGGTAAGCGAAACTGTATCGGACAAACTCAAGCAACCATTTTCTTCATCATACATTTCAATATCGTGAACTTCGAAACGATATGTTCCCGTATCGAGAACTTGTCCTGGCTGAAAACGGAAAATCGGACCATTCATACGTTGCGGAGCAATTCCGTCGAGACTTGTCCACGTCATATTCGGACTACCAAGAGCTTGCAAATCTTTTATTTCCGTTCCTTGACAAATCAAATTTGCAAAAACAATAGGCGTACGAGCACGTTTTTTTATTGTATATGTTGCCGAAATCGTATCGCTATTACATGACACATTGTCGTATTTGTAGCGATAGAAAGCCTTAACAGTATATGTTCCCAACGAATTAGGAACTATTTCAGGAGAAATTGCATGAGCTTCGTTATCGACATACGCTTTTGATTTTTTCCCATCCGAAACGCTCCATCCCACAAACGACATTTCATTTATTGGCGGAACAAATTCCCGTGCTTGAATTGTAAGCGACGAATCGTACACGCACATAATCGTGTCGTCGCCAATAGAGAATGTTGGTTGAAGAATCACCCTCAACGTAACCGGAATGGTATCGCTATGGCAACCTCGTTGTTCACGAACAACATAGAATTGCAAATCACTACTTCCAACAGCATTCGCATCAGGTGTATAATTGTAACCCGTTGACAAATATATTTTTGCATCGCTATCGGCATACCATTTATCCATACTCATATTGGTTGACAACGACGGAATGTCCGTTCCACCTTCACAAATACTACCTCCTATGACTATAGGATTTATCGGTTTCGTATTTATCGAATATGTTACTACTTCAAACGGACTTTCACAACCATCAATAGTTTGGGTAACGTAATAAATTTTATTAGCAGCAACGGTATCGTTTGTCTCGTACGTATTTTCATTTCCTAAAACCGTTATTTTGTCCGACGCATACCAAACAATATTTTCGCCTTCTGCTTTCAAAACTGCAGGCTTGTCGTACGTACAACGATTTGGTTGATTGTTTACAATTGGAACCAAAGGAATTTCTTTAATCAAAATAGTTGCTGGTGTTGTTGTACTTTCGCACCCGTCAACAGTTTGCGAAGCATAATATGTATATGTTCCCGGATTTTGTACATACGGTTTGAATGATTTGCTCATAGACAATTTCGAACCTTTTTTATCAGCATCGGCATACCAAGTGACGAATGAATTTTCTGATAAATCGGTCGTTACAGAAACAGCACAATCCGAAATTGTTCGATTATAACAAGCCTCACAACCTTCGGTTCCAGGTGCTTCAGGTTTTGGCTTGATTGTATATTCCGCAGTAACAACTTTACTATAACACCCATCTTCGTTCAACAACGCCCAAACCGTATGTGTACCGGCATCCAAATCAAACGGATTATACACAACGCCTGTCCCATTTGGTTCAATCGATTTGTTTGTATAATAGTCTTCTGGATTTTCCTCAAACCATAAAATTTCACCCATTCCGATTCCCGACATTGTTGGTGTAACGCCATCGCCATAACAAACCGCATCGCCAACCTTTAATGACGGAGCAATTGGCTCTTTCACTTCAAACGAAACTTTGGTAGGTGATTTACTTGCACAACCAGTTGCTATTAAATTGTTCGGCTGAGAATTATATTCTTCAACGAAGTACACATATTTCCCCGCGCCATTTACCATTGGTGTGTACAACAAATTAGCAACATCAACAATCTGTAGCAACACCATATTTTCGTCATAGACATTGACAACTGATTTTTCGTTACGATTCAACCACGAACCAAGAGTAAATGTCATTTCCGGAGCTTCGTCATATACACAAATATCGTTTACTTCAACAAAGACGTTTGGTACCGGACATGGAATAATTTCAACAATAGCCGAAGCACGTTGGCTTTCACATCCGTTAACAATTTGCGATGCAAAATATTCCTTGCTGATTTCAACAGAACCATTATCATTTGTAATATATTGACTATTATTTGAAAGCACGCGGGCATCGTCAAGCGAAGCGTACCATTTAACAGAAGCGTCCGTTTCAAGGTTTATCGCGTCAAGAATCACTTTTTCATTATCAACGGAATACGAATAATGATTTGTAACTGTTGGTTCAGGAACAAATTGAACAGTTAATGTTACTGATTCCGAATTTGAACAATTTTTACCATCGACATACGTGTACACAATCGTGTAATCCTCTGTTTTTGAAACAGAGGAATTAAAATCAGACCTCAAACTTCCCGAAGTTGCATTGATAATGCCTGGCTGATTTTGCATTTGCCAAGAACCGGAACCTTCTCCATTTCTATGATAATCAATATTCGAAACCATCATTGTTATATCGCCGTCGTCATAACAAACCGAACGATTTTCCAAACTGATTTCCGGCAACGGAAGAATTTCTATAGCGACATCGGATTTTGCACTTTCACATTCTTCGCCACTAATTGGTTCCACTGCAATATAGCTCACATAGAACTTCGTGGTTTTTACTTCGGAATTTGAAACAGAATGATTGTACGTGGCATCGCTCGCATCTGCAATTTTTTGTCCTGACTCATCATACCAAACCCATTTTGTTGGCGTTGTTTCAATAGTTGAAGCCGTAAGTGGTTGTAGCATTTCGCTCGACGAACAAATTGTTTGTCCCGAAACCAAAGGTTTACCAAACGGACAATCAACGATTTGAACAAACGCTTCGGAACGTTCACTTTCACATTCGCCTATCTTTTTACTTACCCAATATGATTTTTCGATTTTTTCGGCAGGATTCAAGCCTGTTTCGAACAAAATATCCGACGAATTGTATAAATCTGTCAAATCAGTTTCGTCGTCGTACCAATAGAATTTTGCATTGGTTTCTTTATCAGAATCAGATACTGAAATCGATACAGTTGCAGCTGGAGCTGTAACAAGTCCTGCGAAGCCACCGTTTTCTACTGTTGGCTTTTCAACATATTCCACAAACACATCAACGGATTGTTCGTTCGTACAGTTCTTTACGTCAGTATAACTCAATGTTACAGTGTATGTATGGTCGCTTTCGTCGTTTTCAAAATTAGATTGAATATTACCCGTATGAGCATCAATTCCTCCTGTTTTTCCATCAATACTCCAAGCCCACGTTCCGTTGCTCACCAACGTTGATTTCGTGTCGTTAATCAATGCATCAACAACTTTGCTGTCGCCGTAACAAATAGTAGATGGCGATAATTCGATTTTTGGAGCAGGATTTACCGTTACCAAAACCGGAGTTTTCGGACTTTCACATTCTCTGTCGTTAGCCATAGCAACTTTTGCCACATAACTCACATAGAACAAAGATGTTGAAGCATTGTCGGTAGTTATTCCATGACCAAACGTACTTGATTGGCTATTGTCGGCTAGTTCTTGTGGATTTGATAGATACGAATCGTACCAAATCCATTTCGTAATTTCGCCATCGGTAGCCATTGTTGCAATAGATTCATCGGTAATTTGTGCCGACAAATCTGCAATAGAAGCATCATTTTGACAGGCAACAACAGGAACTACCTCAGGAGCTATCCACGGACATTCAACCAAATTCAATTTAACTTCCAACGGATCGCTTTCGCAGCCGAATTCATCGGTTTGAGTTACCCAATACGATTTAACATAGGCTGTTTTCCCTTCTAATTCCTCGGCAGAAACAACAGGTGTGAACGAAGTTGTGCCATCTTCATTCAAAACCGTAGTACGTAAAATATCGGCATACCATGTTATTGTTTTTCCAGTTGACGACAATTCCGCAGTCATAAAATCAGCAGGAATATTTGCCACATCGCCAATCAACCAAGTTTTATCTGTCGCAATTGGTTTCTCCATAAAGTGCGCTACAATCGTTTTCGTATCCTGACTTTTACAAGTTGTTTTTCCATGAACTTCTTCCAAAGAATATTTCATCATTACAGAAACCTTAGGATTAGGATTTCCTGCATAATTCGGATTCCATTCGCGTTTGTCAACATCCAAACCAGAACCGGTAACGCACTGCAAAGTTCCTGTTGCGTGGGAAAGAGCTATAGGCACAACACCATCTTTACTACAAACCGACTCTGGTGCTATTATTTTAACAACCGGCACATCCCAAACACGAATCACAACAGGACGTCCACCCGACCAACAACCTTCCGTACCATCGTATTCGGCAACATAAATAGTCTTGACCGACGGAACACTTACATCATAATCAGTATATTTCAATGTTGCGTTATTATCCAAAATGTCGGCAATTCCTGCATCGGTTTTTCCGACAGGATTTTCCGTAAACCAAGAGATTTTATTTCCTGCCGCCACTGTTCCTTCTTGTGGTGTCGCTTTGATTGTAAGAGATTTCGTAAGTTTTTTTGTATCAAGACAAAGATCTTGGTCGTCAACCAATGGTGTTTTTGCCTGACAATCGGAGATTACAACTGTTGCCGTTGTTGGATCGCTCACACACGTTTCAGTAGCAAGTTTGTGGGTTTCGACCAACGTAAATTCATAGCTTTTCGCCTCGCTCAAATTTGTCAATCCTGTGACGAATGTCATATCCGTCGTTTCCCGTGCTGTTCCAGGTTCCCAAATTATGCCGTCGCCTGCGGTCGAAACAACAGCAGTTAAATTTGGTTCGCTCGACAATTCTCCATCGGAGCCCCGAATAATCATTTTGCTATTTCCACCATCAACCGAAGGTTTCGGAACTTTTATAACTGTCATAAAATGTTGTGCGGAATTCGTACAACCATGATTATCGGTGAACGTATATGTTATTTTTTGATTTGCCCCAGGACCCACAGCATCAGGATCAAACGTGCTCGATGTAACCGCGCCGCTAAACAATCCTGTTCCGGAAGTTGTTGGCGACACATCCAAAGTTATTGGAGCTGATTCAAAACAAATTTCTGTCTGCATTGTAGGAGAAAACGAAACTTCCGGCAATGAATACACCGTAACATCGATAGATGATTGATTAACACAACCATCCAAATCTGTATAAGTCGCAACAATTGTATGTGTTCCTTTGTTTGACGATGTTGGCGTAAGCGTTCCTGTTGTTTCGTCAATAGTGGTAGTCTCACAAGAATATTCTACAGTTCCACCAATAGGATTGACGTTTGTTGTCAACAACACATCTTCATTATTTGTTCCGCTTTCGCATGCGTAATTTCTTCCTGTAACAGTTGGATAAACAGATACCGTTGGTTTATCCAAAACACGAATAGTTGTTGTTGCCGGAATTGCACTTGTACAACCTCCATTCGACAACGGACTCGTATAATCGTACGAAATTGTATATGTACCTGTTCCCGAAGCTTTAGGATCGAATTCTCCCGTAACGGCATCGATTTTCCCAGTTCCATCAACACTGAATGTACCTATACCACCTTCTGGTGTAACCGACACAACTGTCGCCGTTTTCTTTTCTCCATCAACACATACTTTTGAATCAATAGAAATAGTTGCTGTAGGAATTGGATTCACCAATATTTCTTTTGTCACTGCCGTTGAATTACTACAATTATTTGCATCAACAACAACAACACCTATAGTATAGGTATCGGCAGCAACTGTTCCCAACAAAGTTGGAGCCGCATCGGTTATCGATGACAACACATTGGAAGTTGACGGAGAATAAGACCATTGTTGCGACTTATATGTCACGCCATTCAAACCTAACGAAATAGGCGTTCCCTTGCAAACTGTTGTGTTATCTGCAGAAATGACAGGTTCCGGCAAAGGATTGACAACGACATCCAATTGAGAGAAATCACTCGAACAACCTTGATCCGTTTGTTTAACGTAATACGTAATTGTGGTCGCTACTGCTGTACTTGGTGTTGGGGTTCCCGAAAGTTCTACTTTGTCGGCATCGAACCAAGTTAATGTTCCTGTAGCTGTTGCTGTTAATTCCGTAACATCTGTAGCATCTTTACAATATTTTAAATTTCGAGTTGTCGGTGCTTGCGGAATCGGATTGACCAAAATAGACTTTTCGGCTATATTACTTTTACAGTCAAATTTACTGGTATAAACATATTGTATTTTTTCCAGACCTGTGCTTGTAGCCGTGAATGTCGCAGAAGTTTCCGAACCCGCAGTTTTGTCGGCATTTGTCCATTCTCCGAATCCATCAGGTTCGCTTACCATTGCTGTCAATCCAGTTGATGTAAGATTACAAATTTGCGTATCATCAACGGCTATCGAAACAGTTGGTTTTGGATGAATTGTTATTGTTTCTGTTTTTTTTGCCGTTGCAGAGCAACCATTTCCATCTGTAACCGTAACACCAATACTGTAGGTGTCGGGAGTTGTTGTTTTGGCAATTGTAGGAGAACTTGAAGACAACGAACTCAATACATTCGATGGTGTACAAGTCCACGTTTGGGAATTATATGTTTTGTCCAAACTCAATGAAATTGCGTCAACATCGTAACAGATTTCGTTCTTGCTAACCGAAATGACTGGTTTTGGCAATGACGATACATTTACAACGATTTTCGCACGCTCGCTTTCGCATCCATCAACAATCTGACTGACGTAATAGTCTGTTTCTCCTATTGACGACGTATTTGGAACTGGAGCCGCCGACAACGGTTCCTCGTCATTATCCGCCGTATTGAACCATGACAACGTTCCTGCAGCAGTTGCAGTCAATGCCGACGACGAAGCACCCTCGCAAATACTTAAATTTGTTACTATCGGAGCCGAAGGAATCGGATTGATTGTAAATGTTTTACTGATAGTCCGCGAAGATTTACAACCTGCAGCATTCTCATATTCCAACAATAAATCAATAGTTTCCGCACTTGTCACATCTTTTTTGAATGTGATTTCGGTTTTTCCGCTTGTAAGATTTTGAGTTTGTTTTTTTCCATCGATTGTCCAAGTTGCCACACCAGGATTTCCGCCATCGAACGAAACTGTAAACTTCAACTCGTCGCCACTACAACTAACGAGATTCACTGGATCTAAAAATCCATCAGAAGAAAACAACGAAATAGTAGATCCTTCATAAACCTCCACATCAGTAGTTTCCGTACTTGAACATCCATCCAACGAAACAGTGAGAGAGTATTCACCCGACATTTCTGGTGAGATTGACGACAAAACAGGATTAGCAATTTTTGATGAAAAACTATTTGGTCCTGTCCATTCGTACGTTGCCAACGCTTGGTCGGAACTTCCTGAAAGTGTTATTGTTTCTGACAAATCTTCACATTTCGGTCCATTATTAGAAGCTACAGCCGACGGAACGGGTTTTATCTTTATTGTTACCGTTCCTGTTGGATTCGAAATCGAACAATATTCGTCGCTCAATTCCGAAATCGTATAAACCGAAGTTGAAATTGTTGACGGTGTTGCCGGATTATACGTATCGGTTGAACAAACAACATCCGAATAAGTTGTCGTTCCATCGCTATACGAAAAAGTGAACGAGCCGTTACCTTCGAACGAGAAAGTTGCTGGCGAAACTGTTTCACCAAAGCAATATTCATCAGAACCAGAAAGAGTTACCGAAGGATTTCCTTTTGCAGTAATTAAAATTTCCGCAGTTTGCCAACATTTTTCTAAAGTTGGTTGTGTTGCATCGCGGACCAACAGAATATATTTTCCTTCTTCGCCATACGCAACAGACGTTGTTGATGCGTTGTCATTTCCCAATTCCACTGCATCGCCGTCATCGCCAATAGCATCTTTAAACCATAAATAATCGAAAGTTCCCGTTACCGTAGATTTTTCCGAAATCGATAGTGTTGTAGAACCATCAGGACAAAGAACTTTGTCGGTATCGGATGAAATAATTTCAACCATGGCTGGTTTGTCGCACGTAACACCTTTACAATTCAAACCAACCGAATTGGTTATAAAGAACACCGAGCAAGGATCTGTTGGTTTTCCATTTGCAGCAACTTGTTGGGCTACAGCTTTAGTTTCGCCAAGCACTACACGATAAAAAGTTTCTCCATCTTCCAAATCCTCGCAATAATGAGCTTGATTGTTTTCGGGAATTGTTGTCCACGAAACACCGTCACGCGACATTTGCCAAACGTAACCATAATTCGGATAGTCGCTTATCCATTCATCTATATCAGTAAGATTTGCAATATGCGGAGGTGTTACTTCGCAATCGAAACCTCCGATATAACGAGTGTTTTTTGAATCATCAAGATATAACGTTGCTTGAGGAACTGTTTCTTGACAGACAGAAACTCGAAAATCGTCGAAAGCAACAGGAACATTCCAATTCTGATTTCCTTTGTATTTTAACTGGATTGTTATTTTCCCAGTATAGCCAAACGGCAATGAAAATGGATACTGGAATGATTTCCATCTCGGAGAGTCAGTACCTCCAAGAGAAATATCTTCGGAAAGCAACAGAGAATTCGACGCATCTTTTATCTCCACCGTATATTTCATATCGGTCCATGAACTCATAGTAAGCGTCTTGAATGAAAATATATAATTTTTGCAATTACAGAACGGACCTGTTAATACCTTTTCCAATACAACAGATTCCTTTCCGCTTAAAAGACGAGTGTATAATACCGCATCGTTTGACAAAGGAACACCATAATCTGATAATTTTCGTTGGTCACAATCGTAATAACACGTCGGATTCTTTTGACTTCCCACTGCCGTATACGGATCGCTGGATATAACATAATCGTTACCCTTGAATTCATTTCCTTTTGTCGTATATGGATTTAAGCTAACAACAGGATTTTCACGAAATAAAGAGTTATCTATAACTCCAAAATCTTCCTTCCAAATCGTTTTCAAATTTTCTTTATACGAGCAATCTGGTTCAGGTGGAACTCCTGCCAATATATTCGAAACTGAATAATATGCACACGCATCAGCAGGTGCTGGTCCTCCATGTTCAGCAATATATTCCGTACGTGTTTTTGCTTCGGATTCGGTTAATCCACCACTTGTTACAACTCGATATACTTCGGGAACTGAAATATCCAAATTTCCCATCAAAATGCTGGATTTATTCGCTCCGCTATATTCGGTCATCGTAGTCCACGTCAAACCGTCATCAGTTGATTTTTGCCAAACATAGTAAGGTACAGAATACAACATCTTCCATGTTGAAACAGCATCTGCAGGAACTGTAAATCCCGCACTATAAGTACATGTTCCAGCATACTGAGTACTCTCGCTTGAAATTACGTTTGTTGAAATCAGCCCTTCCGGAATTTTATATTGATCTGCACGATAAAGAGATATATCGTCAATAACAAAATCGTTTCCACTTCCCGACGGAGAATGATTCAATACTAAAAGTGAAATTTCATCACCATCATTTGCTGTAAATTCAACGGAATATTCTTGCCATTCTCGTTCTGCAAATGGACTGTCTGTCCAATTTCCGTAAATGTCGGTTCCTGCCCACAAAGCAATTGTATCTGTTTTCTTTTGAGCTATAACATCACCGGTTGTTTTGTTTACAATTTGCATTGTAAGATCGGCCAAACTCTCGGGTCTGAAACCTGTGATACTCGCGGCAAAAATTGTGAATTTATATCTTCTTTCGCTACAAAGTTTAAAATTTATATCCTGACGATAAATTTCCTCTCCTTTTCCCGCACTTCCAACATTCACAATTAACATACAGCCTTTATCATTGCCCGTGTGGTCTCGTGCCGATGCAAACCAATTGTCATTTACATTGCATTCTTTCCAACGTTGCACCGCCCATTTTGTACTGTTTGCTATAGCGTAGTATCCATCGTTTACCGAAGTACAACGTCCTGCAAATTTATGGCCTTCCACTCTCATTGAGGGATCAGGGAAATCTTTTAACACCGTGTCTTCGGCAATACCAAAATCTTCGCGCCATACCAAGTTCCAATTTGCGGAAGTTTGCGCGTAAATAGTGGATATTGTAGAAAAAAGTATGTATATGAAAATTATATAAAGTTTCTTCTTCATTCTTCTAACTAATAGACTGCAAATATAATACATAGTGTAAAAACTACACTATACTATAGACATTTTTTTATTATGAAAAGTTTCACAAAATAGAAAAAATATGACAATGATTTACATCATTGTCGTTAATAAATTACAAAAAATCATAACGAACCAATCTTCTGAACCCAATATCAAAATTTTTCGGAATTATGCACTTCCGTCTTGTAAATATTCTATGTCACTTTCTTTCTACAACGAAAGAAAGTACAAGAAAAGTTTTTACACGATTAACGTGCATAATTCCGATATTTTTTCAAAAAAAGATTTGTGAATTGACTCTACTCTTTTCATCGTTTTTTATTTTTTACATCTTTAACAAGACGCACAGAGTGCCCGTACTTGCGGCGGTCGTAGTAGCACACGTAAGCATTGTCGCTGAGGATGTCCAGATAGTAAGCACTGCCGTTTTTGCTCACAGACGAAGACCAGAAGTTCCCGTAGGAACCAACACCGCTAACACCCGAACCGTCGCGGTAGCCAGTAGCAGGAAGAAATATGGAGTTGCCATTTGTTTTACTTGTGAATAAACCGCCATTAACTCCATTTTGAGTTGTCCATTTATAATCACAATTTTTTACCAATTCTTCCATCTCTTCTATGGTTGGCACTCGCCATTCTGAATTTGATAATTTTTGTGCTTTCTTAAATGTATAGTATTCCCCATATTCTTCGGGTGTATTTGCTCCAACATTGCACGTTGCCCATTTCACAGAAAGACCTAAATCCACTGCTTCTTGGCAAAAACCTGCAAAACCAAGAATGAGAAAAATTGCTATGAATGCGAGTTTTGATTTCATACATTCAAATAATAATATGAAAGTTTGAGTTTTTTTTAATCCAATTCTTCTTTTAGAAAAGAAAATACATAATTCGGACTTTGAAAATAAAGTCCTGTTTTTGGGTTGTTTAGACGTTTACGTGTTTCGGAATTAAACCAAATGTTCATTGCTTCGTGCATGGTTAAATGTTTTTCGTCAACCAACATTGCAATTACGTTAGTTGTTTGATTTTCAACCATAAATTTGAAATCTTTTTCGGAAACATTCATATCTTCTTCAATTTTGAAATTGCTTTTTCTGTGCAAAACGCATATTGAAAAGTTATTCCTTTCATAAATTGCAAGCGTTGCATAAATTCCTCAAAAGAAATATATCCCTCTTTTAGATTCATTATTTGTCGACCAACTCTATCATTTGCAATTGGTCCATAAACAATGTCAAAATCATGAATATTTGCATCTTGATTATTATCACGATTAGCAAAAATAAATTTTGCCCATTCAGTAGAATAATCCGCAAAGGTCTTTATTTGTAACGAGGAATCTTGCAATATCTCATCTGCACATTCGTACGTATTTACCACACATTTTCCACCAAATGTAGATACTTTATAATCAGCCATTTCCTTCGCTTGTTCTTCCTCGGCAGACAAATAGAACGCTCGTCCAAAGTCTTTACTTGGTTTTGATTTTTGCAAATCTATTTTTTCAATATTCATATTTGAACCATGAAACAATTTCATTACAAATTTCCTCCATTACGTTTACAAAATGCCGACAAACTCTCAACCATATCGGGAAAAGACAGTGTATGGAGAATATTATATTGTTGTTCCACATATTCCACACCATTATACTTGCTAATATATGAATATGCTTGCTCGCAACTTAAATTGTATTTTTGGGCAAACAATTCAAGTAACATTAAAAAATATTCTATTTTATCTTTGATATTCACTATCTTACACTTTTTATAGTACAAAATTATAAATTTGTTTTGATAAATAAATATTTACAGGCAACGATATGCCAAGTTCCAAAATCCCGTTTGGCTGATACAACTCGTCCCAATGGGAATTGCCGTCATTGTCCATCTGCGCCACTGCCGTAGTGCATATTAAAAAATCCTGTTTTTCTTCGTCATAGACTGGACGGAAAGAGTCAACTTGAGCGAAAGAATAGAAATTCGCAAGTACCAATAGGAAGAAAAAGCAAATTCGTTTCATCGTTCCATTTATTTTTTTATAGGTTATTTCTTCGTCACCATTCTTCTTCTGGATGCAAATTGTTTATGTGAATTCCTTCCCAATTAAAAGGATTGGAACCATTGCTTCCATAAAACGACTCCGCATTTTCATATATAGAAATCTTACGTGCATATTCTGGTAATTTTCCAGGAAACACCATAAAAAAATCATACGAACGCGCGTTCCATTTTTCACCATTCTCATCTACATAAATAAACGGTTTACTTGCATATTGTACATTTTCTGGAGCATTAAGGGAAATCCATTTATCAAACGGCAACTCACGTTGAATGCTGTCGGAAAGTATGCCAAAATGCTGTATGGTACTTATAAACGAACCGCAACGCAAACTGGTTTGCGAACCCATTCCGACTTTGTCGTTTCCCAACACGTTGTATCTGAATACCACATAGACCTGGTTTGGCTCCACAACAACTTTCATAATATGTATGTAATCATGACTTTGTCTATCAACCTTGGGATAATATGTCGTAATTGTCTGTCCTACTACCAAAAAAGAAAGAAACAGAAAAACTATAGGCAATATGTAACGGAAAAATTTCATAATCAAAATTGTTTGGAGTTCAAAGATAGAAAAAATTTGAAGATTGTATAATTTTCTGTGATGAGATGTCTCTCTCCGCTTCGCTCCGTTCGACATGACGGTGCCTTGATGGGTGACAAAAGGTGAAGAAGGGGAAAATGCTGCGCATTTTCCCCTTCTTCACCTTTCCTTTCTATGAGAGACGCCCGTCATTTCGAGCGAAGCGAGAAATCTCACTTAATCATTTGGGGTAAATCATTTTTTCGATAAAAAGATTGGAACATCGTCATTACTTTTTATAATTTGTAATAATACATTCCAAACATTTCAAGTTTTTTGCAAACTCTATCTGCTTTTCATATTCTTTCTTATATGAGTCTAACATCTGTGCTCTTTTTAATTTTAATTCATTTATTTGAGAAGTTCCATCCAACAACTCAAAATAATCAAACTTATGACCATTTTTTGTCGGTTCCTTACAATCAACTTCACCATAAGTTCCGTATGCGGGGAAACCGA